>JACRIN010000103.1 GCA_016220085.1 Planctomycetota bacterium
CAGCTCCACGCAGCTGCTCCATGTCGCCTTTCCCAATCGCTACTTCGACGAGCTCGGCCTCCCCCGACTCGCCCCTGACCTCAACTCCCCGAACCGCCGGATGCGGACCCGCATGTCCGGTGGTGTGGGAGGGGTGCGGTGTCTTAGTCACCGCCCCCTATCCCGATATCGAGCGTGTGAACGCCGTCGCGCGACGACGCGTGCGGCATCCAGCGTGGCGGGCGATCGCCCCGACGCTCCGCGCGCGCGTTCGTGCCACGAACACCACGAACACCACGAACACAACGAGGACAACGAGGACAACGAGGACAACGAGCACCGCGAGCACCGCGAGCACGACGAGCACGACGAGCACGACGAGCACGACGAGCACCGGGACCGGCAACGGGATGTCGCGATGCGGCGAGTGTGCGAGCGGAGGAGCCGGTGATGCGACGACCGGCTCCTCGCGCGCCGCTCCCACGCTGTCCGAGTGGGCTGGACACGGAGCGCGGCTCGCACTCGCGAGCGGGCGCCGCGACCCGCCTCTGCCGCAGAGTCGACCCGCGGCGCGGTCTCCGGCATTCCGCACGGAAGATGGAGCTCCAGCCGCGCCGACGACGGCTCACCGTTGCGTTCGAGCCGCTCGTGGCAAGACGGAACATGCGGCGCGTCGTCTCCCTCGCGGTTGGAGCCCTCGGAACTCTCGTTACACCGGCGGTCGCGGACCTTCCGGAGGTCGAGCGACTGGAAGGCCCCGTGATCGCCGCGCGTGGCGAGTCGGCGGCGTTCGTCATGGTCACGCGCGAAACCGATCGGGGTTTGCGCTGGCACGTCGTCTGGGCCGAGCGCGATCGTGCCACGGAGGACTCGACGCAGTTCCGGCGTTCGAGCGTGCTGAAGATGCCCGGTGCAGCGGCGGTCGGCTCGGCGGTCGAGGCGGTGTACGAGGGTCCTCTCGCGCAGAGCGGCGACGGACGGCTGCTCGCGTTCCCTGGCCGCGTGCGCGACGCGCGGAGCGGTGACGAGTCGAGCGGCTTGGTCGTCGCACAGATTGTCGAGAAGCCCGGCGAGCCCGGGTCGTTCGCGCACCGCGCGGTGCGCATCGACACCGTCTCCGTCGGCGAGGCCGTCGACGAGTGCACACGGCTCGCGTTCGCGCCGGAGCGACCGCGGCTCTTCGTGCTCGGCGCGAAGCACGTACTCGCGGTCGATCTCGTCGTCGACGCCGCGAGCGGCGAGCTCGTCGCCGGCCCGCCCGAGCTCGTCGACCGCGCCGATGACGGCACACCGGCCGACCGCGGCCCGCAGGGCGCGTGCTTTGGAGAGCCCGTCGGGACCGACGCGATGGGGCGCTTCGTGGTCTACGGCTCCGATGCGACGAATCTCGATCCCGCGCGGCGAGCGAGGGACTTCGCGGTCTACGTCACCGATCTCGATCCTCGCGGCACCGACCGACTGGAGGCCTCGAATCGCCGCACGCTCTTGGTCTCGGTCGATCGCGATGGTCGTTTCCTCGAAGGCTCGCGTCCGGCACCCAGGATCTCCGCCGACGGCCGTTGGGTCGTATTCCAGAGCTCAGCCGCGTTGGACTCCGACCGGGTGATCGGCGGTCACACGGGCGCTTCCGCGTCGAGGTCGCTGGAGTATGTCCTCTGCGACCTCGACGCGGATCGAGATGGAACGATCGGCAACACGGCGCCGCGGCCATACCTCTGGCGTCCGCTGATCGCGGCCGACCACGAGCTCGTCTGCACCCGCGCCACGCCGCGCGGCTGGCTCGTGACACGTTTCCACGGCGACCCGAAGCGATCGATCGGCATTCTCGACCTCGCGGTCCACATCGAACAGCCGCGGTGGGAGCTCGTGAGCGATGGCGGAGAGTGGCCGTCGGCGAGAGCAAACGCGGCGTCGTTCGACGGTCGCTGGGTCGTCGGTTGCGAGGACCGCGACCTGGAGCTCCGCGACAGCCTCGCCGACTACCTGCGACTTCGTCGCGTGCCCTGAGCGCGCAAACTCAGCCGCGCACTAGCTTGCGGAAGCGTTGGAAGAGGTGCGCGCTGTCGAGCGGACCTGGCGCTGCTTCGGGGTGGTACTGCACGCAGAAGACCGGGAGCTTCTTGTGGCGCATCCCCTCGACCGTCTGGTCGTTGAGGTTGATGTGCGTGAGCTCCAGATCGTCGCCCATCGACTTCGGATCGACGGCGAACGAATGGTTCTGCGAGGTGATCTCGACGCGGCCGGTCGTCAGGTCGCGAACCGGATGGTTGGCGCCGTGGTGGCCGAACGGGAGCTTGTACGTCTTCGCGCCGAGCACGATCGAGAGGATCTGGTGGCCCAGGCAGATGCCGAAGATCGGCTTCTTGTCGATCAAGTTCGAGAGCGTCGCGATCGCCGTCTTCACCGCCGCGGGATCGCCGGGGCCGTTGGAGAGGAAGATCGCTTCCGGATCCATGCCGAGCACGTCGCTCGCGCTGGTCGTCGACGGCACGACGGTGACGTCGAAGCCGCTGTGCACGAGCGAACGCATGATGTTGCTCTTCGCTCCGAAGTCGAACGCGACGCAGCGAATCCTGTCGCGAGGCGCGGCCTCGACCAGCGTCGGATACGACGTGTCGTAGCCCGCGTTCCACTGGTACGGCGTCTTGCAGCTCACCTCGCTCGCGAGATCGCGTCCGTCGGTCGACGGAGCGCTCTTCGCCTTCGCGACCAGCGACTTCGCGTCGGAGTCGATCGTCGACACCACGCCACGCAAGCAACCTTCGACGCGCAGCATCTTGGTGACCATCCGCGTGTCGACGCCTTCGATCGCGATCACGCCTTTCTCCTTCAGCCAGTCGGGCAGCGAGAGGTCGGCGCGGCGGGAGCTCGGGATCGAGCTCATCTCCTTGATCACGAACGCTTCGGCCCACGCCTTCGGGCTCTCGTCGTCCTCGCGCGCGATTCCGTAGTTGCCGATCAGCGGGTAGGTCATCGTCACGATCTGACCGTAGTACGACGGATCGGTGAGGATCTCCTGGTAGCCGGTCATCGCGGTGTTGAACACCACGTCGCCGCGTTTCTCGCCGCTCGCGCCGGCCGAGCGCCCCTCGATCACGACGCCGTTTTCCAGCGCGATCCAAGCTTTGGCTTCCGAGCTCACTTGCGAACCTCCGCGAGTTGATGAATGCGGGCCGCGGCGACGCCTGCGCCGAAGCCGTTGTCGATGTTGACGACCGTGACTCCCGCAGCGCAGGAGTTGAGCATGCCGAGCAGAGCCGCGAGCCCGCCGAAAGACGCGCCGTAGCCGATCGAGGTCGGCACCGCGATCACCGGGCGATCGACGAGGCCGCCGACCAAGCTCGGGAGCGCGCCTTCCATACCGGCGACGACGACGAGCGCGTGCGCCGCACGCAGTCGGTCGACTTGGGCGAGCACGCGGTGCACGCCGGCGACGCCGACGTCTTGGAGCTCTTCGACGCGCGCGCCGAAGAAGCGCGCGGTCAGCGTGGCTTCTTCCGCGACCGGAGCGTCGGAAGTCCCGGCGCTGATCACCAGCACGCAGCCCGAGCCGGCCTCGCGCGGGGTGTCGAGCACGAAACAGTGCGAGTGCGGGTGCCAACGGCCGCGCGGGAACGCCGCGACCAGCGCCGCGCCGCCTTCGGGGGTCGCGCGGGTAACCAGCACTCGCTCGTGGTGTTCGAGCAGCGCGCGGGCGATCTCGACGAGCTCGTCCGGTGTCTTGCCGGCTCCGTAGACCACCTCGGGTCCGCCGCAGCGCAGCTCGCGGTGCAGGTCGAGCCGTGTGTGGCCGAGGTCGAGCACCGGAAAGCTCGCCAGCCGCGACACGCCCTCGTCGATCGAGGTGGTGCCGCGCTTCACCGCTGCCAAGAGCTCTGCGAGGTGTTCCCGGTTCACGCGGGGGGAAGATTACACACGAGGAGCGTCGGTTCGGCGAGCGGAACTTCGCCGAGCGCGCGTTCGGCGAGCGCGACATCGCCGAGCGCGACGCGGACGACCGGAATGAGGTGGAGAGGGCGGTCGCCGAGCTGCACGCCGCCGAGCGCGACATCGCCGAGCGGAACGAGGTGGAGAGAGCGGTCGCCGAGAGGAAGGCTGCCGAGAGGAAGACTACTGGGGGCAGGCATCGGCCTCGAGCCCCGCCAAACGGCCGGCCTTCCAAAGGTGCCAGCCGAGCCCCGCGATCATCGCGGCGTTGTCGGTGCAGTACGCCGGCGACGGAAAAATCGCCTCGACGCCGTGCTCAGCGGCCTTCGCGTGCATCACGTCGCGCAGCCGGCGGTTGCACGCGACCCCGCCGACGACGTGGATGCGCGGGAGCCCGAGCTCGACCGCCGCCGCGACCGTCGGGCCGACCAGGGAGTCCGCGACCGCCGCCTCGAACGACGCCGCGACGTCCGCGCGGTCGGGGATCGCTTCGGGAGCGGGAGTCGGCGCGAGCGCGTCCTGGCCGCGCAGGTGGTAGAGGACCGCGGTCTTCAGGCCGCTGAACGAGAACGCGGGCTTGCCTCGCTTGGGTCGGCAGCGCGGGAATTCGTACGCGCGCTCGTTGCCGGTCGCGGCGAGCTTCGAAATCGACGGCCCGCCCGGGTACGAGAGGCCGAGCAGGTACGCGACCTTGTCGAACGCCTCGCCGGCGGCGTCGTCGAGCGTGCGGGAAACGAGCTCGAGCTCGAACGGCGACCGAGCGATGTAGAGGGCCGTGTGACCGCCCGAGACGACCAGCGCGAGGCTCGGATAGTGCTCTCCCGCGGTTTCCATGGTCGCGGCGTAGGCGTGGGCTTCGATGTGGTTGACGCAGACCAGCGGCAGCCCGCGCGCGAACGCGAGCCCCTTCGCCGCGGAGAGGCCGACGAGCAGCGAGCCGATCAACCCTGGCCGACTGGTGACCGCGATGCAACCGAGGTCGTCGAGGTCGACGCGGGCGTCGGCGAGCGCGCGATCGACCAGCGGCAGGATCACGCGCAAGTGCGACCGCCCTGCGATCTCGGGCACGACACCGCCGTAGCGCGCGTGCTCCAGGACTTGGCTTTCGACGGCGGACGACAGGATCTCCCTGCCGGCGCGCACGACGGCGACCGCGGTCTCGTCGCACGACGATTCGATCCCTAGGACGAGTTCTCTCACCGCGCGGAGCCCTCCGCCGCGCTCGCGAGCCGACGGGGACGTTCGCCCGAAAGCAAGGCGACCGCCGCGTCGAGCTCGGCGTCCGGAGGCGGTTCTGGGATCAGGTCGAGGCCATCCTCCTGCTCCCAGCGCCGGAGCTCGTCGAGTGCGCTCCGCGGAGGTGTGTGGGTCGCGAGGAACGTGTGCACGCGCTTGCGCTCGGCCGCCGGCACGTCGACGGCGAAATCGGGCATCAGGCCGAACTCCCAGGCTTTCTCGACCGTGCGCTCGAGGTTGCGGTGCGCCGGCGTGTAGTAGTACGAGCTCGTCAACTTGACGATCGCGTCGTGCTCGCCGAATGCGCGGATCTTCTGGACCATGCCCTTGCCGTAGGTCGGCGCCCCGACGAGCACGGCCGCGCGATGATCCTGCAGCGCGCCGGCGAGCACCTCGCTCGCGCTCGCGGAGTCGGAATCGATCAACACCACCAGCGGCAGGTCCGCGTAGCGCGCTTCGCCTGGCGCGGCCTCGTAAGAGGTGCTCTCCGCGCGCCCCTCGGTCGTGACGACCACGCCGCCGGCCAAGAATCGATTCGCGACCCGCACAGCGGACGAGAGCACTCCGCCCGGGTTGCCTCGGACGTCGAGCACCAGCGCTCGCGCGCCCTGCGCCGTGACGTCCTCGATCGCGCGATCGAACTCGTCGGGCGTCTGATGGCTGAACGACGTGATCGCGAGGTATCCGATGCCGCGGTCGGAGTCGAGCACGCGCGCGTGGCGCACCGTCGGATCGACGAGCTCCCGCGTCTCCAGCGAAACGGAGCGTTCCTCGCCGTCGCGCGACGCGAGCACCAGGTCGATCGACGTGTCGCTCGCGGCTGCGACACGGCGGCTCAGATCGCCGTCCTGCATGTCGGCGAGCCGGACGCCGTCGACCGAGATCAACCGGTCGCCGACGCGGATCCCGGCGCGCTCGGCGGGGGAGTCCGGCAGGCAGAAGAGCACCTGGCCGTCCCGCGGCGGGTCGCGGAACACGACGCCGATGCCGCGGTAGCGGCCGCCGGTCTCGCGCTCGAACTCCGCGACCTGCTCCCGGCCGAGGAACCGCGAGTAGCGGTCGAGGTCCTCGACCATCCCGTGGAGCGCGGACTCGAGCAGGGCTTGGTCTGTGACCGGCCGAACGTAGTTCGCGCGGACGAAGTCGCGGACCTCGCGATAGCGCGCGACGTCGGCGTCGCCGCTGTCCGGCAGGACGAAACGCAGGATCCCGGCCAGAAGCAGGCCACATAGGACGCCGATGACGAGGTGTAGGAGATCCCGCTTCATGACACGCGACCGCGCGCGGAGGAGCATTCTACCTGTCGCTGGCGCCGGCGACGAACCGAGCGGCTTGTCCCTCTCGGAGGACGCGCGCGCTCCGCGCACCGAATCGATCTTCGGTGCTAACCCGCGCGACGCGGACGCTTACACGTTCGCGTTCGCCGGCCTTCAGGTGGCATGCCGGTCGCTACGATCGAACCCTTGATGGACGCGGCGCAACGAGTTGGACTTTCGGGTTGGGTGCGCGCGGCGCTCGCGTTGAGCGCGCTGACCCCCGCGCTCGCCGCGCGTCAGGCGTCCGGTCCCGCCGCGCCGACGCAGCAGCCCGCGCCCGTGACCTTAGCCGAAGCGCGCGCCGCGTTCGCGATGGCGGACGCGGATCGCGACGCGGTGCTGGAGCCCGGCGAGTTCGCGGGCGCCTCGCTCGGCGACGCCGACGTGAAGCTCGCCGACCGCGATGCGGACGGGTTGTTGCGGTCCGAGGAGTATCTGGGGGCGCTGCCGCTCGTGCTGGCGCGCTCCGGTCGTCGCGCGAGCCCGGAACTCGAATCTGAGGCGATCCGGCTGCGCGCGCTCGGCGCGCCGACGCCCGCACGGACGGCGACCGCCAGCCCCGCGTCTCCGTCGACGGGCGGCGCGGCGAGAGAACGCCTGGTCAGCGCGGTGCGCGGCCCGGTCGAACCGCCGCAGGCGACGCGACCGCGCACTTCGGCACCCGCGGAGGGACCTGCGGGTGCGCGACTGCGCACCGCGCCGAGTGCCGCGGAGGCGGAAGAGCGCCTGCAGGCCGCTCGGATCGCGCTATCGGAGCGCCTCCAGAACGCGTCTGGCACCGGAGAGCCCGCGGCACCGCCCGTCGCGGTCGACACGGTCTCCGGGCAGCGCCGTCGCGCGCAGGACGTCGAACGCAACGATCCGAGCGTCACCGCGCAGCGCCTGCGCGCCGCGCGTCAAAAGCTCGACGAACGCATCCGCGGCGCGCGCGATCAGCAAGGCTCGCCGTCCGCGCCCG
Source organism: Planctomycetota bacterium (assembly GCA_016220085.1). Taxonomy (GTDB): domain Bacteria; phylum Planctomycetota; class UBA1135; order UBA1135; genus JACRIN01. The sequence goes on from JACRIN010000103.1 coordinate 7,417, forward strand.
TCGCTCCGGAACGCGCGCCATCACCGAGCGCGCCCCAGTCCGATCCGCCGCGTCCGCGCGCCGGGACGTCTTCCCAAGCCTCTGGCCGAGCGGTCCCGCAGAGCGGCGAGCGCACTCCGCCTCCGCCGATTCCCGCTCCGACCGAGCCTCCGACGAGGCCTCCGCCGGCGGAACCCAAGCCGCCGCGCGCTCGGTGACCAAAACACTGCGGACCCCATGCGTTTTCGGCATGCGGTCCGCAGCGCGGGCGCGACTCGGAGTCTTTCGTCTCCCCGTCGCGTGTTCGTCCGAAGTCAATCTACGCGACGATCACACACCTTGCCGGAGAGGCAGGCGCCGCATGGTGGTCTTGGAGAGGTCGCCGTCGATCGCGAGGTCGCCGTCCGTCGACGGCACGACGATCCGCAGGGGGCGGTCCTGGTCGACGCGGCAGCCGAGCGTCTCCACTTCCTTCTCGGCTCGACGCAGCTCGCGGCGCTGGGTGGAAAGTTCTGCCTCCAGCATCGACAGGTCGGCGTGGTGCGCCACCGCGCTCGGCAGCAGCGCTTCGCGCAGCTCCTCGAGTCGCGCCACCTCGAACGTCCGGTCGCGCAGCTCGCGCCGAACCGCCCGCAGCAAGGGCAGCAGACGCTCGGCGTCTTTCAGTGCGTAAGTGCGGCTTCGCATAGGAACCTCCGTTGAAAGGCTGATCGAGAAGCCGGTTCCGTTCTCGGCAGCGAAACGCTATTCCCCGATGCCCGCGCCAGGGCAGGCTGGAAACCGTCACTCGCCCTTGATGACCTCGACGGGGCAGCCCTCGATCGCCTCCCGCGTCTTCGCCTGGATGTCGGCGCGCGAAAGCTGAGCTTGGTGGCCCGGTCGCAGTCGGCATGTGTCGCCGGCGGGCACCTCGAAGACCTCGCTGACGATGTCTTCGCACAGGTTGCAGGAGATGCAGCCCTCCTCGATCCAGATGCGCTGGTAGGGCATCGTGCAAAGCTACATCGGACGTCGGAGGCGGCTCGCTCCAGAAGCTTACCCTAGCGGAAGGTATTCGTGCCGCGGCGGGGGTCGGTTAGACTCCCGAGCTCGCCGCCCCACGCGGGCAGGTGGAGTTCCATGCCGCGACCCGTCGTCGAAATCACCCATCGCGAGGAGTTCTCTTCCGCCCACCGGCTCCATGATCCGGCGCTGTCCGACGAAGAGAACCGGCGGCTCTACGGCATCTGCCACCGCGATCACGGCCACAACTACGCGCTCGAGGTCACCGTCGTCGGTGCAGTGCCGGCCAGCGGGATGGTGATGGACCTCAAGGAGCTCGGAACGGTTGTCCAGGAGCGCATCCTCGTGGTGGTCGACCATCGCCACCTGAACCACGACGTGCCGTTCCTTGCCGGAGTGATCCCGACCGCCGAGAACCTCGCGGTCGCGTTCTGGTATCAGATCGAACCCCAGTTGAAGGGATACGCCGGATGTCGACTGCACCGGATTCGCGTGTACGAGAGCAGGAACAACTACGTGGACTTCCTGGGGCCGGCTCCGGCGCGATAGCTCCTCTGATTCGGCAGATGCTTGCCGAGCTCGGCGAGAACCCCGAGCGCGAGGGTCTCGCTCGCACTCCCGAACGCGTCGAGCGCGCATGGCGCGAGTTGACGCAAGGCATGACCCAGTCCGTCGACGAGGTCGTCGGGAAGGGCGTGTTCGACGAGGACTGCTCGGAGATGGTCCTGGTCAAGGACATCGAGTTCTACAGCGTCTGCGAGCATCACCTGCTGCCGTTCTACGGCCGCGTGCACGTCGCCTACATCCCGAACGGCCGCATCATTGGCCTTTCGAAGATCCCGCGGATCGTCGACGTCTTTGCTCGCCGCCTCCAGGTGCAAGAGCGGATGACCGTCGAGATCGCGCAGGCCATTCAACGCATCCTTGCCCCCAAGGGTGTCGGCGTCGTCGCCGAGGCCCGGCATCTCTGCATGATGATGCGCGGCGTGCAAAAGCAGAGCTCCGCCGCGATGACTTCGTGCTTGCTCGGCGCCTTCCAGTCGGACTCGAAGACGCGCAGCGAGTTCCTCTCGCTCGTCCGCAGCCTGCGCAGCGGCTGAGCTCGCGTTCAAGCGCGCGGCGGCACTTCGAGTTCGTCGACGTTGGTGTCGCGCGGCGATGCCCACGCCTTCCAGATCACCTCGGCGACGTCCTCGGGCTTGTTCATCTTCGCGCGGTCCCACGTGCCGGCGACCTTGTCGAAGATCGAAGTGTCGGTCTGGCCGGGGTACACGGTGGACACGCGCATGCCTTCCTTGGCGAGATCGAGGCGCAGCGCCTCGCTGAACCCGCGCAGACCGTACTTCGACGCGCAGTAGGCGACGTTACCGAGGAACGGTTGCTTAGCCGCGCGCGATGCGACGTTGAAGATGTGCGCGCGGCCGCTCTGGCGGAGAGCATCGAGCGATTCGAGAGTCGTGTAGAACGGACCGTCGAGGTTCACTTCCATGTGGCGCTTCCACGTCGCCACGTCGAGCTTGTCGAAGGGCTTCACGTCGAACACGCCCGCGTTGTTGACGAGCACGTCGATCGAGCCGTCGAGGAACTCGATCGCACGCCAGACCGCGGCCTCGACGGAACCGTGCTCGCGCACGTTCATCTGGGAGGCGCGTCCTTTCCCGCCGACCTTCTCGATCTCCGCGGTGACCGAGTCGAGCTCGGGCGACGAGCGCGCCGCCACGACGACGCGTGAGCCTTCCTTGGCGAATCGAAGTGCGATCGCGCGGCCGATGCCTCGGCCGCCTCCGGTGACGAGTACGCGCGGGACGGTCATGTGCTGGGGCTGGCTGGGGGCTGATTGAAGGGTGGATCGCGGATGCGCGTGCGCGCGCAGGGACCGCAGAGCATAGCGGCACATCCCGAGTTCGCTCGCGTCGCCTCGCCTCGCAGCCCGTTGAAAAAGTCGCCCACTCGGCTTCGCGCGCTTCGGTGAACCTTCGCCGTGCTCGGAGCCTCGTGCTCGGCGGCCATGGAGGCCGCTCCCCGCTGCAAAGGTCAGCGGGAGTCTTCGCCACGAACGCTGCGCGTTCTGTCGCGGGGCTCCTTGCCGCTGCGCTCTCGCACTCCTCGTCTCGCTTGCGCGCGCTGCAACTCGCTACGCTGCCTCTTCCGGAGGGATGTTAGTCGAGTTCGGCGAGCAGCTCGCGCGCGGAGTCGACCGGTCGGCGGCACGCGTAGTCGCGGCACACCCACGCGCGCGCTCCGGTCGCCGGAGCGTGGCGATCGGCGAGGATAGGCATCAGCGTGCGATCGGCGTCAGTCGTTGCCAGGGCAACGACTCGCTGCGGCAAGAAGCGGCCGCGCACGGCGGCGAGCATGTCGTCGAGTTCTCGGGCGCCTTGCGCACCGGCGAGCACGATCTCGCGCGGCCCCGCCGCCAGGAAGTCGACGCATAGGAGCATCTGCCCGAGCGCCGCGGGGAACTTGTTGAGCAGGCCGCCGATCGCGACGAGGCTGCGCTCCGCCTGCGCCGCGTACTCCCGTTTCCCGGTGAACTCCGCGAGCCGTAGCAGGTTGTGCACGTGCACGCCGTTGCCTGAAGGCAGCGCACCGTCCTGCGGAGACTTCAGGCGCGCGAGCAGTTGCTCGTGATCGTTCGCGGTCGTGAAGAAGCCGCCTTTCTCGGTGTCCTCGAAGCGCTGCGTGACGATGTCGGCGAGCGCAACCGCCTCGCGCATCCAGCGCACGTCGAAGTCGGATTCGTAGAGATCGAGCACCGCTTGGACCAGGAACGCGTAGTCGTCGAGATACGCGCTGAGGTGGGCACGTGTGCCGCGAGCGGTCGCGTAGAGCCCGCCGTCCGGACGCCTCATCGTCGTCAAGACGAACCTCGCCGCGCGTCGCGCCGCGGCGAGGAAGCTCGGCTCGCCGAGGACTTGGTGAGCGCGCGTCAGCGCCGAGATCATCAGCCCGTTCCACGCGACCAGCACCTTGTCGTCGGTTCCGGGTGCGATGCGTCGCTTGCGCTCGGCGAGGAGCTTCGGGCGAGCGTCCGCGATCGCGCGCTCGAGCTCGCCGACATCGACGTGCAGCTTCGCGGCGACCGTCGCCGCGGGCTCGTTGCGCCACAGCGCGCTCGTTCCGTGCTCGAAGTTGCCCTCGTTGGTCACGCCATACCACGTGGCCGCCCACGCGCCGTGCTTCGCACCGAGGACGCTCGCGAGCTCGCGCTCGGTCCACACGAAGAACTTGCCCTCCTCGCCCTCCGAGTCCGCGTCCTGCGAACTCGCGAACGCTCCTTCCGTGGTTGTCATCTCGCGGAGCGCCCACTCGCAGCACTCACGCGCGATGCGCGCGTACTCGCGGTCGCCGGTCGCGAGGTAGCCCTCGAGGTACGCGGGGACGAGCAGCGCATTGTCGTAGAGCATCTTCTCGAAGTGCGGGATCAGCCATCGCTCGTCGGTCGAGTACCGGTGGAATCCGCCGCCGAGCTGATCGTAGATCCCGCCGTTCTTCATCCGGTCGAGCGTCAATCGCGCCATCTCCAGCGAGCGCGCGTCCTTCCTGCGCAGCCAATGACGCAGCACGACGCGCAGATCGGTCGCGTGCGGGAACTTGGGCGCGTCGCCGAAACCGCCCCAAACGGCGTCGAAGTTGCGCGCGAGCATCTCGAAGCCCGTGTCGAGCACGCCCGGGTCGATGGCGCCGGCGAACTCCATCGTGCTCTCGCGCCGGATGTGCTCGACGAGCTTTTGCGAAGTGCGTTCGACGCCGTCGCGGTCCTGCTTCCACGCGCGCGCGACGCTTTCGAGCACGTCGGAGAAGCTCGGGCGTCCGTACATCCGAGTCGGCGGGAAGTACGTGCCGCCGTAGAACGGCTCGAGCGTCGGCGTGAGGAAGACGCTCATTGGCCAGCCGCCTGAGCCGGTCATCGCTTGCACCGCGCGCATGTAGATGTCGTCGAGGTCCGGGCGCTCTTCGCGGTCGACCTTGATGTTGACGAAGTGCGCGTTCATCGAGCCCGCGATCGCATCGTTCTCGAAGCTCTCGCGTTCCATCACGTGGCACCAGTGGCACGCGGAGTAACCGATCGAGAGGAAGATCGGCTTCGACTCGCGCTTCGCGCGATCGAGCGCCTCTGGGCCCCACGGGTACCAATCGACCGGGTTGCCGGCGTGCTGGAGCAAGTACGGGCTCGTCTCGAGAGCCAGACGGTTCTGCGGCGCGCGCGGAGTGTGGGTCATGCAGTACGCGAGGCGTTGGGCGCGCGCGGCTCGGCGCGGCGAGGGTTCGCGGGTCGTGTGGGGAGCGGAGGATCAGTCTATCCGGCGAGCCGACGCCTCCCTCGCTTCTAGCTAGCGAGCTCGTGCTCACGACGACCGTGCTCACGACGACCGTGCTCGCGACGACCGTGCTCGCGACGACCGTGCTCGCGACCGGGCGGCTCGGAACGAAGCGAGGCCGCCCCGGAACCCGGCGCGGCCTCGCGAATGCGGAGCGCTGTTGGCTACTTGCCGATGGTCAGCGCGAGCGCCAACGCGGTCGTCTCCTCGATGTCGTTGTCCGACGTCGTGTCGATCACGTTGAACTGCCACTTCACGTCGTGACCGGAGACGTAGTAGTTCACGCCGAGCGTGATCGCGCCGAGGTTGGTCGCTGTGTCGGCGTCCTCGTAGCGAGCGGCGACTTCCCACGTGTTCGGTTGGAACATGTAGCTCACCGCGACGGCCCACGGCGTCGAGTCGGGCACGTCGAACACGTTCACCGAGCCCTTGCTGTAGTCGAGCAGCTCGGCGTTCATCGCCCACGAGCCGTTGGCGTACTGCGCGTCGAAGGCGAGCACGTCGCCGTCCGCCGAGTTGCCGCCGCCGTCGACGGCGCCGCCGTCGTCGTACCAGCCGACGCCGACCGAGAGCGCCGCGTCTTCGGGCGCGCCGTACGCGCCTTCGACCATGCCGACGCCTTGGCCGAGCACGTCGTAGCGCAGGCGTCCGGTGAGTGCGAGCTCGTCCGCAGTGCCGTCGACGCCGTTCTGCGCCGAAAGCCACCAGTGCAGACGCTGGAAGCTGCCGTCGACCATCACGCCGACGTTGTCGTCGAACTGCACGGGCCGTCCGCCGATCCAGAACTCGTCGGAAGAGGTGCGCAGCACGAAGAGCTGGTGGCGCGGATCGACGAGCCCGTTCCAGTAGAGCGGAGTCTGGAAACGTCCCATCGTCGTGCGCAGGTTCGGGCTGCACTCCCACGCCGCGTACGCATCGAGCAGCCGCGCCGACCCGCCCGCGGCTTCGAATTGCACGCGGAACGAGTACTCACCGACATCGCTGCTGAGCCCGAGGCGCGCGCGATCGAGCGCCGTGCCGAGCGCGTCGGTGTTGGGTTGGCCCGCGAGCGCGGGCGAGTCGGAATCCTGAGCAATGAACGCGCGCAGGTAGCCGTCCCAGCGAAGCGCGCTCGCAGGGTCCTGCAGCGCGGCGCTCAGCCCGGTCAGCTCCGCGTCCAGCGAGCTCCAGCCCTGGTTGGTTTGCACGTCGGACGCCATCGGCAGCCCAAGCGCGAGAGACCCGAACAACATCGGCAGCATCGGTCGACTCCTTCTGGCCCGCCCGAGGGGCGAGACCGCCGGAGAGCATGCCGGGTTCACAGGGCGCGTGGAAGCGAGAGCCCGCGTTTTCGGCCGTGGCTCGGCGGCCGCGATCGTCGAAGCTCGCTGGGAAAAGAAAAGGAGCCCCGCGACGCGCGCGGGGCTCCTTGAGCTCTCGATCCGACCTACGACGCGCGCAGGTCGGTTCGAAGGGTGGCTATCAGGCGCCGAGGACCAGCGTCAACGCGAGGGCGGTGCCGTCCGGGTTGCCGTCGCTGTTGTAGCTGTCGAACTGCAGCGTCCACTTGGCGTTGTGGCCGTTCGCGTAGTAGGTCACGCCACCGGCGAAGTGCGTGGTGTCGTTGACGTCGTCCCAGTCCTCGATGCGACCGGCGACTTCCCACTCATTCGGGGAGACCATGTAGCTGACGGTGACGTCCCACGGCGTGGTGTCGCCCAGGTCCTTGTCGTAGTCAGCGATTTGCGCGTGGGCGTACAGCGGGCCTTGCGTGAAGACCACGTCGCCGCCGATCGCGGTGCCGTCGTTCAGGAAGCCGTCGTCGGTGAAGCCGACGCCGACCGTGAGGTTCTGCTCGTCCGTCGAGTTGTAGGCACCTTCTTGGAGGCCCACACCCTTGCCCATCGCCGTGAAGGTCGCGCGGCCGGAGATGCGGTGCTCGTCAGCGAGCGCGTCCGAGCCGTTCTGGACGGAGACCGCCCAGCCGATTTGCTCGAAGTTGCCCGAGAACATCGCGCCCAGGTCGCGGCCGTTGGCGAACAGGCCGTTCAGGGTGTAACCACCAGCGAGGTGATCGTTGAAGAGCAGGTGGTTTTCGTCCACCCAGCCCTGCCACAGGAAGGGCGCGCGGAAGAGGCCGATCGTGCCCTTCACTTGCTCGCTGACCTTGAACGTGCCGTACGCGTCGAGCAGCGTCGTGGTCGTCGGCGCGCCAGCAGTCATCGCCTCGAGGGCGATGTGGAAGGCGTAGCCGGCGCCCGCGTCCGCGTCGAAGGCGACGCGCACGTTGTCGGCGGTGGCGCCGAGTTCGTCGTCGGCAGCGCCGGCGACGTCTTGGTCGACCATGTCAACCGACGCACGGAAGAAGGCAGTAACACCGACACCGCCAGGGCCGGAGGAGTTGAGGCTGGTGGCCAGGTTCTCGAGTTCCCGGTCCAGCGTCATGTACTCCCCGTCCGTGGAGCCGGCGAAACCAAGCGAGCTGGCGGTGAGCACCGCGAGCGCGCCAAGAACAGTCTTGTTCATGTTGGAATGCACTCCAAAGAGAGACACAGAGAGAGAGGGATGGGGTCTAGAGCGCGCAGAAGATGCCGCCCGACGGGTGCGAGGGAAAGCCCGAGACGAGCTTTTTTTGGAAAACCCCCACTCAGAGCAATCGGTGCCAATCGTCCGGCGCTGGCCCGAAAAAGCCCGGATCTGATCGGCGCAGTCAGCGTAAGTCATTAGTCAGCAGCCAGTTGTGTGGCAATGTGCCGATGATGTCGTACCGCGGTTCCGCCGGGCCAGATCCGCACGTTGGCCAAAGTGTGCGTAGCCAGTGCCTGCGGAGGCTCAATCAGGGTCAGAGGCCCGGCGGTCGCGCTTGCGTTCCGAGCGTTGGCGCTTCGCGTCGAGCCTGCGAACCCCCGACGAGCGCGTGGGTCGGGTCGCGCGACGCACCTTCGGTCGCACCAGCGCCTGACGGAGCGCCGCGGCGAGCCGCGAGCGTGCCGCGTCGAGGTTGCGCTCGGCGCTGCGGTGCTCGCTGGAGTGGATCACCAGGTCGCCTTCCGTCGTCAAACGTCCGGCGAGCGCCGCGAGCACGAGTGCCCGTTCCGCGTCGTCGAACGCCGAACTCGCCGCCGGGTTGAAGCGCAGGACGATCTTGGACGCCGTCTTGTTGACGTTTTGCCCACCCGGGCCACCGGAGCGCACCCGTTGAATCCCGAGCTCGTTCTCGGGGATGCGCTTCGCGCGCGAGATCCAGAGGCCTTCTTCACCTCGTCCGGCGGCTCGTTCGGTCACGCGTCAACTCCCCGGATCGTTGTCGCGGAGGAACTGGTACGAGTAGATGCCGGTGTCGTGGCCGTCCGCGAAGCTGAGCGACACCGCGTAGTTCCCGACCAGGCGCACGCTGGTGTGCGTCAGATCGGTGGGCACCGAGCGAGGATCGTGCATCCGCTCGCCGGTGTGCTCGTTGACGCAGCGCGCGCACGGGCAAATCGCCCGCAAGCGAGCGGTCGGGTAGACCGTCGTGTGGCCGTCGAGCCACTCGATCGAAAGGCGGCTGGGGTCGCTCTTCACGATCACGCGCGGCTGTGCGGAACTCATGGTCGCGCGGTCGGCTTCGCCAGGGGAAGCGTCGAGGGAAGAAGGTTGGTGGGCAGAACCGGGATTGAACCGGTGACCCCGTGATTTTCAGTCACGTGCTCTACCAGCTGAGCTACCTGCCCACCGCCTCGCGGCAGCGAGGGGGCGGGATTATCCAGGCGCGACGGCAGGGCGTCAACCTCGCGGCGGGGAAGCTGGTGCTCCCGCGGCGGTGAGGATCGCCCGGGCGACCTCGATGTCGCGACCGATTTGGGCGCGCAGCTCGTCCACTCCGGCGAATCGCTGCTCGCCGCGCAGGCGCGCGACGAAATCGACCTCGAGCGATCGGCCGTAGAGGTCGCCGGCGAAGTCGAGCGCGTGCACCTCGACGCGCGGTCGGCTCGCCGTCGCGTCGACGGTCGGGCGAGTTCCGATGTTGGCGACCGCCTGCGCCGTCTTGGGCAGCGGGCCGCCGTCCCCGATCGGCCGGACCCAGCACGCGTAGACGCCGCCGGGGGGGTGGAGTTCGTGATGCAGATCGAGGTTGGCGGTCGGGAAGCCGAGCTTGCGACCGAGCGCGTCGCCGGGCACCACGGTGCCGAGCACGCTGACGCGCCGGCCGAGCATCCGCCGCGCCGCCTCGAGGTCGCCGAGCTCGACCGCCTCTCGGATCGCCGTGCTGGAGACCGCGTGGCCTCCGACGAGCACCTGACCGACGACCTGGACGTCGAGGCCGAGCTCCTGGAGCAGTTCCGCGGTGCCGCGGCGATCGCGACCGAACTTGCTGTCGAAACCGAGCACGAACGCGCGCGCGCCGAGCTCGGCCAGCAGGAACTCGCGCACGAAGCGTTCAGCCTCGAGCGAACGCAGCGATTCGTCGAACGTCAGCACGACCGCGTGCTCGATGCCGAGGCGTCGGAAGAGCTCCAGACGGTGCTCCAGGCTCGTCAGCGTCTTCGGCTCGCGCCCGAGCAGCACGTGTTTCGGGTGACGGCCGAACGTGACGACGGTCGAACGTGCGCCGAGCGCTCGCGCGCGCACCAGGTTCGCCTCGAGCGTCGCGCGGTGGCCGAGGTGGACTCCGTCGAAGACGCCGATCGACACCACCGCGCCGTCGGACGGCGGCGGAGGCAGGTCGCGGCGATCGAAGCTCGTGATCAACGCGTGCGCGCGGCGTTGGAGGAGCGGGAGCGATAGCGGTCGACGAGCTCCTGCAGCGCCGCTTTGTGGCGTTGCTTGTCCGCTGCGGACATCCGGTCGACCAGCAGCACGCCTTCGAGGTGGTCGTACTCGTGTTGCACGATCCGGGAGACGAAACCGTCGAACTCGCTCTCGATCGGCGCGCCGTCCGGCGAGAACGCCTTCACGCGGCAGCGTTCCGGTCGCTTGACCTCCGCGTAGATGCCGGGGAACGACAGACAGCCCTCCTCGTAGAGGCTGGGCTCACCGGTTCGGTCGACGATCAGCACGTTGACCAGGGCGAGTTCGTCCTCGGGCTTGCCGGTGGAGTTGAGCACCAGAATCCGCTTCTGGAGGCCCACCTGGGGTGCCGCGAGGCCGACGCCGTTCGACTGGTACATCAAGTCGAACATCGCCCGCACGGTGGCGCGCAGGTCGTCGTCGAACGCGGGGACGTCGACCGCGACCTTGCGCAGGACGGGCTCGGGGTACAGCGTCAGGTGAAATTCGAGGGGTTCGGTCATGGAGCAGCGCGGAGCGGTCGGACGGTTCTCGGGGGTCGCCAGGATACCGCGCGTTGACCCCCCGGAAGGACGTCCCTAGAATCCTTCGCCCTTCGAATCGCGCAACAGGAGCCCGTCGGGCACCTAGTCCGCGTCGAGGCCGACCGACCCCCTCTTCGACCGACGCGTGGATTTCTCCAAGCACCTCCAGAAGGCCGACGAGGCCATGCGCCGTCGCCAATGGGACTTCGCCATCGAGGTCTACCAGCAGCTGCTGAACCTCGACGCCGACTTGGCCGAGGCGCGCGGCGGACTGCGGCGGGCGCTCAAGCGCAAGCACGAGGAGTCGAAGTCGGGGAAGCTCTTTCGCGCCGCGCTCGGAGCGATGCCGCTCGGCGCCGCGAGGACGCTGCTCAAGACCAAGCATTACGACGCAGCCGCGAAGCAGCTCGAGAACTACCTCGCGTCGAACCCGCTGGACGTCGAAGGCAACCTGATGCTCGGGCAAGCGCTCGAGGGCGCGGGCTTCTTCAAGTCGGCGCGCGCGGTCTACGAGTTCCTCGCCGAGATCGCCCCCGCGAACGCGGAGGGCCTGAAGCGCGCCGGCGCGATGATGCAGAAGTCGGGCGACGTGATGAAGGCGCTCGAGTACTACGAGCGCGCGCTCAAGGCCGACCCCCGCGACCAGGACGCGCTCAAGGCGCGCAAGGACCTCTCGGCCGAAGCGGCGCTGAAGAAAACCAACTACGAGTCGGTGCAGCACAGTCGCGACCTGCTGAAGGACAAGGACCGCACGCAGTCGCTCGAGCGCGAGCGACGCCGGCACCTGACCGAGGACGAGCTGCGCGCCGAGGTCGAGCGGCTCTCCGCGCGCTTCGCCGAAACGCCGACCGACGTCGACCTGATGATCCAGCTCGGCGAGTACCACGAAAAGCTCGGCGACTACGACGCCGCGGCGGAGTTCGTCGACCGCGCGCTGTCGTACAAGAAGGACTCGTTCGAGCTCGCGTCGAAGTCGGGCGACCTCCAGACCAAGGCGCTCAAGAAGGCGATGGCCCGCGCGGACAAAGCCGGCGACGCCGAGAAGGCTGCGCGGCTGGAGCAAGAGCTCCTCGCGCACGAAACGCGCGACTGGCGCCGCCGCGCCGCGCTGCGTCCGAACGAGCTCCCGCTGCGGTTCGAGCTCGGCAAGCGCCTGATGCGCTCCGGCGAGCTCGACGCCGCGCTGTCGGAATTCCAGAGAGTGCTGCCCGAGCCGCGCCTACAACGCGACGTGCGCTTCTGGCTGGGTCAGTGTTTCCAGTCCAAGGGCTTCGGAGACCTGGCGAAGAAGGAGTATCAGAGGGCCTTGGAAGGCAGTTCCGAGGTCGACGAGCGCGCCAAGGAGATCCTGTACAATCTCGGCGCGATTGCCGAGGCGGAGGGTGACTCCGGCTCGGCGCGCGGCCACTACGCCCGCGTGTATGAGATCGACATCGGCTACCGAGACGTGGCCGCGAAGATGGAACGACTGAAGTAAGACATGGCTCACACCAAATCCGCCCTGAAGGACATCAAGAAGTCTCGCGAGTCTCGCGAGCTCAACCGCAAGGTCGAAGGCAGCATGAAGACCGCGATGAAGAAGTTCATCGCGCTCACCGATGCCGCCGGCGCCGACGAGGCCTATCGCAAGGCGATGAAGCTCGTCGACAAGGCCGCGCAGAAGGGCGTCCTGCACAAGAACGCCGCCTCGCGTCGCAAGTCGCAGCTCGACCGCAAGCTCTCCGCGCTCAAGGGCGCGAAGAAGTAGTCGGCACGGCCGCACGCGGCCCGTTCGAGACGCGGCATGTTCGAGACCAGCGAGAGCCACGACAAGCCCGAGTTCCGTCCGCTCCACGTGGCGCGGCGTCGTGAAGGGCTCTACGAAGCGGCCAAGGAAATGGTCGCGGACCTCTCGAACTGGACGGTGGTGAAGGCCGACGACCCGGCGTGCACGCTGCACTGCGAGCGCAAGGGGGGGCCGCTCGGAGGGCTGCTCGGCGGATTGCTCGGCGGAACGTCGAAGGTGACGGTCCGCGTCGAGGGCCCCGAGGGCTTGCCCTCGTCGACGATCCACGTGCGCGCGGAAGCGCAGGGCGGACTGCTCTCGAACGAGAAGTCCGTCGTCGCCGAGTTCATGAGGCCGTTCACGCGTCGCGTCTGCTGAGCGCGAGCTCGGCGCGCGACGTCGCCGCTTCGGAGCACGGGCCTCTTCGGAGGCACACGCCTTTCGGAGCGCAGTCGGGAACGGGTGGCGCGCGACGTCGCCGGTCCGCGTCAGTTCTCGATCGTCGTGCTGCGGCCGAGGAACTCCGGCGGCCACACGTAGGCGGCGTGGCGGAGCTCGTCGAGCCGCGCGTCGATGCGCACCGCGTCGAGGTTGGCTTCGGTTTCCTCGCGCAGCTTCTTCTGGAGCTCGGGATCGGAGAACGACGGCGGCTCGCGCCGCTTGCGTTCCGCGAGGTAGACCAGGCGATAGCCGTCGAGCACGCCGTTCGTGCGGATCTCGAGCACCTCGGAGATCGCGCCCTGTTCGGCGCTCTTGAGGAACGCGTACACCTCGCGCGAGGGCCGGAAGCCGCTCAACGGACGATCGCTCAGGATCTCCGCCTTCGACTTGCCGGCGTCGAGCGCTTCGACCTCGGCGTCGAAGTCGCCGCCGGCGAGCACGCGCTGTCGCAGTTCGTCGAGCGCCGCGCGCACTTCGTCCGGCGAGCGGAGGATCTTGAGACCGAAGTTGTGGACGGTCACGATCGGGTCCGCCGCGATGTTCGCCTCTTCGAGCTTGAACACGTAGTGGAGGCGTCCGGGGCGCACGTAGCGATCGGCGGCGACGCGTCCCTTCGGCGCGGCGTCGACGCCGATCTGCGAGCGCTGCCAGAGCATGCCGTAGGCCCACGTGCGGATCTCGTCGCGGTGCGTGAACGAGTCGAGGTTGCGCGCCTTGAGCTCGCCGGCGAGCTTCGTGACGCTGCCGGCGCGCTCGCGTTGCTCGTCGATCTTGTTCTGGACGAAGCGCTCGACCATCTTCTCGTCGTAGCCCATCACCTTGCCGGCTTGCTCCTGGAGCAGCTGGCTGACCTTGCGAGTGACGATCGCGTCGCTCGCGCGAGCGCGTTCCTCCTTGGTCGCACCCGGACCGACCGCGTTGCGCGCGGCGGCGATCACTTCCACGGTGGTGATGATGTCCTCGTTGACGATCAGCGCCGCGGAATCGAGCTCGACCCACTTCGCTTCCGCGGCGGGCGGAGTCGGGTCTTGGCCGATGGACGCCGGGCGGGTGGCCGCCGCGCCGAGAGCCGTCAAGCCGAGGGACGTCAGGCCGAGGGTAGAGAGAATCGAGAGCCAGATCATCGGTGGCCGGCGATTCTCGGGTCGGCCGCGCCGCGCTTCAACCTCTCTTCGAGCCAAGTGAGCCCCGCTTCGGCGGTCTTCGCTTTCGGCGGCGTCATCAGGTGCACGAGCCCGGTGCGGATCGGGCGGAGCTCCAGGTGTCGGTCGCGGAACAGGAAATCGATCGCCAGACGGTCGCGGAACTCGATCTGGTAGTGATCGCCGCGCCACGCGACGCGCGTGATCGCGAGGGGCGCGAGCTTCGCGCGCAGCCGGAACGAGCGCAGCAGCGCCTCGGCCTCGGCCGGCAGACGCCCGAAGCGGTCGCGCAGCATCGCTTCCGCCTTCTCGCCGTCGGCCTCGGTGGTGATCGAGTCGAGCGAGCGCAGGATCTCGAGCCGCACGTCGTGCGACGGGATCCACGCGGCAGGCAGGAACGCGCGCAGCCCGAGCTCGAGCTCGATCGGCGTGCCGAGCTCCGCGTCGCCGCCGGACTCGTCGCGACCGAGCCCGGCCTTCATGCGCTCGACGGTTTGGCGCAGCAAGCGGCAGTACATGTCGTAGCCGACCGCCGCGATGTGTCCCGATTGCTCGGGCCCGAGGATGTTGCCCGCGCCGCGGATCTCCAGGTCCTTCATGCTGATCTGGAAGCCGGCGCCGAGGTGGTTGAGCTCCTCCAGCGCCTTCAAGCGCTCGCGCGAGACGTTGGAGAGCGGCTTGTAGCGCTCGACGAGCAGGTAGCAGTACGCCTGCTGCTGTCCGCGTCCGACGCGACCGCGGAGCTGGTGCAGCTCCGAGAGCCCGTAGTGATCCGCCTGATCGATGAAGATCGTGCCGGCGGCGGGGATGTCGAGTCCGTTCTCGACGATCGTCGTGGCGACGAGCACGTCCACGGCGCCGGTCGCGAACGAATCGATCACGCGCTCGAGATCCTTGTTGTGCATCTGGCCGTGGCCGACCGCGAAGCTGCACTCGGGCACGAGCTCGGCGAGCCCGCGCGCGACCTCGTGGATGTCGCCGACGCGGTTGTGGAGGAAGAAGACCTGTCCGCCGCGGCTCTTCTCGGCGAGCAGCGCTTGGCGGATCAGCCCGCGATTTTCGGCGTCGACGATCTTCGTCTCGATCGCTTGACGACCGGGCGGCGGCGTGCCGAGCGCGGAGATGTCGCGCAAGCCCGACAGCGACATGTGCAGCGTGCGAGGAATCGGCGTCGCGGAGAGCGTCAGCACGTCGACGTCCGCGCGCAGCGCCTTGAAGTGCTCCTTTTGCACGACACCGAAGCGCTGTTCCTCGTCGACGATCAGCAACCCGAGGCTCTTGAACGTGACGTCCTTCGAGAGCAAGCGGTGCGTGCCGATGACGATGTCGATCTCGCCGTTCGCGACGCGCGAGAGGATCCGGCGCTCGTCCTTGCCGATCGCGGTCCGCGAGAGCCCTTCGACGCGCACGGGGAAGTCCGACATGCGCTCGCGGAACGTGACCATGTGCTGGTGCGCGAGCACGGTCGTCGGCACGAGCATCGCGACCTGCCCGCCGCTCGCCGCGACGCGGAACGCGGCGCGCATCGCGACCTCGGTCTTCCCGAAGCCGACGTCGCCGCACAGGAGCCGGTCCATCGGACGCGGGCTCTCGAGGTCGGTCGCGATCTCGCGATCGGCGGTCGCCTGGTCGGGCGTGTCGACGTACGCGAACGAACCGATCATGTCGCGCACGAGCTCGGGCTCGCGATTCCACGCCGGCCGCTTCTTCACCTCGCGCTTCGCTTGCACCTCGAGCAGATCGCCCGCGAGGTCGTAGAGCGCGCGCTCGACCCTCTCGCGGCGGCGTCGGAACGACTGGCTGCCGATCTTGTCGAGCGGCGGCGTCTTCTTGCCGCTGCCGATGTAGCGCTGGACGACGTCGACTTGCGACGACGGCACGTAGAGCGAAACGTCGTCGGAGAAGACGAGGTGGAGGTGCTCCTCCTCGCCGACGCCGCGGCGCAGGAGCTCGAGCCCCTTGTAGATCGCGAGCCCGTGGACCGCGTGGACCACGTAGTCGCCCGGCTTCAGGTCGAAGAACGACTGCAGCGCGCGCGACTTGTACGTCGGGCGCTGCACGGCGCTCTTCTTGACGCCTTGCACGCCGGCGAGCTCGCGATGGTTGACGAGCACGAGCTTCGCGTCCGGCAGACGGAAGCCGCGTGACAGCGAGCCGACGCGCGTCTCGACGCCCTCGACTCCGCCGCCTTCGTCGAGCACGTGGCGGAAGCGATGCTCCTCGGGTTCGTTGCGGCACAGCACGATCACCCGCGAGCCGTCGACCCGCGCCTCGCGCAGCTTCTCCGCCGCTTGCGCGATCGGACCGGCGAGCGCTTGCACGGAGCGCGTTTCGAACGTCACCGTCGTCCCGGGCAAGCTCTGCAGCTCGAGCCGCACGTGCTCCGCCGCGCGCGTGCGCACCTCGATCAGCGCCTTCTGGTGCTCGCTCGACTGGACGCGCAAGCCTTCGGCTCGATCCTGGATGCGCAGCGGCTCGATTTCGATCCAGATCGCGGTCGGCGGCACGAGCGTGATCGGCGCTTGCCCGAGCTCGGCGTGACTCTGATCGGACGCGAGGCAGATCTCGATCTTGTCGAACGATTCGACGCTGCGCTGCTCCGCGGGATCGAACGTGCGCAGCGACTCGATTTCGCGATCGAAGAGCTCGATCCGCACCGGCTGCTCGGTCGCGAACGGGAACACGTCGAGAATGTCGCCGCGCAAACTCACTTCGCCGTGCTTCTCGACCAGCGGCGTGCGCGCATAGCCGGCTTCGACGGCTCGCGCGAGGAAGTCGTCGACGTCGAGCGTCTGGCCCTTCGCGAGGCGCACGAAGTGCTTCTCGAGCTCGCCCGAGTTCGGCAGCGTCTCCAACAACCCGAGCAGCGACGCGATCACGACCCGCGGGCGCGCTTCACGTGGACCGGAGAGGACTTGCGCGAGCTGGATGCGCGCGCGCACCGCCTCGGCGTCGAGCGAATCGGCGCGCGCGCCGGCGCCGCCTCGCGAGACGAGCCGCGCCGGCGCGAGTCCGAACGCCTCGAGGTCCTCGGCGAAGCTTTCGAGCTCCGCATCGGTCGAAACGACGAGCCACCACGGGCCTTGGAGCCGCTCGTGCAGCGCCGCGATCATCAGCGCCTGCGCGGAGCCCCACAGGCCGCCCGCGGAGACGAAACGGCGCCGACCGAGCTCTTCGACGAGCCTCGCGAAGCTCGCGCTCGACGCGCAGAGCGCCGGATCGAGCAGCGCCTTCGCGCCGGAGGTCGTCGCGGTCACGAAGCGGTGCTCCCGTCGCTCGACGAGGCTTCGAGTTCGAGTTCGAGCTCGAGCAGCGCTTCCTCCGCGGCCCAGCTCTCCGCTTCCTTGCGCGTGCGGCCCCACGCGGTCGGGAACGCGCGCGTCTGCACGTGGGCGCGCACGAGGAAGGCGCGAGCATGGGCGTCGCCGCGTTCGGTGACGAGCTCGTAGCGAGGCAGCGTGCCGTGGCGAGCTTGCGTCAGGTGCTGCAGGCGTTGCTTCGGATTGGTGTCGGCGCGCGCGGCTCGCGCGTCGGCGAGCGGCTCCGCGAGCGTGCGCTCGGCGAACTCGCGCGCGGCCGCGAAGCCGGCGTCGAGGTAGATCGCGCCGAGCACGGCTTCGTAGAGGTTCGCGAGCACCGACGACGGCAACGCGCGGCCGATCAGCCCGCCTCCGAGCCTCGCGCGGTCTTGCAGCCCGAGCTCGAGCGCTGCGCGAGCGAGCGTCTTGCGCGACACGACGTTCGACTTGAGCTCGGTGAGCGTGCCTTCGGGCGCCGACGGAGCGTTCCGGTAGAGGTCCTCGGCGACGATCAGGTCGAGCGCTGCGTCACCGAGGTACTCCAGGCGCTCGTTGTCGACCGAACTCGCGCACGAGGCGTGCGTGAGCGCGAGCTCGAGCAACGCCGGATCGCGAAACTCGTGGGGGATCTGCATCGCCGAGCGCGCCAGTATAGGATCGAAGGCGATGTCGGATCTCCCGCACCGTCCGAACGATCACCTGGTCGAGCCGATGTTCGCCGCGCTGGGACATCGGCCCGATGCGGAACCCGCGGCGCCCGCGCTGACCGAGCCCGCTCGGGCCTCACGCGGCGCTCGCGTGCTCTTCTGGTTCGCCGTCGTGCTCGCCGCGGGCGCGACGATTTGGATCGTGCTCGCGAACTGACGCGTCGGTCAGGGGATCAGATCCCACTGATTGCCGTCGACGGCGACGACACCGTTCGACGCCGCAGGCGAAGAGAGATCTCCCGGCGCCGTGTACGCCGCGTCGAACGCCGGCGGAGCCGTCAGCGCTTCGTACGCGATCACCGTGCCGCGTGTCTTCATCACCTGACCGTCCTGGTTGACGAAGAACGCGTGCACGCCGGTTTTGCCGCGCTGCGTCGGCCACGCGTAGGCGCACCAATAGAGCGAGCCGTTGATCGGATCGGGGAACGGGGCGGCGATCTTGCCGCCGGTGGCGTCCTCGGCGATCGCGCCGACCGCGCCGGCGACGGTCGCGCTCGGCAAGAACACCTGGAAGAGGTAGCCGGAGCGAGTCACGATGGACTGCTGCACCGCGCCCAAACCGCTGACCAGGACGCTCGGATTGAGCTCGTCGACGCCGACCGCGCCCGCGGCCGGCGCGTTGCCCGCGCCGGTGACGCGCGCGGGGATGCCGCCGGTCATCTCGCCGAGGTAGCCGTACTCGGGCATGCCGTCGCCGTTGGTGTCGATCAGTCGGCTCGCTTGGATTTGGATCTGAGCGGCGTAGACCGAGCGCAGCGTCCCGATCGCCGCCGACTCGTCCGCGGCGACGCGCGCGCTCTGGAGCTTCGGGATCGCCATCGCGGCGACGATCGCGATGATCGCGGTCACGACGAGGATTTCGATGATGGTGAAGCCCGCTCGCGCGGTGCGCAGGTTCGATCGCATGAAAGGACGTCCTTGGCTGGAACCGAGCGCCTGCATCGGCGACCTCGGGCCGCGATCTTCAGGCCGGACGGTTTTTCCGCGTCGGAGACGTCAGGCGCGCGCGCCGAGCAGCCGAGCGTGCTCCTTCTCGGCGAAGCGGTCCGTCATCCCGGCGATGTAGTCGCAGACCGCGCGGTGCGGTCCGACTTCGTCGCACCACCGCAGGTACCACGGCGCCATCTCGCTCGGGTTTGCGAGGTACGCGGCGAAGAGGTCCGTCAACGTCTCGGACGCGCGCCGGCGCTGCTCTTCGATGTGCGGGTGTCGGTAGAAGTGCTTGTAGAGGAAGCGCGTCAGCTCCGCGACCTCGCCCGCGAGCTCGGTGCCGTGTTCGACCAGCCGCTCGCGCAGGTGCCGCGCGCTGTCGGGCGACGCGAGGTTCGCGGCGGCGATGCGTTCGGCCGCGCTCCGGATCAGATCCTTGATGCAGATGCTCAGGATCTCGTTGGTGATGCGCTTCAGGCGCAGCTTCGGATCGTCGTGGTGCGCGGCGAAGCCCGGGTGACGCGCTTCGATCGCCGCGGAGCCGCGCCGCCAGAGCGCGACCTCCTCGACGAGCTGCGGCTCGTCGAACATGCCGGCGTTCGAGCCGTCCTCGAGATCGTGCACGACGTATGCGGTCGAATCGGCGAGGTCGACGACCTGCGCCTCGAGATAGGGCTGACGCGGCCTCGGCCGGAACTCGTCGGGCCAGTCGAGGTCGCTTTCGTGCTTCAAGAGCGACTCGCGCAGCTCGCGCGTCAAATTGAGCCCCGGATACGCGGGGCTGCGCCGTTCGAGCAGGTCGACGACGCGCAGCACTTGCGCGTTGTGGCGGAAGCCGCCGTGATCCTTCATCGCTTCATCGAGCGTCCACTCGCCGCGATGCCCGAACGGCGGATGGCCGACGTCGTGCGCGAGCGCGAGCGCCTCGGTGAAGGACTCGTTCAAGCGCAGCGCGTTCGCGATCGAGCGCGCGACCTGGCAGACCTCGAGGCTGTGGGAGAGCCGAGTGCGGTAGTGGTCGCCTTCCCAGTTGACGAAGACCTGCGTCTTGTACATCAGCCGGCGGAACGCGGTGCTGTGCACCAAGCGGTCGCGATCGCGCTCCCACCCGGTGCGCAGGTCGTCCTCGGGCTCGGGATGCGCGCGACCGCGCGACGCGCCGCTCTTCAACGCCCATGGCGCGAGTTCGCGGCGTTCGCGAGCCTCTTTCGCGGGCCGATCGTAGAAGGAGAGATCACTCATGCCGCTCGTCATCCGTGCGGACGGGCCGGACCGCGCGATGCACGCGCTCGCAGCACCCCCGGGCGAGCATAACCCTCCTCGCGAGCGGATCCACGACGCCGATCGAGGCAATCGCTCGCTCGCGTTACGCTCTCTCCGGCATGGCACGTCCCCGAGCACCTCGTTCGTGAGTTCCGCGATGAATCCGGCCGCCGAGGGCGAGCGTTGGTTCGAAGCCGCGTTCCGAGCCGACTACCTGCGCGTCTACCCGCACCGCAACGTCGAAGCGGCGCGGCGCGAGGTCGACTTCCTGGTCTCGCAAGGCGTGCGCGGCCGAGTGCTCGATCTGTGCTGCGGATTCGGTCGCCACGCGTTGCTCTTGCGACGCGCGGGCCTCGACGCGTGGGGCGTCGACCTGTCGCTCGACCTGCTGCGCGCCGCGCGCGAGCTCGAGGGCTACGAGCGCCTGCTCGCGGGGCGCTTGGTGCGCGGCGACGCGCAGCGCGTTCCGTTCGGTGCCGGTCGCTTCGACGGCGTCGTCAATCTCTTCTCGTCGTTCGGCTACTTCGGCGAGCGCGGTGACGAGCGCGTGCTCGCCGAGATCGCGCGCGTGCTCGTGCCCGGCGGCGTCGCGGTGTTCGACTTGATGAACGCGACGCGCGTGCGGGCCGAGCTCGTGCCGCATTCGCGCCGCAGCGAGGTCGACTTCGTGCTCGACGAGCGCCGCGCGTTGCTCGACGACGGCCGGCGCGTCGTGAAGGACGTCGAGCTCGACTTCGCCGACGGTCGCACGCTGCGTTGGCGCGAGGACGTGCGCCTCTACGCAAGGCCTGAGTTCGCCGCGCTGTTGGCGAACGCCGGACTTTTCAACGTAGCGACGTTCGGCGATTTCGACGCGAGCGCATGCGGAGACCGCTCACCGCGCACGATCGTCATCGCGCGTCGTCGCTGACGGGAACTCCTTTCACGTTTCGTCATGTGGCGCGACCGCCGGTGCGCTGTAGAAACCAAGACGATCGAGACGTTCCCGCGTTCGCGCGCGCCGGGCAGCTTCGGAATCGCTCAACCGAAGGGCGCAGCGCGGACGAAAGTCAGGGCGCAGCACCGAGCGGGGCGGTGATGCGGGGAGGAAAGAGGATGGCTCAGGGGCAGGGACTCGGAAGTGTCCGGGGCGCGTTCGCGTGCCTGGCGATCACGGGCTTCGCCGCGTGCGGCGGCGGAGGCAGCAGCACCGACGGAGGGTCGGGCTACGTGCAGGGCAGCGACGTGCCGGCGAGCGACGCCGCAGCCGCGCGCTTCCTCACGCAAGCGACGTTCGGGCCGACACGCGACGACATCGAGCTGTTGCGGTTCATCGGCTACGCGGCGTGGTTCGACGATCAGCGCGCGAAGAAGGTCTCGAAGGAGCGTCCGTACGTGAACGCGCTCGAGGACTCCGGCAAGGATCTCAACCAGACGCATCGCATGCAGATCTGGTGGGACAACGCGATGACCGGCGGCGATCAACTCCGCCAGCGCGTCGCGTGGGCGCTGTCGCAGATCTTCGTGATCTCGGACCAGCACTCGGCATTGTCGGGCGACGTCAAGGGGCTGTGCGAGTACTACGACATCCTCTCGCGCGACGCGTTCGGCAACTATCGCCAACTCGTGGAGGACGTGACGCTCTCGCCGGCGATGGGGAAGTACCTCAACATGCTCCGGAACGAGAAGGCGGATCCGACCTACAACATCCGCCCGGACGAAAACTACGCGCGCGAGATCCTGCAGCTCTTTTCGATCGGACTCGTGCAGCTCGATGTCGACGGCACGCCGCTGCAGGACGGGCTCGGCAACACGATTCCGACGTACGACCAAAGCGTGGTCGAGGGTTTCGCCGCGACGTTCACCGGCTGGACGTTCGAGAGTTCGGTCAATTGGTGGGATTGGGAGGGCAACACCAAGCCGATGGTCAACTGGCCCGACTACCACGAGACCGCCGCGAAGACGATCCTCGACGGCGTCCTGATTCCGGCCGGGCAGACGGGCGACGAAGACCTCGCGCTCGCGCTCGACACGATCTTCGCTCACCCGAACGTCGGGCCGTTCGTGTCGAAGCTGCTGATCCAACGCCTGATCACTTCGAATCCGACGCCGGCATACGTCGCGCGCGTCGCCGCGGTGTTCGCCGACGACGGAACCGGCGAGCGTGGAGACCTGTTCGAGGTCACCAAGGCGATCCTGATGGACGACGAGGCGCGCAACGGCTACCTGACGATGCCGGACACGTTCGGCAAGGTGAAGGAGCCGTTGCTGCGTCAGCTCGGACTCTGGCGCGCTCTCGACGCGAAGGCCGCGAGCGGCAAGTACAAGGTCTACTGGCCGGAGTGGTACTTCGGTCAAGCGCCGCTGCGCTCGCCGACGGTCTTCAACTTCTACTCGCCGACGTTCTCGCCGCCCGGCGACCTCGCGGACAACGGGCTCGTAGCGCCCGAGCTCCAGATCGCGACGCACTCGTTGATCGCGGAGGGCACCAACGAGTTCTACAACCTCGTGTTCTGGGGCCACTCCGACAACACGAACGCGGACAAGGACACGGTCAAGATCGACCTGAAGCCCTTGAAGCCGCTGGCCGCGGATCCGGCGACGCTGATCGATCCGCTGAACGTGCTCCTGATGGGCGGAACGATGTCGAGCGAGATGAACCAAGTGCTGCTCGACCACTTGAACGCGACGCCGATCACCGACGGCGGAACGCAGCGCGTGCTCGAAGCGGTGTACTTGATCGTGACGTCGCCCGAAGGCGCGGTGCAGAAGTAGGAGCAGGCGATGAAGAAGTTCGACACGATTTCTCGACGCGACATCCTGCGCTGGGGCGGCTCTTCGGCGAGCCTCGGCATGCTCGCGCAGCTCACCGCGATGCAGCGCGCGGCGCGCGCGGATCCGAACGTCGGCTACAAGGCGCTCGTCTGCGTCTACCTCTACGGCGGCAACGATTCGTTCAACCTGATCGTGCCGACCAGCAGCGGCGAGTACGCGACCTACGCGGCCTCGCGCCAGAATCTGGCGGTCGCGCAGAACCTGCTGTTGCCGATCACTCCGGCGACCTCGACGGGCGTGACGTGGGGCCTGCACCCGAGCGTGCCGGAGCTCGTCACGCTCTTCGGCGCGCAGAAGCTGGCGATCGTCGGCAACGTCGGTTCGCTGGTCGCGCCGATCACGAAGGCGGAGTACGAATCCGGCGCGGTCGAGCGCCCGCCGCAGCTCTTCTCGCACTCCGATCAAGGCGACCAGTGGATGTTCGGCGCCGCTCTCGCGGAAGTGCAGAAGATCGGTTGGTGCGGCCGCGTCGGCGAAAACCTCGCCGCGTGGAACCCGGGCTCGGTGATGGCGATGAACATCTCGCTCGACGGCTCCAACACGATGCAGATGGGGCCGACGCAAGCGCCGTACAACCTCGGCGTCAGCGGGCCGACGCAATTGTCGGGCTTCTGGGGCACGCAGGGCACGCTGCGCAGGCAAGCGTTCGACGCGCTGCGGACGAAACAGCAGGCGAACAAGCTCGAGCAGGGCTTCGCCGACGTGTTGAACGACTCGGTCGCGATCGAAGCGATGATCTCGGCCGCGCTCGACGCGGGACCGACGCTCGCGACGACGTTCCCGACGAGCTGGCTCGGCCAACAGCTCGCGATGGTCGCGCGGATGATCTCGGTCCAGTCCGCGATCGGCCAGATGCGCCAGATCTACTTCGTCGGCAAGGGCGGCTTCGACACGCACGGCAATCAGAACACGGACCAGCCGGTGCTCTACGCCGACGTCGCGCAATGTCTCGGCGCGTTCCAGGCGGCGATGGCGGAGCTCGGCGCGGAGCCCAACGTCACGACCTTCACCGCGTCGGAGTTCGGTCGCACGCTCTCGTCGAACGCGCAGGGCACCGACCACGGCTGGGGCTCGCACCATCTCGTGCTCGGTGGCGCGGTCGCGGGCGGCGATCTCTACGGCACGCTGCCGGATCTGACGCTCGATGGTCCGGACGACCTCGGCGGCGGTCGGCTGATCCCGACGACTTCCGTGGAGCAGTACGCCGCGACGCTCGCGCAGTGGTTCGGCGTCGCGCCCGGCGATCTCCCCACGATCTTCCCGAACATCGGCAACTTCACGTCGCCGACGCTTGGTTTCGTTTGAGCATCAACTGGGCGGCTCGACCGGGAGCAAGAACCGGTCGAGCCCGCCCGCCATCACACGGTCGAGTCGGCCGGTGTGCTCGCCGCTCTTGCGGTCGCGCACCCACGTCGACGGGCCGAGCTGGTAGCGGCGAACGATCGTCAATCGCCGATCGCGCGGATTGGACGCGCGTGCCAGCAGGAACGGAGTGAGCGCCGAGATCGCTTCGTCACGCGAGAGGTCGCTCCACGCGTGCAGTGCGACGCGCGAAGGTCGGTGCACCAGCCGCACGTCGAGCGACGGCTTCGCGATTTGACGGCCGAGCGCGCCGTTCAGCGTCCGCGCCTCGCACGACACGTCGGTCGGCGCTGCGTCGTCGCCCGCGGGCCAGACCTCGACCAAGACGTTCTCGCGCGCGGCGTCGTCGCCTTTGCCTCGCTCGCCGCGCGCGAATTGATGCACGCCGCTCTCGCTCGCGAGCAACCCGTACGCGCCGGCGCCGTGGACCGCGACGTAGAGCGAATCCTCGCCGCGCTCCGGATCGTTGACCTCGCCGACGACGAGCGCGTCGTAGCCGCGTCGCGCCGCCCACGAGAGATACATGCGCGCGAGCCGTTCTCCAGAGCCGAGCGGGGTGCCCCGCGATTTCAGCTTGGTCAGCGAGAGCAGCGCGTCGGCCCACACGCGCGCGTCCGAGGCGCGAACCAGGAAGCCGAGCGCGCGCAGCGTGTCCTCGAGCTCTTCCAAGCGCGCTTCGAGTTTGGTCGCGTGTCGCGGATCCTCGGTGCGCAAGAGCGCCTCGCCGAAGCCGCGTGCGGCTTGTTCGAGCGCGTCGCGGCGTTCGAGCAAACCGTCGATGCGATGGAGCTCGTCGAGTGTGGCGAGCGCGCTCTCGCGCACCTCCCAGAAACCCGGCGAGCCGGTTGCATTGACGAGTTCGCTGCGGCGCGCGATCAGCCGCTCGACGTCGAGCTTGACCCCTTCGAGCGTCGCGAGCAGCTGCGAGCCGCGCGCGCGCAGGCGCTCGAGGCTTGCGGGCGTCGGACGCGGAGAAAGGACGTCGTGAGTCGGCTCGGGAGAGACGATCTCGACTTCGACCGCTTCGTCGCGCACCGAGAGTCGCAGGATCGAATGCATCGGCGCGGAGCCCGAGGCGATCGCACGCGCGACGGGCAGGAGCACCAGTCGCTCGACCGTGCGCTTCAGCGGCCGCGCGCCGAACGCAGGCGAGTACCCGCGTCGTACCAGCAGCCCGATCAGGTTCGGATCGACGTCGAGGACGAGGTCGCGCCGTTCGATTCCGCCGCGCTCGAGCACGCGCTCGAGCTCGCGTCGCGCGATCTTCTCGGCGGTCTCCGGAGCCAGCGGATCGAAACGCACGATGCGATCGAGTCGGTTCAGGAACTCGGGCCGGAAGAAGTCACGCAGCGCGCGCTCGACGTCTTCGCCGACCGGCGCGCGTGCCGCGGAGCTCGCGAAGCCGACCCGCGGCTCCGTCGCGATCGCCGAACCGATGTTCGAAGTCAGGATCACGACCGTGCGCCGGAAGTCGACGGTCACGCCGGAGCCGTCGGTCAGGCGGCCGGCGTCGAAGAGCTGGAGGCAGAGATCGAACACGTTGAGGTGCGACTTCTCGATCTCGTCGAGCAGCAGCACGGCGAACGGCTGCTCGCGCACCGCGCGTGTGAGCAGCCCCGAGCGTCCGCGCGCGCCGATCAGGCGCTCGTAGGAGTCCGGGCTCGAGTACTCGCTCATGTCGAAGCGCAGCAGCCGAGCGGCGTCGCCGAAGAGGTACTCCGCGAGCGCTCGCGCGAGCTCCGTCTTGCCCACGCCGGTCGGGCCGACGAAGAGGAACACTCCCATCGGCTTCGACGGGTCGGTCAAACCGGCCTTGATCAACGTGACGAGGTCGATGACCGTGTCGAGCGCCTCTCGCTGGCCCATCACGCGCCGTTCGAAGAAGCTCCGCACGTCGGCGAGGTCGAGCGCGGTCTCGTCGTCGACGAGGTCCATCGGCACGCCGGTCGAGCGTGAGATCGTCGCGAGCACGTCGCGCGTCGTGAGCTCCGCCTTCTCGGTCGCGAGTACGTCGCGCAGCAGCCGGATGCTGCGGCCCGGCTGCGCCGACGTCGCGAGGAACATCTCGCTGTACTCGTAGATCCGTTCGAGCAGCGCAGGCGCGACCGGTGCGCCGCGCTCTTCGGCGACGCGCCGCAGCACGGCGAGCGCGTCGCTCGGTCGCGCGGGTTGCACGTCGATCGGCAGGAACAGCCTGCGCATCGGACCGATCGAGCCGAGTCCGGCCGCGAACTGAGTCGGCGTCGACTCGCCGAGCAGCGCGATCGAGCCGTTCTCGATGTGGGGTGCGAGCATGCTGGCGACGTTGTCGTCGGACGACTCGCTGCGGCCGATGCTGGAGAGCTCCTGAAGGTTCGGCACGTACAACACGACGCGTCGCGGGCTCTTGGCGGCCTCGATCAGCGCGTGCAGCTTCGTCTGCCACTCGCCGAGGTACTTCGTGCCGGTCAAGAACTCCGCCGGAGCGACCTGCACCACGCGCCACGCACCATCGGGATCGTGCGCCAGGCGATGCACGAGCTCGTGGACGATCGCGGTCTTGCCGACTCCCGATTCGCCGAGCAGCACCGCAGCGCGCGCTCGCCGTCCGCGGACCAACGTCAGCAATGTCTCGACGTGACGGTCGACGCCGAACCCGTGCGGGAGCTCGCCGGAAAGCGCGTCCGCGGTCAAGTCGCGCCCGTGCGCGCGCAGCGTCGCGACATCGACCTGGCGCTCGTTGCACTTCGCGAGCGTCTCGTGGAACTTCGGGTAGTTCCGCGCGCCGAGGCGTTCGACGCGGCGTTGATGTTCGAGCAGCCGCTCGGGCGCAACCCAGCGTTGGAAGTCGGCGTGGCGCGCACCGCGCGCGCACCATTGCTCGAGCTCCTTCGCGCAGGCCCTGACCACTTGCTCGTCTTCGTCCTCGAGCACCGACAGCCACGCCGGCACCGCGACGGACGCGTCCGAGAGCTCCCGCAGCGCGGCGGCGAGGTGGCAGCGCACGAACGTCGAGTCGTCATCGCGCAGCAAGCGCGCGAGTTCCGGGTGCAACGCCCCAATGCGCGTCGCGGCGCGCAGCACGCTCCAACGCACGGCGCCTTCGCGGTCGCCGAGCAACCGGCGCACGAGCTCGACGTCGACGCCGTCCTCCAGCGCAGAGAGGCTGGCGCCGAGGCGCTGCCGGACGTCGGCGTCGCGGTCGCGGGCGAGGCGATTCCGCAGCTCCACCAGCTCGGGCTCCGCCGCGCCCGCGACCACGATCGCGACCGCCGCGCGCACGTTCTCAGACGGGTGGGCGCCGAGCGGGAGCAGCTGTTCGGCGGACCGGTTCGGCGAAGTGCGCAGACATTCGGCGAGCGACTCGATCGCTCCCTCTTCGCCCTCCGCCGCCGAGCGAACGAGCAGTTCGAGCTGTTGGTCCATGGCGCGCAGGATAGCGTGACCGTTCCGGTCACCCGTCGTCGCTCGCTCGCGGCCGGTCGGCGCTATACTCCGCGCCCTTTCCTTCCCAACGGAGACGTCTCCCCATGCGCGAGAACATCATCTTCACCGACCTGGCCAAGGAGCTCCAAGCCAAGGCGCGAGAGATCGCCGACAAGCACGTCCGGCCGGGCGCGAAGAAGTACGACGATCTCCAGGAATACAACTGGGAGGCGGCGCGCGCGGTCGCGGAGGCCGGGCTCTTCCGCACGTTCATCCCTAAGGAGTACGGCGGGCTCGGCGCGGGCATTCTCGCGCTCGCGATGGTGACCGAGGAGCTCGCGAAGGCCGATTCGGGCTTCGGCGTCGCGTTCGCGGTCAACGCCCTCGGCTCGTTCCCGATCATCCTCGGCGGCACCGAGGAGCAGAAGCAGCGCTGGCTTCCGTCGGTCGCGCGCGGGGAGAAGCTCGTCGCGTTCTGTCTCTCCGAGAAGTTCGCCGGTTCCGACGCGAGCGGTCTCGCGGTGACGGCGGAAGAGGATGGCGATCACTACGTCATCCGCGGCGAGAAGAAGTGGACGACCAACGGCGGCGTCGCGGACATCTACTCGGTGTTCTGCGTGACCGACCCGACCTCGAAGTCGCGGCGCATCAGCGCGATCGTCGTCGAGAAGGGCACCCCCGGCTTCACCGTCAAGAAGATCGAGGACAAGATGGGCATCCGCTGCGTGCCCGTCGTCGAGACGCACTTCGACAACGTCCGTGTGCCCAAGGCGAACCTGATCGGCGGCAAGCCGGGCATGGGTTTCAAGCACGCGATGATGACGCTCGACCTCGCGCGTCCGGGCGTCGCCGCCCAGGCGGTCGGCGCAGCGCAAGGCGCGCTCGATCTCGCGCTCGTCTACGCCAACCGCCGCCAGCAGTTCGGCGCGCCGATCTCGAGCTTCCAGATGGTGCAGAAGATGCTCGCGGACATGGCGATGAAGACCGAGGCCGCGCGCTGGCTCGTCTACGCCTGCGCCGGGGCGGTCGACCAAGGCGCCGCGGAGCGCGTTTCGAAGTACGCGGCGATGGCCAAGTGCTTCGCCACCGACGTCGCGATGGAAGTCGCGACCGAGGCGGTCCAGGTCTTCGGCGGCTACGGCTTCATGGAGGATTACCCGATCGCGAAGTTCTTCCGCGACGCGAAGATCCTCCAGATCTACGAAGGCACCAACCAGGTCCAGCGCATGGTGATCGCGCGCCACCTGATCCGCGAAGCGAACGAGCTCGAGCACCTCGCCGCCTACATCCCGAACGAGGTGCAGAACACCTATCGGAACGGCGCGATGATCACGCACTCGCGCAAGTCAGAGGCCGCGCAGCGCTAGGTCCGTCGCACTCCGGTCGGCCCTCGTTCGTTCGATGCAGCTCGGCGCCGAAGCCGCGCCGCCGTGCTTCCGCGCCGACCCGCTGGTCGGCCCCGCACGGTGGATCGTGCGCTTTACCTGCCGTTCGGGCAGGGCGAGCGGGTCGAGGGACCGTCAAACCGGCGTTTTCAAGACCCTTACTGCGCGTATGGAATCGCGACGAGGGCTTGGCGCGCACTCGAAAGCCTCCAGCAAGCTGGAGATTACTGCCGTCACTGCAAGGCCTTGGGGCGGTTCCATCGATCGAGGGGAGGCAGCGCTCCGACGGCGCGAGCTACCCGGGCACTCGGCTTGCACCCCGCGGCGGTAACCGTCTCTTCACATCGGATCGCACGACTCGTGCGAACCAAGGGGTGCCAAGACCGTTCTTGAGCATGTCCAAAGGGAGGAACCACCGTGGCAGGCAAGCTGATCAGTCACATCGAACTCGACGAACGCCTCGACGATCTCGCGAAGGACCTCGGGAGCTTCGACGAGAACCTGCTTTCGCTCGCGCGAGAGCTCTCCTCCGGCGACGTGCGCCTGGAAGTCACCGATCCGAGCACCTGGCGGCGCACGCCTCGAGAAGTGAGTCCGGCTGCGCGTGTGCTGCTGCGCCGGCAGTTCCGGACCGAAGTCGACTCGATCGAGATCATGGGACGCGAGGAAGAGGCGCGGTTGGCGCGCCGGATCGAGCTCGCGCGCAAGCTCCTCGACGTCGAACTCGAAAGCTCCGGCCTGAAGCGCGAAGACCTGATCGAAGGCGTCGGACGCGGCGCGTTCACCGTGGCGTCCACTCAGCCCTTCGGCTGCCAACTGCCGAAGAGCGTCTGCCGCCGGTGGATGGAACTGCACGCGCTCCGGACCGAGATGGTCGAGCGTAATCTCTACCTCGTGCTGATCAACGTCGAGCGCTACTCGCACACCACGGCGAACCAGAGCGACCTGATCCAGGAAGGCTGCGGTTCGTTGTTCCGCGCGGTGGACGGCTTCGATTGGAAGCGCGGGCTGCTCTTCCGCACCTACGCGGTCCACTGGCTGAATCAAGCGTTCCGCGCGCACCTCTACAACTTCAGTCACACGGTACGCGTGCCCGTCTACCTCCAGAAGGCGCTCAAGCACGTCAACGACGCCAAGGTGCGCCTGGGCGATCCCAACGCCAGCGTCGAATTGCTGGCGGAGGCGACCGGCCTCGGCGAGAACCTGGTCGCGGCCTCGATGTCCGCGGCGCGTTCGATCCGATCGATGGATGCGTCGTTCGACGACGCCGAGGAAGGCAGCCGGCTCAAGGACCTGCTAGAGGTCCCGCACGATCAGGGCCCGTATTCGCCTGCGATCGAGGACCAACAGCTCGACCAATCGCTGACGGCGGCGATGTCGATGCTCAGCGACCGCGAGCGCCTGGTGATCCAGAAGCGCTTCGGCCTGGGCGAAGGTGGCCGCGAGCACACGCTCGCCGAGGTCGCGGGTGAGCTCGGGGTCAGCCTCGAGCGCATCCGTCAGATCCAGGTGCGCGCGCTCAACAAGCTGCGCACGCCGCGACTGCGCAAGGCGATCGATCCGTTCCTGAACTGATCGTCGACGAGAACCTCAGAACGGAACCGGGGGG
>JACRIN010000101.1 GCA_016220085.1 Planctomycetota bacterium
GCGGTCCAGCGGCGGCCGACGATCACGCGCACGGGCTCGATCACGTCCGTGTAGCGGTTCGCGCGCACGTTGTCGAAGAACGTGGAGTTGATCTCGTGGCCCTTGCGGGCGATCGACGCGCCGCTCTTGGTCCGCAGGTCCTCGACGAGCACCATGCCGGGGCGCAACGCGAGCAGCGGCAACTCCTCGACGATCTCATTGGTCTCGCGCACCGCGAGCGTGGCGCGGAAGAGTTCGACGAGCTGTTGCGCGTAGCCGCGCGGCTTCGTGCGCAGGAGCTCGAAGATCTCCGGTTGCTTCAACCCGCGCCATTCGAGGCGCTCGTAGTCGTTGGCGATCCGCAGCACGCCGGCGCCGAGCACGAACTGATCGGCGGGAAGCTCGACGGTACCGGCCGGGACGAGCTCGCGAGCGTGCTCGTAGGCGTCGACAAGGCGCTGAACGCCATCGAGGTGCGGCACGGCGTGGAAGAGCTCCGAGACGAGGCGTGGACCGCGTGCGAGCGCTTGGACCTCGGCCTCGTTGAGCGGCTCGCCGCGGTAGAGCTTGTCGATCGTGGTCGGCGTGAGGAGGATCGCGCCGAGCTGCAACAGCATCGACGCAACCTCGAGCTCCCACGGCGTGGGATACTTCAACGCGGCCGCGAGCATCGTCACGTGGCGACGCGATTGGTTCGCGTGACCGAACGCCGCCGGGTTCGTCAGCGCGAGGATGTCCATCAAGAGCCCGATCGTGCCGACGAGCGTGCGTTCGCGCAGCTCGCGTTCGGCGACGACGTGCTGGTACTGTTCGACGCCCGCGCGCAAGGCTTCGAGGAGCGTCGGGTGTTCGCACGGTTTGCGCAGGATGCGGAAGACGCCCGCGTGGTTGACCGCGAGCATCGCGGACTCGAGATCGGCTTGTCCGGAGAGCAGGATGCGCGTCGTGCGCGGCGCGAGCTCGCGCGCGCGGTGCAGGAGCTCGGTCCCGCTCATGCCCGGCATGCGCATGTCGGAGACGACCACCGCGAACTCCGGCGGTCGGCCGAGCGCGTCGATCGCCTTCTCCGGCACTTCCGCGGTGACGACATCGAACTCGCGCCGCAAGAGCACCGAGAGTCCGATCAGGACGCGTGCTTCGTCGTCGACGCAGAGGATGCGCGGCTTGTCGGTCACGCGCGCTCTCCCTTGAGGCTCGCGATGACCGGCGCGGTCGCGGCGCGCCAAGCGGCGGCGTCCGGCGGAGCACCGAGGATCTCGAAGGCGAGCGGCGAGACGCCGTGGAAGGCGTCGCGGCCATCGTCGCGGAACAGCGCGTTCTCCGCCGCCAGAGTCGCGACGTGCGTCCACGCGCACGAAGGCGTCGCCGAATCGCCGGCGAGATCGCCGTGGTGGCCCGCGACCGCGTGCGAGATCGTCCTCGGGAGTCCCCAGGTCTCGATCAGCGCCGCGCCGGCGTCGACGTGCGTGAAGCCGAACGCCGCGGTCTCGAGGCTGCGCCAGTCGCCTTGGCCGGCGGCGAACGCACTCTCGACTTCGGTGAGCTTGTGAGTCTCGCGCAGCGCGATCAGCAGCTTGCCCACGTCGTGAAGCATGCACGCGGTCGCCACCGGTTCGCGCAGGCTCGGCTCGTGCACCAACGCGCGAGCGATCGCGGCGGCGGCGAGGCCGTCGCGCTGGATGGAGTCGACGATGGCGGCGGCTTCCGGCGCCGCGCCGCCGAACACATCGGCGGCGAGCACGAGATCGGAGATCGTCGAGGCGCCGAGGTACGTGCACGCGGCGTGGATGCTGGAGATGTGGCGCGGCAGGCCGAAGAACGCCGAATTGACCACTTGCAGGATCTTCGCGACCATCGCGGGATCCTTGCTGACGAGATCGGCGATCTCGGTGATGCCCGCCGTCCCGTTCCGCATCAGACGTTCGAGCTCGAAGTAGAGCGCGGGCGCCGACGGCAAGTGCTCGATTCCGCCGACGAACACGTGCGCGAGCGCTTTGGCATCGACCGTCAGGCTCGCGAGGGCCTCCTCGATGATCGCGACCAGGCCGTCGGAATCGAACGGCTTGCTCAGGAACCGGTGGGCGACCTTGACCGCTCGCACCGACGCGTCACGGCTCGTGTGGCCGGACAAGATGATGCGCACGGAGTGAGGCTGGAGCTCCATGGCGCGCGTGAGGACCTCCGCGCCGTCGATGTTGGGCATGCGCATGTCGCTGACGACGATGTCGACGTGATCCCGCCTGAGCATGGCGATCGCAGCCTGGCCGGAGGGACAGAAAGTCATGTCCCAACGGTTGCGGTGCTTGCGCAGCATATCGCGGATCGAGACGAGGACCATCGACTCGTCGTCGACGAAGAGGATCCGCGGCTTCACGCTGCGGCCGCCTGTTCGGGTTGCGCGAATGGGAGCCAGACTCGGAAGCTCGTACCGACGTTCACCTCGGACTCGAAGGCGATCTTGCCGTGGTGTCGATCGACGACGATCGCGCGGGCGAGCGCCAGACCCTGCCCGGTTCCGCGTCCGACCTCCTTCGTCGTGAAGAACGGATCGAACACGCGCGTTCGGATCGCTTCCGGAATGCCGCAGCCGTCGTCGAGGACCTCGATCCAGACACCGGCGTCGGCCTCACGCGTCGAGACGACGATGTGACCGCGCTTGTCCTGGGGTGCCCATCTCTCCTCGACGGCGTGCGCGGCGTTGACGACGAGGTTCAGGATGACTTGGTTGACCTCGCCCGGATGGCAGAGGACCTCGCGGAGCGGAGCGAGCTCGGTCGCGACGTCCGCGCAGTACTTGTACGTGTTCGTCGCGACGACCAGCGTGCTCTTGACTCCGTGGTTGACGTCCGCCGCGACCATCTCCGTTTGGTCGGGATGCGCGAAGTCGCGCATCGCGCGGACGATCACCGATACGCGCGAGATGCCGTCCTGCACGCGGGCGAACGCGGAGGGCACTTGATCGCGGACGTAGGCGAGGTCGGCCGTGACGCGGGCCGCGTCGAGTCGGCGGACGAGTTCGTCGAGCTCCGGCTTGCGAGCGATCTCTTCCGCGACTCCATCGACCGCCGTGAGGAACGTCGCGACGTCCTCGAACGCCGTGCGCAGGAACGTGACGCTGTCGCCGACGTATTGGATCGGCGTGTTGATCTCGTGCGCGATGCCGGAGGCGAGCTGACCCACCGATTCGAGCTTCTGGGCGAGCCGCAGCTCGGACTCGACGCGCTCGCGGTCGTGGATTTCCTTGGTCAGGAGGGCGTTGCGTTCCAGGAGCTCGTGCGAGGCGAGTTCCATCGAGCGTTCGAGCAACTGACGATCCTGCGCCGCTTGCTCGTATGCTTCACCGACTGCGGCGAGGAACTGTTGCCAGTCGGCCGGCGGCTGATCGAGGGACGCAGAGAAGCGACGCAGCTGACGTTCGAGGAGTCGATTCACGGCGCCGCCTCCCACAGGGTCGTGATCGTCATCGTCTGGTTGTGGAGTTCGCAGCGCTGCGCGCCCATCTGCGGACAGATTTCGCCGTAGGAGTAGAAGCCGGCGAGCACCGGCCCCGGTCCGAGGACCTCGCGCACGCCTTCGACTTCTTCCTCGATGCGTTGGCCGAGCAGCAGCTTCCGGCCGACGCACGACACCAGGAGCGCGAGCGTCGTCACGTCCGGATCGGGCGGTCGCGCCGCTTCGCGCGCCGCGCCGACAGCGCCCTCGATCAGTCGATCGAAGTTCGCGCGCATCAACCGAGCTCGCGAGTGCTGCGGGATGTCGCCGGCGTACGTGATGCTCTGTTGCGTGTCGTCGACGGCGAGCAAGGTGCGCACCAGCGACGTCGCGGAAACCGGCGCGCGCACGGCGAGCGGGAACAGCAGGCCGGACGAGGGCAATTGCTCGGCGTAATCGCCGAGGTACTCCCGATAGAGCTGCAGCGCTGACTTCCCGTCGAGCTCGTAGAGCACGTTTCCCTTCGAACGCGTGATCTCGCGTTCTGGTCCGAACGGATCCCAGCCGCCGAGCGAGCAGAAGCCGACGTGCAGCGCATCGCCGTAGAAACCGATCGCGACGACTTGGCCGGGCTTCGGAGGCGCGTCGCAACCGACGCGCGTGGTCGCCATGCGCGCACCGTCACCGGCGAGTCCGCCGGTGACCGCGACGGTCGCGGGCAGTTGCTTGCGCATGCCGTCGGCGAGCGCGCTGCCGTTGATCGACAGGCCTTCGCAGAGCACGACGACGTGTCGGAGAGAGGGTGCGGAAAGCGCAGCGGCCACCTCGGACCCCACCGCCGCGCTTTCCGCGGGATCGCGGAGCTCACGCGCCACCACGCGCAGCGAACTCCGCTCGAGCTCCAACTCCGTCGCCACCAACGAATCGTCGGTGACTTCTTCCTGCGAGATCTCGCCGGCCGTCGAGCAGCAAACAAGTGTGCCGATCGGGAACCGCTCGCGCAGTCGGCGGAAGACCGTCGCATCGGAGAGCAACTGCTGCGCGCCGAAGACCAACACCAGCTGCGGCTCCGTCGGAACCGAACCGTTCGAGCGAACCTTCCAATCGCCATCGCTCGTCCATCGATGCTGTGCCACGCGCATGAATCGCCTCGCCTGAGGAAGTAGGGGTCGGACCTGCGACTTGTCGAAATCGCGCGTCTCGCCGCTTGACGCGGATTCGATCCCCATCGAATCCATGATTGCTCGCGCGAGGGCGAGCACGCGGCCGGGTGAGCGGCGCGCGGAGGCTCGCCCTGGCGCGGGCATAAGGACAAGTGCGTACGCACCCCGAGTCGCGCGCCGGTCGATGGAGGTCCACGGCGTTCACGCCGGATCGAGTCGTCGAACAGCGGCGCGCACCGCTCGTCGTCGCTCGGCCGAGCACGACGTCGCCCAGATCCACTCCGAAGAGCATCCGCATGGAAAACGCGAAGGTCCTGTTGGTCGATGACGAGCCGCTGGCGCTGCACTCGCTGCAAGTCGCGTTGCGTCGCGAGCCGTTCGACTTCGAGACCGCATGCTCCGCGGAGCGGGCGCTCGAGCTCCTGGACCGCCGCGTGTTCGACGTCGTCGTCTCCGACGAGTGCATGCCCGGCATGCACGGCGCGGAGCTGCTCGAGCGCGTCCTGCATCGCTCGCCGGAGACCGTCCGCATCCTGTTGACCGGCCAAGCCAGCCTCGAAGCCGCGACGCGCGCCGTCAATCTCGCGAGGGTCGATCGCTTCCTGCTGAAGCCGTGTCCGGCGGAGGAGCTCGCGCTCGTCATCCGCGCCGCGCTGGACACGCGCCGTCGCGCGCGCACCGACGCGAACTGGACTGCGCCCGAGAGCCGCGAGGCGCGCTCGGAGCTCGTTGCGCGCTTCGAGAGAGCGCTCGCGAGCCTGCGCCCGATCTTCCAGCCGATCTTCGA
Organism: Planctomycetota bacterium; assembly: GCA_016220085.1. GTDB lineage: Bacteria > Planctomycetota > UBA1135 > UBA1135 > JACRIN01. Next base: position 5,362 of record JACRIN010000101.1, read on the forward strand.
CCGCGCGCGGCGCCAAGCCTTCGCGTTCGAGGCGTTGGTGCGTGCTGATCCGACGTGCTTCACGTCGCCGGTCGACCTGCTCGGCGCCGCGCACGGGCTCGATCGCTCGAACGAGCTCAATCGCGTGCTGCGCGGTCGCATCGCCGACGCGATCGATGGATGGGGGAGCGACGCGCGCTTCTTCGTCAACGTCGAGCCGGGCGTCTTGCTCGACGACGAGCTCTATGGCAGTGGCGACCCATTGCGCCGGCACGCGGTCCGCACCGTGCTCGAGATCACCGAGCGCGGCTCGCTCGACGCCGTGCCCAACCTCGACGAGCGGCTGGGCCGTCTGCGCGCGCTCGGCTATCGCTTCGCGATCGACGATGTCGGTGCGGGCTATGCGGGGCTCAACAGCTTGGCTCTGATCGATCCGGAGTTCGTCAAGATCGATCGCGAGATCGTCAGCGGCATCGCCGAATCAGCGACGAAGCAGCGCATCGCGGAGACGATCATCGGGCTCTGTCACCGCACCGGCGCGAAGTCGATCGCGGAAGGCATCGAGACCGTGGACGAGCTCGATGCCGTCGACGGGCTCGACTGCGACCTGCTCCAGGGCTACCACCTTTGCGTGCCGTTGGAGTTCGACGACGCGCGCAAGGTCCGCGCTCCGCGGACCTGACGATCAACCGGAGCGCGTCGAACCCGAGATCCGACTGACGAACGCGCGTCGGTGCGCGGCGCGCGACGCCTCCGAGAGCTCGCGCGCCGAAGCGAGGATCGCGGCGAGCGAGTTCGCCATGTCGTCCTCGCGGCGTGATTCGAGCGCGGTCTCCGCGTGGGTGAGACAGAGGGTGAGGAACTCGCGCAGCTCGGGCGTGCCGGCGACTTGGGCTTGATTCGAAGGGCTCATGGTGTGGAAGAGCGCTCTCCTTCGGGCTCCGGCGCTCCTTTCCTGAACACCCGGGCGGCGAAAGCCGGCCCAGTGTCGAGATTCTCGACAGTCGGAGGAGGCGGCTCACGGCGAGGGTGGGGTCCGACGAAGAGGGCGCGTCGCGAAAAGCGTCAGCACCCATGCACCTCGCCCTCATCGAAACCCCGTCGCGTTTCGCAGAAGCCGCGGGCTCCGGCCCGGATCTGACGCGTTACCTGCTCGTCTGCGGCCTCTTGATCGCGCTCGTCGGCGGACTCGGTTGGGTCTTCAAGCGCTTCCTCGCGGGGCGCTTCAAGGCGCGCGCGGCGCAGCGGTCGCTGCAGATCATGGACGTCCTGCCGCTCGGCGGGAAGCAACGGCTCGCGGTGGTGCGCTGCTACGACCGCACGTTCGCGCTCGGTCTCGGCGACAAGGAAGTCGCGTTGATCGCCGAGCTCGATGCCGTGATCTCGCCGGCGCGCGAACACGCGCCGACCAAGGCGGACTCGGCGGGCTTCAAGACGATCCTCGAGGAGATGCGCAAGCGCGGCGAGCTCGAGCCCGCGCCGCGGCCGGCCGAAGCCAGGCCCGCGCCGCGCACCGCGGTTCGTCCGGAGCCGCGCGCGAGCACCAAGGAGCTCTACGGATGAGATTCCTCGTCGTCGCGCTGCTCGTGTTCGCCTGGCTCGCTCCGACGGCGAGCGCACAGGGCATCGAGCCGTCGAACGGCCCGGCGAATGCGGTCGCGGAAGCGGTGCGTCAGGCGCTCGACGCCGAGTCGCTCCCCGCGCCGCTCGGTCGCGGCAACGGCGCGCCGATCCTCGGCGAGCAGCGGATGTCGACCGCCGTCGAGATCGCGGTCCTGCTGACGGTGCTGTCGGTGCTGCCGGCGGTGCTGATCACGATCACGAGCTTCACGCGGATCATCATCGTGCTGTCGTTCGTGCGGCGCGCGCTGTCGACCAACGAACTGCCGCCGAACCCGGTGATCATCGGGCTCGCGCTCTTCCTGACGACGTTCGTGATGGCGCCGACGATCGAGCGCGTGCACGAGAAGGCGTGGGTCCCGTATCGCGCCGGTCAGATGGACCTCGAGAACGCGGGCGGCGCGGCGTGGGCCGAGCTCTCGACGTTCCTGATCGCGAACACGCGCAAGAGCGAGCTCTCGCTGTTCGCCGAGCTCGCCAAGGTCGACCTCTCGCAGAGCGAAGGCGAAGCGCCGCCGTTCCGCGTCGTCGTGCCGGCCTTCATCCTCTCCGAGCTCAAGACGGCGTTTCAGATGGGCTTCTTGCTCTTCCTGCCGTTCCTCGTGATCGACCTGGTGGTGTCGAGCATCCTCCTCTCGATGGGCATGTTCATGTTGCCGCCGGTGATGATCTCCACGCCGCTCAAGATCCTCCTCTTCGTCCTGGTCGACGGTTGGCACCTCGTGTGCGAGTCGCTGGTCACGTCCTTCAAGGTGGCCGCGTGAACCCGCTCGACCTGCAGATCGTCGACCTCGCGCGCGATCTCCTGCTGACGACGTTGGTGATCTCCGGACCGATTCTGTTGGTCGGTCTGGTGGTCGGCATGGCGGTCAGCATCCTCCAAGCGCTCACCTCCGTGCAGGAGCAGAGCTTGTCGCAGATCCCGAAGATGCTCGCGGTGATGGGCGTGTCGCTCTTGCTGCTGACGCCGATGTTGAAGCTGCTCTGCGACTACGCCGAGCGCGTGTTCAGCCAACTCCACACCTTCGGGCTCAGTTGAACATGCTCCCCGCCGGCACGATCGAAGCGTTGGGCCTCTTCGCGGTGCGCACCAGCGTGCTCGTGATGGCCTCGCCGCTGTTCGGCGTCACGACGACGTTCGCGGGCGCGAAGATCGGGCTGATCGCGGTGTTGACTCTCGTCCTGTACTCCGCGATCGGCGCGCCGCTCGCCGGGCCGCCGTCGCCGCTCGAATGGGGCGTGCTCGCCGTGCGCGAGGCGTTGATCGGCTACTCGATCGCGTTCGTGATGCAGGGCGTGCTGCTCGCCGTGCGCGTCGCCGGTGAGATGGTCGGCCACGACATGGGCTTCAACATGGGCGCGTTGGTCGACCCCGAGACCGGCGTGAACTCGCCGCTGATCACGCAGTTCTACGAAGGACTGTTCCTGGTCGGCATGCTCGCGGTCGACGGGCACCACCTGATCGTCCGCGCGCTCGCGGACTCGTTCGTGCAGGCGCCGGTCGGCGTGCTCGCGAGCACCGCGAGCCTCGCGGGGCTCGCCGAGACGCTGGTCTGCGAGATGTTCAACGCCGGAATCGTGTTCGCGCTCCCGGTGCTCGTGCTGATGACGATCGTGTCGATCCTGATCGCGTTGATCGCGCGCGCGGTGCCGCAGATCAACATCATGGACGTCGGGTTCACGCTGCGCATCTTGGTCGGCCTGATCGCGATGTACGCGTTCGCGCCGCTCTTGGCGCCGGCGATGGAGCGTCTGTACGGCGCGTTGGCGTTCGGCCTCGAGCGCGTGCTCGTGGCGGCAGGGAACTGAGCCATGGCCGAGAACGACGACAAGGAACGCACGGAAGAGCCGACGCCACGCCGGCGTCAAGAAGCGCGCGAGCAGGGGCAGGTGCCGCTGTCGCACGAGATCGTCGGCATCGCGCTCCTGCTCACGGTCGTGCTCACGCTGACGCTCGCCGGCGGCGACCTCGCGGCAGGCATCGGCGGACTGATCGCCGACGCGATCCACGTCGTCGGTGATCGCGGACCGCGCGAGCTGACGCTCGAGGACGCGGTCAAGCACCTGATGGGCGTCGCGCTCGTCGGCGGCAAGCTGATCCTCGGCGTGCTCGGCCCGATCTTCGCGATCGGCTTGCTCGCCGCGTACGGCCAGATCGGTTTCGGGATCTCGACCAAGGCGCTCAGCTTCAAGCCCGAGCGGCTCGATCCGATGGCGGGCTTCAAGCGCGTCTTCAGCATGCGCAGCAGCGTCCGCACGTTGATGGGGCTGTTGAAGCTCCTCTTCGTCAGCGGCTCGATGGTCGCCGCCGCCTGCACGCAGATCGAGGAAGTCGCCGCGACCGGCGCGATGGACCTCGGCCCCGCGTTGGTGGCGATCGGACACGTCACGATGCGCTGCGTGTCGGCGGGGCTGATCGCGATGCTCGTGCTCGCGCTGATCGACCTCGTCTACCAGCGCTGGCAGCACGAGAAGGATCTCAAGATGTCGAAGGACGAGATCCGCCAGGAGATGAAGCAGTCCGAAGGCGATCCGCACGTCAAGGCCCGCATCCGGCGCGTGCAGCGCGAGATGGCGGCTCGGCGGATGATGCAAGACGTGCCGAAGGCGACCGTCGTCGTCACCAACCCGACTCACTTCGCGGTCGCGCTTCGTTACGACCGCGACGAGGACGCCGCGAAGGGCCGCGCGCCGCGCGTCGTCGCGAAAGGCGCCGATCACGTCGCGCTGCGCATCCGCGAGCTCGCTCGCGAGCACGGCGTCATCGTCTACGAAGACGCGCCGCTCGCGCGCACGCTGCACGCCAAGTGCGAGATCGGCGACGCGATCCCGGTCGACCTCTACCAGGCGGTTGCCGGCGTGCTCGCCTACGTCTACCGCGTCCAAGGCAAGAAGGCCTTCACAGCCGTTCGTTGAGCTAGACCATGAACGTCCGTACCACCCAACCCGCGCAGTCGCCGCTCGTCGAGGCCGGAGGCTTCCTGAAGCGCTACGCGGACTGGATGATCGCGATCGGCGTGCTCGGACTCGTCGTGACGCTGGTCACGCCGATCCCGGCGCTCCTGCTCGACCTCCTGCTCGCGCTGAGCATCACTTGCTCGCTGCTGATCTTGCTGGTCAGCATGAGCACGAAGGCGGCGAGCGAGCTCTCCGTCTTCCCGACGATCCTGCTGCTCTCGACGTTGTTCAGGCTCGGCCTGAACGTCGCGAGCACGCGCTTGATCCTCTCCGGCGAGAACCCGGGCTCGATCATCCACGCGTTCGGCGAGTACGTCGCCGGCGAAAACATCACCGTCGGTCTGATCGTCTTCCTGATCCTCGTGATCATCCAGTTCGTGGTGATCACCAAGGGCGCCGGACGCGTCAGCGAAGTCGCCGCGCGGTTCGTGCTCGACGCGATGCCGGGCAAGCAGATGGCGATCGACGCCGACTTGAACAGCGGCCTGATCGACGCGGACGATGCGCGTCGGCGCCGCGCGGAAGTCGCGGGCGAGGCCGAGTTCTACGGCGCGATGGACGGCGCTTCGAAGTTCGTCCGCGGCGACGCGATCGCGGGTCTGTTGATCACCGCGCTGAACCTGGTCGGCGGCATCACGATGGCGACGCTCAACGGGATGAGCATCACCGAGGCGGGCACGCGCTACTCGCTGCTCTCGATCGGCGACGGCTTGGTCACCCAGATCCCGGCGCTGCTCGTCTCGACGGCGTCCGCGATCCTCGTCACCAAGGCGTCGAGCTCGCAGGGGCTCGGCTACAACGTCTTCTCGCAGGTCAGCGGACGTCCGCGGGCGACTTTGATCGCGTCCGGGATGGTGTTCGCGATCGGCCTCCTGCCGGGCATGCCGGCGTTGCCGTTCTTCGTGTTCGCGTCGATGCTCGCGATCGCGTGGCGCTCGACCTCGAACGCCGAGGTGCGCGATGCGGCCGCCGTGGCGAGCGCCGCGGGCAAGGAGAAGCGCGCGAAGGGCGCCGTCGGCGACGCGAAGGGCGGCGAGAAGGACGCGGAGTCGGTCGAGGAGCTGCTGCGCGTCGATCGCTTGTCGCTGGAGATCGGTTATCGCTTGATCCCGCTCGTGCAGGACGCGAGCGGCGCCGGCATCCTCGATCACATCGCTCAACTGCGTCGGCGTTTCGCGACCAACGAAGGGCTCGTGCTGCCGCCGGTGCGCATCAAGGACAACATCCGGCTCGGCGCGAACGCGTATCGCGTGCTCGTCGGCGGCCAAGAGGTCGCGCGCGGCGAGATCGAGCCGGGTCACTTGCTCGCGATGGACTCCGGCGCGGTCAGCGGCCAGATCCAAGGCAAGGCGACGAAGGACCCCGCGTTCGGACTGCCGGCGAAGTGGATCCCCGAGAACATGCGCGACGAGGCGGAATTGCTCGGTTACACGGTGATCGATCCGACCAGCGTGCTCGTCACGCACTTGTCGGAGGTCATCCGCTCGTCGGTCGGCGACGTGATCACGCGCGACGACGTCAAGGAGCTCGTCGCTTCGGCGAAGAAGGTCTCGCCGGCGGTGGTCGAGGAGCTCATCCCCGACAAGATCGGCTACGGCGAGATCCAAGCGATCCTGCGCAATCTGGTGCGCGACGGCGTCAGCGTCCGCAACATGCCGGTGATCCTCGAAGTCGTCGCCGATCACGTCGGCAAGACCAAGGACTCCGATCAGCTGACCGAGCTCGTCCGTCAACGCCTCGGCCGCGCGATCTGCGAGACGCACGCCGACCGCAACGGCACCGTGTACGCGATCACGCTCGATCCCGGCATCGAAGCGCGGCTCGCGTCCGCGATCGGGCCGCATCCGGATCCGGAGAGCCCGCCGGTCAACCCCGCGTACCTCCAGAAGCTCGTCGAGCGCGTCGGCGACTCGATCGCGCAAGGCACGAAGAGCGGCAAGAACGTGGTGCTCCTGGTGCGTTCGGGCGTGCGGCGGTTCTTGAACGAGCTCGTGCGCGCGTCGCTGCCGAAGGTCGCGGTGCTCTCGTACAGCGAAGTGGTCCCGGCGCGAGCGGTCGAGACGCTCGGCATCGTGAAGTTGGACGAATGACATGCACATCCATCGAGTGAACGGCAAGTCCCTGCGCGATGCGCTCGAACGAGCGCGCGCGCTGCACGGCGAGGACGCCTTGGTGCTCTCGCACGAGACGACCACGTTCGGCGTGACCGTCGCGATCGGCGACTCGCCGCGCAAGGTCGAGTTCCCGACGGTCGAGCGCGACGTCGTCGTTCGTCAGGATCGCGGCCGCGCGGACGTCGCGCGGCGTCTGGCGCAATGCGGCGCGTCCGAGGACTTCACGCGGTGGCTCTCGA
>JACRIN010000105.1 GCA_016220085.1 Planctomycetota bacterium
CGCGCGCGGCGGCGCCACCGGCGCGGGCGCGCTCCCAAACTCCGAGGGGGCGGGCCGCGGGTGCGGCGGGCCCGCGTCGCTGCCCGCGACGCACCTTGCGAACCCGACCGAACGACCTCGATCGCCGCGAACGAACCTCATGAAGACGTCGAGCCTCCGATTGCTCCTCGCTTGGAGCCTGTGCGCATTGCCCGTCGCGACCGCGCTGGGCGCGAATGTCGCGTGCTCGCGAGCCGCGAGCGCCGATGAACTCGCCACGCTGGCCGATGCGCCGCTCTCGCCGCCGCGCGCGGAGTTGCTGGAGCTCGCGTTCGACGCGGCATCCGCTTTCCCGACCAATCCGCACGCGAAGAATCGCTCGCGGGCGCAAGAGACGGTGATCCAAGCGTGCTTGGAGCTCGAACGATTCCGGACCGCATCGCTGTGGTCCGAGCGCGTCGACGACTGGCGCCGCGGCACGTGCTACGCGGAGCTCGCGTACCGTCTCGCCGAGCGCGGCTCGACCGCCGCCGCGGAAGCGAGCCTGGCGCTCGCGCGCACGGTCGCCGAGCGAGCCGAAAAGGCCGTCTCTGACGAGGACACCGAACAGACCTGGCGCCGCGATCGCGTGCTCGCCGGGATCGCGCGCACCGAGCTGCTGCTCGGCCGCCACGGCAAGGCCGAGGAGCTCGCGGCCGGCCTGACCGACTCCGAAGCCGGCCGCGTCGAGATCGCGCGCGCCGCGGGTTTCGACGAAGAGCAATTCGAAGCGCACCTGAAGTCGGTCGACGAAACCGTCGCCGTCGGCAACTTCGACCTGATGAAGGCGGCGTTGGAGAGCTGCGTGCGGCTCTTCGACCGCTTCTACGGCGACGCGGAGCGCCGCGAACGCGTCGAGGCGAAGATCAAGAGCTCCTGGAACAAGCTCCCGATCGACGTGCGCGTCGACCTGATGTTCGCGCTCACCGAGAGCGCGCTCGACCACCAAGACCACGTGCGAGCGCTCGCGCTGGTCGAGGAATCGAAGCAGATCGTCGACGGCGCGCGGTGGCTGCCCGAGGACCGCATTCCGGTGCTCGCGCGGCTTGCATCTCTGCGCTTCCGCGCCGGTGACGTCGCGACCGCGCGCTCCGACGCGAGCTTCGCGCTCGCGTTCTACGACGCCGAGCACACGAAGATCGTCGACGTCTATCGCGCCGGCGCGCTGCGGCCGCTCGCGGAGACGTACCAGACGTTCGGCGACCGCGACGAGGCGCGCAAGGTCTACGCGCTCGCTCTCGAAGCCGGCGCGACCAATCCGAACTCGCGGCCGCGCGCGCAGGATCTGGTCGCGACGTGCTGCTCGATGGCGGTGTCGGGCTTCGAGCCCGATCCGGAGCTCCGCGCGCGCGCGCGTGCGCTGCGCGACGCGCTCGGCGAGCCCTGGTAGCCGCGCGTCTGCGCCGCGGTACGTCTTCGTCCGCGACCCGACTACGCAGCTCGTGCGGACGGGAATTCCGGCGCGCCGATCCAAGGACGAGGGTCGGGAGGTGGGTCATGACGATCGTCTGCGGAATCGACGGGTCGGCGATGTCGAGACGGGCGGCGAGCGCGGCGGCGGCGCTCGCGAAACGCACGACGGACTCGGTGCTGCTCGTGCACGTGCACGAGATCTCGGCGATGGCGGTGATGGGCGAAGCCTCGCCGGTTCCGTTCGTGCGGCCCGGCGCGATCGACGCGGAGCGCAAGCGGCTCGAGGAGGAGCTCCAACGCGAGGGCGAGCACCTCGCTCGCGCGTACCAAGTCGAGGTGCGCACCGAATTGCGGTCCGGGTTGCCGGATCAAGAGCTCGACCAAGCCGCGGTCGCCGCCGAAGCCGCGTTGATCGTCGTCGGTTCGCTCGGACGTCGCTCGGGCTCGGTGTGGCGCATCGGCAGCGTCGCCGATCGACTCTCGCAGTCCGCGGGCGTCTCGGTGCTCGTCGTGCGCGACTCCGCGCCATTCGAGCGTTGGGCGCTCGAGGATCGACCGCTGCACGCGTTGCTCGCGCTCGGCGAACCTGCGACCGCGCCGAGCCTGGTGCGCGCGGTCGACGGGTTGCGCAGCTTCGGCTCGTGCAACGTCGCCGAAGTGCAGGTGTACGACGTCGAGCACGAAGGTCTGCGTCTCGGCCTCGCCGACCTCGAGGCGCCGGACACCAAGCGGACGATCGAGACGACGCTCGTGCGCGACCTGCAGCGGCGCTTCGGCGAGCTGCGCGGCCGCGGCAACGTCACGTTCCACGCGCTGCCGACCGGTCACGGCACCGCTGACACGCTCGCGGAGTTCGCCGCGCGGTCGCATTCCGATCTGATCGTCATCGGGACGCACGGCCGCGGCGCATTGCGTCGGCGGCTGCAAGGCTCGGTGTCGTTCGGCGTCGTCGCGCTCGCGGACACCAACGTGCTCGTGGTGCACCCGACGCGCGAGAAGACGTCGGTCGAGCGCGCGCCGGCGGTCGTGCGGAGCTGTCTGGTCGCGACCGACATGTCGAGCACCAGTCAACGCGCGCTCAACCTCGCGCTCGGTGTGCTCGGCGGCCGCGGACGGCTCGTGTTGTTGCACGTCGCGGTGGTGCCGGTGATTCCGGGCGGGCTCGTGCCCGAGTATCGACCGACGCCGCGCTCGTCGGCGGCGCAGCTCGATCTCGAGCGCAAGCTCGCGGAGGCGGAGCTGAAGAAGCTCCTGCCCGACGAACCTGCGGAAACCGGCGAGTCCGGCGAAACCGGCGCGCTCGAGTGCCTGACCGAAGTCGTCGAGTCCCATGACGTGCCGCAAGCGATCCTCGACGCGGCGGAGCGCAACGAGGTCGATCTCGTGTGCCTCGGAACGCACGGTCGCGGTCGCGTCGCGAACGCGGTGCTCGGCTCGGTCGCGCGCACCGTCTCGCAGCTCTGCACGCGACCGGTGCTCCTGGTTCCGCCGGCGAAGTGACGCGCGCGGATCGGCGACGGCGGGCGCTCGCGCCGAAGAGCGCCGGGAGCGTGTGAGCCGGTCGACCTCACGGCCCGCGGGACGGTCGGTTCGAACGTCGCTGACGTTCTCGGGCGTCGAAACACGGACTCGCGTCGCGCGCGGAAGTGGTTCGTTCGGGCGCTCTGAGCGGACGCGGAGCGGCGGCAGTCGGCCGTCGGACGGCGCAGAGAACCGAGGGAGTCGGTATGGCAGACTCCGCACGATGCGAGTCCTCGTCGTCGGCGCCGGCGTGATCGGCCTGACCACCGCTTACCTGCTCCAGCGCGAAGGCGTCGCCGTCACGGTCGTCGATCGCGAACCCACCGCCGGCGCGGGAGCGAGCTCGGTCAACGGCGCGCAGCTTTCGTATTCCTACGTCGCGCCGCTCGCGGACCCGGCGGTGCTCGGCAAGCTCGCGTCGCTGCTCTTCGATGCCGATTCACCGCTGAAGTTCCGCCCGCGGCTCGAGCTCGCGCAATGGGCGTGGGGACTCGCGTTCCTCGGCGCGTGCGACCGCGATCGATCGCGCGCGACGACGCGGGCGCTGCTCGGGCTCTCGTTCCTCTCGCGCGACGTGATCGAGCGGATCGTCGCCGACGAGCGCATCGAGTGTGCGTTCACGCGCGGCGGCAAGTTGGTCGTGTATCCGGACGCCGCGAGCGTCGCGCACGCGCGTGAGCAGCTCGAGTTCCAGGCGCACCTCGGTTGTCGACAGGAGCTCCTGACCCGCGAGCAATGCCTCGCGCGCGAGCCCGCGCTCGCCGGCTACGCCGAACGCATCGCCGGCGGCGTTTGGACCCGCGGCGAGGCGGCGGCGGACTGCGGCGCGTTCTGCGCGGCGCTCGCGGAGCTCCTGGTCGCGCGCGGCGCGACGCTGCGGCTCGGCGAGACGGTGCTCGCGCTCGAAGCCGGCGACGACGGCGCGCGGGCCGTCACGCGTTCCGGCAAGCTCGACGCCGAGCGCGTCGTGCTCGCCAACGGCAGCCGCGCGGCGGAGCTCGGTCGTACCGCGGGTCTGAGGCTGCCGGTCTACCCGTTGAAGGGCTACGCGGTGACGCTGCGCCAACGCGAGCCCGCGTTCGCGCTGCGCGGCTCGATCACCGACACGCGCCGCAAGATCGTCTTCGCGCCGCTCGGCGAGCGCGTGCGCGTCGCGGGCTTCGTCGAGCTCGCCGGCCACGACGCGTCGCTGCCGCAGGCTCGGATCGACGCGCTGCTCCGCGCCGCGCGCGAAGTGATCGGTGTCGAAGCTCACGGCGACGTGCAACCGTGGTGCGGCTTCCGTCCGTCGACGCCGACCAGTTTGCCGATCGTCGGCGCGTCGCCGCGGCGCTCGCTGGTGCTCAACGTCGGCCACGGCATGCTCGGCTGGACGCTCGCGGGCGGCAGCGCGCGGCTGGTCGTCGACACGCTGCTCGGCCGCGAGCCGCCGATCGACGCGAGCGCGTTCGCATACGGCGCGGCGTGACGCAGCTCGGCGTGCGCCGTCCACTTCGATCGGGAAGCGGCCACAGCGTCGGCGTCGGGCCGCGTCGAGCGGCGCGCTCTTCACCTCTTCACCTCTTCACCTCGGCACCTCGGCGACAACTTCCTCCGCCCGCTCGGGTAAGCGCGCCCGCGCGACTTTCGGCGGCCATCGCAACGGCGCTGACCAGGTTCCAGGCGCTCCACGCGAGCCCCGGCGGCCGGACCGAGGTTCCGAGGGCGCATCGCCGGCGCGCTGGGCCTCGGGCTTTCACCGGCGCGCCGCGCCGCGGGCCATCGCCGTCCCGCCGCGCCGCGGGCTCGTCCGGAAGAATCTCGAACGCGTTGCAACTCCGACCGGCGTCGCCGGGCAATCGTGGCGATGCAACCGCTTGCGTGGAGGCTTCATGGGGACGGGCACGCCCGGCCCCGGCGCTCTGTACACTCGCGCCGAATGTCCACGGGTGGCGACGGCGAGGCCCAAGGCGTACCGCACGCGTCCGACCTCGACTTGGTCCTGCGCGCGCTCGCGGGCGAGGCGCTCGCGATCGAGCTCGTCTGCCGGCGCCTCGACTGCGTGCCCGCGATCCTGCGCGATCGTCACGCCCGCTACGGCTCGCCGCTGCGCGCTGACGAGCTCGAGGAGGTCCAACAGGAGACGCTGGTGGCGCTCTGGGCGAAGCTCGGAGCCTACGAAGGCCGCGCGTCGCTCGAAACGTGGGCGTTCCGCTTCACGGTGCTCGAGCTCCTGAAGTGCTTCGCTCGCCGCGATCGCCGGCGCAACGTGCTCGCGGACTCCGAAGGCGAACTCGAACGCGCGCCCGACCGCGAGGAGCCCGAGCCGCTGCTCGAGCCCGAACGCGTCCACTCCGGGCTGGAGCGGCTCGGTCCGCCCGCGAACGACATCATTCGCATGCGGCACTTCGAAGAGCGCTCGTTCGAGGAGATCGCGAGCGCGTACGGACAGCCGGTCAACACGATCAAAGCACGCTACTACCGAGGCTTGGAGCGCCTGCGGGAGTTGCTGCAACCGCATCTGGGAGAGGAGAGACCATGACTGCTGCCGATGACGACCTGCTCGCGCGCGTGGTCGCGGGCGACCTGGACCCCGAGTCGCAGGTTTGGAGGGCCGCGCTGGCGCGGGATCCCGCACTCGCGGCGCGTTGGCAGGAGCTCACGCTGCTGCTGGGCGCCTTGGATCGCACCGGAGCCGACGAACGCGAAGCGCTGGCGCGAGCCCGCGCCGACGCGACCTCGACCGACTTCGCTCGGCTGCGCGATGTCGTCGGCGGCACGCGACCGAAGCGCTCTTCGAATCCCTGGTGGCGGCGACCGCTGCTCGTGTGCCTCGCGGCGGGCGCCGCGGCCGTCATCGGGGTGTTCTTCGCGCTGAACCGCGACGGAGGCCGCGTGCCGAACGACCCGACGTTCCTCGGCGAAAGCGACCACGTGTGCCTCGAGCCGACTCTCGATGTTGGCGACGCGCGTTCGTTCCGATGGAGCGGCGAGCGTGCGCCCGCCGGCGACTTCATCGTGCGCGTGTTCGCCGTCGACGCCTCTGGCTCCGTCGGTGAGATGGTGGTCGAATCGACGCCATGCACCGACAACACGTGGCAGCCCAAGCCCGACGAACTCGCGCGCATCCCGGCGACGTTCCTGTGGGAGGTCGAAGCGCGTCGCGCGGGTGGTGCGCTGCTCGAGCTCTCCGCACCGCAACTCGCGCGGCGTTCGCGGCCCTGATCGCGGGCGTCGCCTGCCTAGGAGTTTCGGCGCACGCGCAGGATGGGGCGAGCTCGGTCGACGAGCTCGTCGCCTCGGCGGCCCGACAAGCGAACGTCCAACGCCCGGAGAAGGGCTGGGACGCGGATGCGATCAGTGAGTTGATCGGCGAGCTCTACGGTGCTGCCAGTGCGGCGCCGATCGAAGAGACGCTGGCCAACCTGCGCCATTGCCGTGAGGGGCTCGAGCTCGTCGACGCGGCACCGACCCTGCTCGGCTACTGGATCTGGCAATACGGGCTCACCACGATCTATCTGAATCGCTTCGCCGACGCGCAGGCGGAGTTCCGTCACGGATTGGACGTGCTGAGGCCAGAGCATGCGTTCGCGAGCGTGCTGAGAGTCGATCTCGCCGACATCGTCCAGCTCGACGGATGTTGGCGCGAAGCGCGCGAGATCCTCGCCGAGGCGGAGCCGTGGTTGGCGCCGCACGAGGAGAACGCCATCGACCGGTTCCAGCGCATCGAAGCGACCGGCCGGTGGCATGGCGTCCAGGGCGAGATCGACCTGAAGATCGGCCTGCCCGAGCGAGCGGCCGCGCGCTTCGAGCGCGAGGCCGCGTACGCGCGCGACGCGTGGCAGTACCACCACGACCAGAAGCTCAATGGCTCGTCGGCGCTGCGCTGGACCGCGCTCGACCACCGGCTGAAGCTCGCGTTGGCGACCGGCGACTTCGCCGGCGTCGATCGCGAGTTCGAACGCGCCGGCACGGACCCTCTGTATGCGGACTGGGAGTCGGAGTCCGGCGCGCAGTTCAAAGTCCACATCGGCGCGGCGCACTACGAGCGCGAGCGACGCGGCGAGACCGGTCTGGCCGACGCGAAGGCGACGCTCGAGGGCGCTCTCGCCGGGTTCGCGGGCGATCCGTTGGCGCAAGGCGAGGCGCGGGTGCAGTTGATCAAACTAGCGATCGAACGCCGCGACTGGACCGGCGCGCGCGAGCACATCGATGCACTGCGCGCCGCCGGCGTGGGCTCGCCCAAGCTCGCGTGCGGCGGCAACCCGGCCGCGGTGGCGCTCGACGCGTTCGAGGCGCGAGTCCGGTTCGAGACCACCACTGACGACTCCGCGCGTCGCGCGGCGCTCGTCGATCTCGAACGCGCGTTCGAGGTGTTCCTGAGCGCCTGGGAGGAGGCACCCGAACGCGAAGGCGGCATCGCATTCCTGCGCTACGGCGAGCGCTATCTCGTGCTCGACGAGCTCGTGCGCATGTGCCTGGCGGTCGATGGACCCGAGGCCGGCGCGAGGCGAGCGCTGCAGTGGATTGGCAACGCGCAGTTGCTCGGCAGCCTCGCGCAGCATTGGCAACTCGAGCGCCTTCCGGTCGCGGAATGGCTCGCGCCTCTCGTCTTGGAGGGTGCGGGCGTCGTGCTCGTCCAGCCGGGGCGAGTGAACTCGACCCTGTTCCTGATCGATGCGCAGGGCATCCTCGCGGTGGACGTCGACCCGGATTGGAAGATCCAGCGGTTCATCGGCCTCCTGCAGAACGCCGTGGCGCGCGCAGTGCATTCGACGGGCGCCCGTGCGGCGCCGCCGCTCGACGAGGCGCGCGCGCTCGCCGACTCCGTCCTGCCGGACGAGTTCCGCGCGCGTGTCGCGAGCTGGTCGCACGCGTTTGCGATCGGAGTCGAGAGCTACGGGCACCTAGCATTCGAGCTCCTGCCTTTCGACGACGCACGGCGGCTCGGTGACGTGCTGCCGATCAGCTACGTTCCGTCGCTGCCGGTCGCCGCCGAGCTCGTCCAGCGTGCGCGCACCCGCGGCATCGAGCCGGTCGAGCAGGTGTACGCGGCCGCGCTCGCCGCGCCGGAGGTCTCCGGGGCGAGCGCTGCGAAGTGGAAGCCGGCACCGCTCGCGATCGACGCCGCGGCGTGGCGTCCGTGGTCTGCGGTGTGGGGCGACCGATGGCAGGCCTGGCTGGGCCCGGCTGCGTCGCCGACGGCATTGCGCGAGTCCGGCTCGCGCGGCGTCGATCTCTTGCAGCTCGTCGTGCACGGCATCGAGGATCTCGATCGCGACTACTCTTCCGGACTGCTGCTCGCCGGCGACGGCGGCGAGGTCTGGTCGGACACGCTGAGCGGCCCGACGCCGCGGCTCGTGATGCTAGCTGCGTGCCAGGTCGATTCGCGGCCGGTGCGGCGCGGAGACGATGGGCTCGCGGGCTGGGCGGGACGTTTTGCGATCGAAGGCACCGACTGCGTCGTGTTGACGCCGGTCGACCTCGAGCTCGAGCGGGCGCTTGCGTTCTTCGAACTCGTTCAGCACGCCGTGCGCGCAGGGGAATCGCCGTCGAGCGCGCTGGTCGCTGCCCGACGGTCGCTTGCGCGCTCGTCCGGCGCTCGCGCGCAGGACTACCTCATCTATGCGTGGGGCGCCGGCACGCAGCCGTTGCTGCCGCGGCAAGCAGAGAGCGCGGCCGTGCCCGTCAGAGGCAACGTGCTCGCGCTCGTCGCCGCAGGGTTCGCCGTCGTGCTCGTGGGCGTGCTCGTCGGCCTCGCCCTACGCCGCCGTCGCGCGCCGCAGTGAGAGCAGCCGCGCTTGAAGGTAGTCAGCGCCGCGGCGGCGTCGGTCGCGACCCTGCCTCGTTCGTGCAGGTCGCGAGCCGCCACCGCCGCGTTGCGCGCGTCTCGTCGACGCGAGCTACAGCCAACCGGGCGAGCCCGTGCCTTGCACGAAGGGCCCGACGTTGGACCGGCGGTTGAAACCGCCGAGGATCACCGGACCATCGCCGAAGCCGCCGGAGCCGCAGCCGTTCAGGCCGCGGTTCTCCTCGCTGTACATGTCGGGCTCGACGGTGAACACGTCGCACAGCGTCGCATTCTGCTGCACTGCGCCTCCGAGCACGGTCACGGCGGAGACCGGCGTGCTCGATTGCACGACGGTCGTGCCCTGGACGTTGAGCCCGCGGACCTGGAAGTACACCAGCGTGTCGTCCGGCAGGACGTTCGTCGTGGCATCGAACAGGAACTGGTTGGGCCCTGTGAGGTTCAGGGGTTGACGCTGGACGCTGCCGGGCAGGCTCACGAAGGTGCCGGCGCCTCCCTCGCGGACCCACATCGTCACTTGCACCGTGTTCACGCCGTTGGGCGCAGTGAAGCCGCGCGGGAACTGATTCACTTGCGCTTGGATGCCGATCACGACTGTCGTCGAGTCCGTCGCGGCGCCGCCGCGGCGCGAACCGTCTTTCCCGCCGTCGATCGGCGGGATCGAGTAGGTGTCGACATGGTGGATGCCGTTCAGGCGGAACGGGTCGTCGACGGCGGGGAACAGGTAGTTGAACCGCTGCTCGTTGCTCGCGACGAGCACGTCGTCCAGTCCGTCTGCGTCGAAGTCCGCGCAGGCCATCTTCCCGCCGAGGATTGGTCCTCCGTTCGGGATCTGCGCAGCAGTGACCGGGATGTACCAGTACGTTTGGAATTCGGCAGTCGTCGTCGGGGTGATCAAAGTGACTTGACCAGGCAGCCCGCCGTTGTCCTGGAACCGGAAGATCTCGCCCGTGTTCGACGTTTGGATGATGATGGCCGCCTTGCCGCCCGTCCAAGGCTTCGTGCGTTGCATCGATTCGATCAGGTACGGTCCGGTGTAGGTCGGGTAGTTGACCCCGGTGCCGAACACCTCGTAAACGACTTGGAGCGAGCCCGCCTGGCTGCTCGCGGTGACGTAGCCGAAGCTGTCCTCCGTGCTCACGTCTCCGCCGCCGGCCAAACGGAAGACCTTCGCGCCGACTTCCGTCGGCATACCGGGGATCACTTGAAGGGTGCCCGTTTGCGATCGAACGCGCAGGACGCCGCCCGAAATCGTCGCGAGCTCGGCCCCGGCCGTCAGTCCGAGGTCCGCGAGCGCAAGCCCGGTGATCGGCTGCGTCTCGGTGACACCGTTGAACTGTGACCACAGTCCGTCGCCCGTCAGGCGACCGAACACGACTCTCGTTGCACTGCCTCTGCCGGCCACGATGTTCGCACCCGAGCTCTCGTCGAACGCGTTGAGGAGAGCCAGATTCGACATCGAGTCTGTGCCGGGGATCGCCATCAACTTGAGGCTGGTCGACCACGTTGCGAGCGACAACCCGGCGGCTGTCGAAATCACCGCGCCGTAACGCCCGCCATGCCGCTTGACGACCGCGAAGTCGCTGACACCGCTCGTGACCAACTCCCACCGCGGATACGCCGCCGGGGAGTGCACGAGATAGAGATTGGTTCCGTACAACGCGAACGCGTCGTCGAGGTCGTCCGGAGTGACGTCGGCAGCGACGAACTTGACGAGCCCGTTCGGCGTGTCGGTTGGCCAGCCCATGTAGTCGGGGCCGCTTGTGTAGACAGGAGAGGCCTGGGCGAAAGCCGAGCCTGCGAGCACGCCGAGCGCAACGCCTGCGGTGAGGTACTTGGTGAACATGTCGTGGAGTCCGCGAGTTCCGTGGGAGAAGTGAAGTTGAGTTACCCGCTGCTCAGGATCCGCGGGGACCCGGGCAGGGACCACGTCGCCGCAGACGAGCGAGACGAAGGCCACGGGCTTCGAGTTCCGCGCGGCCGGAATGGACTGCCCGACGAGCGCCCGATTCGTTGCAGGATTCCTGACGGAACTTTCCGGGCCGAAGCTCAGTCGCGCTCGAGGCTGCGCCAAAGCGCGACGGCGAACACGCCGAGGCCAAGCGCCATCCCAACGTGCGACAGCGCGTACACCCCGATGCGCACGCCGTGCATTCCGCCGAAGTACGCCGCGTCGATCGCGTCGAAATCGCGACCGCCGGCACGCACCGAAATCAGCACGTGATAGCCCTTGTAGAGCATCAGCAGCACCGTGACGCTCATGCACGGCACGTAGACGCGCGTCAGCCAGCGCAGCGACGCGCTCGAGAGCTCGCTCCCGCCGCACTTGCGCGCCAGGAAGAGACTTCCGGCGAGCGCGAGCGGCAGCACGACGCCGGTCAACAACACGTGTCCGTGCACGAGCGCGAGCGACAGGATCGCCTCCAATCGCGCGCCGGCGCCGATCGCGGCGTAGTCGAGTTTCTTCTGCGACTCCTGGAACGCGACGCCGGCGAGCAAGCCGACGAAGAGCATCACGATCGCATAGCGCAGCAACGTGCGCGTGGTCGATTCGTAGTGGGCGGGCACTGCCCCGAGGTTCTCGTTCATGCGGGCAGCCTACGCGTCGCCATCGGTTCGACGAAACACCGCGAAGTCGGCGGACCCGCATCCGGATCCCGCCGAGCGGCGGGAGGCGGCGTTGCTCGCAGGAAACGCCTCGCGTTCGGACTGCGAAACGAATTCGAGCGCCGATCGATGTCCAATCCTCCGTTCGCCCATTGGATCGGCGTCCTCGGCGTCCTCGGCGTCCTCGGCGTCCTCGGCGTCCTCGGCGTCCTCGGCGTCCTCGGCGTCGTCGCCGCCGAGCGTTTTCTCACCTTCCGTGCGGAGGCGCTCACGCGCGAGATCGTCGCCGATTTGTGGCCGCGCGATCGTCGATCTCACCGCGCCCGAAACGGCACGGGGGTGGAGCTCGATCGACGACGTGTTGATGGACGGCGTGTCGGCGAGTCGGATCCGCGTCGAGCGCGATCGGACGAGCTTTGCGGACGAGGCTTCGCTCGCCAGCGGCGGCGGCTTCGCGCCGGTGCTCTCGGTGCCCCGGGAACCTCCGCTCGGCGGGACCGGAGGCGTCGCGCTCGAGCAACAGCGCGAAGCACGCCCTCTCGCGGCGCGCGAACGATCTGCTGCTCGCGTGCGCGGCTGGCGTAAGGCTCGCGGCGCTCTTGCCGTGGGCGCTCGGCTTGGCCGCGGGCGCGATGCTCTTCATCACTAGCGGCGAGATCATCCCCGAGACGCACCGCGGCGACGCGAAGGGGCTCGCGACGTGCGCGTTGCTCGGCGGCTTCCTCGCGATGACCGCGATCAGAATCGTCATGACATGAACGAGCCGTGACCTCGCGCGCCGCCGCGTCGTGGGGGACCCCGGCGTGTCGCGGAGGTCGCGCTCGCTTCGCTCGGCGTGCTGGTAGAGTGCGTCGCGCTTCCCGAAGTCACTCCACGGAGTCACCGATGGTCCAAACCGATCCCCGCGTCGACGCCTACATCGCGAAGAAGGCCGAGTTCGCTCGACCGATCCTCGTGCGCCTGCGAGCGCTCGTCCACGCGACGTGCCCCGAAGTCAGCGAGACGATCAAGTGGGGCATGCCGTCGTTCGAGCACCACGGGATCCTCTGCGGCATGGCGGCCTTCAAGGAGCACGCGGTGTTCGGCTTCTGGAAGCACGAGCTCGTCATCGGCGACGATCCGAAGGCGAAGGAAGCGATGGGGAGCTTCGGTTGCCTGCGCTCCATCGACGAGCTGCCGTCGAAGGCGCGCTTCGCGCAGTTGATGAAGAAGGCGATCCAGCTCAACGTCGACGGCGTCAAGGCGCCGCGCGCGAAGACCAAGCCGAAAGCGCCGATCAAGATGCATCCGGAGCTGAAGCGCGCGCTCGCGAAGAACGCGAAAGCCGCCGCGACACTCGCGGGCTTCCCGCCGGGCGCGCAGCGCGAGTACCTGGAGTGGATCGCCGACGCGAAGACCGACGCCACGCGCGCGCGGCGCATCGCCGACGCCGTCGCGTGGCTCGCCGCGGGCAAGCGCAGGAATTGGAAGTACGAGAAGTGCTGAGCTCGTCCCGCGAGTCGCCCGCACGCTCCTCATCGACCCGCAACGCGGCGCGCGCGCGCATCACCGCGCCGCGCGCGGACGAGCGTCGAGCCTCGCAGCGCCTTCCGCGCGCTCCGCGAACGCATGGGGCAGGCCCGTGAGGCGGCTCTTCCTCGTCCTCGTCGGCGCGCTCGCGCTCTACGTCGGCGGTCGTGCGCTCGTGCACGCGCTCGCATCGCACGAAACGCGGATCGCGTGGGTGATCGACGACATGGTCGACGGCTTCAACGCGACGCGCATGAACCCGATCCTCGACGGGCTCGATCGCGACTTCCTCGACGACACGTGGGGCGCCGATCGCGAAACTGTGCGAGCCGCGGCCGCGCACCTCTTCTTCAACGCGGTCGACGGCGAGACCAAACGGTTCCTCTATCGCGTCGAGTGGTCGCTCACGTCGATCGTCGTCTCCGAGGGGCCCGCGCCCAGCGCGCAGGTGGTTCTCGAAGCGAGCTTCTTGGAGAAGCGCGGCGAGAGCGAGGTGCTCGCGTGGAAGGTGCGCGTCGAGGGCGACATGCACCTCCAACCGGAAGGCGAGTGGTGCTTCGCGCGCACGCGGACGACGACGCTCGAGGGCGAGAAGCCGCGCTGAACCGCCTTCCCGGGCTCGAGAGGGGGTCCTTCATTGACAAGCGGCCGCGATCCGATAAGGTGCTCGTTCTCGAACAGCGAGTGTGGCCCGCGTTCCCCGTGTCCAACGGTGGTCGTGCCCCTCGCCGAACCAGACCCGGAGACAGGTCGGTTCGCGTCGCGCGCTCAGAGCTAGTAGCGGGTTCGACTCGGTCAGCTGAAATCCCGTGCGGCGTCCGCGCCCACACAGCGACCGAAACCGTCTCCAGAGCCGTTCGAGCTTCCGCTCGCGCGCCCTGTCGCGCCTCATCGGCGCGGCGCTCTGCCACGGAACCCAGTAGCGCGACAACTTTTCTCTACCCGCGACCGTCGGCCCAAGAGCCGCTCGGCGCCAGCACGTGCACAACACGCGTGCCTCTTTCCATTGATCCAATTCGAAAATCTCGGCCTGTGTGAGCCGATCCTGCGAGCCCTGCTCGCGGAGAACTACGCACAACCCACTCCGATCCAAGCCCGCTCGATTCCCGAGCTCCTCGCAGGTCGTGACCTGCTCGGCTGCGCGCAAACGGGCACCGGCAAGACCGCCGCGTTCGCGCTCCCGATCCTCCAGCGCTTCAGCGCCTCGAAGGTCCGTCCCAAGCCGCGCGAACCGCGCGCGCTGGTGCTCGTGCCGACTCGCGAACTCGCGCTGCAGGTCAAGCAGAGCTTCGTCACGTACGGCCGCTTCCTCTCGATCACGGCGACCGTCGTCTACGGCGGCGTCGGCAAAGGCCCGCAAGCCACGGCGCTCGCGCGCGGCGTCGACGTCGTCGTCGCCACGCCGGGTCGACTGCTCGACTTGATGAACGATCGCGCCGTCAAGCTGTCGGGGTTGGAGGTCTTCGTCCTCGACGAGGCCGACCAGATGCTCGACCTCGGCTTCGAACGCGACGTCGAGCGCATCCTCAAGCACCTGCCGTCGAAGCGTCAGACGATCTTCTTCTCGGCGACGATGCCGCCGCCGATCGCGAAGCTCGCCAACGGTCTGTTGAAGGACCCGGCGCGCGTCGTCGTCACGCCGGTCGCGTCGACGGTCGACACCGTCGAGCAGGTCGTGCAGTACGTCGAGACCGCCGACAAGCCCGATCGCCTCGCCGACGTCCTGCGTCGTCCCGAGGTCGAGCGAGCGCTGATCTTCGTGCGCACCAAGCACGGCGCGAACCGCGTCGCGAAGCGCCTGGTCCAACAGGGCCTGCGCGCCGACGCGATCCACGGCAACAAGTCGCAAGGGCAACGCGAGCGCACGCTCGAGTCGTTCCGCGCGGCTCGCACGCCGTTCCTCGTCGCCACCGACATCGCCGCGCGCGGCATCGACGTCGACGGGATCACGCACGTCGTCAACTTCGACTTGCCGAACGTCCCCGAGGTCTACGTCCACCGCATCGGCCGCACCGCGCGCGCCGGAGCGACCGGCGTCGCGATTTCGTTCTGCAGTCGCTCGGAACGGCCGTTCCTGAAGGACATCGAGCGCCTGATCCGTCGTCCGTTGCACGTCGACACGCCGGCGCGCTTCGCGAAGCGCGGACCGCACGTCGAGACGCCGCAGGCGGCGGACGCGGACTTCGCCGCGGAGCTCTCCGAGCCCGCGCTCGCCGCGTCCGCTCCGACGGAACGTCGCGAGCGCGCGCCTCAGCACGAGCGCGGCGGCCAGCACGAGCGTCGCGACGACCGCGGTCGCCAAGGCGGCCGTTCGCACGAGCGCGGCGAGCGCCGCGATTCGCGTCCGGCGCACGCCGGCCGCAGCGACGCGCGACCGCAGCACGCTCGTGCGGAGCGCGCGGGGTCCGGATCCACCGGCGCGCACGGCGGCCACGGCCGCGCGGTCGGCCACGGCACGCGTCCCGAGGCGGGTGCTCGCCGCTCGTTCGAGCACCGCGCCGCGCACGTCGAAGATCATCCGCCGCGCGAGAGCTTTGGCCTCGGCGTCGAGGATCGCGCTTCCGCGCACGAGGGCGACCGCGCTCCCGCGCACCACGCGGATCGCGGCCCGGCGCAGCGCACGGATCGGCCGTCGCACGGCGAGCGCGAGCCGCGCGGTGGCGAGCGCGCTCACACCGAGCGCGCGCCGATCGAGCGCCCCGCCGGACACACGGGCCCGCGCCCGTCGGGTCCGAACCGCTCGCACCCCGGCCAAGGCCAACGCTCCGGCGGCAAGCGCTTCAACCGCGCGCGTCGCTGAGCAGTGATCCCACTCCGTGCGCGCGGCGAAACACCGCGCGCCGGAAGAGCAGCGGGGGCGCCCTGTGCGAACAGGATGCCCCCGCTTGCTATCGATCGAGCGAAGCGACTACGGCTTCCAGTTGACGATCGCGGCGTTGGTCACGTTGAACGTCTGGCTGCACGGGCCCGCGTTGTCGTGGTACCAGCCTTGGTCGTTCCAGTCCTGGCCGGCGAGCGGGGCGCCCCCGTGGGTACGGGCGTGACCGAGCTGCGGCTGGTTGCCCCGCCGCGGGTCGGCCGCCGGCGCTCGGGACCTCGAATCCGGCTCGTTGCGGCGCGCGAGGAGCGCAGTAGGCTCGTGCGCGTGGACGACCCGAACCGCAAGGCGCGCGAAGCGCTCGACCGAGCGAAGAAGCTGTTACCGCCGGAAGGCCCGGTCGTCTTGTCTTCCGAGTACCTGCGTTTGATCGAGCGCGCGGAGCGCCTGCCGCAGAACCGGCCGGGCACCGACAAGTCGTGGACCCAACGCGTGCTCGATGAATGGGCGTACTTCGTCGCACATGCCAAACGGCAGCCGCCTGGATGAGCAGCCTCGCTCCCTTGGCCCGAGCTCTCGCGGCTCGCGACGTGCGGTACGTGCTGATCGGTGTCGCCGGCGCCAACATGCACGCGCATGCGTCGGGCGTGGTATTCACGACTCAGGACCGCGATCTGTTCTTGCCGCGTGAGCCCGAGAACCTCCTGCGAGCGTGGCAAGCGTGCGAGGCGTGCAACTTCGACCTCGTGACCGAAACGGAGCCTCTCGACTTTCCGCGCGACCTCGAACTCGCGAAAAAGGTCGTCGAGCATGCCGCGCTGACACGAGCGATGGGTCCTGACGAGTTGCAGGTCGACCTGACGCTCGTGATGGCCGGCTTTCACTTCGAAGACGTCTGGCGGGAACGGACCGTCTACGTGTTCGAGGATGCTGAGGTGCCCGTTGCGCGTCTGCGCCACATCGTCGAGTCGAAGGCCGCGGTGGGGCGCCACAAGGACCAGCTCTTCCTCGCCACGCACGAGGAGAACCTGCGTCAGTTGTTGGGTCCGGACAAAGGCTGACGTGGCTGCATCGGAGACCCCCCGATTCCAGTGCGCGCGTGCTCGTGCGTTGGAGCTCGGGCGACGCTGACTCCGCCTTCAGTTGCTGTGGCGAGTTTGCTGCTCGCGTCGGCGTGGAATCGGGGTCGCCCGAGAAGCACGCTCAGTACCTCGGCCGCGAGCCCTGCGACCAGATTCGCTCTCGTCTGGAGCGGCGCTGAGTTCGTTCGCGCTCCGTGCGCCCGCCTGGTGGCTCGGTCCTCGAACGAAAGCGGGGATGCCCGAAGGCATCCCCGCGTGAAGCAGAGGAACGCGAAGCGGCTTACGGCTTCCAGTTGACGATCGCGGCGTTGGTCACGTTGTAGTTCTGACCGCACGCGCTCGGGTTGTCGCGGTACCAGCCCTGGTAGTTCCAGTCCTGGCCGGCGAGCGGCGCGCCCCAGTGACTCGCGGCGTAACCGACGAGCTCGCCCGGGCCGAACACGACGTCGCCGTTGATGTCCGCGGCCTTGATCGCGTAGCGCTTCAGCGCGCCGCCGACGCAACGCTTGCCGTCGCCGAACGTCACGTTCGCGAGCGTCTGGCTCGTGAAGATCAACGCGAAGGAACCCGGCTTGATGCCGGAGAGCGTCATCGTCAAATCGTCGGACGCGAGCGAATCGGTGCCGCCGACGGCGAGCTCCGAACCCGTCGCGACGTTGCTGTCCGAGCCGACGTTGCCGCAGCCACGCCGTGGATCGTCGTTGCCGCACGGGCAGTTGATGCCGTAGCAGTACGTGATCGCCGGGCCGTCCTGGATGCGGTGCGTGAACGTGTCGGCGATGCCGTTCTGCGTCGACATGTAGAGCGGCGTCGTCAAATGACCGCCGGTCGCCATGCCGAGGTAGTCGCCGATGAAGATGCCGCCGAAGCCGTCGTTGGCGGAGTTCCACGGGCTGGTCATCAGCTTCGCTTCGGTCCAGGTCGCACCGCCGTCGTCGCTGTAGCTGTAGTACGGCGTGATCAGAGCCGTCGCCGCGCTGTCGTTCTGCACCGGCGTACGCGTGTCGTAGAACGTCAGGTGCAAGCGACCGTTGCGATCGCACTCGATCCACGGGAAGTACTGGTCGCCCGGCGTCGGCGAGGCGTCGAGGTTGATCACCGTCGGCGTGCTCCACGTCGTCCCTTGGTTGGTGGACTTCGTGAAGTAGATGTCGAGGTTGCTGCCGTTCGGCTTGATGTTGGTCGTGTCGGGGTAGACGACGTACAGCGCGCCGTTCACCGGATCGCACGCGAAGCCATTGATGCAGGTCACTCGCGCTTCACCGGCGACGCGCGTCGCGTCGACGCCCCACGAGTCCAAGCGGTTGGCGACCGTGATCGCCGGGCCGAAGGTCACGCCGCCGTCGAAGCTGCGCTTCAGGAAGTGCGAGAAGCCGACGTCCCACGTGACGACGTACACCTCGCCGTTCGGTCCAACGCGCGGAACCGGGCCGAGGAGACTGCCCAGGTTCACCGGACCTTGCCACGTGTTGCCCATGTCGGACGAACGCAGCAGTCCCTCGTTGTAGGCGATGTAGACCTTGGTCGCGTTCGGGTTGTTGTGCGCGGGACCGGCGGCCATCCAGCACTTGTCCGCGCCGCCGCTGGCCTTTGCCATCACGCTCGGATTGAACGTCGGCGAGCCGGCGTCCTTGCGCGCGACGTAGACGCCGCCGTTGCCGGCGAAGCTGATCGCGCCGAGCCACAGAGCTCCGGTGCGGTCGTCGTAGCAGCTCATCGGATCGCCTTCGACCGACGCTTGGTTCGGCACCGGCGGACGCAGCACGACGTCGCTCCACGTCTTGCCGCCGTCCATCGAGATGCCGCCGCCGCAGCGGATGTTCGAGCGGTAGTCGTTCCAACCGGCGACGATCTCGAGCGGGTTCGCGGCCGACGCGGCCATCGTCGTTTCGTTGCACGGGCCGGTCGCCGCCGGGGCGTCGACGTGGACCTGCGTGCCGATCGTGGTCTGCGCGCTCGCGGCGAGCGCGAGGCTCGTGACGGCGGCGATGGAGAGGATGGGTTGAAGATGCATGGTAGGGAGCTCCATTCCTCTCACTTGTTCGCCGGTTCGACGGCGGCTTGGACCAACAGGACGCGGAACTGCGGCGGAACGGCGCCGCCGAGGGCTTCGCACGCGTGCACGGCTTGCCAGGCACCCGCGTAGTCTTCGAGGTAGTAGAGCTGGAGCGCGAGGCGCTCGTGAGCGATCGCGTTCGACGGGTCGAGCTCGAGCGACTTCTGGAGCTCGCCGATCGCCGCCGGACGGTCGTTGGCGCGCACGAAAGCGTCACCGAGTTGGAAGTGGAGCGCGCCGGAGCTCGGCTCGAGCTCGACCGCGACGCGCAGCGCCGCGAGCGCTTCCTTGACCATGCGCTTCGCGAGCAACGCATCGGCGAGCCCGCTGTAGTGCTGCGCTTGGTTCGGCGCGAGCAACACGGCGCGCGTGAACGAGTCGATCGCTTCGATCACCTCGTTGCGCGCGAGCTGTTCGCGCGCGGTCGCGTGCATCGACTCGGCGAGCGCCGGATCCTGCACGGTCACCTTGGTCGCCGCGGCGGCCGGATCGATCTCGACGCGGCCGGACGCGTAGGTCAGACCGGCGAGCGCCTTGGCCTTGCGCTCGTCCTTCCAGTTCAACGAAACCGGTTCCTGGTCGGTGCTCTTGGTCTCGTCGGTTTGGGCCGGAGCTGCGTTCGACGGGGCTTGCTCGGTCGAAGGCGGGCTCGCGGGAGCGGGCGCCTTCTCCTCGGCTTTCGACGTGCACGCGCCGAGCAAGAGCCCGGCCGCGACCAACGAATGCCATCCACGCTGCAGTTTCATCGTGCTCTCCTGAAGAAGTTCGAGTCGCTCGTTCGCGTTGGGATGGCCGCGAAACGAAGGTCGATGCATGGTAACGGAGAATGCCGACGAGCGGGGCGGTACACGCGAGCGGTTCGGCGTGCGTGTTCGCTCGCGGTGCTTCTTGCACATGCGTCGTCCGCCGCGCGGACGCTCGACGGCCCCGGCGCGGAGGCGTGCTTCGACCGCTCGGTGGTGAGATCGCCCTCGCCCGAACGCACGATCGAGCGTGCGGATGCGTGATTGCCCCCGAGCGAACGCTGCGAGCACCCCCGCGCGGATGTGCGATCGCCCCCGCGCGAATGCGCGATCAGAACGTCGCGCCTCTCTCGCGGTCACTTTTTCACGGCGGCGCGTAACTCCGCGGCTTCGACGACGCTTCGCATTCCGAAGCCCGTCGGAGGCCAGGTGCAGTACACGGGCTCCGAAGCGAGCCCGAGGCTCGAGAGTCGTCGCGAGCTCGCTTCGAGCGGCCGGAGCGGGCACGGCGGTAGCCAGGCGGCGAGACGCAGCATCGAGTCGAACGGGGTCCGGAAGCGGGGCGCGCTCGGACTTCGGTCATGCGAGGCGCTCGGGTACGTGCACTCTGCGACTCCGATGTCTCGCACCGCGACGCGGCCGACGCGCGCCGTGGAGAAGTCTGCGGAGGATCCGGCCGAGGCCCACGGCGTCGTGCTTCACGCCGTCGATGACGAGCTCGCCGTTCGTGATCGCCGTCTCGGTCGGTGTCGAGCGCGCACGCGTCGCGCTCCTGCTCGTCGCGGCGGACGAACGACATGGAATCGGAGCCGTGCTCGTAGCGCGACTTCGCCGCGGACTGCTGCACCATCGGCGCGGCGCGCAAGAGCCCCAAGATCGTCGTCCGCATCATCGCGTGCGCCTCGGGCGGTCGCTTGCAGATCATCGGAGCTCGTACGCGCGCGAGCGCGAGCGTCGGCGAGCTCGAAGACGCTCTGGACTCGAATCGACTCCGCGCGCACGATCTCGCGCTCTCACCGAACGCCCGAAAGGCCCCCATGCGCACCGTCGTCGTCCTCAATCAAGATCAGATGGGTCACGGAGACCGCGACCTCGGCCGGAAGATACTCGCGACCTTCCTGCGCAAGGCGATCGCGCTCGAGGGGCTCGACGCGATCGTCCTCTACAACTCGGGCGTCAAGCTGCTCGCGCCGGATTCGCCGGTGCTCGCGGAGCTGACGTTGCTCGCGGAACGCGGGATCGACCTGGTCCCGTGCGGCACCTGCGTGCAGCACTTCGGTCTGACGCTCGCGACGGCGAAGACGAGCGACATGGACACGATCCTGCGCGAGCTCGCCGTGGCCGAGAAGGTGATCACGCTCTGACTTTCGCTCGCGCGGCTCACCCGCTCACGTCGTCGATGCGCACGACCAACGCCGCGGTGCCGTCGCCGCGGCCGGTGAGGTCGAGTTCGTCGCCGAGGCGCGGGTCGCGCAATCGGCGGGGAGTCGGTGTGGCCTCACGTGTCCGACAAAAAAAGCGTCGCCGTGGCGACGCTTCGGGTGATCCGAGGATCATGGCCCTGCGGCAGACGAAAGTCGTGCCTTACTGTGTCTGGCAGACAAACGCCGCTCAAGTACACTGCCTCGGAATCTACCTCGTCGGAACTGGAGCGCAAGAGGGAGGCATCGATGTGCGCGCGCAGGGACGCTGTTCGACCGTACGTACTGGGGATCGACCTCGGGGCCAATTCCGTCGGCTGGGCATGCCTCGCGGTCGACGCGGAGGGCGAACCAGTCGGACTCCTGCATCCACCCGGCGACATGGCGGAGCACCCGTCGCTCGGCGTTCGCATCTTCGAGATCGGGGTCGAGCACTACGGTCAAGGTGAGCGCGAGGAAACCCGAGGCAAGAAGCGTCGACTGGCCCGACTCCAACGTCGGCAGACGATGCGGCGAGCGCGCCGGATCCGCCGCACGTTCAACATCCTCCAGGCGGCGGGCCTCCTACCGTCGTTCGCACCGGGGGCGATCGCGAGTGCAGGTGGCCACGAACTGGCCCGAGACCAAGTGCTGAAGGCCCTCGATCGCTCCATCTCGGGCGACCTCGTGGCGTCGGGTGCGGCGGAGCTGCGTGTTGCGCACGAGCTGCTTCCTTACGTTCTTCGCGCCCAGGGTCTGGATCGACCGCTCACGCGGTTCGAACTCGGGCGGGCGTTCTACCACCTTGCTCAGCGGCGTGGCTTCCTGAGCAATCGAAAGGCGGGCGGCAAGGACGACGACGTCGGCGCAGTGAAGAAGGGGATCTCGGAGCTCGGCAAGCAGATCGCGGCGCGAGGCTCTCGGTCGCTCGGCGAGCACTTGCTGCATCTCGGTCGAGAGGGCGCGCGAATCCGCGAACGCTGGACGTCGCGCAAGATGTACTCCGACGAGTTCGATGCGCTGTGGGCGGTTCAGGCGCAGCATCGCCCCGACGTCCTCGACGAGGCGTTCCGGAAGCGACTTCGTCGCGCGGTCTTCTTCCAACGGCCGCTGAAGAATCAGTCGGACCGCATCGGTCTGTGCGATCTCGAGAACGGCGGACAGTTCGTGGACCTGGTAACCGGCGTGGTCGAGGCCACGAAGCGGCGCAAACGCGCGCCGGAATGCCTGCTCGTGAGTCAACGATTCCGCCTGGTTCAGAAGGTGAACGACCTCGCCTTGGTGACCGGTCCGGGCACGACGGCACCGCTGACCAGCGAACAGCGGTCGCTCCTGCTCGACGCTCTCGAGTGCGAAGACAGCCTGACGTTCGCGGAGATCCGGAAGCGCCTGGGCATCAAGAACCGAGTGAAGTTCAACCTGGAAGCGGGCGGCGAGAAGCGGCTCCTCGGGAATCGAACCAACGCGGGGCTTGTCGCGGTGTTTCGGGAGCGATGGACTCAGCTCGCGCAGGAGGAACGCGACGCTGTAGTCCTGGAGATCTGGGGCGCGTCCGACGACGCGGCGCTTCGCAAGCGGGTGGCGGATCGACGCGGAGTCTGGAGTCGACTTGGAGCTTCGAAGTCCGAGGCAGACGAGGTCGCCGACCTGACCGTGAGCTCGGAGTACATGTCGCTGTCCCGCCGCGCCATGCAGCGGCTCTTGCCTCGCATGGAGGCGGGAGAACCGTACATCACCGCTCGGCGCGCGGTCTACGGCGAGCCGGTTAGCGCGGAGATCGCGGAGTTCCTCCCTTCGGTGAAGGCAGCCTTCGGTGACCTGAGGAACCCCGTGGTGACGCGCGCGCTGACCGAGCTGCGCAGGGTGGTGAACACCTTGATCAAGCAGTACGGGAAGCCAGTGGAGATGCGGGTCGAGTTGGCCCGCGACCTCAAGCGTGGCAAGGACGAGCGCAACCGAATGGAGAAGCGGATGCGCGAGAACGAGGTCGAGCGCCAGAAGGCGGCGAAGCGCATCGCCGACGAAGCAGGGATTCCGAGCACGACCGGCGGCGACATCCTCAAGCTGAGGCTCGCGGAGGAATGCGGCTGGACGTGTCCCTACTCCGGTCGGGCGTTCGGGATGAACCAGCTGTTCGAGGGAGAGATAGACATCGAGCACATCCTCCCGCTGTCTCGTTGCCTCGACGACTCGTACTTGAACAAGACGCTGTGCTTCTCGGACGTGAACCGCAGCGAGAAGCGCAACCGGACCCCGCACGAGGCGTTCGGAGCGGCCGGGGAACCGTGGGACGCGATGGTCCAGCGCATGACGCGGGCCGTCACCGAGCAAGGGATGTCTCCGGTGAAGCTGCAACGATTCCAACTCGCTGGCGAGGCGCTGGAGGAACACCTCACGGCGTTCAAGTCGAGCCAGTTGAACGACACTCGGCATGCGTCGGTCCGCGCGAAGGAGTACTTGGCGCGGCTGTTCGGGGGTTGCCTTGCGACCGGTGTTGATGCGGACCAACGCCGACGCGTCGTCGTGGGGAACGGGCAGGCGACGGCCGCCATGCGCGATGCGATCCGGTTGGACTCCGTCTTCCCTGGCGGTCGAGCCGCAAAGCGGGAGGACCATCGGCACCACGCGGTCGACGCCGTCGCGATTGCACTCACCGGTCCGGCGACCATCCAACGGTTGAGCTCGAACGTCGACACGAGCCGTGGTCGGCCGCGTCTCGGACGATTGGCTCCGCCGTGGCCGAGCTTCGATGCGGACGTTCGGAACGCGTTCGAGCGCATCGTCGTTTCCTTCCGCGTGGACAACCGCGTCCGAGGTCCTCTGCACGCGGAGACGCTCTACAGTGCGCCGCGCGACGATCGGGGGAGCCGCAGTCAGGACGGCGGGTTCGTTCACATTCGCCGGCGACTCGAGGTGCTGTCACCGAAAGAGGTGGACGACATCGTGGACGAGCGAGTCCGGCAGCTTGTCGTGACAGCGCTTGGTGGCAGGCCGCCCGAAGAAGTGTTCCTCCCCTCGACACCGTCGAGCTACCCGGTCTTGCCGAACGCGCACGGCGCCCCTATGCCGATTCGACGGGTGCGCATCCGCAAGGCAGGGAGTGTCCGATCGATCGGAGCGGCGCATCGTGAGCGGTTCGTCCAGAACGACGAGAACCACCACATAGAGATCCGAGCTGCACGCGACGCCAAAGGACGCGAGAAGTGGGATGGCCGCGTAGTCTCGCTTGCCGCCGCGGCCGAGCGCCGCCGCCTCGGACGAGACGTCGTCGATCGCGGACCAGACTCCGTCTGCTCTCTCGCGAAGAATGACGTTGTAGAGGTTGATCTCGCCGAGGGTGGCAGGGAACGACTGGTCGTTCGAGGGTTCAGCGAGTTCCACACAGGACAGGTTCAGTTGACGTTCTCTCGCAATTGCGACGCTAGGCAGGTTTCCAAGGTGCCGAGAGGGGGGCGCGTCGCTGGTCCGGATGTCCTGCGACAACGAAATTGCAGGAAGCTCCAGGTCACGCCGATAGGGGTACTTCGCCCCTGTCGTGCATAACCGAATCCTCGACTTCTCGGAGGAGCCCGCCCATCTCAGCGCGCGGCTCTCGAACTTAGTGATCCGCCGGCCGGACAAGCCGGAGGTCACCTTGCCGTTCGTGGACATCGCGGTGTTGGTCAGCTCGCACCCGCAGCTCACGTTCACGCAGGCTGCGCTGGCGGAACTCGCCGCCGCCGGTGCGGCCTTCGTGACGTGCGATGCCCAGCGTCTACCCGTCGGCCTGATGTTGCCGCTCCAAGGGCACTTCACTCAGTCCGAGCGCATCGCATGCCAGGTCGAGGCCAAACTGCCGGTCTGCAAGCGCGCGTGGCAGCAGCTCGTGCGTGCAAAGCTCAGATCCCAGGCAGCCGCACTTCGTCTCGAGACGGGCTCAGACGCAGGACTTGCCGCGATGGCGACGCGCGTGAAGAGCGGCGACCCGGAGAACGTCGAGGCGCAGGGAGCTCGCCGCTACTGGGCGCTGATCTTCGGCGATCCGACCTTCCGCCGCGACCGCGATGCCGCGGACATCAACCGCGTTCTGAACTACGGCTACGCCGTGCTGCGTGGCATGACCGGCCGTGCGGTCTGCGCAGTTGGGTTGCATCCGTCGATCGGGCTGCATCACCACAACCGCTACAACCAGTTCGTGCTCGCGGACGACGTGATGGAACCATTTCGTCCGATCGTCGATCGCGCCGCGGTGTCGATCGCGAAGACGTTCGGCGCCGGGCACGAGCTCGACAAGCACGTCAAAGCCGAGCTGATTGCCGCGTTGACCGGGAGGTACAGGTTCGAAGGGGAGCTGCGCTCTCCCTTCGACATTCTCTCGCGGGTCGCGTCCTCGCTCGTCGCAGTGTTCCAGGGTGAACGAGCCGAGCTCCTCTTGCCTGACTTCGACGACTTCTTCTCGGACGACGAGGAGACTGCGGGTCGATGACGCGGGAGCGCACGCGAGCGAGCCGACGGCTACGACAGGTTCCCTCGGAGTTCCAAGGCATGTGGCTGTTCGCGCTGTTCGATCTGCCGATGATTACCAAGGACGATCGTCGCCGGTACACGAAGTTCCGCAAGGTCCTGCTTCAACACGGATTCACGAAACTGCAGTACTCGGTGTATGCTCAGTACTGCCCGAGTGAGGACGCCAGCCTTGCGAAGCGACGAACGATACGCGGCGCACTGCCGCCCGATGGCCAGGTTCGACTGGTCTCGATCACCGACAAGCAGTTCGGCGCGATGGAGGTCTTCCTCGGAAAAACGAGCGCGGAGCCCGAGGAACCTCTCGGTCAGGGCCTGCTCTTCTGAATGTGGATCGCGCCTAACTGCGGCCACTGCCGAGGTTAGGCGCGAGGTAGTGTACTTGAGCGGCGCTTGTCCGCGGGCCACAGCCCTTGCGGTTAGCGTTCATGGTTCAGTCCGAGTGTACTTGAGCGGCGCTTGTCCGCGGGCCACAGCGCGACCCGTATCGGGTTCGCGTTCACTTTGAGTGTACTTGAGCGGCGCTTGTCCGCGGGCCACAGCAGTCGAACACGCGGAACGTGCTCGCGTGCGAGTGTACTTGAGCGGCGCTTGTCCGCGGGCCACAGCGGGCCGCGAAGCGCCACCGCGTTTCGCTCTAGTGTACTTGAGCGGCGCTTGTCCGCGGGCCACAGCTTCGGCATCCACTTGTCGAGCAGCGCGCCGCAGTGTACTTGAGCGGCGCTTGTCCGCGGGCCACAGCGAACGGAGCAGGGAAGAACTCAGAGAAGCAAGTGTACTTGAGCG
>JACRIN010000104.1 GCA_016220085.1 Planctomycetota bacterium
ACCCGCGACGTCGCGGGGGTGGAGCCCGGCTCGGTACGATCTTCCAACCCAACCGGAGTCCTGCATGTCGATCTCGCGTCGCACCCTTGCCCTTTCGCTCGTCCTCGCATCCGTCCTCACGCTGGTCGGCGCCGCGTTCGCCGCGCGGCCGGCTTCGCAGGACGCGCGCGAGCCCGAGAAGCTCGCGCCGATCACCGTGATCCTCGTCCGGCACGCGGAGAAGGCGAGCGACGATCCGCGCGACCCGACGCTGTCCGACGCCGGCAAGGCGCGCGCGGAGAAGCTCGCGAGGATGTTCGCGTCGAGCGGCGTGCAGCACGTCTTCGCGTCCGAGTTCAAGCGCACGCGTCTCACCGTCGAGCCGCTCGCGAACGCGGCGAAGCTCGCGATCGAGGTCGTGCCCGCGGGCACGCCCGAGGAACTCGTCGCGAAGTTGCGCGCGCTGCCGCCGGGAGCGAAGGCGCTGGTCGCGGGGCACTCGAACACGGTGCCGAAGCTCGCGGAGCTGCTCGGCGCAAAGCTCTCCAACCTCGAGAAGGGTCCCGCCGGCGAGCAGTTCCCCGACGCGCAGTACGATCGCGTCGTCGTGCTCTCTCTGCCGGCGTCGACTTTCGGCGCGCCGGGGTTGCTCGAATGGACGATGGGGGATTAGCGCGATGGGTGCGCCGGAGTTCGTGCCGTACTCGGACCGCTACGAGCCCGGTGTCGCGCCCGAGGAAGCCGCGCGGCGCTTCCACGACGTCGTGCGCCGTCGACGCACCGTGCGGCACTTCAGCGAGCGACCGGTGTCGCGTGAGACGATCGAGTGGCTCGTGCGCTCGGCGACGACCGCGCCGAGCGGCGCGAACAAGCAGCCGTGGCGCTTCGTGTGCGTCCAGGATCCCGCGACCAAACGCGCGATCCGCGCCGCCGCCGAGAAAGAGGAGCGCGAGTTCTACGAGCACCGCGCGAGCTCCGAGTGGCTCGCGGATCTCGAACCACTCGGCACCGATCCCAACAAGGAGTTCCTCGAGGTCGCGCCGTGGTTGATCATCGTCTTCCGCCTCGTGCGCGCGGACGACGGCTCGAGTCACTACTACGTCAATGAGTCGGTCGGCCTCGCGTGCGGCTTTCTGCTCGCCGCTGCTCAGCACGCCGGTCTCGCGACGCTGACGCACACGCCGAGCCCGATGGGTTTCCTCGCCGACGTGCTGCGGCGCCCTGCGCACGAGAAGCCGTTCCTGCTGATCCCGGTCGGCTATCCGGCGGCGGATTGCGTCGTGCCGAAGGCCGCGTTCGCGCGCAAGCCGCTCGCGGAAGTCCTCCACGTGATCTGACGCCGCCGCGCGCGGTTTTGCGAACCGAATTCCGAGCGAGCGGCGATACTCGACGAGCAGGAGATCCTCGATGCTCGCCTTGCGCGTTGGTGTGTTTGCTCTCGTGTCGTCCGCGTTCGCCGTCGGCGCTTTCGCTCAGGCGACGACGATGGAATCGGTCGACGCTCACGGCCTCTGGGGCGGATCGTCCGACCTCAGCACGTCCTCGGCGTACGTGCCCGGGCTGTCCGGCGACGGCCGTTACGTCGCGTGGGTCTCGGCGGACACGAACTTCGTCGCCGGAGACGTCAATGCGTCGACCGACACATTCGTTCGCGATCGCACCAACGGAGCGGTCGAGTGCGTGTCCGTCGGACCGAACGGGATCACGACGCCGGGCGATTCGCTGCTGTCCGCGATCTCGTCCGACGGTCGGTACGTGCTCTTCTACAGCGACTCGAGCGCGCTGGTTTCGAACGACACCAACGGCGACCAGGACGGCTTCCTGCGCGATCGGTGGCTCGGAACCACCGAGCGCGTCACGCTCGGCAGCGGCGGCGTGCAAGCGAACGACTACGGTTCCGCCGTCGACGTTTCGGACGACGGGCGGTGGGTGCTCCTGCTGACGACCGCGTCGAACTTCGCCGCGGGCGACCCGCCGTTCACCAACGACGTCTTCCTGCGCGACCGAGCGAACGACGTCACGACGTTGATCTCCGCCGACCTCTCCGGCAATCCGGGCACCGCGCACTCGATCGCCACCGATCTGTCGCCCGACGGCCGCTTCGTCGCCTTCTACAGTTTCTCGAGCACGCTGGTCCCCGGCGACACCAACGGCAAGGTCGACGTCTTCGTGCGCGACGTGCAGACCGGCAACCTCGAGCGCGCGAGCGTCGACTCCGCCGGTGTCGAAGGCGATCGCGACAGTTGGTATCCCGTGCTCTCCGCGGACGGTCGTTTCGTCGCGTTCGAGAGCCGCTCGAACAACCTGGTGCCCAACGACACCAACAGCGCGTTCGACATCTTCCTGCGCGATCGGCTCGCCGGGAGCACGACGCGCATCAGCGTCGATTCCCTCGGCGGCCAGGCGAACGGAGGCAGCAATCGGGTGCGCATCACGCCGGATGGGCGTTGGCTCGCGTTCGAGACGCTCTCGACGAATCTGGTGCCGAACGACACCAACGGCTTCGCGGACGTGATGCTCCACGACCGCGCGAACGGCGCGACGACGCGCGTTTCGCTCGGTTGGACGGGCCTGGAGCCCGACGCGCACAGTTACGATCCGCGGATCTCCGATGATGGCCGGCTGGTGGCGTTCACCAGCAACGCGACCACGCTGACCGCCAACGATCGGATCGCCGCCGACGTCTATCTGCGCGACACGCAGCTCGTCGCGACGCCGATCGCGATCTACTGCACCACGAAGCAGAACAGCGCGGGTTGCACGCCGAAAATCGGCGCGACCGGTGCGCCTCGCGTCAGCGGGCCGGACGCGTTCTTCGTGTGGGCGTACGACGTGCTCCCGCAGAAGAGCGGTCTCCTCTTCTGGGGCCTGCAACCGCACGGCGCGCCGTTCCTCGGCGGCACGTTGTGCGTCAAGCCTCCGCTCGTGCGCTCGCCGGTGATGTCGACCCATCCGTTGGTCGGCCTTTGGTCGTGCGACGCGGCGTACTCGTACCAGTTCCGGCAGTCGGAGATGGCGAGCCACGGCCTCTCTGCCGGCGACACGCTCCACGCGCAGTTCTGGGGCCGCGATCCGGGCTTCGCGCCGCCGGACAACGTGTCCTTGAGCGACGCGATCCGGTTCACGCTCGTCCACTGACGTTCCCATGCCGCCGAGACGACACGATTCGCCGCGCGACGTCGCCGACCGGCGCGCGTCGAAGCTGCGAGCGATCGCGCTGACGTGCTTCGCGTGCACGCTCGTTCGCCTGCCTTGCGCCGCGCAAGCGACGACCCGCGAAGACGTCGACCCGCGCGGGCTGCAAGCCAACGGCGACGCGCACGGACCGGCGGTGTCCGACGACGGCCGCTACTTCGTCTTCTCGAGCGACGCGAGCAATCTGGTCGCCGGCGACGCAAACGGCGCGAGCGACATCTTCCTCCGCGACCGCGCGACCGGCGGCACGCTCCGCGTCAGCGTTGCGACCGGCGGCGGCGAGGCGCACGGCGCGAGCACGTTGCCCTCGCTCTCGGCCGACGGCCGCATCATCGGCTTCTCGAGCGCGGCGAGCGACCTGGTCGCGCTCGACGCGAACGGAGTGCCCGACGCGTTCGTCCACGACGCCGCGAGCGGCGTGACCACGCGGATCAGCGTCGCTCCGAACGGCGCGGACGCCGATGCGCGTTCGACCGGCGTCTTCGTCTCGGCGAGCGGCCGTTGGGTCGGCTTTTCGAGCCGCGCGAGCAACCTGATCGCCGCGGGCGATTCCAACGGCGTCGACGACGCGTACCTCCGCGACCTCGTGCTCGGCACGACCGTGCGCGTCAGCGTCGCGAGCTCCGGCGTCGAAGGCGACGGCGCTTCGCTGCACGCCGGCCTCAGCGACGACGGTCGTTTCGCCGTGTTCCAGAGCCTCGCGACCAACCTGGTGCCGCTGGACACCAACGGCGTCGAGGACGCGTTCGTGCGCGATCTCGTGCTCGGCACCACGGCGCGCGTCAGCGTGGGGTCGTCGTTCGTCGAGGCCGACGCTCGCTCGTTCCGGCCGCGGATCAGCGGCGACGGCCGGTGGATCACGTTCCTCTCCGCGGCGACGAACTTGGTGCCGAGCGACACCAACGGCGTCGACGACGCGTTCCTCCACGAGCTCGCGACCGGCGCGCTCGTGCGCGTCAGCGTCGGCTCGAACGGCGAGCAAGCGAACGCCGCGAGCCTGCGCTGCGCCGTTTCGCGCGACGGCCGCTTCGTCGCTTTCGACGGCCCCGCGAGCACGTTGGTGCAGGACGATGTCGACGGCGCGAGCGACGTCTTCGTCCGCGACCTCGCGACTTCGACGACGAGCCTGGCGAGCGTCGGTTGGGGCGGTGATCCGTCGCTCGCGAGCGGCGAGAACCCGGAGTTCTCGGGCGACGCGCGCTTCCTCGCGTTCCAGTCCGCGCCCGGGCTCGACGGAGTCGTGCTCGGCGACGACAACGGCTTCGTCGATGCGTTCGTGGTCGACCGCGCGCTCGCGTTCGCCGCGCCGACGCGCTACTGCACGGCGAAGGCGAACAGCCTCGGCTGCGTGCCGCGGATCGCGCACTCGGGCGCCCCGCTGCTCGGCGGCGCGGACGAGTTCTTCGTGACGGCGACCGGCGTGCTCTCGAACAAGTCCGGGCTCTTCTTCTTCGGCGCGAGCTCCGCGTCGCTTCCGTTCGGCGGCGGGACGTTGTGCGTCCAGCCGCCGCTCGTGCGCACGAACGTCGCGAACTCGCTCGGCGGCGTGACGCTCGATTGCTCGGGCAGCTACTCGTTCCACTTCACGCAGATGTACGCGGTCGCGCACGGCGTCGCCGCCGGCACGACGCTGCACGGACAGTTCTGGAGCCGCGACCCGGGCTTTTCGCCGCCGCAGAACGTCGGGCTGACCGACGCGTTGCGCTTCACGTTTGCCCCGTGAGCGCGGTCGGGCGTCAGCGCGCGTAGCCGAGGCGTTCCAGCGCGTCTCTCGCGTCCCGCGCGTCCCCTGCTTCCTTCGCGGGCCTCCGCGAGGCCGAAGTCGGCTGCGCGAGCCGCGCGCGGAAGTCGGCGAGCTCCGCCGCGAACGCGCGGGCGAGCTCGGGCTCGCGCGCGACGAGGTCGTCCCGTTGGCCGGGATCGCGCGCGAGGTCGAACAGCCGCGACCGTCCGTCGAACGACTCGATCCACGCGTGCTCGTCGCGCACGAGCGCGCGTTGGTCGGGGAGGCGCTCGGGAGCGAGCCTCCTCACGTCGGCGATCGGGCGATTCTCGACGAGCACCGCGAGCGGCGCGTTGGGCGGCCGCAGCAAGCTTCGACCGGAGAGCCCGGGCCGCGGCTCGAGCCCGAGCGCATCGAGCACCGTCGGCACGAGATCGACCCCGCTCGCGAGCGCCCGCTCGCGCACACCGGTTCGCTCCGTGGCTCGCGCACCGACGCTGGCACCGGCTCGGGCGCCGCCTTGCGCATCAGCACGCGCATCGCCGTCCACATCGGCCCTTGCATCATCACGCGCATCGGCACGCGCCGCGATCCCGGCCGTGACTCGGTCGCGTGGCGCACGGATCACCAGCGGAACGCCGACCTCCTCCTCGAACACGGTCGCGTTGTGGAAGAGTTGGCCGTGCTCGCCGAAGGCCTCGCCGTGGTCGGAAGTGATCACGATCAGGGTGCGCTCGAGCTCGCCGCTCGCCCGCAGCGCATCCCACAGCCTCTCGAGCTCCGCATCCGCGAACGCGATGCCGCCGTCGTAGCGCGCGACGAGCTCGTCGCGCACTTCGGGGTCGAGCTCGCGCGCTCCGGAGTTGACCGCGTCGCGCCAGGAGTACAGATCGTCGCGCGAGAGCACGCTCGGCGCGCTCGCGAAGCGGCGATCGAATGGCGCGGGCGGCACGCACGGCGCGTGCGCGTCCATCAGGTTGACGAACGCGAAGTACGGACGCTCGCGCGTCGTGGCGAGCCACGCGAGCGTCGCGTCGAGCACTTCGTCGGCGCCCCGGTACGCGCGTTCTCTCCACGCGCGCGGCGCGAGCGGCGCGGCGAGCTCGCGCAACGCGCGCCGCAACACCCACGGAGGCGTCGGGGCGAGCTCGGGCCTCGGCGGCCGTGCGTCGTAGTGCGCGAAGCCGCGCTGCAGACCGTAGACCGGCGAGAGGAACCCGTGGTTGGCGACGAACGCGGCGGTGTCGTAGCCGCGCGCGGCGAGCAGCTCCGCGAGAGTCGCGTGCGAGGTCGCGAGCGGTCGGCCCGTGGGCGCGAGCTCGTCCGAGTGCGCGCCGTGCTCGAGCGCGTGGAGCCCCGTGAAGAGCGACGCGTGGCTCGCGAGCGTCACCGCGGACGTCGAGTACGCGCGCTCGAAGACCTGCGCGTCGGCGGCGAAGCGCGCGAGCCCCGGCGTCGTCTCGCGCGCGTAGCCGTAGAGCGAGCAGTGATCCGCGCGCACGGTGTCGAGCACGACGAGCACGACGTTCGGCCCGTCGGCGACCGGCGCATTCGCGGGCGGCGAAGTCAGCAGCGCGCGGGGCGTGCACACGAGACTCGCGACGACCACCGCGGTGGCGCCGAGCGCCGACGCGAGCCGACGCGGAGCACCGACGGGTCGGTTCGCCCGCGTGCGACGCGCGACGACGAACGCGAGCATCGCGCTAGCCGCGAGCACCAGCACCTTGAGCGCGCGCTGATCGGCGGGCACGACGAGCTGCGAGCACCACACCGGCAGCAGCGCGACCGCCGCCGCGTTCCACGGCCGACCGAGAGCTCCGAGGTCGAAGTTGGGCGACGCGCTCGCGCGCGCGAGCGCGACCGTGTAGAT
>JACRIN010000106.1 GCA_016220085.1 Planctomycetota bacterium
TCGCCGCGCGCGTGTGGCCGGCGTTGATCGCGGCGGACGCGCTCGCGCTCGGTTTCGCCGCGTGGATCTCCGGCGTGAGCGCGGGTCTCGCGACGCTCGCGCTCTGGCTCGGCGCGTGGCTCGCGACGCGCACCGAGCCGTTGATCCCCTGCTCCGATCTCTTCGACGCGCTCGCGCTCGTCGCCGCCGGCGTGGTGCCGCGCGCGCCGGAGCTCGCACACTGGGTCGGAGCCGCCGCGCTCGTCGCGCTCGGGCTCGGGCTCGGCGCCGCGCGTCCCTGGAGCCGCCAACCGTGAGCCCGCGCGGTCGTTTCTGGCTCAGTCAGGCCGCGGGCTTCGCGCTCGCGCTCGCGTTGCTCCTCGCGACCGCTCGCCCGCGGCAGGACGCGGAAGGCTCGCTTCTCTTGCGGTTGCTCGGACCGGGCGCGGTGTTCGCCGCGAAGGTCGAATGGGTGCGCTTCGACCTCGCGGTGCGCGCGGGCGACCTCGAGCTCGCGTACGCGCGCGCCGACACCGCGCTCTGGATCGATCCGGGTTCGACCGAGGGCTGGAACGCCTACGCGGCGCACCTCTGCTTCGATCGCGCGTCCGAGCAGCGCGAGCCCGATCCGACGGTCCGGCGCGCGTGGTTCGACGCGGCGCTCGCGACTCTCGCCCGCGGCGAAACCGTCGCGCGCGCGCCGGCCGAGCTCGCGCTCTTCGCCGGCCT
The DNA here is from genome assembly GCA_016220085.1 of Planctomycetota bacterium. Taxonomy (GTDB): domain Bacteria; phylum Planctomycetota; class UBA1135; order UBA1135; genus JACRIN01. The sequence continues at coordinate 709 of JACRIN010000106.1, forward strand.
GATCCGCGAGGACAAGGCCGAGTTCGACCCCGCGATCGCCGGGCCCGACGGCGTTCGCGAGCTGCGGCTCGCCGCCGTGGCCGACTACGAGCGCGCCGCGCGACTCGGCAAGCCGGTCGGGACCGAGCTCGCCGCCCGCGCGCGCGAGCGCGCTGCTCGCTGAGGCGGAGCCGAGTTCAGTCGGGGCGCAGCCGAGTTCAGTCGGACGCACATCCGAACTCGGTCAGAGGCGGAGCCGAGTTCCATCGGTCGAGCAGCCGAGAGCACCGGACGCGTAACCGAGCTTGGTCGGACGCCCAGCCGGGATCACGGGACGCAACGCCGAGCGCTCGGAAGCCCCGTCGCGATCTCGCCGTGCATCGGGAAGCTCCAGACGTGCCCCGCGGAGCCCTCGCGATGCAGCGGGGAGAGCTCGCGGTTCCCCTGGGTGTGTCGCGGCGCTCCGGGCGAGCGCGGGCCGACTCCGAACGCGCGCGAGAGTCCTCCGTCCGAACGCCCGGGGATCGCGCGGGTGTCCGCGCGGTCACCTCGCGCGCCACGCCGATTTCGCGAGAGCGATCGGCGGTCGAGACACTAGGATCTCGCGCTCGACATGATCGGCGGGCTTGCGGATTGGGTCGGCGACTTCATCGGGCGCTACAACTACGAAGCGCCCTTCGTCGTTTTGTTGCTCTGCGGCATCGGCTTGCCGCTGCCGGAAGAGGTCACGCTGATCGGATCCGGACTGCTGCTCTACAAGGGGCACGTCGAGTTCTGGAAGATCACGCTCGTGTGCTCCGCCGCGATCCTGATCGGCGACTCGATCCCGTTCTGGCTCGGCCGCAAGTACGGCATGGCGGCGCTGCGACTGCGCTGGGTCTCGAAGATCCTCCACCCCGAGCGCTTCGCGAAGATCGAGAAGCGCTTCAAGGAGCACGGCAACTGGGCGACGTTCGCGTTCCGCTTCTTCGCGGGCCTGCGCATCCCGGGCTACTTCGTCGCGGGCACGTTCGGGATGAGCTACCCGCGCTTCCTGCTGCTCGACTCGGTCGGGGTCTTGCTGTCGGTGCCCGCATCGATCTGGCTCGGGAAGTTCTTCGGGGAGCAGACGGACCGGTTCAAGGACACCGTCCACGACCTGCACCTGGTGCTCGCGTTCGTGGTGTTGGCGCTCGTCCTGATCTTCGTCGCGCGCGCCTGGATCAAGCGGCGGACCCCCGAGGCCTGACCGGCCATTGCGACTTCGTGGGACCCGCCCCAAGCTCGGGCGGGCGGCATTCCGCCTGCGCGCGCTTCGGGCGGGCTTCCTTTATGCGCGGAACGCGGGTATAAACCCGCCTCATTTTCGGGTCCCCCAACCAACAGAAAACCCATGCTCCTCACCCCCCTGGCCTGGGCCGGCGCCGCGGCGAGCGCGACCGCCGCAGCCGTGCAAGAAGGCGCCGCTTCCGCTCACAAGAGCGAGATCGATCTCAAACTCCCCGACCTGTCGACGGTCAGCTTCCTGGGCGGCACCGACGGGCACACGCTCCTGCTCTATGGCATCGGGGTCTGCATCCTCGGCCTCGTCTTCGGCCTGGTGATCTACAGCCAGCTGAAGAACATGCCGGTGCACCGCTCGATGCGGGAGATCTCGGAGCTGATCTACGCGACGTGCAAGACGTACCTCTTCACGCAGATCAAGTTCATCATCGTGCTCGAGCTCTTCATCGGGGCGATCATGGTGTTGTACTTCGGCTTCCTGGCGAAGCACGAGGACCCGGTCACCCACCAGATCGTCAACGGTCTGTCGGCACCGAAGGTCGCGACGATCCTCGCGTTCAGCCTGATCGGCATCGCGGGTAGCGTCCTGGTCGCCGCGTTCGGCATCCGGATCAACACGTTCGCGAACTCGCGCACGGCGTTCGCGGCGCTCAAGGGCAAGCCCTTCCCCTGCTACCAGATCCCGCTGAAGGCGGGCATGAGCATCGGGATGCTGCTGATCTCGATCGAGCTCCTGCTGATGCTGCTCGTGCTGCTCTTCATCCCGGCCGACATGGCCTATCCGTGCTTCATCGGCTTCGCGATCGGCGAATCGCTCGGCGCGAGCGCGCTGCGGATCGCCGGCGGCATCTTCACCAAGATCGCGGACATCGGCTCCGACCTGATGAAGATCGTCTTCAACATCAAGGAAGACGACGCGCGCAACCCGGGCGTGATCGCCGACTGCACCGGCGACAACGCGGGCGACTCGGTCGGCCCGACGGCCGACGGTTTCGAGACGTACGGCGTCACCGGGGTCGCGCTGATCAGCTTCGTGCTGCTCGCGATCAAGGGCTCGCTCTTCCTGCCCGCCGGCGTCACCGAAGCAACGGCGACCGCGGCGCAAATGGTCGCCGCGGACGGGCAAGCCCAGACGATCCAAGCTCAGATCATCGTGTGGCTCTTCGCCATGCGCATCATGATGATCATCGCGAGCGGCATCTCGTACCTGATCAACGAAGCGATCGCGAAGGCCAAGTACGCCAACTCCGATAACATGGACTTCGAGGCGCCGCTGACCTTCCTGGTCTGGCTGACCTCGCTCGTGTCGGTCGCGATCACCTACGGCGCGTCCTACCTGCTGATCCCGGACATCGGCGGCGACTCGACGCTCTGGTGGAAGCTCTCCTCGATCATCACGTGCGGCACGCTGGCCGGCGCGATCATCCCGGAGGTCGTCAAAGTCTTCACCTCGACCAAGTCGGGCCACGTGCGCGAGTGCGTCGAGGCGTCGAAGGAAGGCGGAGCGTCCCTCAACGTGCTCGCCGGTCTGACCGCCGGCAACTTCAGCGCGTACTGGATGGGCGTCGTGATCGCCGGCCTGATGGGCATCGCGTACTACTTCAGCCTCCAGGGCGTCGGCGCGCTGATGCTCGCTCCGGCGGTGTTCGCGTTCGGCCTCGTGGCGTTCGGCTTCCTCGGCATGGGCCCGGTGACGATCGCCGTCGACTCGTACGGTCCGGTGACGGACAACGCGCAGTCGGTGTACGAGCTCTCGCTGATCGAAAACGTCCCGAACGTGAAACAAGAAGTGCAGAAGGACTTCGGCTTCACGCCCGACTTCGAGAAGGCGAAGGCCTACCTCGAGGAGAACGACGGCGCGGGCAACACGTTCAAGGCGACCGCCAAGCCCGTGTTGATCGGCACCGCCGTCGTCGGCGCGACGACGATGATCTTCGCGACGATCATGGCGCTGACCGACGGGCTCAAGGAGAACATCGACAAGATGTCGCTCCTGCACCCGCCCTTCCTGCTCGGCCTGATCCTGGGCGGCGCGGTGATCTACTGGTTCACCGGCGCGTCGACGCAGGCGGTCGCCACCGGTGCGTACCGCGCGGTCGAGTTCATCAAGAAGAACATCAAGCTCGAAGGGTCCGACAAGGCCTCGGTCGAGGACTCGAAGAAGGTCGTCGAGATCTGCACGCAGTACGCGCAGAAGGGGATGTTCAACATCTTCCTGACGGTGTTCTTCTCGACGCTCGCCTTCGCCTTCGTCGAGCCGTTCTTCTTCATCGGCTACCTGATCGCCATCGCGCTGTTCGGTCTGTTCCAAGCGATCTTCATGGCCAACGCCGGCGGCGCCTGGGACAACGCGAAGAAGGTCGTCGAGACCGAGCTCCGCGCCAAGGGCACGCCGCTGCACGCGGCGGCGGTCGTCGGTGACACGGTCGGTGACCCGTTCAAGGACACCAGCTCGGTGGCGATGAACCCGGTGATCAAGTTCACCACGCTGTTCGGTCTGCTCGCCGTCGAGCTCGCCGTCTCGCTGCAACACAAGGGCAACCTGGTCGGCATCCTCGCCGTCGTGTTCTTCCTGATCTCGTGCGTGTTCGTCTGGCGCAGCTTCTACGCGATGCGCATCAAGTCGAACTGAGCCAAGACGACGCTCTCACCGGCGGCCGGCCTCGCGCAGAGCGGGGCCGGCCGCCGCTCGTTGCGCGCCGCGGCGGAATCTAGGCGCACCCGTAACCGCGGCGCCACACGACGGTCCAAGCGGAGGCGAGGGGCGAGGCGCCCGCGCGGGAGGAGACGAGGATGCGACTGGCGATCGGGCGGGCCGGCAGGGCGGGCTTCGCGAGCCGCGCGCTGCACGAGCGAGCGGACGGCGCGGGGCGTGGCGCCGGCGTCGAGGCCGAGGCCCGACCGAGTACTCGGCGCACGCGCGACGCGACCGGTCACGAAGCGCGAACACTGCTCGGTTCGCTCGCCTGTGGCGCGGTGGCGACGTTGGCGTCGACGTGGTGGCTCGACGGCGGCGCGGTCGTCGGCCTGCTCGATCCGGCGCGCCTGGCTCACTCGACTCACTCGGGACGCGCGACGCCGGCTCGGCTACGCAAGGCACGCGCCGTCGCTTTGCGCGTGCGGGTAGACGCGGAACTCGAGCAGGCCGACCCGGACGCGGGCGCCCTCGGTGAGCTCGAGTTCACGCAGACGCTCGTGGGTGAGCTCGGCGCGGACCTCGCCGAACTCGCTGGTGAGCTCGACGCGCACCATCGGGCCGGCAGCGTGCACGCGGCGGACGCGCGCCGGGAAGGCGGGAGCGCCGTCCTGGGTGTTGGAGAGTCGCACTTGCTTCGGACGAGCGAAGATCCGGGCCAGAGGTGAGTCGCCGTCGAACGCGGGGTAGGGCCGCAGCGGGAACATCGGTTCGCCACCCTGGGTCCGACCACGCAGCTGTTTGACCTGGCCCAGGAAGCCGAGCACGAACTCGTTCGCCGGATGGTGGAAGACTTCCTCCGGCGTGCCGACTTGCTCGATCTTGCCGTGGTCCATGACGACGACGCGGTCCGCGACGTCGAGCGCTTCCTCCTGGTCGTGCATGACGAAGAGGCTGGTGACGCCGATCTCGTCGTGTAAGCGGCGCAGCCACTGACGCAGCTCCTCGCGCACCTTCGCGTCGGGCGCGCCGAACGGCTCGTCGAGCAGCAGCGCCCGCGGCTCGACGGCAAGCGTTCGGGTAGGGAGCACGGCGCGGGCGAAGCGCTGGCGTCGCTCACCGAGTCGAGCGACGCGTCGCTCGAAGCCGCGATGTCGCGCCACGTCGTCGCTGCGCTCGAGAAGACCCGCGGCCGCATCGAAGGCCCGTACGGCTCGGCGAACCTGCTCGGCGTCAATCCCCACACGCTGCGCTCACGGATGCGCAAGCTCGGCATCGACTGGTCGAAGTACCGCGGCGCGACGAGCTGACGGGTCGCGACTCAACGACGGCGCAGGACCACTTCGAGCGTGCGCGTTTCTCCCGCGACGAGCTCGACGGCGCGCACCTCGCTCTCGTAGCCCTCGGCGGAGAGCGTGAACTCGTAGCGGCCCGCCGGCAGCGGCGGATGGTCGTTGAGCCCCTGCTCGCAGAGGTACCAACCGCAGCCGTAGCTCATGCCCTGCACGTTGCAGTAGAACTCTGTCCCGAGCTTCTCGCCGCCCGCGTCGCGCAGCTCGACCGCCGCGCGCACGAACGCACCGTGCTCGTCCTGCGCGGACATGCGCACGCGGCCGCCGAGCGTGAGCTCGACTTCGCGCTCGACGGTCGCGCCCGCCGGCAACTCGACGTCGAGCCACTGCTCCACGTAGTGGCTCGACGCACCGTTCGCGAGCGTCGGTCCCGCTCGGACGCGCACGGCATAGCGACCCGGGGGCAGCGGCTCGCAACGGAACTTGCCGTCGGTCGAACGCTCGCTGCGCGTCCAAAGTTCGCGCTGGACGTTCGCGTCCGCGCCGTCGCACACGAGTAGGTCGAGCGAATCGACGGGCTCCGACGGTTCGAGGATCGGGATCAACAGCAGCGTGCTTTCGAGATCGGCGCGCCGGAGCTCGAGCGTGAGCACGCGCTCCTCACCCGGCGAGAACGGCGCGACCGCGACTTCGGTCGCAGCGAAGCGGCCCGGCAGCACGCGCAGCGTGTACCCGAGTCCGCCCTCGAGCTGGATGCGTCCGTAGTTCCCGTCATTGCTCGTCAGCTCGAAGGTGATCACGCGTCGTTCGGAATCGGTCGGCACGAACTCGGCCTGCACGCCTTCGAGGTCGTCGCGGTTCGGAGCGCGCCCGTCGACGACCATCCGCAACTCGAGCAGCCCGGGCGCGCCGTCGAGATCGACACCGTCGGCCGGCGCGCGCACACGGCGTTCTGGAACGACTCGGCCGCCGGCGTGGAGACGGAGGTTCGGCGCGGAAGACACCCACACGTCGTAGTCGGCCTCGGCGAGGCCCTCGAGGCGGTAGCGCCCGGCCGCGTCCGTGGTGACGGATGCGTCGATCCGCCGCAGTTCGTCCCCCAGCCATTGCAGGCGAAGCGACGGCCAACCGGGGCTCGCGATCAGCAAGTCGGGTCCGCGCACCTCGGTCAGTCGTGCGCTGACCGTGGTGCCGGCATCGACCGGTCGACCCATGCGGCGAACCACGCCGGAGATCCACGCCGCGCGCGAGAGCGTCAACGTCCCGACGTCGAGCGGTCGACCGAGCACGAGCTCGACCGTGCGAGCGCTCGGCTGGAGCCCGCCGGCGTGCGCGACGACGACGAACGGTCCACTGGTCGGCGCGCGCAACGTCCAGCGGCCTGCGCCGTCGCACTTGCCCGAATCGACGGGCCGATCGCCGCGCGGCTGGCCGTCGACGAGCTCGAACAGCGCGACCCGCGCGCCGTCGACGGCCTCGCGCTCGCGCGGCAACGCCCAATCGCTCGGCACGGCGACGCTCCCGGTGACCAGCGCGGCCGAAGTCAGCACGAGCTCGCAACGGAACTCGGTGCGCTCGAGTTCCGGCGCGGAAGTCGAGACTGCGCCGCTCGTGAACGGCACGCGCGCTTCCTCGCGCAGGCACGCAGGATGGTCGACGGAAACGACGAGCTCGCTCGGCGGCACGTGGCGCAGCCAGGCTTCGACCGGCGCCGTCACGTCGAGCTCGAACGAACCGTCGGCCGTCGCGAAGCCCTCGACTCGATCCTCGATGTTGTAGCGGCCTAGGAAGTGCGCACCGAGCTTCGCTTCTTGCTCGCTCCCGGGCGGCGCTCCGACCACGCGACCGCGCACGAACCACTGGCGTTCGCGCTTCGAGACCGCGGTGGCCACCGCGGGATCCTGCGAGTCGACGACTGCGCTCCGTCCACCGGCGCTCGTCGTCGCCTCCGTCGCCACCGGCGGCGGTCCGGTGTGCGAGGACGCGCCGGGCTCGGAGCTCGCCTCCGGCCGGGAGACGCTCGCGACGGGCTCGCCGCGCGTCCGGATGAGCCACACGAGCGCGAGCGCGAGCGGCACGGCGAACGCGACGCCCAACGAACGAAGCGAGTGTCGATTGCGAGTCATGCCGGGAGGCCGGATGCCGGACTGCCGTGACGCAAGATAGCAGGCTGACGCCGTGGTGCCGGATGCGAACCTCGCCGCTATCCTCGCGGCCCATGCCGGAGACACTGCGCGCACTCGATCGCGACGTGATCGCTTGCGAGCGGTGCGAGCGGCTCGTCGGATGGTGCAGGCAAGTCGCGCGCGAGAAGAAGGCGTCGTTGCGCGACGAAGTGTATTGGGGCAAGCCGGTGCCGAGCTTCGGCGACGCGAGCCCGCGGCTCCTGATCGTCGGCCTCGCGCCCGGCGCGCACGGGGCGAATCGCACCGGCCGGCCGTTCACCGGCGACGGCGCGGGGCCGTTCCTCTACGGCGCGCTCTACCGCGCGGGCTTCGCGACGCGGGCCGACTCGGTGCACCGCGACGACGGGCTCGAGCTCGTCGGCGCGCGGATCACCAACGCGGTGCGTTGCGCGCCGCCCGGCAATCGGCCGACGCCGGTCGAGGCGCGCGCGTGCCGGCCGTTCCTCGTTCGCGAGCTCGCGCTGTGCTCGGATACGCGCGTGATCCTGGCGCTCGGCGGATTCGCGTGGGCGGAGGTGCTCGCGGTGCTCGCCGAGCGAGGCGCAAGGATTTCCAGGCCGAGCCCGCGCTTCGGCCATGGCGCGGAGTGGGATCCGGGCAGCCCGTTTCCGGTCGTGCTTGGCGCGTTCCACCCGAGCCAGCTCAACACGCGCACCGGCCGGCTCTCGCCGGCGATGTTCGACGCGGTGTTGCGGCGCGCGCGCTCACTTTCCCGCGCGAAGGCACGTAGCTAGCGACTAGCATTCTCGCCCCGCGCTTCCGCCCGCGCCCACCCACCCACCCGCTCGCATCGCATCGCCCAGCCCCGCGCCCCGCCCTCGCTTCTCCCCCGCATGTCCCTTCAGCCTGCCTCGCGGATCCCCCCCGCTCGGCGCCTCCCGAAGAACGACCGGCCGATCCGCGCCGAGCGCGACTACGTCCTCTATTGGATGATCGTGGCGCGGCGCGCGGGGTCGAACTTCGGCCTCGAGCGCGCGATCGAGCTCGCGGAGGAGCTCGGAAAGCCGCTGGTGGTGCTCGAAGCGTTGCGCTCGGACTACCGCTGGGCCAACGCGCGCTTGCACCGCTTCGCGCTCGACGGGATGCGCGCGAACCGCGCGGCGTTCGCCGGCCGCGGCGTGACGTACCACGCGTACGTCGAGCCCGAGCGCGGCGCCGGTCGCGGTCTGCTCACGGCGCTCGGCCGGCGCGCGGCGGCGGTGATCACCGACGAGTATCCGTGCTTCTTCCTGCCGCGGATGGTCGCGAAGGCGGCGAGCGAGCTCGACGTGCGCGTCGAGGCGATCGACTCCAACGGGCTCTTGCCGCTCGCGACGACGGCGCAGGCGTTTCCGACCGCGTACGCGTTCCGCCGGCATCTGCAGAAGACGCTCGCGCCGCACCTCGGCGAGCTGCCGAAGGCCGACCCGCTCGCGCGCGCGACACTCGCGCCGCTCGGCGGCTTGCCCCGCGAGCTCGTCGCGCGCTGGCCGGACGCGAGCGACGCGCTGCTCGCCGGCGACGGCCCGGAGTTCGCCGCGCTGCCGATCGATCACTCGGTCGGGCCGGTCGCGGTCGAAGGCGGCTCGCGCGCGGCGCAGCGCGCGCTCGCGGAGTTCCTCGACCGCCGCTTGCTCGACTACGGCGAGCGACGCAACGACCTCGAACAGTGCGCCGCGAGCGGCCTGTCACCGTGGTTGCACTGGGGCCATCTCTCGGTGCACGAGGTGTTCCGTGCGCTCGCCGCGCGCGAGGAGTTCGTCGCCACGCAGCTCGCGCCGAAAGCGAACGGCAAGCGCGAGGGCTGGTGGAACCTCCCCGCGCACGTCGAGGCGTTCCTCGACGAGCTCGTCACCTGGCGCGAGCTCGGCCACGTCTTCTGCACGCACGTCCCCGAGTACGATCGCTTCGCGACGCTCCCGGAGTGGGCGCGCCGGTCGCTCGCCGCGCACGCCGCGGAGCCGCGCGCGTACTCGTACTCGCAGGACGAGCTCGAGCGCGGCGCGACCCACGATCGACTGTGGAATGCCGCGCAGGGCGAGCTCCTCGCAACCGGCCGCATGCACAACTACCTGCGCATGCTCTGGGGCAAGAAGGTGCTCGAATGGTCGCCGTCTCCGGAAGAGGCGTTCGAGCGCCTGATCGAGCTCAACAACCGTTGGGCGCTTGACGGTCGCGACCCCAACTCGTACAGCGGCATCGCGTGGTGCTTCGGCCGATTCGATCGACCGTGGGCACCCGAGAGGCCGATCTTCGGTTGCATCCGCTACATGTCGAGCGACAACACCCGGCGCAAACTGAGCGTCGACGCGTACATCGAGAAGTTCGAACCCCGCCGCGAGCGGGCCGTGCAAGGGAGGCTGATTTGAAATTGCTCGTTTGGATCCTGATGGTCGCACTTTCGCCCCTGGCCGCGGCTCAACAGTCGCCGGTGGTCGCGAAGCCGCGCAGCGAGGTCAAGCTCACCGTCGAGCGCGCCGAGATCTGGCGCGCGCTCGCCGACTTCCAGCGACGGCTCGCCGAGCACGGCGCGTTTTTCGAGAGCTCTCGCATGATCGCGGTGCACCGCGGGGTCGATTCCGCGATGAGGCCGTGGTGGTACGGCTTCGGCGAGGCGGACCTCGGCAAGCTCGCCGAGCTGACGCGCTCGCTGCGCAAGACGCCGGAGCCCGAGGCGGAAACCGTCGCGCGGTCGCTGCGCGTGCTGCCGAGCCCGCTGGTCGCGATCATCGGCGGCAACGCGGTCGAGCTCTCGATCGACTCGCAGTTCCCCGCCCGCTGGTCGGGCGCGCAGTCGCTCGAGCTCGTCGTTCGCGCGACCGCGCCCAACGGCACGACGCTGGACAGCAAGTCGTTCCGCGTCGACCCCGGCGAGAAGCTCGACATCCACACCAAGGTCGAGTTCCCGCCGATTCCGAAACCCGCACCGGACGACGCCAAGGCGACGACGCCGATCGAGCCCGGCGTGTGGCGCCTCGAGCTCGTCGCGCGCGACACGGACGCGGAGCCGGTCGCGCTCGGCAACGCGTGGATCGTCGCGGGCTCGCTCGACGTGCTGCGGCAAGCGAACGAGGCGAAGCTGAAGGAGCTCGAGCCCAAGGTCGCCGAGCGGCGCAACGCCTCGCTGACCGGAGCGTTCGCGGTGCTGCAGGCGCGCAACGCGTTGCTCTCGGACACGCCGAGTCGGCAGGAGTCGGCGCGGTTCACGCTCGATCCGATCGCGCACGCCGCGGCGATCGCCGACGAGATGGCGAAGCTCGAGAAGGGGCTCGATCCGTATCGGCTGCTCGTCGGCGACCTGTGGCGGACGCTACCCGTGAAACAGGATGAGAAGACTGTCGCGGTGCATGTGTACGCTCCGCCGAACGTGGCCGAGGCGAAGCCGATGCCGCTCGTGGTCGTGCTCGGCACGATCGGCGGCGACGAGAACACCGTGCTCGACCTGATGGTGCCGCGCCTGCGGCAGCTCGCGGATCAGAAAGGCTGCCTCGTGGTCGCGCTGCGCACCAGCCGCGACATGCTGAACGATCGGCGCTACGACGCGCTCTTCTCCGAGCTCTCCGACGACTATCCGATCGATTCGAAGCGCGTGTACTTCTTCGGCCACGCCGCGGGAGCCGGTCAGCTCGGCCTCCTGCTCGCGCAGCGCGGCGAGCGCATCGCCGGCCTCGTCAGCCTCGGGGCGTCGGACATCAAGTTCCCGGCGAGCCGCCACGTTCCGACGATCGTCGTCGCGGGCGGCGCGGACGAGCTCGACGGCGCGGAGAAGATGGACAAGAAGTCCGCGCGGTACCGCAGCGTGACCAGCGCGGTCGACTTCAAGGCGATCGATAACGTCGGTTGGTACCTCCTGCCCGACAAGGCGCTCGAGTTCGGGATCGACTGGCTGTTCCAGCGCACGCTCGAGTGACCGACCGGCGGCCGCCGCCGTCCGCGCACGCTCGATGCCGACCGCGCATGCCCGCGCGTCGAGCGCGCATGCCCGACACTGACCGCGCATGCCCGCGCGTCGACCGCGCGCTCCCTACACCGACCGCGTACGCCCGACACCGGTCGCGCATGTCCGCCCGTCGAGCGCGCACGCACGCCGCCGCCGGCGCACGCGCGGCGCCGCCGGCGAACTCGACGACGCACGATCGACGGTGCGGAGCTGCGCGCGCTTCCGACCGCGCGAGCTCGACGCTACCCTAGCGCGACTCGCGACAGGGCGCCGAATGAGCGAACAAGCAGTCGACCTCCATCCACTCACGA
>JACRIN010000107.1 GCA_016220085.1 Planctomycetota bacterium
TACGCCACTGCGAACGCGAGCGTGCTCGATCACACCGAGGTCCGCTACGCCGGCTACGGCACGTGGGGCGGCATCTCGCTCTCCGGCGGCGCGCCGACGCTGCGCGACTGCGTCATCCGCGACTGCCAGGCGGCGGGACTCAGCTTCTACGCGGCGAGCTTGCCGGTCGTGCAGCGCTGCCACTTCCAGTCGAACGGCGGCGCCGCGGTCACCGGCGCGGGCTGCGGGGACATCGGCGGATTCTTCCAATGTACCGCGAACGGCAACGCGGGCGGCGACTTCCAGGCGATGGCGCCGCACACCGTGGTCGGGAACGCGACGGTCGTCGCCGACAACCTGATCGGCGGCGCGGCCGTCGTCAGCGGCGCGGTCCACGTGCAGGCCGGCGCATCGCTCACGCTCGGGCCGAACGTGGTGCTCAAGGTCAGCCAGCCCGCGATCTGGGACATCGTGGGCGAACTGCACGTGCAAGCGACACCCGCGCAGCCCGCCGTGATCACCGTGTACTCCGACGACGCGTTCGGCGGCGACACCGACCGGAACGGGCCGTCGACGGGCGCGCCCGGGCAGTGGATCGGGCTGTGGCTGCGCAACACGGCGAGCCACTCGACCATTCGCGGACTGCGCGTGCGGTACGCAGGCGGGAACGGATTCCCCGCGCTCACCCAGTACACGAACACGAACTACACGTTGCTCGACACGCGCATCGAGCACTCGGCGGCCGACGCCTTCGAACTCCGCGGACACGTCGGAACGGCGACCGGCCTGGTCGCGTGGCACTGCGCGGGCATCGGGATCGAGCTCCTGGACGGCACGTTCGACGTGCGGCAGGCGACGGTCGTCGACTGCGGCACCGGCATCGCGCACGCCGCGGCATTCGGAGGAGAAGTTCACGACTCGATCGCGTGGAACAACGTCTCCGCCAACACGGCCGGCTTCATCGCAGGCGAGTGGCGCTTCTCGAACGGACTCGGCGGCCTCGCGGGAATCGACGGCAACCTGTTCACCGACCCGCAGTTCCTCGACGAGGGGAACGGCGTGCTCGCGCTGTCGCCCACTTCGACGTGCATCGACGCGGGCAACCCGGCGTCGCCTCTCGATCCCGACTCGACGCGCGCGGACATGGGTGCCTTCCCGTTCGATCAGTGCGCGCCACAGACCTACTGCGTCGGAAAGCTGAACTCGTGCGGCACAGTTCCAGCGATTGGTTGGATCGGAACGATGACCGCGGGAGCGAGCTCCGGCTTCCGCGTGCGTGCGACTCAGGTCGCCGGCGGGCGGATGGGCATCCTGATGTACGGCAACAGCGGCCCGACGGCGGTGCCGTTCCTCGGCGGCACGCTGTGCGTGCAACCGCCGCTGCGCCGCTCGGTGCCGACGATCGACACTCTCGGCACGCAGGGCCAGTGCAACGGCGTGCTCGAGCTCGACTTCGCGGCGTTCGCGTCGGGGAACTCGGGCGGCAACCCGGCGAGCTGGCTCACGACGCCGGGGCAGTTCGTGTGGTGCCAGTACTGGGGGCGAGACGAGCCGACGGGAGAGACGATCCTGACCAACGCACTGACCTTCCGCATCTGTCCGTGATATGGGTGGACCTGTCGACAGTCGTCGACGGATCACGGAGGCTCGCAGGTGCGAGGCCGGTCGCCGGAAGGCGGTCGGCCTCGCGCGCTTCCGGGCAGCTCGCGCTCAGCGGCTCGCGCCGAAGCGAAGCGTGCGCGCGCCCTCGGTGGTTCGCAGGCGCGCGCGGCGGCGTGGGTTCGCTGTCTGGCCCGCCAAGGGACCGATCGTCGAGCGCTCGAGCGGAGTCAGGCATCCCCGCTGAAGGGCGCTTCGCTCGCGTGTTCGCCGACGTCCGAGCTGGACCGGATCGCGCGACCGGTTCGCGCCCGACGGGGCATGCACGCGGCTCGGACCGCTGCCGCGCGAACGAAGCGCGCCAACTTGGCGCCGAGCGGGTCAGCGACGGTTCGCCAGGATCTCGCCGCACGCGAGCTTCGCGCCCGCGGCGCCCGACGGCTGCGTGACAAAGTCGTCCGGGCGCTCGGCGATCACCAGGAACTTGCCGATCACCGTCGTCGCGGGGTCGTTGACCGAAAGTCCATCGCACACGACCTCCAGCGTCCCGATGCCTCGCTCGTCGACGATCAGGTTGCCGAGATCGCCCGCATGGTGCGCCGCGTCGTGAGGAGCTCCGTGCGCTTGCCGGTGCGGATTGAAGTGCACGCCGGTGTCGTTGCAGTTCTTGCCCTCGACCACGAAGACGCCGTGCGCTCCCGGCGGCGCGTTCTGCACGCTGACGAACACGCGCACGCCATTGGAGACTTCGGCGAATTCGGCGAGCCCGGACAGTTCGACGAGCGCGCGCCCTTCGAGCAAACAGCTCGCGCGGCGCGCGTTCGGGCGCTCGACCAGCGCGCAGGCGCTCGCGAACACGATCAACGAGCTCGCAGCGAGCATTCCGAGGCTCCGCGCGCCGCGACTCCGCGACCGGCGCGGGTCGAAGCGGGCGAGCGAACGCGCCGTGCGCGCGAGGATCATCTCAGCGCGCCTTCGCGAGAGCGCAAACAGGCTGCTCCGCGGTGGGCTGGTGGGCCATGCTGGATTCGAACCAGCAACTTCCACGCTGTGAACATGGCACTCTAACCAGTTGAGTTAATGGCCCGAAGGGGGCGGGACTTTATCGCCGTCGCGGCGGTCTGGCAAGGGGCACGTCGCGCGCGCCCGTCAGCCAGTCCCAGAGGCGCCCGCGCGGGCCGGCGAGCGGCAACTCGTCGCCGCGAGCCGCACGAAGGCGTCGAGAACGCGGCCTGAGCGCGTCGTTCGGCCGCACCTCGCGCTCGTTGGCCAAGCGCAGCGCAGTGCGTCGAGCGCCGCGCACCGTGCGCCGAGAACCGAACGCCGACGGCTCAGGCGTCCGGATCCTTGCCGAGCTTGTGGCGCAGGATCTCGTTCAGCTTGCCTTCCGCGCGCCGAAGCATCATGCGCACGGCGTCCTCGGTCTTGCCGCCCATGCGCTCGCCGGCGTCGCGCAGCTGCAGGCCTTGGAAGAAGACCAGCGTGATCGCCTGGCGGTGCTCGTCGGAGAGCTTCTCGACGGCCTCGCGCAAGAGTTGGAAGCTCTCGCCGCGTTGAACTTGGCGCGTGACCGAGAGGTCGTGGCTCGGCGGCTCGAGGTGCCGCGGCGTGTCGTGCTCGGGATCGGCCTGGCCTTCGAGCGCGATCTCGTGGCTCGAGTCGCGCTTCGACGCGGAATAGAACTCGGCCTTGTCGCGGATCTTGTTCTGCAGGATCTGGATCAGCCAGCGCAGCAGCGAGTCCTCGCCGCGGTACTCGTAGTTCTTGAAGTCGCGCGTCGCCTCGCGGAACGTCGTCTGCGCGAGATCATCGGGCTCTTCCTTGCGTCGGAGCTTCGCGCCGAGCTTGCGGCGCGCGACCTCGAGCATGATCCCGTGGTAGCGCAAGAAGAGCTGGTTCAGCGCGTCGGCGTCGCCGGACTGCGCGCTGCGCACGAGCTCTTCGGTTTCGTTCGAGCGAAATCCCTCGGGCAGGTCGAAGGACTTGGGCTCAGGGGTGTTGGGGTCGCGCTTTTCCGATTCGTGGCTCATCGCACTCCGTCACGAGGCGTTGCCCTCGGAGATCCGTAGGCTAGCCCGACGCGCCGCCAGACGCCAGGCGGACGCCGCGCGGGAGACCGCCGATCCGCCGAGTCGCCGTACGCGCAACGTCGAACGGACGCCGCGTCGGCGGTCTCGACACGCTCAGGCGCTTTCGCCTTTCGCGAGAGCGACGAAGCGCGCCTCGTCGATCACCTCGATGCCGATCGCGGCCGCCTTCTTCGCTTTCGAGCCGGCGTCGGCGCCCGCGACGAGGTAGTCGGTCTTCGCGCTGACCGCGGACGCGACCTTCGCGCCCGCGTTCTCGGCGAGCCGCTTCGCCTCCGCGCGTGACAGCTCGGTCAGCGTGCCGGTGAAGACCAGCGTCTTGCCCGCGAGCGGGCCCGTCGCCGACGTCGGTGCCGGGTAGACGAGCTCGACGCCGCCGGCGAAGAGACGGTCGAGCAACGCGCGGCTCTTCGGCTCCTCGAACCAGGCGCGAACGGACGTGGCGAGCTCGGGGCCGACGCCGTGGACGAGCTGAAGCTCGTCGACCGTCGCCGTTTCGAGCACCGCGAGACTCGCGAAGTGCTGCGCGAACAACCGCGCGGTCGCCGGGCCGACCTCGGGCATCGAGAGCGCCGCCAGGAAGCGCTCGAACGGCACGCGCCTCTTTTCCTGGATCTGCGCGAAGAGGTTGGAGACGCTCTTCTCGCCCCAGCGCTCGAGTTCGAGCAACTTCTCGCGGTCGAGGTGGAAAATGTCCGCGGGCGACGCGATGTGGCCGTGGTCGACGAGCTGCTCGATCAGCTTTTCGCCGAGGCGGTCGATCTCGAACCCGACCGTCAAAGCGATCGTGCGGCCGACCACCTGCGGTTTGCACGCGTGGAGGTTCGGGCAACGGTAGTACTTGCCTTCCTGCACGACGTCCGCGCCGCACGCCGGGCACGTCGCCGGCATCGCGAACTCCGCGCGCCATTGCCACGCGACGCCGGGCCGGATGTTGCGCTGAGCGGTTGCCTTGTTGCTCGCGTGCTCGCTCGTCGGGTCGTCCGTCGTGTCGTCCGTCGTGTCGTCCGTCGTGTCGTCCGTCGTGTCGTCCGTCGTGTCGCTCGGCGTGTCGCTCGGCGTGTCGCTCGGCGTGTCGCCCGGCGTGTCGCCCGACATGCCGCTCGGTGTGTCGCTCGTCGGCGCGCTCGTCGAGGCATTCACCTTGTCGCTCGTCGTGCCGCTCGCGTTGTCGGTCGGCGTGGCGGTCGCCTTGTCGTTGGCGTTCTCGCTCGGCTTGTCGCTCGGCTTCGCGCGGGAGCTCGCGCCGGCGGTGGCGGCGGACGGATCGAGGTCCTTCGGCGCCGCGGTCAGGAGCTCTTCGGGCACGCGCTCGCGCCAATCCGCCGGCGCGTCGCCGGTCGCCGCCTCGGCGACACCCATCACCTGCGGGATCACGTCGCCGGCGCGGTAGAGGAACACGCGGTCGCCGACGTGCAGGCCGAGCGCTCGAACGTGCTCCGCGTTGTGCAGCGTCGTGTGCCTGACCACCACGCCGCCGATCTCGACCGGATCGACGTGCGCGCGTGGGGTCAGCCGGCCGTTCGCGCCGACTTGAACTTCGATCGCGCGCAGCAGCTAGCTCGCTTCGCTCGCCGGGAACTTGTACGCGAACTGCCAGCGCGTCGAGCGCGCCGTCTCGCCGAGCCGCGCGCGCAAGTCGAGCCTGTCGAGCTTCGCGACCACGCCGTCGACCTCGTACGCGAGCTCCGCGCGCTTCGCGAGCAGGTCGTTGCGGTACTCGACGCATCCGGCGATCCCGCGCACCTTGCGCGCGAGCCCGGAGTCGCTGAAGCCCCACGTGGAGAGCGCCGCGGCGAGCTCGGTCTGCGTCGCGAGCCCGGTGCCTTCGCTCTGCGGCGCCGCCCATGCGAAGAACTGCAGCGGGTAGCGCGCGACCTCCGATGGATCGTTGCGCCGCAGCGCGCCGGCGGCCGCGTTGCGCGGATTGGCGAGCACGGGTTTGCCCTCGGCCTCGCGCTCGCGATTGAAGCGCTCGAACGCCGCGCGGCCGATCAGGATCTCGCCGCGGACCTCCAGACGCTTCGGCACCGGGCGCGCGGACGCCGCGAGCCGCAGCGGCAGGTTTCGCACCGTGCGCAGGTTGCGCGTGATGTCCTCGCCGACCTCGCCGTCGCCGCGCGTCAGGCCGCGCACGAAGACGCCGTCGACGTAGAGCAACGACGCGCTCGCGCCGTCGAACTTCGGCTCGACCACCCAGTCCAGTTCCGCGCCCGACTCGAGGCCGAGGAAGCGCACGATGCGCGCCTCGAAGTCGCCGACCTCGTCCTCGTCGAACAGGCTGTCGATCGACAGCATCGGGACGTCGTGGCGCACCTTCTCGGAGCCTTGGCCTTCGGAAAGCGGCTCGCCGACTCGTTGGGTCGGGCTGTCGGGCGTGACCAGCTCGGGATGGCGCGTCTCGAGCTCCTTGAGCTCGCGGAAGAGCTTGTCGTACTCCGCGTCGCTGATCTCTGGCCGCGCCTCGACGTAGTAGAGGCGGTCGTGACGCGCGAGGTCCTCGCGCAGCGCTTTCACCCGCTGGACGGCGCTCTTCGGCGCGGACATGGCACGGTCAATCGAGGTCGGAGGGCCCGAAGGAGCGCGGCAGGAGCTCGGCGAGGGTCGCGTCGACCCGCGGACCTTCCCTGCCTTGCACGTGGATGACCAGGTCCGTCGCGAACTCGCGCAGGACCTGGCGACAGGCGCCGCAGGGCATCAACGGATGCGGCTGCGAGCTCGCGATCGCCAGCGTGCGGAACGTCGTGACCCCCGCGGCCACGGCCTTGGCGACCGCCGCGCGTTCCGCGCAGATCGTCAGGCCGAAGCTCGCGTTCTCGACGTTGCAGCCGGTGAAGATCTCGCCGGTGGTCGACACCAGCGCGGCCCCCACTTGGATCTTCGAGTACGGACAGTGCGCGAGCACCGCGGCAGCGTGTGCCACGCGCATCAGGTCCTGGATCTCGTCGTCGGCGCCTCCGCCGGAGTTGCGAGCGGGTTTCTTCGCGTCGGCCATGCGCTCACGATCTCAGCGGCCGAGCCCTGCGTCAACGCTCGGGGCTGGTCAACGCTCGCCGGGCGGGCGTTCGCGCACGCGCTCGGCCGACGCCTCCGCCGGTGCGTAGCCGGCGTAGGGCACGCGCAAGCGCACCTGGCGACGGCCGGTCACCGGATCCTCGCGTTCCTCGGGCTCGAGCGTCGCGAAGGCGCGCAAGCCGACCAGGTCGGAGGCCTCGAGCTCGACCGTGCCGCGCGTGTCGATGCCGAACGACGCGAGCACCCGTTTGACGCGGTGGACGCCGCGGTCGCTCCATGTGATCGCGTCCCACGCGGCGGTGCGTCCGGCGTACTCGCCGTCGGCGACCTCCAAGCGGTAGCCCCATCTCACGCTGCCGTCGCGCGCGACCCCTTCGCGCACCTCCGCGACGCGGCACAGATACGTGCCCTCGGGCACCGACACGTACGATTCGAAATCCTCGATCTGGCTGAAGTCGAACTGCATCCGATTGCTCCCTTTCCTCCGCGTTCGTTCGCGGTAGGGATTCAGACCGCGCGAGCTCGCCGTGGTTGCGGGTCGACCCGCATCAAAGCGTCGAGATCGCCCCGCCCGACCGCGGCAGGTCGACGACGAGCTCGCGCTCGCCCACCCGGATGCGCGCGGTGCACGCGGCGCCGGCGTTGACGAGGACGAGCTCGTCCCCGCGCTTCGCGACATGCACGCCCGCGGTCACCGACCACGCCGGCGGCATCGCGCCAAAGCGCGCAAGCACCGCGAGCACCGCCTCGCGACTCGGCTCGCAACCGACGACGACCAGACGGCCGGCCCCGCGCGGCTCGACGAAACCGGTGACGTACTCTCGGCCGACCGCGAGCGCCTGATGCAGCCGCTGGTCCGCGTCGTCGGTCCACGCGCGCTGCACGGCGACGATCGGCTCGCCCGGGACCCGTCGGTACGCGAACACCGGCCGACGCGTGACGAAGCCGAGCGAGCTCTCGAGCGCGTCCGGCGCGTGATGGCTGGTCCCGTCGGGCCGCGGGACGCCGTCGATGAGCGTCTGGAAGCACACCAGCGTGCAGCCGCGCTCGACGAGGTCGAGCAGGCGCCGCGGATCGTCGATCTCCCCGGCGATGAAGAGCACGCGCGGTGCGCCGAGCTCGCTCTCGACGTCGACGAGGTCCCACTCGCAACCGCACGCGGCGAGCGCGGCGAACAGCGGGTCGCGCGGCCGCTCGCGGCGAGTCGCGGCGGTCTGCTGCCAGCGCCACGACCACGTCACCGCGAAGCTCGTCTCGGGCGCCGGCGCGTGTTCGAGTCGCTCGAACGCGCTCACCGCGTCGCGGAACGCCGGTCCGAGCCGCGGATCGACGTCGCCGCGCTCGTTGATCGGCGAGCCTTGCCAGTTGTCGCGCTCGACCAACATGTACCAGTTCCACCCGCGCACTCCGGCGGCGAGCGCGGCGTGCGCGAGCAACCGGTAGTGGTCGGGCCCGTAGTCGCACTTGGCGCCGCGCCACACTCCGGCGCCGAACTCGGCGACGAACGGTTCGCGCGCGACCATGCGCAGCGTCCGCAGTTGCTCCAGGAGCTCGCTCGCGTCGCCGTTGCACTCGGCATCGGGGTACGGATCGATTCCGTAGACGTCGGCGAGCTCGGCGAGGTCGCGCCAGTTCTGCGCGTTCACGTACGGCCAGGTGTTGAGCACGATCGGCGTCGCGTCGCAGTGTTTGCGGTACTCGCCGACGACGAAGCGCGCGTAGTCGGTCGCGAGGTCGAAGCGGTACTGCTGCGAGTCGCGGTAGCGCGCGTCCTCGCGGAACGGATACAGCGTCGGCAGCGCTTCGTCGAAGCCGCGGTAGCTCGTCCCCCACGCGCGATTGAGCTCGGCGACGCTCGCGAAGCGCCGCGCGAGCCACGCGGCGAAGCCCTGATCCTCGCCGTGGAAGTGCGGCATCGGATCGATCTCGTTGTCCGCTTGTACGGCGATCACGAGTCGTCCGAGCCGCGGCTGGAGCACGCGCATCACCGCGGCGATCCACTCCGACGCCGCCGCGCGGAACTCGGGCGTGTGCTTCGCGAAACCGACGACGCGATCGGGCACGCCGAGGTTCTTCCACTCGGCGTAGATGAACGGCCCGGGGCGCGCGAAGAACGTGAAGCCCTTGCTCTCGACCAGCGCGAGGAATGCGGTCAGCTCCTCGAAGTCGTGGACGCCGGGCGCGCGCTCGTGGTGCTCCCACGGCACGTAGCTCGCAATCGTGCGTACGCCGAGGGAGCGCGCCGCGTCGAGCACCGCGCTCCAGTGTTCGCGCGCGACTCGCCAATAGTGGATCTCGCCCGAGAGCATCGCGCTCATGTTGCCCGGCGCGCGCGACGAGTCGTAGGGGTCAACGCGGATCGACGGACCGGGCGTCCTCGACTAGCGCGGGTTGCGCGTGGTCCAGGACGAGCCCAAAGCCCGGCGCAACGCCGCATCAGAAGCAGAACTGCACTTCGACCGCGTCGGAGAGGCCGACGCCGGTGCCATCCGGGTGCGACGGATCGCGGAACCAGAACTGGAAGTCGCGCTTCGCGCCGACCATCGTCGGATCGAGCGGGAGCGGCACGGTGACCGCGCCATTCGCGTCGAGCGTCACCACCGGCAGGCGCACGATCGGGAGCTTGACGCAGAGCGTGCCGCCGAGGAACGGCGCGTTGTTCTGTTGCGTGCCCCAGAAGACGACACCGGTCTTGTTCGGCACGCCGTTCTTCACGCGGAGCTCGAACTGGTTCGCCGAGACGTTCGAGAAACCGTGCGCGGAGAGATCGGGAACCTGGCCGAGCGAAGTCGTCTTGCCGACGCAGTACTCGAGCGGCGTCACGCACTGGAACTCCCACGCGACCGCGACGTTCCAGGCGCCGAGCGAGTCGTTCGGACGCCGCAGTTCGAGCAGGTAGTCGCCGGCGACGAGGTCGGTCAGGTAGAGGTGCTCGAGGTTGTCGACGGCGCTGACGCTCTGCACGTTGCCGCCCGCGAAGTACGGCAGGCCCGCGTCGCCGACCAACGTCGTCTGACCGGTGCCCGAGGCGACGCGCCAGAGCTCGAGATCGTGATCGGGCATCGTCCACGAGTTGAAGTCGAGCGCGACGTCGCGGTTCCACGCGGCGAGCACGGAGACGATCGGCTTGTCGCTCTCGACGTGGAACGCCCACCACGCGCTGGAGCCCGGCGTGGTGCTCGCGAGCGACCACGCACCATGCGGCGCGTCGGTCGCGGCGCCCGCGGACGACGCGGGAGCCTGCTCGGCGCCCGCGAGGATCCAGTGCGCATGATCGACGTCGAGCTCGTCGGCTCCGAACACCGCGTCGAGCGGCGTCGCGGTCGAACCGCGGGTCGGACCACTCGTCGCCGGGTTGTTCGTCCAGCCCGCGCGGTGCTCGGCGCCGGTCATCAGCACCGCGCGCACGACGTCGGGGCGTTCCGCGTCCGGATTCGACGCGAGCGCGGGCAGCGTGCGCGCGGTCTCGACCAAGAGAGTCGCGCCGCCGGCGACCAGCGGGGTCGAGAAGCTCGTCGCTCCTTCCGGCGCGACGATCTCGGGCTTCATCCGCCCCGGTTGGTCGATCGCGGCGAGCGTGCCGCCGGAACGGTGCTGACCGTCGCTGCGTCCGACCGCGAGGCCGTTGAACATGTGCGAGAGCAGCGCGACGTCGAGCGCGCCCGCGCCGTTGTTGACGCCGTTGCAGAAGATCAGTCCCTGCACGTTGACCGCGTAGTCGACCTTGCGCAGGAGCTTGTTCGGGCCGAAGCCTCCGCCGATCCAACTGTTGTTGAAGATCTTGACGGTGACCAGGTCCGGCGGCGTCGCGGTCGTGCCGTTGACGAAGCCGTTGTTGAGCCAACCGTTCGCGTCCCAGCAGTCGATCGTCGTCACGCCCGGCGCGAGGCTCGACGTGTTGCCGTACCAGCGCTGTCCGACGTAGGTCGCGTGGCCGCTCGGCGCCGGACTCGGGCTCTTGAACGTGAACGTCTTGCCCGCGAACTCGGGGTTCGTCGTGTCGGGCGTCCAGCCGCCTGCGTTGGCTTCGACTTGACCGAGCGGCACGCCCGCGCCGGTCGGCGCGCTCGCGCCGAGGCGATCTTTCAACGCGGTGAGCCCGGTCAGATCCTGCACGCTCTGCGCGAGCGCCGGGGACGAAGCGAAGAGCGATGCGGAGGCGACGAGGGCGACGATCGAGCGCTGCATGGGGGTCCTTTGGAGATGCGGCGTCGATTGTGGCGCGCTTCGCTCGAACGCGCCAGGCCGGTCACGGCGCGAATCGAGTCGAGAGGTAGAGCACCTGCGGATCGAGCGGCGCGTTCGCGAGCTCGACGCCGCTGCACGGCGACGAAAGCACCGTCAACGCGGAGCCGAGCAACGTCAAACCGCCGGCGGAGAGCGGTCCGGTCACCGGGCTCGCGCGGAACGACGTCACGCGCGCGGCGAGGCGATACTCGCGGCTCGGTTGCAGCACGAAGCTCGTGCGGACGTGCGTGCGACGGTTGCGCGGATCGGTCGCGAGCTTCGCGCTGCCGCCGCTCGCGACGAACGGGTGCGCGGGATCGGTCGTGTCCCACAGCACGACGTTCGCGTCGACTCCGCCGCAGCTCACGGGAGCGTCGAGCAAGCCGTCGAGATCGAGCTGACGGAGTCCGATCGGACCGTTCGCGCCCGCGGTCGACACGCCGAGCACCGCCCACGTCTCCGTTTGCGTCGTCACGGTCGGCGCGGCGAGCGGCGCGCCCTTCGCGGGCAGCGCAAGACCGCCGCCGAGCTCTCCCAACCACGCCGCGCGACTGCCGAGCGCCGGGTACTCGACGCCGCCGATGCGCACGCGGCCGTCGCGGAAGACCTGGAGCTCGCGATCCGCGAGCGCCGCGAGGTGGAGCGAGCCGAGCACCGGGTTGACGCTCGCGTCGACGCGCCACAGCCCGCGCGTGCCGACGATCGGGAAGTCGACCGCGACGTCGAACACGACGTCGACCGGCGTCGTCGGCAGGCCGAACGTCAGCGTGTACTCGCCCTGATTGAGGTAGCCGTTCGAGCTCGACGTGAACTTGACGCGCCGACGGCCGTCGTCGGGCTGCAGCGTGAGCTCGACCGTCGCGCCGAACTCGGTCTCCAAGCCCTGTGCGACGCTGCTCGACGCCTTCAACGGCTTGACGCGCACGTAGCGCCGATCGATCGCCGGCGTCGTCGGGCCGTACAGGTCGTTCTGATAGAGGCGACCGCCGTTGGCCCAATTGCCGAGCGCGGTGTCGAGGTCGCCGTCGCGATCCCAGTCGAACCACGCCGGCGTCGCGTTCGCGAGGTGGTTCGGATTGATCGTGTGCGTCGCGACCGTGAAGTGCCGCGCGCCGTCCTCGATCATGCGATTGCGACGGAAGACGCTGCGCGTCGTGAAGTCGAGGTCGCCGTCGAAGTCCCAATCCTCGACGGAGAGTCCGAGCGTGAGCCCGGTCAACGGACTGTCGACGATCCCACCCTCGAAGAAGAACGTCCCGTCGCCGCGCGATTCGTAGACGACGACGCCCGGCGCGGTCGTGAACGCGACGAGCAGGTCGAGATCGCCGTCCATGTCGTAGTCGGCGAACGCGGCGCCTTCTTCGAGCTTGTTGAAGAGGTCGAAACCGGACTCCGCCGGCGCGAGCGCGACGAAGCTCGGCGTCCCCCACGCCGACACGTTCTGGTAGAGCGTGTTGTTGCTGTAGAGGTCGAGATCGCCGTCGAAGTCGTAGTCGGCGAATTGCGCGCCCTCCGGCCGCGCGGCGCCGAGCGGATTGTCGAGCCCAGCGACCACCGTCTTGTCCGTGAACGCGTACTTCCCCGACGGCGTGTACGGCCCGAGATTCTCGAAGAACCAGTTGCCGGTCGAGCCCATCACCGGCGGGTACGCGGGGACGAAGAGGTCGATCCAGCCGTCGCCGTCGACGTCGCCCCAGCAATTGGTCTCGGTGTTCGCGACGCACACGGTCGCGTCGATGCGCCACGCTTGCTTCGCGATGTCGCGATACACGCCGTTCGGACCGGCTTCGAGCAGCGACATGCAGCTCGCGCTCGCGAGCCGAGGCTCGGTCGCGAGATCCGGAAGCCCGTCCTCGTTGAAGTCGCCGAACGCCGCGCCGTAGCGGAAGTTCGTCCCGAGCAGCGGCGCGAGGTCGACCGCCTTCACCCAATCCTGGCCGCCGAGGTTCTTCCAGAGTCCGCCGCTGTGGCACACGAACACGTCGACCCAACCGTCGGCGTCGTAGTCTCCGCAGGAGATTCCGTACGCCTTTCCGAACTGGATACCGGTCGGGTAGTTGCTCGACGTCCACATCGAGAGCGGCACGTCGACCGCGCTTGCCGCGGAGTTCCCCGTCGCGCCGCCCGTCGCGCTGATCGGTGCGCCGCCCAGTGCGCTGATCGGTGCGCTGATCGGAGCGCTGATCGGTACGCCGATCGTCGCTACGGTGTTCGCGATACCCGCTGCGAGTCCGTGGACGGGCCGCGCGACGAAGACGGAGAACTGGAGCGCGAGCGAAGCGAGCATGCCGGTCTTTCCGCGCGCCCGCACCGCGGACGACGCTGGGATTCCAGCCTACCGAGGCGCGACGGGACCGCTACGGCCCGCGCGCGTCACTTCACGTAGCCGAGCTTGCCGATCTCCTTCAGCGTCTCGTCCGAGATCTGCGCTTGGGCGCCGGCGAAGCGCGCGGCGAGCTCGGCGCACGCTTCCTCGTGCTTGCGCGCGATCTCGCGGAAGCGCTGCAGCGTCGCGAGGTGCTCCTTGCGCTTCGGCGCCAGATTCTGCGTCTCGCCGGGATCGGTCGAGCGGTCGTAGAGCTCCTCGCTCTGCGACGGACCGATCGTGCGGACGATGTACGTCCACTGCGCGAGGCGGATGCTGCGGATCATGCGCGACACCGAACGCGACGTGCCGTCGAAGCGCCAACGCGTGACGATCTCGCTGATGATCGGCAGCTCCTCGTACGTGCCCGCGACGGCGGGCAGGAGCGAGCGGCCCTGCGCCTCGGCCGGCACGGGCACGTCGACGAGATCGAGGATCGTCGGCAGCACGTCGATCAAGCGCGCGGGCGTCTCGATCGTGCGCGACTCGCGGCTCGGCAAGCGGACGATCAGCGGGACGTGGACGAGCTCGCGCCACAGCTCGCTCGGGTGCAAGAAGTTGTCATGCTCCAAGAACTGCTCGCCGTGGTCGGACACCAACACGACGATCGTGTCGTCCTGCACGCCGGAGCTTTCCAACGCCGCGAGCAACTTGCCGACCGACTCGTCCGCGTAGCGCACGTCTCCGTCGTACAGCGCTCGGATGTGCGCGACCTCCGCGGGATCCTTGCGATCGAACTCGAGCATCACGCGCGACGGCAAGTGCGGATCGTCCGCGTCCGGCCGCGCGTCGTACTCGGCGCGACTCGACACGATCTTGCCGTTGTAATCGGGATCGAACGCCGAGTTCCACGGCTCGGGCGGCAGGTACGGGTTGTGCGGGATCCAGGTGTGCACGAACAGGAAGAAGGGCTCGGCCTTGTGCGCCTCGATCCACGCCGCGACGTGTTGGGCGTCGAACCACGGACCGTCGTTGCCGCTGACGCCGTTGGTGGGCTCGTCGTCGAACTCGTGGAAGCCCTGATCGAAGCCGAGGTCCGAGCACACGTTCCCGCCACCGGTGAACGCCGCGGTCTTCCAACCGTGCTGAGAAAGCACGCGAGAGTTTGGACCTTCGGATCGACGCGCGTCGCGGTCGTGTTCTCCTCCTCGCCGCCTTCGCGCTGCATCTCGACGGCGCGTAGGTTCGAGACGCCGTGCACGATCGGATAGAGCGACGTCAGCAGCGTCATGTGCGACGGCGCGGTGACGCCCGCCTGGCTGAAAGTGTTCTTGAAGACCCAAGCATCCTTCGCGAGCGCCGAGATGTTCGGCGAAGTCGGTCGCGCGGCGCCCCACGGCTCGAGCGCGTCGGCGCGCAGCGTGTCGATCGAGATCAGGACGATGTTCGGCTTCTTCGCGGCGGCGGCAGCCGGCGCAGAGGTCGAAGCCGCCGTCGCGTCGGTGCGCGCGGCGGTCGCGGGCTCGGGCTCGGAGCCTCCACATGCGCCGAGCAGCGCGACGAACGAGGCGATCAGCGAGCGCGCGAGGGACGTGACGTGCATGCCTCAATCCTAGCGCAGCCCGATCCGCTCGAGTCGACGCGGCGAAGGCGCGCCGACAAGAACGCGGGCGGACCCCGAAGGGCCCGCCCGCTGGTTCGAAGCGCTCGTGTCGAGCTCTAACCGAGGTTCGCCGCGGCGAACTCCCAGTTGAGGAGCTTCTCGATCACCGCGGTGACGTAGTCGGGGCGCTTGTTCTGGAAGTCGAGGTAGTACGCGTGTTCCCAGACGTCGATCGTCAGCAGGCACTTCTTGCCCTGCGTCAGCGGCGTCTCGGCGTTCGGCGTCTTGACGACCTCGAGCTTGTCGCCGTTCGCGACCAGCCAAGCCCAACCGGAACCGAACTGCGTCTTCGCCGCGGTGGCGAAGGCTTCCTTGAACTTGTCGAAGTCGCCGAACGAGGCGTTGATCCGATCGAGGACCTTGCCGGTCGGCTTGCCGCCACCTTTGGGGCTGAGGCTCTTCCAGTAGAAGGTGTGGTTCCAGATCTGCGCGGCGTTGTTGAAGACGCCGGCCTTCGACGTGTCACCGGCGACCTTCTTGATCAGGTCTTCGAGCGAGAGCGCGCCGAGCTCGGGCAAGTCCTTGAGGAGCCCGTTGAGGTTGTCCACGTAGGCCTTGTGGTGCTTGCCGTAGTGGAACGAGAGGGTCTTCGCGCTGATGATCGGATCGAGCGCGTTGTCTGCGTAAGGAAGCGGAGGGAGTTCGTGTGCCATGGCGCGAGAGAGGATAGCGGGTGACGCCGCTTCGGTCGAGCCGCGATTGCCGTGAGCGACGGCGGCGAGAGCGCCCGCAGCGAGCGCGCCTTGGACGATTTGTCGACGAGCCGGATCTCGGTCGGAACTCATGTGCAGTCTCCTCGCGCGTTGGAACTCACCAGCGGGACGAGCGGAGCGTCGTGCGCCGCGCTTCCCAGACCGGTGACAGCGGCAAACACGCGCTCCATGTTTCCACCTAGTACCTTGCGCACGTCCGCCGCGCAGAAACCGCGAGCGAGCATGTGCTCGGCGATGCGCCCGTAGCAGCCGGCGTGCTCGAGACCGCGCGGCGTGCGCTGGATGCCGTCGTAGTCGGAGCCGAGGCCGACGTGCTCGAGCCCGGCGACGTCGATCGCGTGATAGATATGATCCATCACGCGCTCCATCGCGAGCGGCGGCGTCGCGCGCTGCATGTATTCGGACTGCCGCAGGAACACGTCGGTTTCGTTCGGCCCGGTGATCGCCGCGAGCTCCGCGTGCTTGCGCGTCGCGGTGTCGTGCTGTTGCGCGTCGGCGTCGAGGAACGCGGTGCAAAACACGATGCCGACCACGCCGCCGTTCGCGGCGAGCGCGCGCAACTGATCGTCGGTCAGGTTGCGTTGGTGACCGTGCAGCGCCTTGCAGCCCGAGTGGCTCGCGATCACCGGCTTCTTCGTCGCGTCGAGCGTGTCGTAGAACGAGCGTTCGCCGGCGTGCGACAGGTCGACGACCATGCCGAGCTCGTTCATCGTGCGCACGACGAGGCGGCCAAAGTCGCTCAAACCCTCGGGGATCGTCGAGCCCGCGCCGGCTTGGCACGAGCGGATCCACGAGAGATGGTTGTTCCAGACCAACGTCATCACGCGCACGCCGCGCTCGAAGAACCATTCGAGGTTGTCGAGGCTCTCCTCGATCGAATGACCGCCTTCGATGCCCGGGATGCCGGCAACGGCGCGGTGGGAACGCGCTTCGGCGAGCGCGCGCGCGTTGCCTGCGAAGCGCACGCGATCGGGGCGGCGCTGCGCGAGCTCGTGGAAGGCGCCGAGCAGGTCGCGCGTGCGCGCGAGCGCGCCGCCGGGCCCTTGCTCGTGGAACTTCGGATCGACCCACGACACGAAGACGAGCGCTCCGAGCCCGCCCGCCGCGCCGCGCTCGAGGTCGAGGTGCCCGGGCCCGGCGACCGCGAGGTCGTGCCCGAGATCCAACGCTCGCTGCAGCGAGTCCGCGTGCGCGTCGAACACCGGCCGCTCGGCGATCAGCGCCGCCGCGGCATCGGAAAGTCGGATCGGCTCCTCCACGCCGCCCGATCCTAACGCGCGCGTCGCGAACGCCGGAGACAGTTCGCGCGGCACGCCGACGTTCGGCCTCGCGTTCCGCCCCGCGACCCCGGCGTCTCCCAATCCGAGCGCGCTCGAGCTCCGGGCGTAACCGGACGTCGCGACCGCGGATGTGCAATCGTGCATTCCGAATGCACGTTTGCACGGGCTCCGCGCCGTGAAGCGGCCGTCTGCGGTCGGGCGGCACAACGCAGCCTGCCCCGCGGTGTTCCGGGGCCGGCCGCAACCCTCGTCGACCGACCTTCGCCGCCGGGCCGCGAGTCGACTCTCTCGGCGCGTGATAGGTTGCGCGTGTTCGTTCGACGTGCTGCTCTGCGAGCAGCGTGTCGAGGAAGTCGAGCTCACCCCGAGTGTGAATGCGACCGATGGAACAGGAAAGAGAAGTGACGATCGTGCCGCTCGCGCCGGAGCGCTGGAAGGACTTCGAGGACTTGCTCGGTCCGCGCGGAGCGTGCGGCGGGTGTTGGTGCATGACGTCGCGGTTGACCAAGCGCGAGTACGCCGCGGGCAAGGGCGAGAAGAACAGGCGCGGGATGAAGAGGCTCGTCGCGAGCGAACGCCCGACCGGTTTGCTCGCGTATCGCGACGGCCGGGCGGTCGGTTGGTGCTCGGTCGCGCCGCGCAGCGAGTTCGCGGGGCTCGCCAAGTCGCGCTTCGCGAGGCCCGTCGACGCGCGCAACGCGTGGGCGATCTCGTGCCTCTACGTCGATCGCGAGCACCGCGGCACCGGCGTCGCGACCGCGCTGGTGCGCGCCGCGGCCGAGCACGCGTTCGCGCACGGCGCCGCCTGCGTCGATGCGTGGCCGCACGAAACGAAGCGCGGCGAGCGCGCGATCGACCTCTTCGTCTGGATGGGCCTGCGACCGTGCTTCGATCGCGCAGGCTTCGTCGAAGTCGCTCGCCACACACCCGCGCGCCCGTACCTGCGCGCCGAGGTCCGACGCAAACGCAACACGAAACGCTGACCTCGTGCGGCGAGCTCAGCCTGCTCTAGCGCCGCTATTCGTCCGGCGCGCGCCAATGCGACGGCGACGCGCCGACCAGCTTGCGGAACGCGCGGCTGAAAGCCGCTTCGGACGCGTAGCCGACGCTCTGCGCGATCGTCGCGAGCCTGTCGGTCGAGTGATCGAGCCGTTCCGCCGCGAGCTGCGTGCGCCAACGCGCGAGGTACTGCATCGGCGCGAGGCCGACGAGCTCGCCGAAGCGCTCCGCGAGCACCGTGCGCGACGTCGCCGACTCCTCCGCGAGCTCCTGCCGCGACCATTCGCGCGCCGGCGCGCCGTGCAGGAGCGCGAGCGCCCGACCGACCAGCGGATCGCGCAGTCCCGCGAGCCAACCGGTGCTCTGCGGCGGCAGCGTCTCGACGTGGCGGCGCACGACCTCGATGAACATCAACTCGGCGAGGCGCGTGATCACGAGCTCGCCGCCCGCGCGACTCGACTCCGATTCCGCGAGCGCATGACGCGTGAACGCGCCGAGCCAGCTCGTGTCCTCGCCGTGCACCAAGAGCTGCGTCGGCAGCGCGCCGAGCAACGGATTGAACGGCCCGCGGTCGCAATCGAGGAAGCCGCAGACGAACGTCGCGTGCTCGCCGCCGCCTCCCATCCGCATCGTGAACGGCAAGCGCGGCGCTGCGGGCAGCTCGATCGGCGTCATCGCACCGCCGAGGCCCCGCGCGCTCGCCGAGCACTTCGAGGTCGAGTTCACGTCCGGCGACGCCGAAGCGTTGCCGTTCGACGACGCGACGTTCGACTGCGTGCTCTCGACGTTCGGCGTGATGTTCGCGCCGCGCCAGGAGCTCGCCACGAGCGAACTGTTGCGCGTCACCAAACCCGGCGGACGGATCGCGCTCGCGAACTGGACGCCTCAGGGCCTGACCGGCGACGTGTTCCGGGTCTTGTCGCGCTTCGTGCCGCCGCCCGCCGGCGTGCCGTCGCCTTTCACGTGGGGCGACGACGAGGAGCTCGAGCGCGTGCTGGTCGACGTGCTCGCGCGCTCCAACCGAGCGACCGACGGCTCGCTGGCGGGGACCGGAGAGTACCTCGAGGTCGTGATCGAGAAGCGTTGAGCGATTCGGTGCGGCCGAGCGGCGCCGAGTCCTCGCCGAACGCTCGCCGCATCGCTGCTCGCCGCATCGCTGCTCGCACGAGCGAGCGCACGAGTGAGCGCACGAGCGACCGGCACGCGCACGGCGAGCGGCCGCGCGGGGTCGGCGTTCGCTCGCTCCGTTCAGCGAAGCCCTGCGCCGAACGCGCGCTTCGCCGGTCGCGCCTCGGGGCTCGGGCCTGGGCCTCGAAAGCGCTCCGGACCGGTCGCGCGGCTCGCCCGTCCCGTTCCTGGCTGCGACGGGCCCACCGACGCTCCAGCCCGGGCCCCGTAGCGCCGACGGGCGATCGGGGTCGGAGTCCGTCCGCGCCCGGGAACCGATGCTCGACCGCGCGCTGATCGCCCTCGCAGTCCTCGCCTCACCCGCGTGGGGCCTCGCATTCCAAGACGCCGACGGAGAGCGCGACCTGACCGAGCTCGACCTCGAAGCACTCCTCCAAGTCGAGATCGACGACGTGGTCAGCGCGTCGTTGCATCCGCAGCGCACGTTCGACTCGCCCGCGTACGCGACCGTGATCCGCGGCGACGAAATCCGTGCGCACGGCTATCGGACGCTCGGCGAGATCCTGAGGAGCGTCACCGGCATGTACGTGACCTACGACCGCAACTACGCGCACGTCGGAGTCCGCGGTTTCTTCGTGCCGGGCGACTACAACTCGCGTGTGCTGTTGTTGGTCGACGGACACCGCATCAACGATCCGGTGTACGGCGGTTATGGACTCGACTTCGACGCGCCGGTCGATCCCGATCTGATCGAGCGCATCGAAGTCATCCACGGCCCGGGTTCGGCGCTGTACGGCAGCAACGCGCTCTTCGCGGTCGTAAACGTGATCAACAAGCGCGGTGGTGATCTCGTGGGCGGCGAGGGTGCGTTCGAAGCCGCGAGTCACGGCACGTATCTGGGTCGCGCGACGTTCGGCGGCGCAAGCGACGACGGTCGGCAGTGGCTCGTGTCCGCGCGCGCGTTCGACTCCGCGGGTGACGAGCTCTTCTACGATGACTCCGCGTCGACGCCTTCCGGCGGGCACACGCGCGACACGGACTTCGAACGCGCGTACTCGCTCAACGCGCAGTACGACTGGAGCGACTGGTCGCTCAACGCCGCGTACACCTGGCGCGAGAAGGGCGTGCCGACCGGCTCCTACGGCGCCGTCTTCGACGATCCCGACAATCGCACGGTCGATGCGACGGGCTATGCGGACCTGAGTTGGCGCCCCGACGTCGGAGCGGGGCGCACGGCGCTCGTGCGCGCCTACTTCACCGACTACCGCTACTGGGGCTACTACGTCACCGACGACACGTTCCAAGGCGGACCGCCCGACTTGCTCTACCACGATCGCGTGATCGGCGAGACGTTGGGCCTCGATGCGCGGCTCGCGTTCGAGCGCGCGCTCGGCGGCCGCCTGACCGTCGGCGTCGACACGCGCTGGAACATCGCGCAGGACCAGAAAGGCTGGGACAGTGTCCACGGCGTCTACTACGACACCACCGACGACAGTCTCGAGAGCGGAGTCTTCCTCCAGGACGAGATCGCGCTCGGCAAGCACACGACTCT
Organism: Planctomycetota bacterium; assembly: GCA_016220085.1. Lineage (GTDB taxonomy): Bacteria > Planctomycetota > UBA1135 > UBA1135 > JACRIN01. Next base: position 20,548 of record JACRIN010000107.1, read on the forward strand.
GGTCGCCGGCGGCCGCTACGACCACTACTAGTCGTTCGGAGGCACGTTCTCGCCGCGCGGCGCGCTGATGTACACGCCGGACGAGAAGAGCGCGTACAAGCTGCTCTACGGCGAAGGCTTCCGCGCGCCGAACGCGAGCGAGCTCGACTACAACGTCGGCTCGATCGCGAACGTGCCCGACCTCGAGCCCGAGCGCATGTCGAGCCTGGAAGCGGTGGTCGAGCGCGCGTTCGACAGCGGCTGGCGCGCGTCGGCCTCGCTGTTCCACTACGACGTCGAGGACCTGATCGTGCGCGGGCCCGATCCGGTGACGGCCGAGCTCCTGTATCGCAACGTCGGCGACGTCGTCGGAGACGGCGTCGAGCTCGAGCTCGAACGCCGCTTCGAACGCGGCCGGCGCGTGCGACTCAGTCACGCGCTGCAGTACGTCCGCGACGACGACACCGGCGAGCGCGCGGTCAACTCGCCGCGCAACGTGACGCAGTTCCTCGCGGAAACGCCGGTGTTCACCGACGGACTGCTCGCCGGCGCCGAGTGCATCTACGTCGGCTCGCGCGCGACGTTCGGCGGCGACATGGCGCCCGGGTACGTGTTGACCAACCTCGCGCTGCGTGCGCCGCGCCTCGCGCCGGGCATCGAGCTCGCGCTGATCGCGCGCAATCTCTTCGACGTCCGGTACTACGACCCGGTCGGCCCCGAGCTGGTGCAAGACGCGTTGGAACAGGACGGCTTCTCGCTCGCGCTGCGCCTGACCGTGGGCCGCTGACCGAAGCGATCGCCGAGACCCCCGCGCGCTCCGCCGTCCGGCGCCCGTTAGGCACCCGGCGGCCCGCCGGAAGTGGTCGCGGCGGGCCCGTCCGGGGCTCTGCCAAGACGGCAGAAAGCCGCCGGGCCGATGGGAAGCGCTGCCGGACTGGCAGCGGGCGGCGGGTCGGCCGAGCGACCAGCCCCAACCTGCGGGCGGCGAAGTCCGCCCCACCACTAGATAGCGGTCCCTTCCCGGCGTCGACCCCGCGTGCCGGCGGCGGCACAAGCTTTGCTTTCACCGGCGCCCACCCTTCTGCAGCCCTATCCATGTTGGCACCGCGACGGATTCTGATCGCCGACGACGACCTGGAGGTCCGCAGGGGCGTGGTCGACCTCCTCTCATCGCTCGGCTCGGAGATCCTCCAAGCCGAGTCGGGTTTGGAGGCCCTGAGCCTGCTCCGAGAGCGGGCACCGATCCACCTGCTGCTGCTCGACATGCACATGCCGGGCTGCGGAGGCCTCGAAGTGATCGATCGCCTGCGCGGTCGGTTCGAGCTCCCGTTCATCTGCTACTCCGGCAACGCGACGCGCGAGCTGGAGAGTCAGGTGCGCGCGGCGGGTGCGTTCGCGTTCCTTCACAAGCCCGTGCAACCCGATCGCCTGCGCGCGGAAGTCGTTCGCGCGCTGGGCCGTTGGGACTCAGCGAACAAGCCGTCGTGACACCGACGGCCGACCAATCACCAGAAACCCTATTCACGAGAAGAAGCTCTCCATGACCACCAAGACCAAGTCGAAGGCCCACATCCGTCCGCTCGGGGACCGCGTGCTCGTGCAACGCGTCGAAGCCGAAGAGAAGACCGCCGGCGGCATCCTGCTCCCCGACAGCGCGAAGGAGAAGCCGAAGGAAGGCAAGGTCGTCGCGATCGGCACCGGCAAGACCCTCGACAACGGCCAGCGCTCGACGTTCAGCGTCAAGATCGGCGACCGCGTCCTCTTCACGTCCTACGCCGGCACCGAGGTCAAGGCGGTCGGCACCGAGTACCTGGTCATGCGCGAAGACGACATCCTCGGCGTGATCGAAGACTGAGCGCCTCGCCCACTCACCAGGAGCACACATGACTGCCAAACAAATCAGCTACGACGCCGAGGCCCGCGAGCACATCCGCAACGGAGTGCGCCGCTTGGCCCGCGCCGTCAAAGTCACGCTCGGCCCCCGTGGCCGCAACGTGATCATCCAGAAGTCGTTCGGTTCGCCGACCGTCACCAAGGACGGCGTCACCGTCTCCAAGGAGATCGAGCTCGAGCACCCGTACGAGAACATGGGCGCGCAGCTCGTGAAGGAAGTCGCCCAACGCACCAGCGACAACGCGGGTGACGGCACGACGACCGCCACGGTGCTCGCCGAGGCGATCTTCGAAGAAGGCCTCAAGAACGTCACCGCCGGCGCCAACCCGGTCGCGCTCAAGCGCGGCATCGACAAGGCCGTCGACGCCTGCGTCGAGAGTCTCAAGAAGATCTCGACGCCCGTGAAGGGCAACAAGGAAGTCGCTCAGGTCGGCTGCATCGCGGCCAACAACGACCAAGAGATCGGCAAGATGATCGCCGACGCGATGGAGAAGGTCGGCAAGGACGGCGTCATCACCGTCGAAGAAGGCCGCGGCATCAAGACCGAGGTCGAGTGGGTCGAGGGGATGCAGTTCGACAAGGGCTACCTCTCGCCGCACTTCATCACCGATCCGAAGTCGATGACGGCGACCTACGAGAAGCCGTTCGTCCTGATCAACGAGAAGAAGATCGCGTCGATCAAGGAGCTGATCCCGCTGCTCGAGCAAGTCGTGCAAGCCGGCAAGGCGCTCGTGATCATCGCGGAAGACATCGAAGGTGAAGCGCTGGCGACGTTGGTCGTCAACCGTCTGCGCGGCACGCTCAACGTCGTCGCGGTCAAGGCACCGGGCTTTGGCGATCGTCGCAAGGCGATGCTCGAGGACATCGCGGTCCTCACCGGCGCGACGCCGATCTTCGAGGCGACGGGCAAGACGCTCGAAACCGTGACCCTCAAGGACCTCGGCACCGCGCGCAAGGTGATCGTCGGCAAGGACGACACCACGCTGATCGAAGGCGCGGGCTCGAAGGACGCGATCAAGGGCCGCATCGCTCAGATCCGCGCCGAGATCGAAGTCACCAAGAGCGACTACGACAAGGAGAAGCTCCAAGAGCGTCTCGCCAAGCTCTCGGGCGGTGTCGCGCAGATCAACGTCGGCGCGGCGACCGAAGCCGAGATGAAGGAGAAGAAGGCTCGCGTCGAGGACGCGCTGCACGCGACGCGCGCGGCGGTCGAAGAAGGCATCGTGCCGGGCGGCGGCGTGGCCCTCGTCAACTGCATCGAGGTGGTCGAGAAGCTCTCGCTCTCCGGCGACGAGAAGGTCGGCGCGATGATCGTGCGCCGTTCGCTCGAAGCGCCCATGCGCCAAATCGCGACCAACGCCGGCCAAGACGGCGCGGTCGTCGTGCAGAACGTGCGCGCGAAGAAGTCGAAGAACTGGGGCTACAACGCGGGCACCGACACCTACGAAGACCTCGTGGTGGCCGGCGTCATCGACCCCACGAAGGTCACGCGCACCGCGCTCCAGAACGCCGCTTCCGTTGCGAGCCTGCTGCTGACGACCGACGCGCTCGTCAGCGACCTCCCCGAGAAGGAAGAGAAGGCCGGCAAGGCCGACTGAGTCCGACTCGTCACGACAATGCGGGCCGCTCCGTCACTCGACGGGGCGGCCCGCTTCGCGTTCACGCTCCGGATTTCGCGCTCGCCGAGACCGAACGGCTGCCGTGGATTCCCTCGATTCCCTGATGGCGACTCGCGACCGTTCTCGCTGGGTCGCACGGGCGCGAATCCACGCCCGAGTCCCAAACGAGGAGTCGACCATGTCCGTCCAACACTCGAACCACGTTCCGCCGATCCGTCTTCCGTTCGCACGCCCATGCCTCGCGCTGGTCGCCGCCGTCGCACTCTGCTCCGGGCGTGCGCTCGCGCAGTGCGGTCCGCCGGTGACCGCGGAGCTCACGCCTGCCGATCCTCAGTTCAACGGCCAGTACGGCGTCGGCATCGCGCTCGACGGCGACACGCTGCTGGTCGGTCGGCCGATCGGCCCGGAAGGTGGCGCCGTGTACGCCTACCGCGACTCGGGCGCAGGCTGGACGCTCGAGGCGCAGTTGCCCGCGCCGACGGTCCTCATCAACGGGTCCTTCGGACTGAACGTCGACCTCGACGGCGACGTCGCAGCCATCGGCGGCAGCACGAGCCTCGACAAGGGCTACATCGCGCGCCGCAGCGGCACGAGCTGGTCGATCGAAGCGACGTTGACGCCGCTGGTTCCGGCCGACGCGGCGAGCTTCGGCGTCGACGTTTCGATCGAAGGCGACTGGGCCGTGTTCGGCGCGAGCCAGTCCAACACGCCGTTCGCCAACGGCGCCGGCTCGGTGTACGTCTTCCATCGCGCGAGCGGCGTGTGGGGCCAACACTCCGTCCTCCATCCCTCCGACGCGGACACCGGCGATCAGTTTGGCTACAGCGTCGAGCTGCGCAACGGCGTGCTCGTCGCCGGATCGATGCGCTGGTCGAGCGCGTTGCCGGGGCGTGCGGCGGCGCACGTGTATCGACTGATCGGCAACGCCTGGACGCTCGAAGCCGTGCTGCAGCCGACCAGTGCCGGAGTGGGCTCTTACTACGGCCGCCGCGTCGCGACCGACGGCTCGGTCGTCTTGGTCTCCGACATCGGCGACACGTTCGAAACCAACAACGTCGGCGTGATCTACGCGTACCGCTGGGACGGCACGAGCTGGAGCGAGGAGCAGCAACTGCGCTCCGCGATCTCCGGCTCGCACGGCTACTACGGCGAGGAGCTCGCGCTCGAGGGCGACGAGCTCGCGACCACCGCGAACAACGCAGCCGGCCGGGTCTGGCACTACCGGCGTGTCGGCGGACAGTGGCTCGAGCTCGGCGTGACCACCTCGACGCTCTCGCCGGGGTTCAGCGGCTGGGACGTCGAGCTCGACGGCTCGCGCCTGGCGGTCGGCTCGCCGACGGTCGACTCCGGCGACCTCCAGAGCGGTGCGGCCTACGTGTTCGACGTGAACGGTGCGGCGCTCGCCTGCACGTACTGCACGGCGAAGGTCAACTCCGAGGGCTGCACGCCGCAAATCGGTTTCAGCGGCATGGCGAGCGCGAGCGCGCCGAGCGGCTTCCAGCTCACGGCGACCCAGATGATCGCGGGCAAGCCCGGCATCTTCTTCTACGCACGCACCGCGACCGCCGCGACGGCGTTCGGCGGCGGCACGCTCTGCATGAAGAATCCGATCGAGCGCACGTCCGTGCAGTTCGCGTCGGGCTCCGGCGCGTGCGGCGGCGCGTATGCATTCGACTTCAACGCGTGGATCGCGAGCGGCGCGGATCCGGCCTTGGTCGCGGGCGAAGTCGTGCGCGGGCAGTTCTGGGGCCGCGATTCGGGCTTCTCTCCGCCGAACAACGTCGGGCTCAGCGACGCGATCTCGTTCGTGATCGCGCCCTGAGCCCGAGCGACGCACGAATCGCGGCCGATCGTCGCTCGACGGTCGGCCGCGCGCGTTCACGGACCTGCGCTCACGTCGAGCTTCGTGGCGAGCTCGTCGCAGCGACGCACGTCGGCTTCGAAGAGCTCGACGATGTCTCGCTCGCTCTCGAGGAGCCAATCCCGCGCCGCGAGACGCCTGCCGTCCTCGGCGCCGAGCGCGTAGAGCTCTCTCGCGCGCGCCAGGTCCGCCTTCCGGTCGTCCACCGATCGCTCCGCTCGCGTCGAACGCTCCTCGAGCCACGTCGCGAGCCGCCACGCGACGACGCCGCGCTTGCGGATCGACCAGGCGACGTCGGGGAAGCGCTCGCACAGCGGCGCGAGCTCCGTCCACAACGCTTCGAGCATCGCGCCGGCGCGCTCGCGTTCGCCCGCGGCGAGCTCCAGGTCGACCAGCCCGACGCGCGCGGTCGAGCGGATCTCGACCGTCGCCTCGCGCGTGTCGGCGCCTCGCGCGTCCGCCTCGGTGAGCTCGAGTGCTCGCTCGAAACACGCGCGTGCGTCACCCGCGCGGCCGAGCGCCTGCTCGACGAGCCCGGCGAGCACCACGAGCTGCGCCACGCCGTGACGCACGTCGCGATCGTCCGAACCCGTCGCGAGCACCGTCTCCAACGCCGCGAGTCCTTCGCGCCAAGACGCGAGCGCCGCCTCGAGCTCGCCGCTCTCGCGTTGCCACGTGCCCAGCGTCTCCAGCGCGATCGAAAGCGCCTCGGCGACGACGAGGTTCGTCGGATCGATCGCCCGCGCGGGACGGAGCACGTCGAGTGCAGCGTCGAGCCGCGCGCGCGCTGCGGCGAGGTCCCGACGCGCTGCGTGCACGCGCGCGAGCGCGGCGAGCGCGCTGCCGTGATCGACGGCGCGTTGGGCGTCGTGCATGTCCTCGGCGCGCGCTGCGGCGGCGGCCGCGACCGCGGACTGGAGCTCCTGTTCGGCCGCGACGAACTCACCGAGCACGCAAAGGTCCTCGCCCATCCGCGTCGAGAGCAGGACGAAGTCGCGCGCGACCTCGCGCTCCGCCGCGAACGGCCGCAGGAGTTCGCGAGCCTCGCGCGCGAGCGCTAGCGACTGCGCGCGGTCACCGCGCAACGCCGCGAGGCGACCGCGTTGCGCGACGGCTCGCGCCAGCCCCCGTGTCGCGGCGAGCGAACCGGCGTCGCGCGCGAGCAGTCCGCGTGCGAGCCGCTCGAGCTCGGCGTAATGCTCGTGCGCCGCCTCGACGCGACCCGCGGAGCGTTCGAGATCACCGAGCACGCCGTGCACGTCCGAGAGTCGGAGTTCCGCGTCCGGCAGGCCAGCCGCGTGCTTCGTCCTGAGCTCCAAGGCGCGTCGCGCGCTCGCGAGCGCGCCCTCGACGTCGCCGGTGCCGCCGCGCGCGGGCCCGCCGTGAACCTCGGCGAGGCGCAGGTAGGTGCTCGCGATCTCGTCGGCGAGCTCCGGTGCGAGCTCGCCGTCCGCCGCGAGATCGTCGAGGTACGCGCGCGTCGTGTCGACCAGGTAGCGCCGCACGTCGGTCGAGCCTGCGAGCTTCGCCACGCGATCGTGCACGCCGAAGACCAACGAGCGCGAGAGCTCGCGCACTTGCTCGAAGCGCTTCTCGGCGCGTGCTTCGGCGCGCACCGCGCGCCCGGTCGCCGCGAGCGAAGCGCCGAGCCCGGCGAGCAGCGCGACGAGCGCTCCGACGAGCGCCGCCGACGCGAGCTTGTGCCGCGCGACGAGCTTTCTCGAGCGATAGGTCCACGTGTCCGGACGCGCGGCGATCGGCAGGCCGCGCAAGCATCGGCGCAGATCGTCGGCGAAGTCGCCGGCGGTCGGATAGCGCCGCGCAGGCTCCTTCGCGAGCGCCTTGGCGAGCACGATGTCGAGCTCGCCCGCGAGCGCCCGCGCCGCGCGCTCGTGCCCGCCGCACGCGAGCGCGACGCTCGAGTCGGCGAGCACCGCCGCGCTCGCCTTGCGCGCCGGAGCGTCGACGACGGCACGCGCGAGCTCGAGCGGCGTCGTCGACGGCTCGCCGTAGGGTTGCGCGCCGGTCAAGAGCTCGAACAGCACGACGCCGAGCGAATAGACGTCGCTCTCGACGGTCACGGGCTCGCCACGCACCTGCTCCGGACTCGCGTAGCGCGGCGTCAGGAAGCCGGCGGTGGTCGCCCCGTCGGCGCGCTCGTCGCCGAGCAACTTCGCGATGCCGAAATCGAGCAACTTCGGTCGGCCGTCGCGCGTCACCAACACGTTCGCGGGCTTGAGGTCGCGATGCACGACCAGCCGGCGGTGCGCGAAGTGCACGGCGTCCGCGACCTCGGCGAAGAGCGCGACGCGCGCGCGGACGTCGAGCGCGCGTTCGTCGCACCACCGATCGATGGCGACGCCGTCGACGAGCTCGAGCGCGAGGTACGGCTCGCCCTGCGGCGTCTCGCCGCCGTCGATCAAGCGCGCGATGCACGGATGCTCGAGTGTCGCGAGCAGCGCGCGCTCGCGGCGGAAGTGCACGCCGAGTTCGGGATCGCCCGACCAGCGGGAGACGAGTTTGACCGCGGCACGCTGCTCGAAGCCGCCTTCGACGCGCTCGCCGACCCAGACTTCGCCCATGCCTCCGCGCGCGAGCCGTTCGACGAGGCGCCACGGCCCCACGCGAGCTCCGACCGCAGCGCTCGCGGTCTGCGCGAACGCGCCCGCGGGTCGGATGCGTTCGGCGCGCGACTCTTCGTCGAGCAGCGTGCGCACCTCGCGAGCGAGCTCGGGGTCGGAACTCGCGAGCTCGACGAGCCGCGCCGCGCGCTCCCCCTCGGCGAGCGCGAGACAGTGCTCGAGCTCCGCGCTCACCGCCTGCCAGCGCTCGGCGTTCACGCGCTCACTCCCGTTTCGCCGCCGAGCGCCCTTGACAACCACAGTCGCGCCGCGCGCCACGCGCGTTCGACCGTCGGCGTCGACACGCCGAGCACCGCCGCGACCTCGTCGTTGCCGAGTCCGGCGAAGAAGCGCAGCTCGACGACGCGCGCGCCGACGGGGTCGAGTTCCGCGAAGCGCAGCAGCGCTTCGTCGAGAGCGACGAGCTCCACCTGCTCCGGACCTTCGACGGCCGCGAGCGTCAGGTCGAGCGCCTCGAGCTTGCCCGCGTCGCGCTTCGCGCAACGCTTCCCGCGCGCGTGGTCGACGAGCACGTGCCGCATCGCTCGCGCCGCGGCGCGCAGGAAGTGCGCGCGGTCGCTGGCGTGGACGGTCGCGCCGCCGAAGAGCTTGAGCCACGCTTCGTGCACCAGCGCGGTCGGCTGCAGCGTGTGACCGGCGCGCTCCGCGCGCATCAGTTCGCCCGCGAGCGCGCGAAGCTCCTGCTGCAGCACGGCGAACAGCTCGTTCGCGGCTTCGGCGTCGCCGGCCTCGACACGGCGAAGCAGCAGCGTGGCGTCGGGAGGGGACGACATCGACGCCGTCCATTGTGAACTCGCCCGCGCGGCTCGGAGCGCGGTCCGAGCGAGCTTTCGACCCGGCGCGTCGGAAACCGCGGCGCTCGCGAGCCGGCCGGTTGCCCGTCGAGCAGCGACCGCAGCGTCCGAAGGGCCAACGGTCGCCCGGTGGTTCCGGCGCGGGCGTTCGGCGCGAGAGGCACCGTGAAATCGCCCCTCTTGACATCAGAGAGGCTGCTCGTATCGTCTTGGTTGTCCAACCAACCAAACGATGGGCCCGCGCACCGACACTCGCGATCGCCTGATCGATGCCGCGATGGAGCTCTTCGTGTTCCAGGGTTACCAAGCGACCGGGCTGTCGCAGATCGCGCGCAAGGCGGGGGCGCTGCCGGGCAGCCTCTTCCACTTCTTCCCGACCAAGGAAGACCTGCTGGTCGCGACCTTGGAGAGGCGCAAGGAGCTGCTCCACCCCGAGGTGCTCCAGCCGATCTGGGACCGCGTCACCGACCCGATCGAACGCGTGTTCGGCCTGATGGCGGGCTATCGGTCGATGCTCGAGGTCACCGAGTTCAAGCACGGCTGCCCGATCGGCAACCTGGTGCTCGAAGTCGGCGAGCAGCTCCCCCACGCCCGCAAGCTCCTCGTCGACAACTTCGACGGCTGGCTCGCCGCGGTCGAGCAGTGCTTCGTCGAAGCGAAGGACCGCCTGCCGGACGACGTCGACCCGCATGAACTCGCCGTCTTCGTCCTGACGACGATGGAAGGCGCGGTGATGCTCGCGCGCAGCTATCGCAACTTCGACGCGTACGACGCCGCGATCGCGCGGCTGCGCGACTACGTCGAGCGCCTGGTCGACGACGGCACGAACTGGTCGGCGGCGAAGGGTTCGCCGCGACCGCATGATGCACCCTGACGAGCGAGGTTCTTCGATGCGTGGCACTCGACGGCTGTCCGTTCTCCTCCTCGTCGGCGCGGCGTGCGCGGCGCCCGCGCGCGTCGACGACGGACGACACGCGTCGTACCTCGCGCACGTCGCGGCCGCGGACTCGGCGCTGCGGCTCGGCGAGCTCGCGGAGTTCCGGCGGTGGCTCGAGCGCGCGCCGGAGACCGAGCGGGGGTACGAATGGCGCTGGCTCGACTCGCGACGCGATCAGGCGCTCGCCGCGCGTGCGCTCGGCTGCGGGTCGGTGCTCGCCCTCGACGTCAGTCCCGATGGCGCGTTGCTCGCGGTGTCTTGCGGCGACGGAACGGTCCTGGTCGAGGAGCGCGACGCGAAGCGCGAGCTCTGGCGCGCCAAGCTGCACACCGACGGCGTGCATTGCGTGCGCTTCGACGCCCAGGGCGAGCGCATCGTCAGCGCCTCGCGCGACCGCTCGGTCAAGGTCTGGAACGCGCGCACCGGCGAGCTGCTCGTCGATTTCAAACAGCACAACTTCCCGGTCTGGGCCGCCGCGTTCTCGCCGGACGGCGAGCGCGTCGCGTCGTGCAGCTACGAGCGCCCGCCCGGCACCGTCGTCGGCAGCGTGCGCGTCTGGAACTCGCGCACCGGCGCCGAGGAGCGCACGCTCGAAGCCGGCGTCAAGCCGCTCTCCTCGATCGAGTTCGGGCCGGACGGCAAATCGCTCGCGTGCGGCTCGTGGGGCTTCTGCGTCCTCGTGTGGGACCTCGCGGCCGGCGGCGAGCCGCGCGCGTTCGCGATGCCCGACGAAGGCAAATACAACGCGATCGACGCGCTCGCGTTCTCGCCCGACGGCGCGTCGATCGCCGCGGCGTCGAAGGACGACACCGCGCGCGTGTGGCGCCTCGCCGACGGCGCGCTGACCGCGAGTCTGCGCGGGCACTCGAATTACGTGACCGCGATCCGCTTCTCGCCCGACGGCGCGACGCTCGCGACGGCTGCGTCCGACGAAACGGTTCGGCTGTGGCGCGCGGCGGACGGCGAGCCGCTCGAAGTGCTGCGAGGGCACACCGAGGGCGTGCGCTCGCTCGCGTTCTCGCGCGACGGCGAGCGGCTCTACTCCGGCGCGAACGACGGCGAGCTGCGTGAATGGGATCCGACGACGCGCGCCTACGACTGGACGGTGCTCGAGACCGCGGCCGCGGCGTACTGGTCGACGTTCTCGAACGACGGGACGCGGCTCTACACGTGCAGTTTCGACGGACAGGTCCAGGTGTGGAGCACGGCGACGTGGGAGCAACTCGCGAGCTTCGCCGCGCATCCCGCGGGCAAGTCGTGCCACGCGCTCGCGCTTTCGCCCGACGGCGCGACGCTCTACACGGCGAGCTACGACGGCGCGGTCGGCGTCTTCGACACCGTGACGACGGAAGAACTCGGACGGTTGAAGCATGATGTCGGCGTCTACACGCTGCGGCTCTCGCGCGACGGGCAGACCCTTGCGGTCGCGCAGATGAACGGCGAGGTCGCGCTTTGGAACACCGCGACGCGCGAGAAGCTCGGCGCGATGGCCGCCGCGAAGAGCCCGTGCCACGACCTCGGCTTCTCCGTCGACGGCAAGCTGCTCGCGATCGGCGCCGACGCCGCGAAGCTCGGTCTCTGGGACGTCGGGACCCGCACGCTGATCCGCGAGCTCGATCACGGGACGTTCAACGCGCATTCGTGCCTGTTCACCTCCGACGGCGAGCGACTGCTCGTCGGCGACGCCTCGGGCAACGTGCACGTCTGGCGCACCGGCGACTGGCAGCGTCAATCGACGGTCGCGTGCTTCAACGGCTCGGTCGATCGCATCGCGCTCTCGCCCGACGGCCGTCGCGCGGCGGCGGTCTCGCGCGAGCTCGCGCTGGTCGACGTCGAGCGGGGCGAGCTCGCGGCGGTCTTGCGGCCGCACTCTGGTGGCATCTTCCACGTCGACTGGAGTCCCGACGGTCACGTGATCGCGACCGCGGCGCAGAGCGAGGGTATCGGCCTGACCGACGACCGACCGATCGGTGTACGCCTCGCCGCGATCGCCGCCGCCCGCGCGCGCGCTGCTGCCTCCGACGAGTGGGTCGCCGCCGGGCTCGACCTCGCGCAACGCACGCTCGCGCAACTTCGCGACGACGTCCGCGCGGACGCGTCGCTGTCGGCGGAGGACCGCGACGCGCGCCTCGCCGCGCTCACTCGAACCACCGAGGGGCGAACACTGCACGTGCTCGGATACCTCGGGCAGTAGAGTCCCGACGGCGCAGGCCGGACGTTCCGCCGCTCGCGCTCTCTCCGAGGCGGCTGTCCGCGTCGTTGCGCTCGCTCACGCCGATGCACCGAAGCGCATTTTGGCCGTGCGAAGTCCGCTTGGCGGTCCCTGACCCTCCGGAGCCCGCGCGGCCAGCCATCTCGGCCGTTCCGCGTTATCGTCGAACTCGGGAGAGCGCCGTGACCGACCCTGCAGCATCGCCGCCCGAACCGGAGTCGCCTTCGGAGAGCGACGCGCTCTTCCGTTGGGTCGAGGAGTTCCTGCAACTCCTGGACGAAGGCCTGCGTCCCGACGTCGACGAGTTCGTGAAGCGCGTCCCGGAGGCTTACCGCGCGCGCGTGCGCGAGCACTGCGTCGAAATCGCCGCGCTGCGACGCGGCTTGCCGCCGCGCGAGCAGGACGTCGGCGCCGGACGCAGGCTCGGCGACTTCCGCATCCTGCGCGAGCTCGGACGCGGCGCGATGGGGATCGTGTACCTCGCGCTGCAGGAGTCGCTGCAGCGGTTGGTCGCGCTCAAGGTGCTCCCGATGCACCTGACGATCTCCGAGCATCGGATCGATCGCTTCCGCCGCGAGGCGCTCGCGGCCGCGAAGTTGCGGCACCCTTCGATCGTGCCGGTCCACGCCGTCGGCCTGGAGCGTGGCGTGCACTACTTCGCGATGGAGTACGTGCGCGGCAAGAGCCTCGCGCAGGAGCTCGAAGGCCTGCGAGCGCGCAAGCGCAACGAAGGCGTCGTCGATCCGACCGATCGCCTCGGCACGCGCGCCGACGGCTACATCACGCAGGTCTGCGAGATCACGGCGCGCATCGCGCGGGCTCTCGACTACGCGCACTCGAACGGCATCATCCACCGCGACGTCAAGCCGCAGAACGTGCTGATCGACGAGCGCGGCGAGCCCTTCCTCGTCGACTTCGGCCTCGCGAAAGACGTCGATCTCGATTCGCTCTCGCGCACCGGCGATCTCGCGGGCACGCCGCACTACATGAGCCCGGAGCAAGCGCAGTCGCGCCGCCACGAGGTCGATCACCGCACAGACGTCTTCTCGCTTGGGGTCGTGCTCTACGAGATGCTCGCGCTGCGCCGGCCGTTCGAAGGCGCGACGATGGACGAGGTGCTGCGCGAGATCAGCACGAAGGAGCCTCGCCCGCTGCGCACGCTGAACCGCGAAGTGCCGCGCGATCTCGTCGTCGTCGTCGACAAGGCGCTGGAGAAGGAGCCGTCGCGCCGGTACGCGACCGCCAAGCTCTTCGCCGAGGACCTCGAGCGCTTCCTGAGGCACGAATCGATCGTCGCGCGGCCTCCGTCGCTGTTCGAGCTCGGGCGAAGGCGCCTCGTTCGGCACCGGCTGGCGGCGTCGGTCGTCGGCACGGCGGCGCTCGCGCTCGCGCTCGGCGCGTGGGCGACCGAGCGCACGGTGCGCGCGTCGGAGCGCGAGCGGCGCGCCGAGCCGGTCGTCTCCGTCGACCAGGCCGAACTCGCCCGGCTGACCCCGCGCACGCTCGCCGAGTTGCGGACGAAGCTCTTGGAGCTCGGCGACGAGCGCGCGCGGCTCGCTCCGGACGCCCGCGAGCGCGCGGACGCGGTCGAGCGCGAGATCGCCCGCCGAGGCGAGGAGCTCAAGGTCCGCGGACTCGCCGAACTCGCGCGCGCGGTCCCCGGCGCGGCGCGCAGGTCGGGCGAGGGCTTCGAGCGCATCCCGATCGCGCCGGGCTCCGAGCAGTTCTGGTGGCTGCTCGCCGGCACGTCGACGCTTGCCGAAGCGAGCCGTCTGCTGCCGGACGATCCCGAGCTCGCTGCGCGCGCCGATCTGAACGCGGCGTTGCCGAAGTTGACGGTGCGGACCGACGTCGTCGGTGCGCGCGTCCGCGCACGGCGTCTGATCGCGACCGATCCGGGCGTCGACGCACCGATCGAGCTCGGCATCACGCCACTCGAGCGATTGCCGATCGTGCCCGGCTTCTATCGCTTCGTCGTCGACGCGCCGGGAGTCGGGTTCACCGAGCTCGTGCGCTACATCGACACGCCGGGCCGCGACTACGAGTTGGACGTGCGCATCCGGCCCGCTCCGGAGCTCGCGCCGGACGGCATGGTGCTGATCCCGGATGGCGAGTTCATCTTCGGCGACGCGCGTGACACCTCGGACGTTTACCAAGTCCGGCGCGTGCACCTGCCGGCGTTCTGGATCGACGCCCACGAAGTCGACAACGCTCACTACCGCGAGTTCGTGCGGGCGACCGGACATCCGGAGCCCGCGCTCTGGTCGCAGGGTTACCGCTCGGAGTTCGATCGACTTCCGGTCGCCGGAGTCAGCCGCGAGGACGCCGCGGCGTACGCGGAGTGGGTCGGCAAGCGCTTGCCGACCGAGTTCGAGTGGGAACGCGCCGCGCGCGGCACCGATGGACGGCTGTATCCGTGGAGCAACGAGCTCGAGGGCCTCGAGCGGCGCGCGCGGATGAACCGCGAGCGTCCTCTCGTGCCGGAACGCCTCGTGCCGGCGTACCTCGACGGCGTTGTCGCCGTCGACGCGCTGCCGGAGGGCTGCACGCCGGAGGGGCTCTTCCACATGCTCGACAACGTATACGAGTGGAGCGACTCGTACAGCCGCTCGTTGGTGCGCGAGTCGTCGCCGACCGCGACGTCGGAGCTGATCCAGCCGCACCCGAGCTTCCACGTCGTCATGGGCGGTACTTGGACGGACGACGGGAACTCGTGGAACCTCTCGCTCCGTCGTACACAGTGTTACGTCGGCACTCGACTCGAAAAGGCGGGCTTCCGCTGCGCGAGGAGCGCCGTTCCCTGACGTCCGATGACTGGCAAGGAGAGAGAGATGAACCAAATGCGAAACGTCGCGGTCGAGTTCGAAGCGTACTACCTGCTGTGTCCCGACGATCCGGAGACGAAGGACTACTTCGATCTCCCTGCCGACTTGCAGGTGCGCGCGATGAACGCGCTGCTCGACGACTGCCAACAGAAGGTCGGCGGCGGTGACGTGACGAAGGGCGAGAAGCTGCTGAAGCGTTGGAAGAGCATCAAGAAGATCCAACTGCCGGTCGTCAGTGGTCACCCGTTCCTGACCGAGGCCGCTGCGCAAGCGCACCTCGACGCTCGCATCGCCGAGATCAAGGCGTTGTACGGAGCTGAAGCGGAAGTGGCCGCGCTGAAGACTGCGGCGCCCTGCCCCGATTGCGTCCCGCGTCCGCCGAACCACTACAGCATTCGCGCCGCCTACCTCGCGCAAGGCGGAAAGCCGATGCACGTCGAGGTCGATCTTGGAGCCAAGGGACACGTAACGGCGCGGCTCGCGATCCGAATGCGCGTCGAGACCAAGCTCCACCCACGAGCCCAGGGAGCGCATCCGCCGGGTCACGGATCGACCGCCCGTCCATCGAGCGACGCGCCTGTCGAAGGCAACCCGGGCGGCGAGCACCGACACGACGCGCACCACACGAAGCGCGCGGGAACTCGGCGTAAACGGGCGCCCGCGAAGTAGGCCGAAGCGCGCGCTCCGAGATGGACTGCCCCGTCACGCCATGCGGTGTGACGGGGCAGCCAGGTCTGATGGGCCGCCCGGCAGACTCCAGGCAACGAGCGGCCCGACCGAGCGTCGAAACCCGCGACTCGCGCGCAGGTTCCGCGGCGACTCAGGGCGTCCAGCCGAGAAGTCTGTCGATCGTCCCGGTCGAAACCGCGTGGTAGCGCGGCCGCGCGTTCGCGTAGATCGAGCGGGCCCTCGCCAGGCCTTCCGGCGTCTTCGCGAGCTCGGTGTAGAGCGGCTTCAGGAACTTGCGCCGGCCGACCTCGGTCAGGAACTCGGCCAAGCGCTCGTCCGCGGCGAGGTAACGGCGACGCGTCGCGAGCACCAGCCAATCGCAGAGGATCTCGCTGTTGTGCGAGCGCGTGAAGCCGAACGCTTCGTCGAGCTCGACCAGCCGATCGATCGAGACGTCGTCCGGGACCGTGTGGATGAAGTGCTGCCACTGCTGCGTCACCCATCGTTCGGTCGCGAGCGAACGAGCCGGCGTGCCGCGCAGCCAACGCTCGCGCTCGCGGTCGACGTCGCCGAGCGCGGGTGACTCGTAGCGCGGCGCGTCCGCGGGCAGGCCCGCCTTCTCGAGCCACTCGACGAGCTCGACCGCGTTCGCGCGCGACGGATCGCGCGTGAAGAGCTGCGAGCGCAACCACGCGAGGAAGTCGTCGGTCGTGATGCTCTGGAACGCGTGGTGATCGAAGTAGCCGATCAGGAACTCGTCGAACGCCGCACGACCCCACACCGCTTCCAGGCGGCGCAGGAACAACGCGCCCTTCTCGTAGGGCACGCCGGAGAAGCCGTCGTCGGGGTTCTTGCCGGCGAGATCGATGTGCAGCACTTGCTGCCACGGCTCGAGTTCCTTCATCTCGAGGTCGAGCTCATGTCGCGCGAGGCTCTTCTCCAGGTTCGAGCGCGCCTCGCCGAAGACGACTTCCATGATCCGCTGCTCGCAGAACACCGTGAAGCCTTCGTTGAGCCAGAAGTCGCGCCACGTCGCGTTGGTGACCAGGTTGCCGGACCACGAGTGCGCGAGCTCGTGCGCTACCAGCGCGACGAGCGACTTGTCGCCCGCAAGGATCGTCGGCGTCGCGAACGTCAGCCGCGGATTCTCCATCCCGCCGAACGGGAACGACGGCGGCAGCACGATGATGTCGTAGCGGCCCCAACGGTACGGCCCGAAGAGCTTCTCCGCGGCCTGGATCATCTTCTCGGTGTCGCCGAGCTCATCGCGCGCGCCGACGACCTTCGACGGCTCCGCCCAGACGCCGCAGCGCTCGGAAATCGGCTCGAACGCGAGGTCGCCGGCGGCGAGCGCGATCAGGTACGGCGGAATCGCTTGCGGCATCCGGAAACGCCACACGCCGTCGTCGCCGCGACCGAGGTGCTCGGCGCTCATCACGACGGTGAGCTCCTTCGGCGCGCGCACCGCCGCGCTGTACGTCGCGCGCACGCCGGGCGAGTCCTGCAGCGGGATCCACGTCCGCGTCAGGATCGATTGACCCTGCGTGAAGAGGAACGGTTGCTTGCGATCGGCGGTTTGTCCGGGCGAGAGCCACTGCAATGCCGCCGCGCGCTCGGTCGTGTGGTACGCGATGCGCACCTTCGCGTCATCGGGCGCGAGCTGGATCGTCAGCGCCGCGCCGAGGATCGGATCGTCCGCGGAGAGCGACCACGCGCGCGGCCGCCCGTCGGGGCCGACGACGTCGACGATCGCGAGGCCCTGCGTGTCGAGCTTCAGCGGCGCGTCGCGGTCGAAGCGGTCGAACGAGAGCTCGGCGGCTCCGCGGAGCTCCTGCGCGTCGAAATCGAGCGTCAGATCGAGGTCGAGGTGCGTGACGCGGACGCGGTTGGGCTCGGAACGGCTGTGGAAGTCCATCGGAAGCTCGCGCGGGGAGTAGGCCGGCTGTCGGAAGCTCGCGACGTCCGACTCGGGCTCGATCGAAGCGGTCGGCACGCCGGCGCATCCGGCGAGCAACACGGCGACCAGCAGAACGAAGGTGCGGAACATGGGCCGACTAGTTCACCGCGGGCGCGCGCCGTTGGCAACCGCCGAACGGCGCGCGACGTCTCGCACGCGCGGTTCAGAGCGACGGCAGCGAGTCCAAGGGGTCGCGCAAGCGACGACGGAGGTTCTTCGAGCGACTCTCGACGAGACGGAAGAGGTCGAGACTGCAGAACAAGTACGGCGGCTCGTCGAACCAATCGTCGTCCTCGTCCGCGTCGTGCCACGCGACGCCGAGATTGAACGAACGATTCACGTGTACGACCGCGCCGAGCCCCGGCCCGATATCGTCGCGCACGAGCAGCGAGAGCGAAGCTCCGTGGAAGTCCTCGAAGTCGGCGTCGTAGCGGATGCGTCCGACGAGCTCGAGGTTCAGCGCCTCGCTGATGCGCAAGTCGTCGACGCCCGAGACGTCGAGCTCGATCGCCGCGGACGGGTGCAGGGCGATCCACTGCCAACGGGGCGGCTCGAGACTCCCCGCGTCGACCGCGAAACCGTTCAGCCACTCCTCCCACGGATACTGGGAGTAACCGCGATCGAGGTACGCGTCCCAGTGCGCCTTGGCGTCGGTGACGAGCCCGATCTGCTCCTCGCGCAGCTCGGCGGTCGCGAGCGCGAAGAGCGCCGCCAACGCGTCCGCTCGGAGACGGAGGTCGACGGCGACCTCGACGGGGACGTTCGGCGCTTGCTCGTTCGTCGCGTCGTACTTGGTGAGCAGGATTTCGCCGGGCAGCTCCTTGGCGCGCGCCGCGTCGAGGAAAAAACCCGCGCGCGGTTGGGCGTTGGGCCGCGCGAGCGGCGCGCGCTTGCCCGCGACGACGAACGTCTGCGCGCCGAACCCCGCGCGGTTGACCGAGAGGAAGAAGCGCGCGAGCTCCTCGTGCGTGTCGACCGCCCCGTCGGGCGCGGCGACGGCCTCCGCGCGCACGCACGCCTCGGCGAGGGCGTCGAGCTTCGCACCGAACGTCGCTCGCGCCGCGCTCGCCACGGGATCCGACGAAGGCGCGGAGCTCTCGAAATCGGCCGCCAACTTCGAAAACACCTCGCTCCACCGCGCGGCGTCGATGTCCGCCGCGAGGCGCGCGCGAACCTGCGTGCGATAGCGCGGGTCGGCCGCGATCGAGTCGAACTCGGCCCAGAGATCGATGTCGAGCGTGCCGTACGCGGAGTGCAGCGGCGCTTGACCCAACGCGGCCGCCGCGAAGCCGAGGATCGCGGCGAGGAAGAGGCTCGAACGGAGCTTGTCGAGAAGATTGCGCATGGTTCGACTCAAGCGAGCAGGTCGCGGAGCTCGCGCAGGATCCGGATGCCGTCCTTCAGCGCCTTGAAGTAGTCGAGGACGCTCGGATCGGGCGGCATTCGATCGCGCAGAGAGAAGAGCTCGTTCTTCTTCGCGATCACCTTCGGCACGTTCGCGAACTTCCCGCCGAAGCGCGGATACTCGGCCTCGTCGACCGCGTTCGCGACTTCCTTGGCGGAGAGCGCGGTGCTCGAGATCGCCGTGCTGAAGATCTGCGTGTACACCTGCGGGTTGTCGAGGAAGTGCGTGAACGCGTGCACGTTCCAATCGCGGTAGTGCGTCAGCGTGATCGACTCGCAGAGGCTCTTCCACGTCTTCGGTTCGAAGCGCCGCACGAGCGTCACGGGATCGACTTCGTGGTGCACCGTCACGTAGCGCGCGCAGTACTTGTCGAGCTTGTTCGCCGGCCCCGGTCGAACGATCGACTCGTACGCGTTGAAGTCGGTCTGCAGCACGCGACTCGTGTTCGCGAGCATGAAGATCGTCTGGAAGCCCCAGTTGGGATGCGCGAGCTGATTCGGCAGGCCCTGGGACATCTGCTTGTTCGTCGCGAGCAGGTGCAACGAATCGTGGATCACCGCGGTGCCGAGGCTGTGCGCGACGATCGACGCGCGCGGCAACGGCTCACCCGGCTGCCAACGGGCCTTCAACGCCCTGACGATCTGGTCGCAGACCGAGACGCGCACGTTCTGGCGCTCGAGCGCGAGCACGTAGTACAGCGCGGCGTCCGCGACGTGCGACCAGAGGAACGCATCGTTCGGGTCGATGTCCGCGAGCGCTTCGAGGACGCCTGCGCCCGGCAAGCCGAGCGACTTCGCGTGCGCCGCGGATGCCGCGCCGCCGAGCTGCTTCCACCGCGCGAGCGCCTCGCCGAACTCCTTGTCGTACGAGATCGGGACGACGTCGACGAAGTCCGAGAACTTGCGCTGCGCGAAGATCGCGAAGCGCGCCGGATCGGCGCATTGGTCGAGCTTCGCGCGAACCTCGACGTCCCAGGCGGGCGCCGCGGCGGTCGCTTGGGCCGGCTGGACTCCGACGCCGTGGACGACGAACAGGATGTGCTTGGGCATGGCAAGGGATCCCTCGCGCCCGCCGACCGCGACGCGCGAGCGTGCGCATGCGGGGCGAGCGACGGGGCGCGAGTGTACGGAACCGAGGCTCGGGATCCGCGGCCCCACCTGCTCGCGCGTCGCGCCCGGACCGCGTGCGGCGCCAACGCGACCCTTACGCGCCGCGCGCGAGCGGTCGGCGGCGAAAGGTCGATGGTGGCGCCGTCGAAAGCTCGGTTAGAATCGCCCCGTCGTTCCCCGACATGAAAGGCAAACCATGAAGCTCAGCCGTGTCTGGCTGCCGCTCTTCGCATTCGCCGCGCTGTATGCGCCGGTGTCCGCGCAAGGCGTCGGCAGCAACGTGCCGGCGGTCGTGGAACTCCAAGGCTACGCGCAGACGAAAGCGACGAGCTACGAGGAGTTCCTTGGCCGTGCGGTGTTGATCGAGTTCTTCGCGCACTGGTGAGGCCCGTGCGGCTCGTCGGTCCCTCATCTCAACGAACTGCAAGCGAAGTTCGGCGAGCAGGGCCTGACGGTTCTCGGCGTGACCGATGAACCCCAAAAGCCGACGGAAACCTGGGTCGAGAAGAAGGGCGCGAAATACGCCTACGCGTACGACAAGGGCGGCAAGCTCGCGCGCTTCTTCGGCGTGAGCGGCATCCCGCACGCGGTGTTGGTCGACGCGACCGGCAAGATCGTGTGGCGCGGCAACCCCGGCAGACTGGAGGACGCCGTGATCGAGAAAGCGGTCAAGGGCGCTCTCTCGAAGCCGATGTGGGATTGGCCCGCCTCCGCGAAGGCCGTGCGCACGGCGGTGCAGAAGCGCCAGTGGGCCGAAGCGATCTCGGCGGCGAGCAAGCTCGCCGAAGCCGACGGCGGCCCGGTGATCGCGGATGCGCTGAAGCAGCTCGTCACCGGACGCGTCACCGCGATGAAGGAGGACCTGAACGCAGGCAACTTCCTCGGCGCGCAGGACGCGGCGAACGCGCTGTCGAAGTCGCTCGGCTCGTTGCCCGAGAAGGCCGAGGCGGACGCGGTGTTGACGGCGATCAAGGCCGACAAGGACGCGGCCACGATCATCAAGGCCCAGCAACAGATCCGCGGGATCCGCGAAGCCGCTCCGAGCAAGCGCAAGGAGATCGACGCGGCGATCGACGACCTCAAGAAGCTCGTGAAGGAGCATCCGGGGACCTTCGCCGCGACCGAGGCGAACGCGATGCTCGACGAGCTCATGGAGAAGAAGCGCAACAAGTGAGCGACTGACACGCTCGCGTCGCGAAAGCTGCGGCTCGCCGGACCCGTCCGGCGGGCCGCAGCGCTTTTCGAGCGCGGTCGGTACACTCGCCGAGTTCCTCCCCCACATGGACTCGCGCAAGGCTCGATGGATCGCGCTCTCGGCATCGAGCGCGGTGGCGCTGGCGATCCTGTGCTTCGGAATCGCCCGGCTCCAGAGGCCGATGGACAACACGGTAAAGATCAACGTCGGCGAGCGCCCGAAGCCGCCGCCGCGCGCCGCGTCGAGCTCCGCCACCGCCAGCACGCTCGATCCGGTGAAGCCCGAGGAATGGACGTTCCACCTGTCGCCGGACGAGGCCGAGACGTTCTTCGCGATGAGCCTGAACCCGCGCGTCGTCTACGACCCGTGGATGGCGATCCGCGAGGTCGAGAACGAGGTCTACGAGTTCGTGTGGACCGAGCACCCGAAGCGCAAGTTCGAGTTCCGCACGAACGGCCTCGGTTGCCGCGAGGATCACGACCTCGACGTGCCGCCGCGCGACCTGCGCGTGCTCGTCGCCGGAGATTCGCACACCTGCGGCCTCTGCTCCAACGCGGAGAGCTTCACGAATCGTCTCGAGGACCTGATCGCGGTCGGTCGGCCCGGCAAGACGGTCGAGGCGCTGAACACCGGACTCGGCGGCTACCACTTCTACAACTACCTCGGCGCTCTCTACCGCTTCCGCGACTTCGCGCCGCAGGTGTTCGTCTGCGCGATCTTCGGCGGCAACGACTTCTCCGAGTACTTCTTCGTCTACCTGCATCTCACCGACGGCGACTGGCCGATCTTGCTGCCGAAGTTCGAGAAGCGGCGCCAACTCGCGTTGGAGCTCTCGTCCGACGCGATGGGACAAGGGCTCGCGGAGCTCGACCTCCTGCGGAACTTCGAGCACTTGCGCGAGCCGATCGCCGACCACGCGCTGCAGATGTGCCTCGAGATGCAACGCGTCGCTCGTCGTCAGGGCACCGAGGTCGTCTTCCTCTACATCCCGAGCCCGTTCGAGCTCCACTGGCCCGAACCGGTCGAACGCTACACGCAAACGAGGAACACGCTCGAGCTCACCGACGCGGATTTCTCGCTGGTCTCCGCGGTGTCCGATCGCCTGCTCGCCGGCCTGCGCGAGCGCGGCGCGGCCACCGTCGACCTGCGTCCGATCTTCGCGAGCGAGCCCGTGCCGCCCTACTGGCGCACCGACTTCCACCTGAACGTGCGCGGCCACGAACTCGCCGCTCGCGCGCTCGAGCCCGTCGTCGCCGCGCTGCTCAAGGTCGACTGACGACGCGACCGAGCGCCTTCGCGTCGGTCGGGCCGGCCGCGGCGAGCACGCACGCGTCCGGATGCAGATGCGCGCGCGCGACGCGACGCACGTCGTCGGGAGTCACCGCGGCGTATTCGAGCGGCAGTCGCTCGAGCACGTCGGCGGGCAGCTTGTGGCGTTCCATCGAGATCAAGAAGCCCGCGCGACGCGACGCGCGCTGGAACCCGAGCGCGAACGAACCGATCAGGTAGCTTTTCGCGGTCGCGAGCTCCTCGTCGCCGACGAGCTCTTCGCGGATGCGCTGCATCTCGGCGAGGAAACCCTGGATCGCGGTCGTGACGTGCTGCGGCGACGTGCCGATGTACGCGCAGAACGTGCCCGGCAGGATGCCGGCGCTCGAATGGATCGCGGCGTGCACGGTGTAGGCGAGCCCGAGCTCGTCTCGCAACTTCATCGAGATGCGATTGGTGAAGCCGGGTCCGGTGCCGAGGACGTGGTCCATCACCACGAGCGGCACGTAGTCGGGATTGCTGCGCGCGACGCCGAGGTGGCCGAGATAGACGTGCACTTGCTGGCGATCGGCGCGGAAGACCTGGGTGCGCGCGGCGCGTTCGGGGAAGGGCGAATCGGTCGGTACGAACGGCATACCGCGCGTCCAACGCTTCAAGCGCTTCTCGAAGAGCGCGCGCACTTCCTCGGGGTCGACTTCGCCGCAGACCGCGATGGTCGTGCGCTCGCCGACCCAGTGCTCGCGCTGGAACGCGAGCACCTCGCCGCGCCTCAATCGGCGCACGGTGTCGAGCGTGCCGTACGCGTTGCGGCCGAGCCAATGTTCGCCGTAGACGAGCTTGCGGAACAAGAGCTCGCCTTGCGCGCGCGGATCGTCGCGCTCGACGAGCAAGCGCTCGAGCAAGCGCTCGCGTTGACGACGGTACTCCTCCTCGGGATACGTCGGCTCGGTCAAGAGCTCGCACGCGAGGTCGCAGAGCAGGCGCCAATCGCGCCCCGCGATCTGCCCGGAAATGCCGCTCGCGTCGCCGGAGAGCGAACCGGCGGCGGGTTCGAGCAGCTCGGAGAGCTCTTCCTCGGTGTGCAGCCGCGTGCCTTGGTCGGCGAGCGCGCCCGCGAGGTACGCGAGCCCTTCCTTGCCGCGCGGATCGAGCGAATGCCCTCCGCGGACGTGCGAGTGCAACGCGAACACGGGCGCGCCGACGCGCGGAGACACGAGCAACGTGGCGCCGCACGAGAGCTCGTAGCGCCGGATCGCGAGCTCGATCGTCGGGACCGAAGTGTGCGAGGCCGCGGCGCTCATCGGCGGTGCTTCGCCTTCTTCTGCGGCTTAGCGCGCTTGTGCGCGGGCTCGGCCTTGCTCGGCAAACACCAGCCGAGCACGCGGCGCTCGGCGCGCAGGAATCGGCGCGCGCAAGCCCGCACACGCTTCGCGTCGACCGCCTTGACGCGCTCGATCGCTTCGAACGCGAGCGTCCAGTGCGAGTCGGTCGCGTGCTCGCCGAGATCCTCGGCGATGTCGGTGACGGTCTCGTGGTCGTAGGCCTCCGCAGCTTCGAGCATGTGCTTGACGCGCGTCAGCTCCTTCGCCGTCACGAGTTCCTCGCGCAGGAGCGAGAGCTCGGCGTCGATCGCCGCCTCGAGCCGCGCGGGAGGCACGTCTTGCGCGCATTCGGCGAACAGCCAGAAGACGCCGCCCTCGACGCGCGTGTCGTTCGACGTCGAGATGCTGGTCGCGAGCGCCTGCTCGAGCACCAACCGCCGATGCAACCGCGAAAGTCGGCCGCCCGTCAGCAAGCTCGAAACCACGTCGAGCGTCGCGTCGTCGTCGCTCGCGAACTTCGCGGTCGGGAACGCCATGCAGAGGCGCTTGCCCTGGTCGTCCCAGTTCATCGAGAGCCGTTGCTCGCCGCGCGGTTCGGTCTCGGTCGGACGGAAAGCTTCCGGCGTCGGTTGCTCGTCGCCGGCGGGCAGGCCTTCGAAATGCTTCTTCACCGCCGAGAGCGCTTCCTCCGCGTCGACGTCGCCGCAGACGATCGCCACCGCGTTGCCGGGCCGGTAGAAGCGGCGATAGTAGTCGCGCATCGCCTCGACCTTCAGGCCGCTCAACGCATCCGGGAAGCCGATGATCGGCCGACGGTACGGATGGCGCGGGATCGTCGCGGCTTGGACGCGCTCGGAAAGCACGCGCCACGGATCGTCCTGGCCCATCGAGAGCTCCTCGAGCACCACCGCGCGCTCCGCGTCGTACTCCGCCGCGTCGAGCGTCAGCGTGCGCATGCGATCGGCTTCGATCTCGAGCGCGCGCTCCCAGCGATCCGACGCGAGCTCGAACCAGTACGCGGTGTGGTCGTAGCTCGTGAACGCGTTGTTGGCGCCGCCGAGCTCGGTCGTGATGCGATCGATCGAGCCTTTGCCGAAGCGCGACGAGCCCTTGAACATCATGTGCTCGAGGAAGTGCGACACACCCGACTCGAAGTCGCGCTCGTTCTTCGAGCCGACCTTGTACCAGACCATCACGGCGACCACCGGATCGCCTCGGCGTTCGGCGATCAGCACTTCGAGCCCGTTGGCGAGCCGGTGCTCGCGAATCGCCGCCGGCAGCGCGCGCGTCAGGTTCATCGGCCGCCTCGCGGGCGCCGGGCGCCGGATTGCGGGCCCGGACGTCGCTTGGGCGCGCGCGCCTTCGAGAACCCTTTCTTGTAGCGAGTGCGAGCTCCGCGATACGAGTCGACCGGCGTCGCGCCGACCGCGACGGCCTTCAGGTCCTCGACTTCGGCGCGCGTCAGCGGCCGCCAGTCGCCCTCGCGCAGGAAACGATCGGTCAGGTTGCCGATGCGCACGCGACGGAGCTGCATCACCTTGAAGCCGACCTTCGCGAACATGCGCCGCACTTCGCGGTTCTTGCCTTCGCGCAACGTGACCGAGAGCGCGGTCGATTCGGTCGCGCGCTTCTCGATGTGGATCTCGTCGGCGTGCGTGCGACCCTCGGAGAGGAACACGCCCTTCTTGAGCTCCGCGATCACCTCGTCGTCGACGCGGCCGCGGATCTTCGCCCAGTACGTCTTCGGCACGCCGTGGCGCGGGTGCGAAATGAAGTTTGAGAACTCGCCGTCGTTGGTGAGCAGGATGAGCCCCTGACTCTCCTCGTCGAGCCGACCGACCGTGTAGATCCTGCCCTTCTTCGGGTCGGTGATCAGGTCGATCGCGCGCGGCCGGAGCTCGCGCTCCTCGTTGGTGCACACGACGCCGCGCGGCTTGTTGAGCAGGTAGTAGCGCTTGTTGACGCCCTCGGGCTTCAGCACCTCGCCCTCGACCTCGACCGTCTGCGTCGTCGGATCGACCTTGGTGCCGAGCTGCGTCACGACGACCCCGTCGAGCATGACGTGGCCCTTCTCGATCAGCTCGTCGCACTTGCGCCGCGAGGCGATGCCGCGATCGGCGAGGTACTTGTTGAGGCGCACGAGCACTTCGCCCGGTTCGCCTTCGTCGTCGTGCAGCTTCTCGGGAACGTTCTTCGGCATCTTTCGGGACCCTCTCGGGCCCCAGAGAGTAACCCCGCCGCGGCGGCGAGTCGCGCCCCGCGGTCGAAAGCCGCCGACCCGGTCCAACGGGGTTGCGAGGACCTCGTCGCGCGTCCGCATTCGGCCGCGGCGAGCCGAGCTTCCGCTCGCGAACTCGGCCGGCGCCTACGAATCCCGGGAAAGCGCGAAGGCCGCGCGCGGCGCTTCGCGTGCTCGGGATCGGAGCCCGAGCAGGGCGCTCGTCCGCTGAAACCGCCATGCAGCCCAACCCGACCTCGCATCCGCGCTCGATCGACCCGCGCTCGCGACTCCGGCGACTCGGCGAACGCGGGCTCTTCTGGGTCAAACGCTACGCCGCGCAGGACCTCGCTTCCAAGGCCGCGGTGCTCGGCTTCGCGAGCGCGTTCCAAACCGCGGAGCTCGACCGGGCCGGGCTCGCGACGACTTCGGCGCTGGTCGAGGTGCTCGCGTTCTACGTCATCGCCTGGGTCCGTCGCCGGCGCGCGCCCGGCGGCGATGCGACGTCGCGTGCGGCCAGCTTGGTCGCGCTGCTGCGCGAGTACGGCCCGGCCGAGCTCGTCGACCTCGCCGCGCGGCCCGCAGCGATGACGCTCGGGCTCGCGAGCGTCGGATCGCCGTCCGCGGGGTTGATGCTCGGCTCGCTGCTCGCCGACCTCGCGTTCTACGCGGCGGCGATCGCGTCGTGCCGGCTCGGCGGCCTGGTCGCGGAAGTCGGCGCGTCCGCTGATCGGAGCGAGTTGCGCGAGCCCGCCGAACCCGCCGCCGCAGCCTGACGCCCGCCCAGACCGCGCGGCCCGACGCGTTCCGATCAGCGCGTTCCGATCAGCGCGTTCCGATCAGCGCGTTCCGATCAGCGCGTGTCGATCAGCGCGTGTCGATCAGCGCGTGTCGATCAGCGCGTGTCGATCAGCGCGTGTCGATCAGCGCGTGTCGATCAGCGCGTGTCGATCAGCGCGTGTCGATCAGCGCGTGTCGATCAGCGCGTGTCGATCA
>JACRIN010000108.1 GCA_016220085.1 Planctomycetota bacterium
CCACACGCTGACGTACAGCGGCCACGGCGATGCGAGCGTCGAGGAGCGGCTCGTCACGCTCGCGGGCGAAGGGGTCGAGCTCGCGATCGCGACCGATCACAACCACCAGACGGACTACCTGCCGCTGCAACGAGCGCTCGCGCTCAACGCGTGGTTCACGCCGGTCGTCGGCAACGAGGTGACCACCGACAACGGGCACATGAACGCGTTCCCGCTCGATCCGAGCGCGCCGGTGCCCGAATCGAAGGTGACCGATTGGAAGGCGTTGGTCGCCGGGATCCGCGCGAACGGCGCGAAGGTCGTGATCTTGAACCACCCGCGCTGGCCGGAGGGCGGCAAGGATCCGCTCTCGAACTTCGGCTTCGACGAAGCGACCGGGCTCAACACGGCGGGTCAGGACTTCACGTTCGATTGCATCGAGCTCGTCAACTCCGATTGCCCGACCGCGCCGACCAACCTGGTGCTGCCGATGTGGTACGCGCTGCTCGAGCGCGGTTTGCGCTTCACGGCGATCGGCTCGTCGGACTCGCACGCGGTCGGCGTCGTCGTCGGCCAGGGCCGCACGTACGTGCCGAGCCAGACCGACGACCCGACGAAGATCGACGTCGACGCCGCGTGCGAGGCGTTCAAGCGCGGCGAAGTGAGCGTCAGTCTCGGCATGTTCGCGACGATCGAGGTCGACGGGCACCGGATGGGCGAGACGTTCCGTGCGGCGAGCGACGAGGTCGAAGTGGTCGTGACGCTGCGGCATCCGAGCTGGGTCACGCCGCGCACGCTCGAGTTCGTCGTGAACCGCGAAGTCGTGGCGACGGTGCCGTTGCAAGCGACGGACGGAGCGTATGAGCTTCATCCCGAGGACACGTTCACGAGCAAGACGCGTCGCGTCCGCCTGAAGCTCGCGCCGGGCGACTCCTGGATCGTCGCGGTCGCACGCGGCGACAAGGTCTCGGCCCCGTTCTGGCCGATGAGCGCGCCGGAGACGATGGCGATCACGAACCCGGTGTTCGTGAAGCGCTGAGGCCGCTACGCCGCGCGCTTCCTGCCCGACACGTAGAGCACCGCGCACGCGATCCCGATCAGCGCGAGCGCGCCGACGAGCTCCGGGAGCTCCGGTTCAGGCGCCTTGAAGCGGCCGAGGTTCTGGTAGAAGGCCCAGCCGGCGATGAAGACGCCCGCGAGACCCTCGCCCGCGACGAAACCGGAAGCGCACAGCACGCCGGTCTCGAGGTTCGAACGCTCCTTGTTGCGCTCGAGCAGCCCGCGCACGCAGCCGCCGACGAAGACCGCCGCCATCGTCGCGAGCGGCAAGTAGATGCCGAGCGCGAACGGCAGCGCGGGCAAACCGACCAGCACCGCGACCAGCGACAGCGCCGCGCCCGAGCCGAGCAAGTCCCACGGCAGTTGGTCGCCGAGCACCGCCTCGATCACCGTCTTCATCAACGTCGCTTGCGGCGCGGGCATTCCGCCCTCGCCGAAGCCGCCTTCTCGCGAGCCGATCGCCCACACGACACCTGCGACGACCCAACACGCGACCGCCGCCGCGATCAACTGCCCGAACTGCTGGCGCGCCGGCGTCGCGCGCACCATGAAGCCGGTCTTCAGGTCCTGCGAGATGTCGCCGGCTTTCGACGCGGCGACGCACACCACCGTGCCGACGGTCAGCACCGCGGCGCGCGCGTCGAGGTCGCGCCAGCCGAGCGCGAGGAACACCGCCGCCGTGCCGGTCAGCGTGATCAACGCCATCGCCGACGTCGGGTTCGACGACACGCCGATCACGCCGACGAGCCGCGACGAGACCGGCACGAACAGGAAGCCGAACACGAGCACGCCGGTCGCGGCGAGCATCTGCCCGCCGGTCGAAAGGTTGCCCGCGAAGAAGTTCGGCACGAACGCGAGCACGAGGAAGAGCACCGCGAGTCCGACGACCAGCACCCATGCCGGCAGGTCGCGGTCGGTGCGCTCGCCGCTCGCGGAACCGCCGCCGCTCTTCAGCCCGGCGAGCACCGCCTGCAGCGAGCTCCACATCGTCGGCGCGGTGCGGATCACGGTGACGAGACCCGCGGCCGCGACGGCACCCGCGCCGACTAAGATCAGGAAGCGGCTCTTCACCTCCGCGGCCTTCAGCGCGAGCGCCGGGTCGCCGACGCCGACCGCGTGCGCTTTCGTCACCAGGGGGTACAGCACCAGCGACGCGATCAATCCGCCCGACACCATCACCGCCGAAGCGCGGAAGCCGACGATGAAGCCGACCGCGAGCAACGCGGGCGCGACGGCGATCGCGAGCTTCGCGTTGTTGCCGAGGTTGAGCTCGAGCTCCTCCGGCACGAGGTGGAACTGCGTGACGGCGAGTTTGACGACGATCCCGAGCGCGATGCCGATGAAGATCCAGTGTCCGCCGCTCGCGCCGCTCTCGGTCGCGCGCAACACTTCGGCGCACGCACGGCCTTCGGGGTAGGGGAGCTCCTGATCGGCCTTGACGATCAACAGTCGCCGCAGCGGCACCATCGCGAGGATGCCGAGCAGTCCGCCGGCGAGCGCGAGCATCGCGATCTGGTGGTACGGCGGCGCAAGTCCCCAAAGGTAGAGCGCGGGGATCGTGAAGATCGTGCCGGAGGCGAGCGAGGAGCTCGCGCTACCGACCGTCTGCGCCATGTTCGCCTCGAGCAGCGTGCTCTGTTTCCTTGCGAAGAGCTTGAGCACCGCGGCCGAGAGCACGGCGATCGGGATCGACGTCGAGACCGTCAGACCGGCCTTGAGCCCGAGGTACGCGTTCGCCGCGCCGAACAGACATCCGAAGATCAGTCCGCACGCGAGCGCGCGGAGCGTGAACTCCTTCAGCGGCGTCTCGTTCGGCGGCGGCGAGGTCGCTTGCATGGTCGTGGGAGTGAACCGAGCGCCGAGACGCGCCGCAAGGGTCCGCCCGCGATCCGTCAGCGTTTCGCGGGGAGCCGGGTGCGGAAGAACGTGTGCGGCTCGAAGACCGTGATCCAGCCGTGGTGGCCGGCGCGCAGCGCTTCGCCACCGGGCGGCAGCAGCGCGACCAGCAAGCCGAGCTCGCGGCCCGGCGTCGCTTCGAAGCCGCTCGCCGCGCGCGGGCGGATCGCGAGCGAGAGCGAGCGGTCGTCGTGGGGGACGAGCTCGAACATCTCCGCCGGCGCGTTCTCGGGTTGCGAGAAGCCCCACGTATCGGCGACCGAGCACTGGTTCAGGTCGCGGCGCACGATCGCGGTCGGCGTGCACTCGACCACGAGGTTGTCGCCGCCGACGTACCAGCCGTCGTTCTGCGCGTCGAGCATCACGCGCACGCGCTCGAACGGCTCGGCGGTCTGCACGTCGAACCACAGCGCGCCGTCGCGCCACGCGACTTCGAGCTCGATCGCGCCGAACGCCGGATCCGACGCGTGGAACGCGAGCGGCGCGCCGACGTCGTCGCCGACCGGCCACAGCGGCGCGGGATCGGCGCCGTCGGGCTTGCCGTCGCCGTCGGTGTCCGCGCGTGTCGGATCGAGCGTGCGAGTCGCGTCGCCCGCTTGGAACTCGTGCAAGCCGTGGACGAGCCACGCGCTCTGCATCAGCTCGGCGAGATCGGTGAGCCCGTCCCCGTCGCCGTCCGCACTCGCCGGCGACGAGCCGAAGCGCGCTTCGTCGAGCGGCAGCGCTTCGCTCGCGTCCGCGAAGCCGTCGCTGTCGGCGTCGGCGTACTCTTTCACCGTGCCCCACGCGTTGGTGAACCAGCGCCACCCGAACTCGCCGGGCTGCCACGTCGCCTGCGCGTCGCGTCGCGCATGGCCGCCCCATTCGCGCAGGAGCCAACCGTTGCCGTCCCAATGCTCGCCGTGGACGTGCGCGGTGTCGTCGAACGCGTAGAAGTGGTTGAAGAGGAACTCGGGGTAGCCCGACTCCGCGAACATCGCGTCGAGTCCGTGGCCGAACTCGTGGCAGAAGAGCCAGTCGGAATCCTCCGAACCGAGCTTCCAGCCGCTCTTCGTCGCGCCGAAAGGCGCGAGCGGTCCGTACGTGCCGCCGCCGCTCCCCGGGAAGCGCCATGCGGCGCCGTCGTGCGCTCGATCGCACGAGACCAGCAGGTAGCCGTCGAATTCGCGCGGCGAGCGTTTCGCCTCGCCGAGCACGCGCTCGACCGCGTTCCACTCGTCGCCGGCGTACGCGAAGCCGTAGTCGGTGTCCGGCGCGACGACGTGCTTCTGCCAGTCGACGAAGCTCGTGACGTCGAGCGAGAGTCGGCCGCCGGAGTGCACGAAGTAGAAGCGACGCGTCTCGTCGAACTGCGCGCGCGTTTGTGCGATCCGGCGCTCGAGCTCCGCCTTCGGCGTCTCGAGCCCTTCCCCGCGGCCGCGCTCGACGACGTCGGCGAAGAACACCGCCGCGAGGCGCAGGTGCGAGACCAGCGCCTTGCCGCTCGCCGCGGGCGGACAGAGCACGCGCCACTCCGTGGTGCGGTCGATCCGCGCGGGCGACGTGTCCGGAAGCACGCCGGGCGGACGCAGCAGGCCCGCGACGCCGACGCGCTCGCCGGGTACCAGGCCTTCGATCACGACGCGATGGTGCGTGCGCGCGACGTCGTCGCCCGGGACGATGCGCTCGCGCACGTCGAGCGGCAGTACGAACGCGAGGCCGCGCGTCAGCCACTCGCGCGGATCGGGCGGCGTGCTCGCCGCCTTGCGCACGACCGCGCGCGCGAGCTCCGGCGCGTCCGAATCGAACTCGAGCACCGCGCGCCCCGCTTCGACCGACGTCACGCGCGGCGGTGCCGCGGTCTTCCAGCGATAGCCGGTGACGCCGCGCGGCGTGAAGCCGCCGAGCGGCTCGCCGCCCGAACCCTTCGCGCGGAAGCAGAACGCGAACCCGCCGCCTTCGTCGACGACCTTGAAGAGCAGCACGTTGTCGCCCTTCTTGAAGCTCGCGGCGACCTTGTCCTGGCCCGGCGCCGCGCCGCGCGGCGCCTTCGAGCGATGGATCTCGCGGCCGTTGAGCACGACCTGCAGGTAGTCGTCGCTGCCGAGCTCGAGCAGCGCCTTGGTCGGCTTGTCGAAGCTCCACACGGTTGCCAGGTACACCGCGGCGTGGTCGATCGGACCGAACAGCGCGTCGAGGTCCGCGAGCTTGTCGTCGGCGAACAGCCGCGCATCGAACGGGCGCCAGCGCACCGCGCCGCGCTGCGTCTCGTAGCTCGCGCCGAAGTCGAGCTTCGCGCCGTGCGGCACGAGCTCCTTGTCGAGGCCGTTGCCCGGCACCGGGAACGGACCGCACGCGACCCAATCGACGCGCGTGGTCTCGAGCTCGGCGTCGAGCAACTCGCGCGAGCCGCGCTTGTCGCGCACGACGAGCCGCAACGGTCCGTCGCCGCGCGGCACGTCGAGCGCGATCCGCAGATCGCCGTCGGGCACCGTCGCGGACGCCTTGGTGCGCGCCGGCTTGGCGCCGGAACGCGACAGCTCGAACTCGAGTCCGTGCCCCGCCGCGCCGCTGTGGATCGCGGTGAGCTCGACTCGCGATTCGAGGCTCGGCGCGAGCGCGAAACGCAACCAAGGCTCGGGCTTGCGAGCCTTCTCCTGGGGGGCGGCGGACGCGCAGAGCAGGCTGCAGAGTCCGGCGAATCCCCACGCGAGCCGAGCGAGCGCGCGCATGGCGTCGGCGCAGGATAGGCGGCGGCCGCGCGGCCGTCGACGGCATTCTTTTCTCGCCCCGCGCGGCGATTCGACCGAACTTCGACGCCCGCCGCGACCGATAGAGACGCGTTCGTCTTCGTTCGCGCGCGACGCGCGGCGGAGCCTTCCCGAGAGGTCCAGCATGCCGTTCGTCACCACCTTGCTCGCCCTGACCGCCTGCTTCTCCGTCGATTCGCGGACGCTAGGCTCCGACGACGTCGAAGCGCGTCGCATGCCTTGGGTCCACGAGGAGCTCCACCACAAGAACCCGCAGGACTTCGTCGGCGGGACGTTCGTGCGCGGAGAACTCGGCGCCGCGGGCGGCGTCAAGCTCGCGCCGATCGCGCAGCCGTCGAATGTCGAGGACGATGGCTCCGCCAGCTACGAATCCGCGGTGCTCGCCGCGAAGCAGCCGTTCGGTGAATTGCTCGCGTCCTTCAACGTCGACGTGCCCACCGGCGCCGGCCTTTGGTTCGAGGTGCGCGTCGGCCGCAAGGCGGACGAGCTCTGGACCGATTGGCTCCGCGTCGGGGAATGGGGCAACGGGCAGCCGAGTTGGGCGCCGACGCGCACGTGCAACGAGGGCTCGATCGACGTCGACTACTTCAAGGGCAACGGCGTCTTCGACCTCGCGCAGTACCGCATCGTCGCGTGGCGCGGCGAAGCGCGCGCGCCGCAGTTCAAGATCTCGCGCGTCGACCTGACGTTCTCGACGAGGAACGGGCTCGCTCCCGCCGAAGGGCCGAAAGTCGAGATCCCCGAAGCCGCGTGGAAGCTGCGTTTACCGGTGCCGTTCCGCAGCCAGAAGGCGGTCGATCCCAAGCTCGCGCCGCGCGTGTGCAGCCCGACGTCGCTCGCGATGGTGCTCGAGTTCCACGGCGCGAAGCGCGGCATCGAGGAGGTCGCGAAGCGCGTGTTCGACGCCGAGTTCGACGTCTACGGCAACTGGACGCGCGCGATCCAGGGCGGGTACACGTTCGGAGTCGCGGGCTACCTGACGCGCTGCGCGGATTGGCGCGCGGTCGAGCGCTCGATCGCGGTCGGCCAACCGCTGGTGATCTCGATCGCCGCGGGCCCCGGCGACCTCGCGGGCGCGCCGTACGCGGAGACGGCGGGCCATCTCTTGGTGGTGACCGGCTTCGACGAGTCGGGCAACGTTTGCGTTAACGACCCGGCGGCCGAGACCGAAGCGACCGGCGTGCGAACGTACACCAGGACGGAACTCGAGAAGTGCTGGCTCGCTCGCGGCGGCACCGCCTACGTGTTCCTGTCGAAGCGCTGAGCGGGGCTTGGCGGCTCGGCGGTTCCGTCGCACCGGCCGAGATCGTAGAACAGCGCCATGCAGAAGCTCTCCGAGGGTCCGCGCGAGGAGCGACTGTTCCAGAATCCGTGGCTCGCGCGGCTCTGGGACGGATTTGCGCGGTGGGTGACGAAGCTCGAGCCCGAGCACGCGACCGGACTGGTCGCGTCGGGGCAGCGCGGAGCACGAATCGCCTATCTCGCGGTGCGCGACTTCTTCCGCGACCGCTGCATGCTCCAGTCGTCGTCGCTGACGTACGTGACGGTGCTCTCGCTCGTGCCGTTGCTCGCGTTCGCGTTCGCGCTCGCGAAGGGCCTCGGCGCGTACGACAAGCTCCGCGCGGACACGATCGAACCGTTCCTCACGCGCACGTGGGGCGTGCGCGGCACCGCGGGCGAAGGCATCGAGACGATCCGGCAGACGATCGACAAGGTGCTCGACTTCGTGCAGTCGACGAACTTCGGCACGCTCGGCACGTTCGGCCTGATCATGTTGCTCTACACGGTCGTGCGACTGCTCGGCTCGATCGAGCAGTCGTTCAACCAGATCTGGGGCGTGCAGCGCTCGCGCAGCTTGGTGCGCAAGCTCACCGACTACCTCGCGATGGTCGTGATCACTCCGATCTTCCTCGTGACGGCGACCGCGGCGGCGACGGCGGCGAGCTCGCTCGCCGAGAGCCAGATCCAGGCGATCTCGGGATGGATGACCGAGCACCTCGGCTTCGGCGGGCTCGTCGAGACGCTGTTCGCGGGCGTGTCGCTCGCGCTGATGTGGCTCGCGCTGACGTTCGTGTACCTGACGCTGCCGAACACGAAGGTGCGCTGGGGGTCGGCGCTTTTCGGCGGTTTCGTCGCGGGCACGGCGTGGCACGTGCTCCAAGTGCTGCACGTCAAGTTCCAGATCGGCATCGCCAACTACAACGCGATCTACGCCGGCTTCGCGGCGATGCCGTTGTTCCTGGTGTGGCTCTATTTCTCGTGGGCGATCGTGCTCTTCGGAGCCGAGCTCGCGTGGGCGCACCAGGCCGAGCCGAACTTCCGACCCGCGCTGCGCGGTCGCGACGGCGAGCCCGCGTTCCGCGAGCTGGTCGCGCTTCGCTCGATGGTCCGCATCGCGCGCGCGTTCCTGCGCGGCGAGCCCGCGCCGAGCTCGCAGGCGATCGCCGAGGAGCTCGGGCTCGCGCACGGCACCGTCGAAGGCGTGCTGCGCGTGCTCGAAGCCCGCGAAATCGTCGTCGTGCGCGAGGGCGACCTCGCGAGCACGTTCCTGCCCGCGCGCGATCCCGGTTTGATCTCGGTCAAGGCGATCTTCGACGCGCTGCGCGGCTCCTCGGGCCGCAACGAGCTCCCGCCGCGCGAGGCCGCCGACCGCGTGGTCGACCGCTTGCTCGTGCGGATCGATCAGGAGCTCGCCGGCTCCGCGCACAACAAGGATTTGCGCGAGCTCGTCGCGGAGATCGAGCGCGACGCGCGCCCGACGACCGACGGGCTCACCGAGCGCCGCGCCGAGACGACGTGACGAGACCCGAGAACCGAAGTCGACCGACCGATGCAGTACCGCACCCTGAATGCCTGCGCCGTGTGCTCGCGACAGTGGGACGTATCGTTCCTGCGGCCGGGCGAGAGCGTCCGCTGTGAATGCGGCGCCCGCTTCACGGTCGAGTTCCGAGCCCCGCACTCGCCGCGTGCGCTGCGCTGCACGAGCTGCGGCGCGAACTTGGTCGAGAACGCGCAGAGCTGCGGCTATTGCCGCGC
Source organism: Planctomycetota bacterium (assembly GCA_016220085.1). Taxonomy (GTDB): domain Bacteria; phylum Planctomycetota; class UBA1135; order UBA1135; genus JACRIN01. Next base: position 8,721 of record JACRIN010000108.1, read on the forward strand.
CGAGATCTCGCTCGAGGACCGCGGGCTGTCGTCGATCTGCCCCGGCTGTTGGTCGCGTTTGCCGGCGCGCGCGAAGCACTGCCTCGAATGCGGCCTCGCGATCGAGCCGCAGGCGCTGACCGCGCTGCCGTCGACCAGCAAGTGCCCGCGCTGCGAGTCGAAGCTGCGCTCGCGCGCCGTCGAGGGCTTCTCGATCATCGAGTGCACGCACTGCGCGGGGCTGTGGCTCTCACCCGGCGTGCTCGAGCGTCTGTGCGAGCGCGCCGACGAGGAGGACCTCGCTGCGCGCGTGCTCGCGGGACCGCCGTCGGTCGCCGCGGTCGGCGCGAACGTCGTCGCGTACTTGCCATGCGCGGTCTGCACCGAGCGGATGATGCGCCGCAATTTTGCCGGCGCGTCGGGCGTGATCTACGACGTGTGCCGCGAGCACGGCCTCTGGCTCGACCACGGCGAGCTCGAGCGCGTGCTCGGCTTCGTGCGCCAAGGTGGCCTCGACAAGGCGCGTCAACGCGAGCTCGAGCGTCTGAAGGATGAGGAGCGCCGTCTGCGCGACCGCATCGACGACGCGCGCAAGGACGTCGTGTGGACCGAGTCGCGCGCCGACTGGGACCGCGGCGCGGGCCTGGGCGAAGCGCTTCTCTGGCTGGGCCGCGCGTTGACCGGCCGCCGCGGGTCGGACTGAGTGCGGCGTGAGCGCCCGCACCTGGATCGGACGCTTGACCATTTTACGATAGGTCGTAAATTGGTCATGACCAACTTACGACCATGCCGAAAACGGTCACCGCTCCGTCGCCCGTCCGCCGCACCTACGAAGCCATCCTCCGAGGCCACTTCGCACGCGAACACAAGATGGCTTTCGTTGCCGGCCCTCGGCAGGTCGGGAAGACCACGACCTGTCGCGCTTGCCTGCCGGACGCGTCCTACCTCAACGCGGACGTCGACGAGCATCGACGCTTGTTGCTCTCCGGTCAGGAATCCGTGGCGGAGCGCATCGGCTTCGGAAAGGGCCTGCGCGATCGACCCGGCGTCGTCTTCGACGAGGTTCACAAGCTCGCGCGTTGGAAGCAGTTCCTGAAGGGCTTCTACGACCTCTACTCGTCGTCCGGGCCGATCCTGGTGACCGGCAGCTCTCGGCTCGACGTCTATCGGCGCGGCGGTGACAGTCTGATGGGGAGGTACTTCCTCTTCCACATGCACCCGTTGAGTGTCGGGGAACTCGCGCGGCCGGACGAGCGCGACGTCGACGTGCTGCCGCCGAAACGGATCGCAGCGGAGGACTGGGACGCGCTGTTCGCGTTCGGCGGCTTCCCCGAACCGTTCGTGCGGCGCGATGAGCGTTTCTCGCGGCGTTGGCGCGACGGTCGGGCGCACCAGCTCGTCAGCGAGGACCTGCGCGACTTGACGCGCTTCCAGGACCTCGCAACGCTCGAGAAGCTAGCGCGGATCCTCTCCGACCGCTCCGCGACGCAGCTCAACTACAGTGGGCTCGCGGTCGATCTGCTCGCGTCCGTCGACAGCGTGCGCCGTTGGATCGACGCGTTCACGAGCCTGCATCATGGTTTCCTCGTGCGCCCGTGGAGCAAGAGCGTCACCCGAGCACTCGCCAAGCAACCGAAGTGGTATGCGAGCGATTGGTCGGGGCTCGCCGACCCCGGCCAGCGAGCGGAGACGATCGTCGCGTGCCACCTCCAGAAGTCGGTGCAGGGCTGGACGGACCTCGGGCTAGGGTGCTACGAGCTCTACTACGTGCGCGACAAACAGAAGCACGAGGTCGACTTCCTCGTCGTGCGCGAGCGCAAGCCGTGGCTGCTCGTCGAGGTGAAATCCTCCGAGGAGCGGTTGAGCGCAGACCTCGCGCGCTTCCAAGCGCAGCTCGGCGCCCCGCACGCGCTCCAGTGCGTGCTGGACTTGCCGTACGAGGACGTCGACGTGTTCGAGTTCCGCGAGCCGACAGTCGTCTCCGCGCAGACGTTGTTGTCGCAGCTGCTGTGACGGTCGGGCCACAGCACGCGGTGCGGCACCGGGCTCGACGTCGACGGGCAAGTGCCCGCGCGCGTCGGACGCTCGCTCAGTCCTGGATCGGCCCCTTGGCGACCGCGGCGGCGAGCGCGGCGTCCTTCTCCGTGTCGGTCAGCTTCTCCCACTTCGGGATGCAGCCCTCGCAGCAGAGGCCGACCTTCTGGCCTTTCCATTCGACCACCACGTTCGGATCCACCGGGTCGGCGAGCACCATCGCGCAGTACTGATTGACGGTGACGATGGTGCCGGGCTTGCGCTTCAAGCACATCGATTCGTTCTCGGGCGCGCTCTGGCAGGCGGCGACGAAGAGGCCGAGGGCGAGGAGGAGGGCGGGGCGTGCGGTCATATCCGAGTTTCCTGTCGCTGTGCGACTTTTTCAGTTCGGCGGGGACGAAGAGGGCGACGCGAGAAGTCACGGCCGAGCACAGCCTCGCGGCAGAGCTCGAAGCCGCGCATTCACGCCGACCTCGTTTGTCGCGCGCGCGCGGGCCGCGCACGGCGACTAGGGCGACACCACCATGACCGGCGAGCCCCGGGTGTGGTATTCGCACGACGCCGTATCCGAGCGCGTGACGCGTCGTAGCTTCCAGGAGAGCTCCGGTGTGTTCGACGACCAGCGTCGCGAGCGCGGCCTTGCGTGCGCGCGCAGGTCCGTTCGATCGCGACGTTCCTGGAATCACTCGCGGACACGCACGCCGGATTCGTCGACGATCCAGAGTCGCCGTGCGAGCGGTTCTTCAGAGAGGAGCGCAATGACGCTGTTGAACACGTGGATCAGTCGGGAGTGACTCTGACTGTCCGGCCGAAGCACGATCACACCTGAGTACTCCGCGGGCGGGAAACGCCGCACATCGGCGAAGTCCAGATCGAGCGTGACGATCGCGCGGTCCTCACGCCGTGCGATTTCGGCGAGCTTCGTATCCGACGCGCCACCGAGCGCCTCGTCGAGCACGTGTTCGGCGTCGAGACTTGCCGCGCGGAGCAGCTCCACGAACTCTACCGGACAACTCTCTTCTACTTTGAAACGCAACAGGTCCGGAGCGCTCAGGCTGCGCCGCTCTTGAACGGGATGACGCGGTCCTTCGCGAGCTCGGCGGCGTAGCGCATGGCCGCGAGAAGATCGTCCTGCGTGAGCGACGGGTAGCTGCGAAGCACGGCCTCGGCAGGCTCACCGGCCGCTAGGTTGTCGAGGATCACCGAAACCATGATGCGCGTGCCGGTGATGCAGGGCTTGCCGTGACAGATCTCCGGATCGACCGAAATACGCGTGCGCCAGTCCATGGGGAGAGGATAGCGCACGCTCCGCGTCCGCGCCCGAGAGGGGCCGCGTCCCGAGCGAGAGCAGCTCTGGCCCGCACCACCGCGATGGGGGTCGGGGCACCGTCGACCGGCGTATCGTTCGGTTCCATCGCGCCTGCGAGTTGGATGCGCACTTCGTCGTCGACCTGCGGATCGCAGCGGATTCCTCGGCGAACGCCTCCTGATGACCGGGGCCTGCGCTCATCGCCTTGGAGCGAGTCTCAGACTCGTCGCAGCGAGCGCGAGGGTTGCGTGGAGCTGCCACATCCACATCGGCAACCGACGTTCGCATCGGCGTCCGATGCTCGCAACGCAGACGTTCAGCGGCCGGCGAGAAGTCGATCGCAGTTCCGCGAGGTTGTCCGGTACTTGGAAGTGGACCGAGCGTGCGGCACCCAGTCCGGTTCGGTTGCGTCAGCGCGCCTTGCCGACCAGCAACGCGACCATCGCGTCGAGGTCCATCGGGTTCGGCACGCGCGGGTCGCGCGAGTCGAGGGTCACCGTCCGGATGCGCAGCTTCTCCGCGGCCGAGCGTGCGAGCAGGATCCGGCCGCCCGCGGATTCGTGGATGCGCTGGACGAGCTCTTCGCGCAACGCTTCGGCCTTGGTGATCGCGAGATTGCCCTGCGCGGTCGCGCGTTCGAGCTCGGCGGTCGCCCGCGCGCGGACGAGCTCGTCGTAGCTCTTCGCGTCGCTCTTGATGCGCGCGAGCTCGAGCTGCGCTTCCGCGACCACCGTTTCGATCGCCTTGTCCTGCTCGGCGCGCACGCGCTTCTCCTCGGCGTCGATCTCCTCGGCGAGCGTGTGGCTGCGGCGCTCTTCCTCGACCTCGGTCGCGGCCTCGGCCTCGAGCGCTTGCTGCTTGGTCAACTGTTTCGCTTGCAGCTTCTTCTCGTACTCGATCCAGAAGAGCACTTGGTGGACCTGGATCGACTCCGCTTCGAGGTGATACGGCGCGAGCAGCGCGTTGAGCTTCGGCAGCGCATCGCGGCAGCGCGCCTGCCGCGTCACCGTGCTCGCGAAGTCGGTCGAGGAGAGTTCGGCGAGCTCTTGCATCAACAGACTCTGCGTCGTCGTCCGCGCGAGCGCGTGGTACGACGACTTCAATCCATCGCGCACGAGCATCCAACCCTCGCCCGACTTGATGCGAAAGGGAACCGTGACGCCGATCTTCACTTCGTTGCCGTCCTTCGTGCGCAGGTCGAGCACCGGCAAGTCGGCGCCGTCGCTCTCCCAACCGAATCGGAGGAAGTGCGTGCGCGCGTCGAGGAAGTGCCACGCGGAGAGCCCGCGCGTCGAGCGCCGGAGACCGGGCGCGAAATCGTGCTCGACGAGCCCTTCGCCGCCCCAGAGCGATTGCTGCACGCCGATCGTCGCGATCGGAACGCGCTCGAAACCGCCCCAGAGCACACCGAACGCGGCGAGGGCGAGCGACCCGCCGACCGCGGCGACGCGCGACGTCGACGCGAACGCGCGCACGCCGAAGCGAAACGGAGTCGCGATCCAACGCGAACGCAGGCCGCGGCCGGCGAGTCGCGCGCCGCCCCGCAGCAAACGTCCGGAGGCTGCGAAGTAGGCGCGCGCCCCCGCGGCGACTCGGCTCGGCAACGTGGCGATCCAAGCGAACATGGCGGCCTCACGGATTCGCGACGACCGGGCCGAGCGTCGCTTGGGGTTGGACGAACGGTTGGATGTTGAACTCGATCGAGCTCAAGCGCTCGATCAGCGCGGCGCGCACGGTGTCCTCGCCTTGCGCGGCGAGCGCGTCGGCGTGCGCGCGCAGACCGTCGGCCTCGAGCGTGTACTTCGCGACCAGCGTCTCGGCCTCCGCCGCGCGCTTCTCGGCGAACGTCTGCGCCTCCGAACGCTTCTGGAGCGCGAACACGTCCGCCGCGTTGCGCACCTTGATCGCCTCTTGCTCGGCAGCGAGCCGATCGCGCGCGAGGTTGCCGCGGCGGACGAGCAGCTCGCTCTCCTTCTCCTCCAGCGCGCGGGCGATCCGCTGGTGGCGTTCCTGTTCGAGCTTCTCGATCTGCGCGCGCAGGTGCTCGATCTCCTGGTTGCCGACCTTGCGGCGCTCGATCGCCTTCTCGTACAGCGGATCGAAGCGCGGCTTGGCGACCGCGACCTCGAGCACCTCGACGCCATGCGGCTTCAGGTACTCGTTCAAGCGCCTCCGCGCTTCGTCGGTCGCCGCGCGCAAATTCTCCGGCCGCACGATTTCCTCGCACGAGAAGTAGCCGAACTCGTCGCGCAGCACTGAGCGCGCGTACGCGTTGACCAAGCGCTCCTTGTACGCGTCGCGCGCGCCGGAGTCGTGCAATACGCGCTCCGCGGCGGCCGGGATCAACGCGTATTGCAGCGTGAAGGAGTCGAACCAGAAGCTCGAGCCGTCGTGCGCGCGCACGAAGAGCCGCGGCCAGCGGTTGAACGTGCCCTTCTCGTTGCCTTCGAAACGGAACTCGATCGGCTGCTTGTCGAGCGTGAAGACCTCTTGCACCCAGGGCACGAACGGGCGCATGCCCGGCGCGCCGGAGACCTGCACCGTGCCTCGCGCGTGATCGACGAGCACCGCGACTTGGCCGTCGCCGACCTCCGCGAGCCCGTGGACGCCCGCCAGCCGCGCGAGGCCCCACCAGACGAACAGAGGTGCGATCAGCGCGCCGGCGGCGATTTCGAGCGGCGCAGGGCGGAACCAGCGCCGTCGAGCGGCGCTGCGGGCGGGCGTGGGCTCGGACATGGCTTCACTCCGACTTCGGGAGGACGATCGTGAGCTCGCTGGTCTCGCCTGCGACGACGCGGACGCGACGTTCGGCGCGTTCGCGGCCGGCGGCGACGAACTCGAACACGTAGTCGCCCGGCGCGAGGTTCGGGTAGACGTCGTTCGGCGCGAGTTCGGAGATGCGGCCTTCCGCCGAGCCGACGCGCTCGGCGCCGCGCGCGACGAAGCGCAGCACCAGCGGTCGATCGGCGCTGTCGCGCGCGTTGCACGTCGCCGCGATGCGCGCGCCTTGCTCGTCTTGGCCGTCGACGCGCACGCGGCCGGCGGCGGCGAACGCGAGCGCGCGGGTCGCGTGCTCGGCAGGCCCGAGCGAGAGCTCGAACTCGACCGGCGCGAGCAGCTCCGCGAAGTGTCGATAGGAGTTGCCGACGAACGCGTGCACGCGCCACGCTCCGGCGGGCAAGTCGGCGACGGTCGCGCGGCCGCCCGAGGCGGTGACGCGGCGCACCAGGCGCGTCGGCGGCTCGGTCTCGCCGCCGAGGGCGACGAAGTCGAGCTCGAGCTCGTCGTCGCCGTGCGTGGCGAGCGTCAGCTCGAGGCTCGCGAGCAGCCGGTCGCGCAGCAGCTCGACGCGCTCCGTGCGAGTTTCGCCGGGGCCCGGCGCCTCGAACTCGAACGTCTCGGTGCGCTGGCCGTCGGCCTCCAGCGTGACGCTGCGGCGTTCGAACGGCGCGACGTCGAGGCGCACGCGGCCCTGCTCGTCGAGACGCGCGGGCGTCTTGCTCTTCGCGCCGTCGACGGTCGCGCTGCCGCGCGCGGGTCGGCCGTCGGCGTCGAGCACCTCGAGCTCGAGCCGCGCGCTCGCGACTTCGAGCATGACCGAGCCCGGCGCCTCGACGCGCACCTTCGGCGAGAGACGGGTGACGCCGCGCAGCGGTCCGCCCTCGCCGCGGACGACCTCGAGCTCGTGCGCGCCGGCCTCGAAGCCGCGCGCGCGGAATCGGCCGTGCTCGTCGGTCTCGACCATCGCGCCGGTGCGGTGCAGCGCGCCGTCGCGCCACGCCAAGCGGACGCCGAAGAGCGGCAGCACGAGTTCAGGCGTGCCCGGCACCGCGATGCCGACGACCGCGTGCTCGACCGGCGTGCCGGCGCGCGTCACCAGGCCCTCGATTTCCAAGCCGGCGTCGAGCGCGAGCTCGCCGGCGTCGAGCGGCGCGCCCGGACGCACGCGGACGACCCGCGACGCGGGCACCGTGCCGACCGCGAACGCGACCAGCAGGCACTCGCGCGCCTCTGTCGAGCGCAGCCGGAACGTCCCATCGGCGCCGACGAGCACGCGATCGACCATCGGCAGGCACGGCACGCCGTCGCAGAGCGCGAGCAACCCGACCTCGATTGGCGCGTCGAGCCCGCTCGGTCCGCGCGCGCGTCCGACGACGACGCCGGCTTCGTCGAGCTCGAGCCCGACCGCGTACGTCGCGCGCGCTTCGACGCCGGCGATGCGCACGCGCTGCTC
>JACRIN010000015.1 GCA_016220085.1 Planctomycetota bacterium
ACAACCGCATTCGCATGATCGCCCACCGTGCCTTCGGCTTTCACGATCACGTCGCGCTCAGCGCCATGATCTTCCTCTGCTGCTCAGGCATCGTCCTCAAACCGCCGCTCCCGTGACCCACTCAAGCTGGAGGAGAGCCGAGATTCTTGAGTTCAGCCGCGTTGCGATCCTCGTCCCCCGGGACTCGTTACGCCCGCGTCACACAGGGTTCCGCAAATGCCGCCAACCGCTTTCCGCCCGCACGTCTTGGGTATCTTTCTGTGAGCGTTCTCGATGTGCGTTGGCAATCCAGCGCGCGCGCAGGTGATCAACGACCCGGACCCGCAGTGCGCTCAAGTTGTGCATGCTTGGGTCGATCCTGGCTTGGGTCTCGATCCGCCCGCCGGAGCGCTCACCTCTCAGGTCAACGATCCGGACCGACCCTATCGTCGGCTGCAGACGGCGATCGACGCCCTTCAGTGGCACCTCAACAACACGTATCAGGGCCCGCCGGCGCAGAAGACCGTCGGACTCGTCCACGCGATTCCTGGCCTGTACGGCCCGCATGCGGGCGGCAGCGGGGATCTCCTGCCGATTGTCATGCGTGACCGAGTCCACGTGCAGGGAACCAGTACTCGTGCTTGCGTGCTGCGCGGGGTCGGCATTGCGAACACGCACGTGTTCTGGCCGAGTAGCCCCATCTCGGGCGGATTCCCCACGCTCCGCGAGGTGTTGGTCACGTGGCAGGCGGCTGTGCCCGCAGCGCCACTACCCAGCGAAACGACGCCTCCTGCATGGTCTGATCAGCCGGACACGCGCGAGTTCATCGACTCCTGGACCTTTCAGGGTGGCGAGGTTCAGATGTACATCGGCGACGTCGCTGCGGGGAATTGGGAGATCAACGCCCGCATCTCGAACTGTGTGTTCGACCTTCGAAGTGGGTGGAAGGTCACTCCGTCGAGCCCTGGCACCGTGACTGGACCCTACTTCGCTATCATGCTGCTTTCGACTTTCTGGGAGTCCGATTCAGGCCTCGCGGATCCACGCGGATACTTCGACCGAAAGGCGGTCATAGCCAACAACACATTCGTATTCGCCGAGTGGGCCCGGGCCGACGCGAATTCGCCCCCGTCATGGATACACGATAGCCGCCAGGAGGCGGTCGGGATAATTGATGTCGTGAATCCCGGGTGTCAGACCTCCGGATCGATGACGATCGCAGATGCCGCGCAAGAACTGCGAGGCGTATCCAACCCACTGATAGTCAACAATCTGTTTCGCACACGTCCAGCGAACCCGACGGCCCCGACGAAACCCATGGCGATGGTGGGAATCGACGCGCGGGACACACTGGCTTCGAATGGTGGTCCGTACCGCGAGTCAAATGTTTTTGCTGCTGATCGGGTTGGCTGCAGTACTGATCTTTGCGTGATTTAGGGCGATGTTTTCCCGATCGCTGCCGATGGAATGGAGTATGGTGGCGATCATGACTGAGAGGGATGCGCGCAGCCTCGACCACGCGACGCTCGAGGAGATGCGGCGGCTGGGTGTGTCGCGAGTGCTTGCGGGCGAGAGCCAAGTCGCGGTGGCCGCTAGTCTGCAAGTCAACTTGCATACGGTTTCGAAGTGGATGCGCAAGTACCGCGCAGGGGGAGCCGATGCATTGACGAGCACGAAGGCTCCCGGTCCGCCGCGCACCTTGTCTGACAGTCAGCTTGCGAAACTGCGGCGCATCGTGATCGGGAAGAATCCTCGTCAGCTGCACTTCGGACCCGCGCTTTGGACCCTGAGCTTGGTCGGAGAGCTCATCGAACAGCTCTTCAGCGTGGTTCATCACGCGTCGACGATTTCCCGCCTGCTGCACGGGATGGGCATCACGCCGCAAGTTCCCACCAAGCGCTCCACTCGTCGAGACGAGCAGGAAATCCAGCATTGGATCCGCAGCGAGTTCCCGAAGATCGTTCGAGAGCGGGATCGACTGCAAGCTACGCTGCTTTTCTCCGATGAAACGGGCGTCCACGAGGACGGTCCGGTTGGCCGCACCTGGGGTGAACGTGGCAAAACGCCGCTCGTCAAGATCAGCGGAACCCGCCGGCGCGTCAACGTGATCTCTGCGCTGAGCCCGCGAGGAAGACTGTGGTTTCGCTGCTACGGAGGAACTCTCACGGCGACGCGCTTCGTCGAATTCCTGCAGTCGTTGCTCGACGACACGAGCAAGCCGATCGTCTTGGTGATCGATCGCCACCCGGCTCACGTCGCGGCGTGCACGCGCCGCTTCATTCAGGCAAATCGCAGGAGGCTGCGAGTCCACTACCTTCCCGGTTACGCGCCCGAGCTCAATCCAGACGAACACGTGTGGTCGTATCTGAAGGGCGCGTTTCGACGCGATCCGCTTGATGCCGACGAACGAATCGAAGAAGTCGTCGGACAGGAAATGAGTAAGCTGCAAAGCAATCCCCGGACGGTGAAGAGCTTCTTCGATCATCCCGAGGTCCGTTACGTCAAAGCGGCGCTGGGGTGGTGATCATGGCCCCATACCACGCAATCCTCAGTAACGGGAACGCGAGCGCTGGCACCGCGTTCTCCAAGGTCGTTTGGTCTTTTGATGTCTCACAGGCATGGAATCCAACTGCGACTCACGCCGTCCCAATCGTTTACTGCGCGCCGAACGCCCCCGGCTTTATCGGCCTGGGTAGCTGCGGTGGAACCGGTGGCAGTTCTCAATGCGTCGTTCCCGCTCTGTGCTACTCGCCGCCCCCGACTCAACCGCAGATCGTTCCACCGGCGTCGGCTTTGCGGCTGTGGAATGGCACAGGCTCGGCTGGAAACCCGGAGTATGATCCAGCTTTCGTCGGAGAGTACGTCAACACATTCTTGAGTCCGGCGCCGTACTACGCGTATCGGGACTGGCGCCTGCTGCCAGGATCCGGACTGCAGAATCTCGGTATCCACGCTGCGGCAGGACAATCACCGACTCCGTCACTTCTCGCGCAAAACGGAACGCGCTTCAACGAGGCGCTTTGCGACGAACTACGGCTTTTCGACTTGGATGGCGAGGGCTGGGGTAACCCACGTGTTGTTGGGGGAGAGGTCGACGTTGGGTTCGACGAGGTGCATGGTCTGATCATGGCGGGCAACTGGTCGAACGACTCCATAAGTCACAATTTGACTACCCCGTTGTCGGTCAGCGCGCAACAAGGTTCTGCGAGCCGTACTCTGGTTGTTCCGCCTTTGTTCGCGGGTGTCACCCTTTCTATAAGCGCGACGCAAAGACAGTCGTTCCCGATTCTATTCCCGCTCCCTGGCTGGAGTACGCCACCTGCCGCACTCTCAAGCCTAATTGTGGACCCCACGCTCAATGACCCGGACTTCCGGACCAGGTTCATCAACTTGAGTGGACCCTTAGTGTCCGGCATTCCACCAACCGTCCTAGTGAGTATGCTTCCGACTCCCTACAGTCCGCTTTCTGGTGCGACGCCGCAGTTACTTCAGTTCGCGGCGACAACTTTCGTAGACGTCGAGCCGCCGTTATCGAGCGGGCCCTTCGCCGGTCAGATCCCAGCAAGGTACTTGAATATTCAAGGCGTCTTCTCGGACGACTTCTTCTCGACGCACTGGACTCGATGGACCAATCTCCAATTTGAATACAGGTGATCGCTGTGATATTTGGAGCTCACTTTACCCGCGTGATCTGTGTCGGGAGTCTGATCGCGGTCGCACTCCTCGTTTGCCCGCGAGTTGTGATCGCGCACGGCAGGGCGAACGCGAACGTCGGAATGCCGGCCCCGCAGATCGCCGCTACCGAACAGCTCTGGGCTTACTCGGGGGGAGCGCCCGCGTACCTGTACCGGCTCGATTCCTCCACCGGAGTGTGGGACGGATTCTACTCGACCGTACAGCACGTGTACGGCGCTTGGGCTCTCGCCGAGAGCGGCGGTCGACTGCTGATGTTCGACGGCGTCGGTGCATCGTCGTACCACCCGCCGTTCTCGGCGCTCGTCGAGTTGACCCCGGCAAGTGGCGGTCACTTTCAAGTCGGTCCAGTGGGCCCACCCCAGGTGACGTCGCCATCGCTGGAACGCGATCCTTCGACGGGTGCCGTGTACGCGATCATCGAGCAACGGCTCTATGCGATGGATGAGGCAACCGGCGAGGCAACGCTGATCGCGGCGCTCAACGGCGCGACCGACGGCTTCTGCGGCCTCGCGATCGATCGAGGCGGTAGCGCCGTACTGAGCGGAGTGAACGGCCCGCGTCTGTACTCCCTGGACCTCCAAACCGCGCGTGTGACGCTCATCGGCAACCTAGGGATCGGCCCCGGTCAGTTCTATGACCTCGCGTTTCGTGCCGATGGCAGCCTCTGGGGGAGCTTCGTCGACTGGGCGTTTTCGGCGCAGAAGTCCGGCCTGTACGAGATCGATGTTCGAGAGCTGAGCTACGTGAAGCGTGTATCCCAGTCCGCGCCCTACCCCGGCATCGCGTTCATGCCGATGCCGGAGGTCACGGCCTACTGCACGACGAAGCAGAATTCGAGCGGCTGCACTCCGTCGGTCCAGGTCGCCGGCGTGCCAAGCGTCGGCGCGAAGTGGGGGTTTGACCTCACGGCGACGAACCTGATCAATCGAGTTCCAGGTCAACTGCTCTACGGTGTGCGTGGCCGCGACTTCCGGCCGTTCCACGGGGGTGCTCTCTGCATCGCCCCGCCGGTGCAACGCATGCCGCTCCAGTCGACCGGTGGCAGCGCGAGCAGCAGCCATGATTGCTCGGGCTCGCTCGCGATCGACGTCAACACGTTCGTCTGGTTGGGCGGAGGCGATCCGCTTCTGCGAGTGCCCGGCACGACCGTCGACGCGCAGTGGCTCTCTCGCGACCCGGGTTTCGCGCCGCCGCTCGACGCGTCCCTGACACCCGCGATCGAGTTCGTCGTCGCGCCCTGACCCCGAACGCGGGGGAAGCGTGCGTCGTCGCGTCGTGGCGCACGCTCAACGGCGCGCGTAGCCGAGGCCCTTCACCACCTCGAGGATCTCGCTCCAGTTCGGGAACGGGCGCGCGTGTTGACGCTTGTACGCGTCGATCGCGGTGATGAATTCGATCACCTCCGCCGTCATCTCGTCCGGGCTCTGCGGTTTGGCCTCGAACTTCATCGGGGCGGACTTCTTCGGAGCGGCGGTCTTTTTCTTGGGGCTCATCGCGATCGGGGGTGCGGAGCAAGGAGTGCAGCTCTCGGGCACACCATTTCCCGAGGCGAGCCCGTCGATCGGCACGCCGACCTCGCGATCTCAAGCCAAACGCTCGCGGGAACTTCTTTCGAGCGGCGCACTCCTCCGACGGACGCGCCCGCGCGATGCGACCGGCTAGAGCCGGCCGCCCTTCTTCAGCGCCGCTTCGACGCGCGCGGTCGTCGGCCGTTCGATGATGCCGACCTCGGTGATGATGCCGCGGATCAAGCGCGCGGGCGTCACGTCGAACGCGGGGTTGTAGACCTTGACGCCGACCGGCGCGGTGCGCTTGCCGAAGCCCTCGGTGATCTCCTCGGCGCCGCGCTCCTCGATCGGGATTTGGTCGCCGTGCGCGATCTTCTCGTCGAACGTCGACAGCGGCGCGCAGACGTAGAACGGGATCCCGTGCTCCTTCGCGAGCACCGCGACCGAGTACGTGCCGATCTTGTTCGCGGTGTCGCCGTTCTTCGCGATGCGGTCCGCGCCGACGAACACGGCGTCGATCCGGCCTTCGAACATCACGCGGCCCGCCATGCTGTCGGTGATCAGCGTGACGTCGATCTTCGACTCGAAGAGCTCCCACGCGGTCAGCCGCGCGCCTTGGAGCAGCGGCCGCGTCTCGTCCGCGAACACCTTGATCGTCTTGCCTTGGTCGCGCGCGACGTAGATCGGCGCGAGCGCGGTGCCGTAGTCCGCGGTCGCGAGCGCGCCGGCGTTGCAGTGGGTGAGCACCGTCGCGCCGTCCTTCAGGAGCTCCGCGCCGATCGCGCCGATCTTGCGGCAAATCTCGCCGTCCTCGCGCCAGATCCGCTGCGCCTCGTCGAAGAGACCGTCGACGATCTCCTTGCCGCTCTTCTTCGCGGCGTGATCGCGCGTCGCTCGCGCTTGCATCCGTTCGAGCGCCCAAAATAGGTTGACCGCGGTCGGCCGCGCGCGCGCGAGCCACGCACACGTCTCCTTCGTCCGTCCGAGCACGTCGTCCGCTTGCTTGTCGGCGTGCGCTTGGATGCCGAGCAGCACGCCGAAGCCGGCGGCGACTCCGATCGCGGGTGCGCCGCGGACGGCGAGGCGCTTGATCGCGTCGAACATCTGCTCGACGGTCTTCAGGTCGAGGAGCTTCGTCTCCGTCGGGAGGAGCGTCTGATCGATGATGCGGGCGAAGCCGGGACGGCTGCCCTCCCAGTGGATGGTGTCGACGGTCATGGTGGGGGCTCGGAGATGGGTGGAGAGAAAGAGCGCGGGGTTTCGGAGCTACCGCAGCTTGGACTGGAGCGCGGCGTCCTTCTCCGCGACCTTCTTCGCCATGTCGGCGCGATGCTGGGCGAGCTTCGGCGCGAGCTCGGGGTGCGCCAGCGCCAGGATGCGCAGCGCGAACAGCGCCGCGTTCAACGGTCCGCCGCCGCCGACCGCGACCGCGGCGACCGGCACGCCGCCGGGCATCTGGACGGTCGAGAGCAGCGCGTCGAGCCCGCCGAGCGGCGGATTGTCGATCGGGATGCCGATCACCGGCAGGTCCGTGTGGGCCGCGACGACGCCGGCGAGGTGCGCTGCGCCGCCCGCGGCGCAGATCAGGACCTCGACGCCGCGCGCGGGGGCGCCTTCGACGAACTCGACCACTTGCTTCGGCGTGCGGTGCGCGGAGAGCACGCGAGCCTCGACGGCGACGCCGTGCTTCTTCAACTCCGCGGCGCAGGGTTCGAGCCGGCTCCAATCGGAATCGGAGCCCATCAGGATCGCGACCTTCACGCGCTCACCCCCGCCGGCAATCGGCCGGTGATCTTCTTGCAGACCTCCAGGTACTTCGAAGCGGTGCGCTCGAGCACGTCTTGCGACAGCGTCGGCGCGGGGTATTGCTTGTTCCAGTCGAGCGTCTCGAGCCAGTCGCGCAGGATCTGCTTGTCGTAGCTCGGCGGATTCTGGCCGGGGACGACGCGGTCGGCCGGCCACAAACGCGACGAATCGGGCGTCAACGCTTCGTCGATCAGGATCACCTTGTCGCGCCAGACGCCGAACTCGAACTTGGTGTCGGCGAGCAGGATGCCGTGGCGGGCGAGCACGTCGCCGGCGCGCTTGAACAGCGCGATCGACGCATGCGCGCACGGCTCGTAGATCGCGGCGCCGACGCGAGCCTTGGCCTCGGCCGGCGAGATCGGCAGATCGTGGCCGCTCTCCTCCTTGGTGGTCGGCGTCAAGATCGGCTCGGGCAAGCGCGAGGAGTTCTGCAGGCCGGCGGGCAACGGCACGCCGCACACGCTCTGCACCTTCTGGTACTCCTTCCAACCCGAGCCCGCGAGGTAGCCGCGCACGACCCACTCGATGGTGGTCGGTTTCGCGCGGCGCACCACCATCACGCGGCCGCGCAGCCGATCGCGCCACTCGCGCGGGAGCGCGGCGACGTCGTCGACCGAGGTGCTGATCAAGTGGTTCTCGATCACGTCGCGCGTCACTTCGAACCAGTACGCGGTGATCGCGGTCAGCACCAGGCCCTTGTGCGGGATGCCCTCGTTCATCACGACGTCGAACGCGGAGACGCGATCGCTGGTGACGAAGAGCAGTCGCTCCGCGTCGATCTCGTAGATGTCGCGCACCTTGCCGGAAGCGATCCACTTCACGCCGGGAATCTGTCGCTCGCGGCCCAGATAGGTCGTTTGGACGGTCATGGAACTCGGTTTCCTCGTGGGGGTCGCGGAGTATGACCACGTCCGCGCGGAGCTACAATCGCCGGCCGCGACGAAGGCGACCGACGTGCACGCAGAACCCCAAGGACCCACGGGATTCACGCGCGCCTCGCGCGTCGCCGGTCGCTTGCGCGCGCCCGGTTCGAAATCGCTGGCGCAGCGCGCTCTTTTCGCCGCGGCGCTCGCCGAGGGCTCGACGCGGATCGCGGGGCTGCCCGATGGGGACGACGTCGCGCGCGCGCTCGCGCTGATCGAGGCGTGCGGCGCGCCGGTCGTGCGGCTCGCCCCCGCGGCGGTGCGTGTCGACGGCCGGCCTCCGGGCCCGGGGCGCGGCCTCGCGCCGCGAGCGCCGCTGGAGCTCGGCGAATCGGGCACGCTCGCTCGCTTCGCGGTCGCGACGCTCGGTTTGTGCGCGTCGACCGACCGGTGGATCGAGCTTCGCGCCTCCGGCACGCTCGCGCGACGCCGCTCCGACGCGCTGATCGACGCGCTCGCGGCGAGCGGCGTCGAGTTCGAGACGCGCACGTTCCCGCTGCGGCTGCGTCCGCTCGGACCGGCGACGCAGATCGAGCTCGTCGCGCCGCGCTCGAGCCAGGAGCTCAGCGGCCTGCTGCTCGCACTCGCCGCGTACCCCGACGAGAATCGGGTCGTCGTGCGCGGCGCGGTGCCGAGCCGGCCGTACGTCGCGATGACGCGCGGCGTGCTCGCGCGCTTCGGTGCGCGTGTCGACGAGCGCAAGACCGGCGGCGAGAGCGAGTTCACGGTCAAGGGCCCGCTGCGCGCGCCGGATGCGCCGTTCGAGATCGAGCCCGACGCGTCGCTCGCCGCGGTCGCGCTCTGCGCGGCGTGCATCGGCGGCGGCGAGCTCGTCGCCTCCGGCCTGTCGCGCGCGAGCCTGCAGGGCGACGTGCGTATCGTCGAGCACCTCGCCGCGTTCGGTTGCGACTCGGGCTTCGCGAAAGACGGTCTCTTCGCGCGCGGCAAACCGACGCGCGGCGCGCGGCTCGACCTCACCGGCGAGCCCGACCTCGCGCCGCCGCTCGTCGCGCTCGCCGCCGCCGCGCTGCTCGCCGACGGCGCTGCGTCGAGCGAATTCGTCGGGCTGGGCACGCTGCCGGGCAAGGAGAGCTCGCGGATCGAAGTGCTCGCGCGCGGGCTCGCCGCGCTCGGCTTCGAGGTCGGCGCGACGCCTACGACCTTGCGCCTACTCGCTGCACCGCACAGGACGCAGCCCGCGCGCCTCGACGCGCACGGCGATCACCGCATGGCGTTCGCGTTCGCGCTGCTCGGCATGGCTTGCGACGGCGTGGAGGTCGAGGGCGGCGCTTCGGTCGCGAAATCCTGGCCCGGCTTCTGGCGCGAGCTCACCGAGCTCGGCGCCGTCCCGATCGCGCTCGAGTAAGCACCCTACGGCTACCGATCGGCGGCGAGCACGCTATCCTCGCCCCGATGGTCCCTTCACTCGCCACCCCCAAAGGTCCCGTGCTCGTCGCCGGAGGCGCGGGCTACATCGGCGCGGTCACCGTGCGGCTCTTCCGCACGCTCGGTGTCGAGACGATCGTGCTCGACAACCTGTCGACCGGTCACGTGTCCGCCGTGCAAGGCACGTTCGAGAAGGTCGACCTCGGCGATCGCACCGCGCTCTCGCGCGTGTTCGCGGAGCATCGGCCCTCCGCGGTCGTGCACTTCGCCGCGAAGACGTACGTCGGCGAGTCGGTGAAGGAGCCCTCGAAGTACTACCGCGAGAACGTCCACTACACGTGGAACCTGCTCGAGGCGATGCACGAGTTCGGCTGTCGCGACATCGTGTTCTCGTCGTCGTGCGCAACCTACGGCAACCCGATCCAGGTGCCGATCGACGAGACGCATCCGCAGAGTCCGATCTCGCCGTACGGGCGCACCAAGCTCCACATGGAGCACATGATGGAGGACTACAGCCGAGCGTACGGCCTGCGGTTCTGCGCACTGCGCTACTTCAACGCCGCCGGCGCGTCGCGCGACGGCACGCTCGGCGAGGTGCACGAGCCCGAGACGCACCTGATCCCGTTGGTGCTGCAAGTCGCCGCGGGCACACGCTCCGACATCGCGGTGTTCGGCAGCGACTACCCGACCAAGGACGGCACTTGCGTCCGCGACTACATCCACGTCGAGGACCTCGCGGACGCGCACGTGCGCGCGCTCGCGAAGCTGCAGGGCGGCACCGAGCGCCTGTTCTGCAACCTCGGCACCGGCACCGGCTTCAGCGTGCTCGACGTCATCCACACCGCGCACAAGGTGACCGGCCACAAGATCCCGGCGCGCGTCGTCGCGAGGCGCGAGGGCGATCCGCCGGTGCTCGTCAGCGGCGGCACGCGCGCGTTCGACGAGCTCGGTTGGAGACCGCAGCGCACCGCGCTCGTCGACATCATCGGCGACGCGTGGAACTTCCTCCAGAAGCACCCGCGCGGCTACTGAACGCTCGGCGGATTCGCTGGAGAGGGCAGGCGATTCACGAGGACGACGACGCGGCGCGCGTCACGGCGCGAACGTCACGGCGACGACGTTGGTCATGTTCGCGTGACCGCCGCAGGGTCCGTTGGGGTCGCGGAACCAGACCTGGTAATAGACGGACGCGCCCGGCACGATCGACGCGCCGAGGAGATTCGTCCAGTCGACGACCGGTGCGCACAGCGACTTCTGGTCGAGGCGGTGCAGCGTCCCGGCGAGGCCCTTCAGCCCGTCGCCGAACGGAGTGCCGAGCCCGCCGTTCGCGGGTTGGGCCGCGGAGAACAACACCGCGAGATGACCGACCGGCGCGCCCTCGGTGCGCAAGTGGAAATGCACGTCGGCGAGCGACGCCGAGCCCAAGCCGCGCAGGCTCGCCCCGGAGCCCGTCGAGGTCGCGCAACCTTGCCCCGCGCCGCCGACGTTTCCGCACGGACACGCGGCGCCGGTGCCGTCGCCGAGCGCGAGCACGGTTCCGACCGGCTGCGGCGCATCGTCGACGACGACCTGCACCCGTCCCGCGAAATCGGCGGCGTTCGGGATCCCGAACAGCAGGTCGCCGCGGCCGTCGCCGTCGCGATCGACCGACGCGGCGAGCGCGGACGCGCCCGCGCGGCGCAGCGAGAACAGCCGCGCGCCGCCGACGCCGCTCAGCACCTCGATCAGCCCGGTCGCTTCGTGGATCGCGACGTCCGCTAGACCGTCCCCGTCGCGGTCGTCGAGCAACGCGACGTCGGTGCCCCAGTAGATCAGGCCGCACGACGAACCGCTCGGCGTGAACGTCGCCAGCGGCGCGCCATTCGCGCCCGAGAAGGTCCGCACCCGATTCGCGAACGGGTCGCCGAGAGCCAGGTCGCCGATCCCGTCGCCGTCGAGGTCCTTGCCGCCGGCGAGGCTGACCACGATGCTCGCGGTCGCGATCGGGCCGATCGGG
This sequence comes from Planctomycetota bacterium, assembly GCA_016220085.1. Taxonomy (GTDB): domain Bacteria; phylum Planctomycetota; class UBA1135; order UBA1135; genus JACRIN01. The sequence goes on from JACRIN010000015.1 coordinate 11,295, forward strand.
TAGAGCATCTGGCCCGTCGTCCCCGAGATCGTCTGCAGCCGAATCGGCAGCGAACCGCCGACCGCCGCGACGTCGATGACGCCGTCGCCGTCGAGATCTCCTGCGGCGACCGCGCGCGTGCCCAACGCTTCGAAGAGCACCGATCCGGCGAACTGCCACAGGGTCGAACCGTCGAGACCCGACACCGCGCGCACCGCTCCGGCGCTCGTCACCGGGCCCACGTCGACGCCGGGTACGCCGACGAACAGATCCGCGCGTCCGTCGCCGTCGAGGTCGCCCGCTGCCGCGACCGACGTGCCGAACAGCTCGTCGCCGATTCCGCCGGAGAGCTGCAAGAGCAGCGCGCCGGTCGTCGACGAGAACACGCGCACGAACCCGGCGTTGATCTCGGACGCGCTGGACTCGAACGGCGTCGACACCGCGAAGTCGGGCGCGCCGTCGCCGTCGACGTCGCCGAGCGCGTGGACCGCGTTGCCGAAGCCCATGTACGTGCCCGTCGAGGGCCCGACCACAGCAGTCAACGTCACGCCGGTCGCGCCGGAGAGCACCTTGGCTCCGCCGAGCGACGTGAAGTCGTAACCGGGCGTTCCGACGAGCAACTCGGGGACGCCGTCGCCGTCGACGTCGCCGAGCTCGGCGACCGAGGTCCCGAGTCGGTCGTGCGGGGCGCCGTCGGCCGAGAAGAAGACCGTCTGGGCTCGAGCGAGCGAAGCGCAGGCGAGCGCACAGGCGAACGTCGAGAGACTTTGGAGTCGGGTCATGGTGCGTGTCGCGCCGGGAAGCGCGCGGTTCGAGTCCTTCGAAGGCGCGGAGCGGTCGCTCGTCGCCGATCGTCTCCGCGCCGCGAGCCTACGCGAAGGCGCGGTTTCCGGGTAGGCTCGACGCTACGCCCACGATGTTCCGCCGCGGCCTGATCGTCCTTCCGCTCCTCTGGATCGCCGCGGTCTCCGGTGGAAGCGGGGGGCTCGGCGTCGCGAGCCGCGCCGCGGGAAGCGCCGCCGGAAGGGCCGAAGGACGCGCTGAAGAACCGCGCGCGTGGAAGGAAGCGTACGCGACGATCCTGACCGCGGATCTACAGACGCACGAGGTCGCGCTCGCGAGCCCCGAGCTCGAAGGTCGCAACACGCCGAGCGCCGGCCTCGCGCGCGCCGCCGAATACATCGAGCGGCACTTTCGCGACGCCGGGCTCGAGCCGCTCGCGCCCGCGACCACCGGGACCGGCGCGTCGGACGCGAGCTTCCGCTGGACGTACACGCGCATGATCCAACGCGCGGAGTCCCAAGGCTGCGTGCTGACGCTCGAGGTGACCGGCGGCGAGCCGAAGACGTTCGTGCTCGGCACCGACTTCGTGCCGGTGGTCGGCGCGGGCGGCAAGGGCGATGGGCCGTTGCTCTTCTGCGGCTTTGGGATCAACGCACCGAAGGAGCACTGGGAAGAGGTCAAGGGCAAGGCGTTCAAGGGCGCGATCGCGATGCTCGTCGAGAGCGAGCCGCGCCACGCAAAGCTGTTCGATGGCCCGGAGATCACGCGTGACGCGGAGCTCTACGAGAAGCTCGGCGATCTCTCGGAGGCCGGCGTCGAAGGCGTGATCGTCGTCCGACGGCCGCCGGAGCGGCCCGCGAAACCGAAGTTCGGGCCGCGTCCGGAGCCCGGGCCGCTCTCGCTGCGCTCCGATTGGGCGAGCTGGAACGACGGGCGCACCTTCCAGACGCCGTCGCCGCCGGACGGGCTGCCGCCGACCGTCGAAGTGACCCCGGAGGTCGCTGCGGCGCTGCTCGGCCAGGACGTGCTCGCGCTCGCGGCGAAGATCGACAAGGCGGGCAAGAGCCAACAGCTCGCGCCCAAGGGCCGCACCGTGCGGCTCGCGTCGGCGACCAAGGCGGTCGAGACCGAGCTTGAAAACGTCGTCGGCATCGTGCGCGGGACCGACGAGGAGCTCGCGCGCGAGTACGTCGTCCTCGGCGCCCACTACGACCACATCGGCGTCGACTCTGCGGGCCGGATCGGCTGCGGCGCGGACGACAACGCGTCGGGCACGGCGGCATTGATCGAGCTCGCGCAGGCGTTCGCGGTCGCGCCGCCGCGGCGCTCGGTGCTCTGCATCGCGTTGTCCGGCGAGGAACACGGGCTCTGGGGCTCGGAGGCGTTTTGCCGGCGGCCGCCGCTCGCGCCGGAGAGCTTCACGGCAATGATCAACATGGACATGCTCGGCCGAGGCGAGCCCGAGGAGGTCGCGGTGCTCGGGATCCCGCAGAATCCGGAGCTCGAGAAGGTCATGAACCGCGCGAAGGCGCTGTCGAAGACCGGCGTGACCAAGTTGATCGTGCGGCAGGGGGAAGAGCTCTTCCAGCGCTCCGACCACTACTCGTTCCACCAGATCGGCGTGCCGGTGCTGTTCTTCTTCGAGGGTCTGCCGATCGAGAAGAACAAGGACTACCACACGTGGCGCGACACGATCGAAGCGCTCGACTTCGACAAGCTGACGCGCTCGACGCGCCTGGTGTTCAACAGCGCGTGGCTGCTCGCGAACGACGACCAGCGTCCGCCGAAGCCGCGCTGACCGGCCGCGCGGCTACGCCGTCAAAGCTCTCGACTCGCGCGCGGCGTTCGGCAGAATCGTGGGCACTCGGACCGCGCACGCGATGATGCACGAACCCACTCCGCCGCGAACCTCGCGTTCGCCTCGGCTCTACTTCCTCCTCGCCGCCAACGCCGCCGCCGCGTTCTGGCTCTGGCAAGTCTTCACGCCGGTCGAAGGCGCGCAGAGCGGACGACTCGCGGACGGCGCGGCTGCCGTGGACGGGGCCGCGCGATCGGTCGACGAGAGCGCGCGACCGGCGGTACGCGCCGAGCCGCTCCCGCCCGAGCTGCGGCGCAGCCTCGAGGAACGCGTGCACGTCCTCGCGAGCGCGGCGCTCGAGAGCGCGCGCCAAAAGTCGCGCGGCAAGGTCGGTCCGGGGAACGCGACGGTCGCGGTGCACGTGCGCCCGCTCGGCGGCAACGAGACGGACGCCTTAGGGCTCGACGCGGATCTCGCGCTCAAGCCGGCCTCGAACATGAAGCTCGTCACGACCGCGGCCGCGCTCGCGCTGCTCGGGCCGGACTGGAGCTTCGAGACGCGCGCCGAAGCGGCGGGCCCGATCCAAGACGGCGTGCTCGCGGGCGATCTCGTCCTGCGCGCGGCGGGCGATCCGCTCCACGACCGCGACGCGCGAGGCGGCGTCGAGCGGCTGCTCGCGCCGTTCTGCGAGGAGCTCGCGCGCTCCGGCATCCGCGAGATCCGCGGCGACCTGGTGCTCGACGAAGGCACGTTCGCCGCGCCCGCGCCGGGGCCCGCGTGGCCGAGCTCGAACGAGCACTGGCAAGAGCACTGCGCGCTCGCCGCCGGCTTCACGGTGAACCGCGGTTGCCTGACCGTCGCCGTGTCGCCGGGCGCGGTCGGCGGACCGGCGCGGGTGAGCGTCGAGCCCGCGGGCTTCGACCTCGCGCGCACGATCGACGTCGACACCGTTTCGTCGGGCAAGCTCGAGGTGCACTTCCAAGCGCGCGACGGACGCTTCTCCGTCCGCGGCCACGTGCCGGCGCGCACCAGCGAATGGAGCGACTCGTGCACGCACCCCGATCCGGTCGCGCTGTTCGGCGCGGTGCTCTCGCACGAGCTCCAGCGCCACGGCATCCGCGTCGGCGGCGGTATCCGGCGCGAGCGCGCCGCGAGCGGAGGTCCGACGGTCGCGCGCATCGTGTCGCCGCTCGCGGGCTACCTCGCGGCGATCAACACCGACTCGAACAACGCGTGCGCCGATCAACTCTTCCTCGCGACCGCGCTCGCCGTCCGCGGCGAAGCGACGCGCGGCGCGGGCGCCGAGGCAACCGCTCGCGCGCTCGCCGCGCTCGGCGTTTCGACGGAAGGGCTGGTGCAGGTCGACGGCTCGGGGCTCTCGCGCGACGATCGCATCAGCGCGCGCCAGCTCACCGCGCTGCTGGAGGCCGTGCTCTCGCGCGACGCGCGCACCGCCGAGCTGTTCCGCGACTCGCTCGCGGTGGCGGGGGAGAGCGGCACGCTCGACGACCGGCTGAAGCACTCGGAGGCGCGAGGCCGCGTGCGAGCGAAGACCGGATTCATCGGCGGCACCAGCGCGCTGTCCGGCCTCGCGGCGGCGCACGACGGCCGCGTCTACGTGTTCTCGATCCTCGTCGACTATCCGCGCTTCGAGGGTCTCAACACCTCGGTGTGGAAACCGATGCAGGACGACATCTGCGAGCTCTTGGTCGGAGCCGGCTCGTGAGCCTCGACGCCGCCGCACGCGCCGCCGCGCTGGAAGTCGCGCTCCAGGCCGCGCGCGAAGCCGGGGCGGTGCTGATGGAGCACTTCGGTCACCTGACGGCGTCGCAGATCGGCGCGAAGGACGTCGCGCGCGATTTGGTGACCGCCGCCGACCTCGCTTCGGAGCGTCTGATCGTCTCGCGCTTGCGCGCGCGCTTCCCCGAGCACGAGATCGAGGCCGAGGAAGAGGTTCGCGACGCGGCGCGCGGCGGCGCGCGCTGGTTCCTCGATCCGCTCGACGGCACGATCAACTTCGTGCACGGCCTGCCGGCATTCGCCGTGTCGCTCGGGCTCTATTCCGACGGCGTGCCGGAGGTCGGCGTCGTCCACGCGCCGCGCCTCGGCGAGACGTTTTGGGCGGTGCGAGGCGGCGGCGCGTTCCTGGACGGCAAGCGGCTCACTGTCTCGCGCGCGACGACGCTCGGTGAATCGATCGTCGCGACCGGCTTCCCGTACAAGCGCAACGAGCTGCGCGCCGCGGGCCGGGCCGACAACCTCGAGAACTTCGGCCGCGTCTACTACGAGGTGCGCGGCCTGCGCCGGATGGGCTCGGCGGCGATCGACCTCGCGTATGTCGCGGCGGGGCGCTTCGACGGTTACTGGGAGCTCTATCTGTCGCCCCACGACGTCGCGGCGGGCGCGTTGCTCGTGCTCGAAGCCGGCGGCGAGGTCACCGACTTCGCGGGCGGCGGCGATTGGCTCCGCGGCCAGAGCCTGGTCGCTGGCGGCCCGGCGGTCGCCGCGCTCTTGCGCGAGCGCGTCCGGCGCTGATTCGCGACTCTTAGGAGCGACGAGGGGGCCCCCTTTGCGCCCCCGGAGGCCCGTGGTAGGCTGGCCCTTCACCCTGGGCCTGCTCAGACCCTCGGGAAGCCTCCGAATACCCCCCTTGGACTCCGCTAACTTCCGTTTTCGCAACAGTTTAGCGCGACTCTCATGAACCGTGCCTCGATCCGGATCCGGGGCGCCCGCCAGAACAACCTGCGCGGCGTCTCGGTCGACGTGCCGCGCGATCGCCTGACGGTGATCACGGGGGTGTCTGGGTCGGGGAAGTCCTCGCTCGCGTTCGACACGCTGTTCCGGGAGGGCGAGCGACGGTTCCTGCAGACGCGGTCCGCCAACGCGCGCCAGGTCCTCGGCCGGCTCGAGAAGCCTGTGGTCGAGAGCATCGAGGGGCTCTCGCCGGCGATCGCCGTCGACCAGAAGACCGCGCCGCGCGGCGCGCGCTCGACCGTAGGTACGCTGACCGAGATCACCGACCACTTGCGCGTGCTCTTCGCGCGCGCGGGCACGGCGCATTGCCCGAAGTGCGAGCTGCCGATCCAAGGCCAGACGCAAGAGGAGATCCAGCGCCAGATCCTCGGCGAGTTCGCGGGCGACGCGGTGCTCGTGCTCGCGCCGCAGATCCGCGATCGCAAGGGCAGCCACCGCGCACTCTTCGTCGAGCTCAAACAGCGCGGCTTCGTCCGCGCGCGCGTCGACGGCGACGTGCAACGCATCGAGGACGTCGGCGAGCTCGCCCGCTACGAGCGCCACTCGATCGAAGTCGTCGTCGACCGGCTTCGACCGGATCCCGCCGACGTCACGCGCTTGCGCGAGGCGCTCGCGCAGGCGCTCGAGCTCGGCAAAGGTGAAGCGATCGTCGCCGGCACGAAGAGCGAACGGACCTACTCGACCAGCCGTGCGTGTGCGGGTTGCGGCGCCGACGTGCCGCCGCTCGAGCCGCGGCTCTTCTCGTTCAACTCGCCGCACGGCGCGTGCCTGACCTGCCAAGGGCTCGGCGTCGAGAAGCGCGTCACCGAGGCGCGACTGGTCGTCGATCCGAAGCTCTCGATCCGCCAGGGCGCGCTCGCGGTGACGCGCAAGTCCGGCGGCGCGTGGCTGTACCCGAAGGTCGAGTTCCGCTTCCTCGAGCAGATCGCCAAGTCGCACGGTTTCGACCTCGACACGCCCTGGAAGGACCTCTCGCGGCCGGCGAAGAAGATCCTGCTCCACGGCACCGGCGAGGAGCGCTTCGAGGACACCGCGTCGTGGGCGGGGGAGAAGTTCCAAGGCTCGGTGAAGTGGCAGCGCCGTTTTCGCGGCGTGATCCCGACGATCGAGAAGGCGCGAGCGAGCGGCAACGCGCAAGCGAACAAGTACTTGGTCGAGTCGCTGTGCCGCGAGTGCGGCGGCTCGCGCCTCAAGCCCGCCGCGCGCGCGGTGCGCTACGCGGGCACGACGATCGACGCGCTGCAGGGCTTGCCGATCCGCGAGTTCGCCGCCGCCGTGCGCGCGCTGAAGCCCGCCGCGCGCGAGGAGCGCATCGGCCGCGACTTGGTCTCCGAGATCCTGCGCCGCGCCGACTTCCTCGACCGCGTCGGTCTCGAATACCTGTCGCTCGCCCGCGCCGCGGACACGCTCTCCGGCGGCGAAGCGCAGCGGATCCGGCTCGCCGCGCAGCTCGCGAGCGGGCTCCAAGGCGTGCTGTACGTCCTCGACGAACCTTCGATCGGCCTGCACGCGCGCGACCACGGGCGTTTGCTCGGCGCGCTCGAGCGCCTGCGCGACGGCGGCAACACGGTCGTCGTCGTCGAGCACGACGAAGCGACGCTGCGCGCCGCCGACTGGGTCATCGACGTCGGACCGCTCGCGGGCAAGAAGGGCGGCGAGATCGTCGCGCAGGGCCCGCCCGCGAAGATCGCGCGCGGCAACTCGCCGACCGCGAGGTTCCTGCGCGGCGAGCTCGCGCTCCCCGCGCCGAAGGAACGCCGCAAGGGCAACGGCAAGACGCTCACGATCCGCGGCGCGCGCGCGTTCAACTTGAAGAACGTCGACGTCGGGCTGCCGCTCGGCACGTTCATCGTGATCGCCGGCGTCAGCGGCTCGGGCAAGTCGACGTTGATCAACCGGATCCTGTTGCCCGCGGTGCTGAAGCACCTCGAGCGCGAGGGACCGGACGCGCTCGAACACGACTCGATCGAAGGCTTGGCGCACGTCGACGATCTGGTCGCCGTCGACGCCGCGCCGATCGGTCGCACGCCGCGGTCGAACCCGGCGACGTACACCGACGCGCTGACGGTGATCCGCGACCTCTTCGCGACGCTGCCGGAAGCCAAGATGCGCGGCTACTCGAAGTCGCGCTTCTCGTTCAACGTCGAGGGTGGCCGCTGCGAGGCGTGCGGCGGCGCGGGCGCGCAGCTCGTCGAGCTGCAGTTCCTCGCGCCGGTGACCGTCCCGTGCGACGAGTGCGGCGGCGAGCGCTTCCAGGCGGAGACGCTGGAGGTGCGCTATCGCGACAAGTCGATCGCCGACGTGCTCGCGATGACCGTCGACGACGCGTTCGAGCTCTTCAAGGACCATCCGCTGGTCAAGAAGCCGCTGGAGACGATGGTCGAGATCGGCCTCGGCTACCTGACGCTCGGACAGCCGTCGACCACGCTCTCCGGCGGCGAGGCGCAACGCTTGAAGCTCGCGCTGCAGCTCAAGAAAACGCCGAAGAACCACACGCTCTACCTGCTCGACGAGCCGACGACCGGGCTGCACCAAGCGGACGTGCAAAAGCTGGTCGGCGCGCTGCAGACATTGGTCGACCGCGGCCACACGGTCATCGTGATCGAGCACAACCTCGATGTCGTGCGCGCGGCGGACCACGTGATCGAGCTCGGCCCCGAAGGCGGCGCGAGCGGCGGCGAATTGCTCGCCGCCGGCACGCCGGAGATCGTCGAACGCGTGAAGCGCTCGCCGACCGGCGAAGCGCTGCGCGACCTCGGTGCGCAGCGCGCGAAGAAGGTCCGCGACGGCGAAGGCGAGGAGCCCGTCGCCGCGATCCCGAACACGATCGAGATCGTCGGCGCGCGCACGCACAACCTTCAAAACGTCAGCGTGTCGATCCCGCGCGATGCGCTGACCGTGATCACCGGGCCGAGCGGCTCGGGCAAGAGCTCGCTCGCGCTCGACACGATCTACGCCGAAGGCCGCCGTCGGTTCGTCGAGTCGCTGTCGACGTACGCGCGCCAATTCCTCGGCAGCGGCGACCGTCCGCCGGTCGAGCGCATCACCGGCCTCGGGCCGTCGGTCGCCGTCGAGGCGGGCACGTCGCGCGGGCATCCGCGCTCGACCGTCGCGACGACCACCGAGATCCACGACCACCTGCGCGTGCTCTACGCGCGCGCCGCCGAGGTGCGTTGCCCGACCCACGGCATCGCGCTGGAGGCGAAGGATCCGGGCTCGATCGCGAAAGCGGTCGTGCAGCACTTCGGCGACAAGGCGGGCAAGAAGGGCTGGGTCGTCGCGCCGATCTTCGTGCCGGGCCATCAGGAGCCCGACGATCCGAACGCGGCGTTCGCCGAAGCGGTCGTCGCGTGGCGCTCCGCGGGTTACGTGCGCGCTCTGGTCGACGGCGTCGAGGTGCGCCTCGACACCGAGTTGCCGAAGCTCGCGTCGGGCGCGCGCGTCGACCTGGTGATCGACCGCATGGCGTTCGGCAAGGAGTCGCGCACGCGGCTCGCGGAGGCGGCGGAGCAAGCGGCGTCGATCGAAGGCGGGCGCGTCAGCGTGCTCGCGCAGGACGGCGAGCGCTTGGAGTTCAGCACCCAGGGCGCGTGTCCGACGTGCGGCTTCCGGCTCGAGCACAAGCTCGATCCGCGGCACTACTCGTTCAACACGCACGCCGGTGCGTGCTCGGAGTGCGACGGTCTCGGCACGCGCGTGAGCTGCGCGCCCGAGCTCTTGATCGCGCACCCCGAGCTGCCGCTGGTCGACGGCGCGATCGCGGGCAAGCTCGGCACGTACCTGACCAAGGGCAAGGGCTACTACGAGTTCCTCTTGCGCGAGGTCGCGCGCCAACACCACATCTCGATCGAGAAGCCGTTCGAGAGCCTGAGCCCCGACGCCCGCGAGCTGCTCGTCCGCGGCACGGGCGCGAAGTCGCTCTACAAGGTCACGATCGAGAAGAGCTGGGCGACCGCCGAGATCCAGGAGAACTTCTCCGCGCCGTGGCCGGGCCTCGCCGGGCACATCGACGCGTGGCACAAGAAGACCGAGGACCCGGAGTGGGCCGCGTTGCTCGAAAAAGTGATGGTCGCGCAGCGCTGCGACGCGTGCCAAGGCGAACGCCTGCGTCCCGAGGCGCGCGCGGCGGTGCTCGGCGGCGCGCGGTTGCCCGAGGTGCTCGCGAAGTCGGTCGAGCGTTCGCTGGAGTGGCTCGGGACGGTCGAGCTCGACGAAGCGGCCCTCGCGGCGGTCGGACCGGTGCTCGCGGAGCTGCGTGCGCGCCTCGCGCTGCTCGAGCGCGTCGGCCTCGGGTACCTGACGCTCGATCGCGCGACGTCGACGCTCTCCGGCGGCGAGGCGCGGCGCGTGCGGCTCTCGGCGAGCCTCGGTTCGAAGCTCTCCGGCGTCTGCTACGTGCTCGACGAGCCGACGGTCGGCCTGCACCCGGCCGACGTCGACAAGCTGACCGGCGCGTTGCTCGACTTGCGCGACGGCGGCAACACGGTGATCGTCGTCGAGCACGACGAGAGCCTGATGCGCCGCGCGGATTGCATCGTCGACCTCGGACCGCGCGGCGGACGCGCGGGCGGTCGGATCATGGCGGTCGCGACCCCGAGGGAGCTCCTGAAGCACCCCGACTCGCCGACCGCGAAAGCGCTGCGCGGCGAGTACGCGTTGGTCCGCGAGCCGCGTCCGGCGCGCGAGGGCGGCAAGCTCGGCATCCACGGCGCGAAGCTCTTCAACCTGAAGGGCGTCGACTTCCATGCGCGCTTCGGCGAGCTCGTCGGCGTGTGCGGACCGAGCGGCTCGGGCAAGAGCACGCTGATCCTCGACACGCTCGTGCCCGCGTTGAAGGGCGAGCGCGCGGACGGACGCTGGGAGCGCTCCGACCTGCCGCGCGGCCGCGGATTCCGCACGGTCGTCGCCGACGCGTCGCCGCTCGGCCGCACGCCCGCGAGCACGCCCGCGACGTACACCGGACTGCTCGAAGTGCTGCGCGAGCTCTTCGCGAAGACTCCCGAGGCGCGGATGGCGGGCTTCACGCCGTCGCACTTCTCGTTCAACTCGACCAAGGGCCGTTGCCAAGCCTGCGAAGGCCGCGGCGCGACCTTGGTCGAGATGCAGTTCCTGCCGGACCTCTGGCTCCCGTGCGAGGAGTGCGGCGGCCGCCGCTACGCGCCCGAGGTGCTCGAAGTGCGCTGGCGCGCGAAGTCGATCGCGGACGTGCTCGACCTGACGATCGAGGAAGCGCGCGAGTTCCTCACCGCGCAACCGCGCGCGCAGACGATCCTCGGCACGCTGTGCGAGGTCGGCCTCGGGTACGTGACGCTCGGCCAGAGCGCGACGACGCTCTCCGGCGGCGAGGCGCAGCGCGTCAAGCTCGCGAGCGAGCTCTACGACTCCGAATCGCTCGGCACGGCGGTGATCGTGCTCGACGAGCCGACCACCGGGCTCCACGCGTCCGACGTGCACTCGCTCGCCCGCGTCCTCGACCGACTCGCCGCGGCGGGCCACGCGGTGATCGTGATCGAGCACCACACCGGTCTGCTCTCGGTCTGCGATCGCTTGGTCGAGCTCGGCCCCGGGGGCGGCGAGGCCGGCGGCCGGATCGTGGCGGAAGGCACGCCGCGCGAGCTCGCCGCGAACCCGAATTCCCCGACCGGCCCGTGGCTCGCGCGCGAGTTCTCGCGCGACGGCAAGGCCCCGACGAAACCGCGCCGTGCAGCTCGCTCGGGCGGCGAACTCGAGGAGGCTGCGCGATGACGCTGCGGCCCGACAATCCGCTGTTGGTGCAGAGCGATCGCTCGCTGATGTTGCACACCGTGCGCGCCGTGGTCGACGCCAAGGGCAATCCGGCGCGCGACAAGACCGGTTCGCCGATGACCGAGGAGCACCCGCGTTTCGCCGCGGCCCGCGACGCGCTCGCGGGCTTCGCCGAGCTCGAGAAGAGCCCCGACTACCTGCACACGTACCGGATCACGCCGGTCTCGATCTGGAACGCGGCGGCGCTCGGGCTGACGCCCGACGGCATCCAGAAGACGCTCGAGGATTTCTCGTGCGTGCCGATCCCGCGCAACGTGCTCTCCGACATCCGCCAGTGGATGGGGCGCTACGGTTTGCTCGCGATCGAGCGCCGCGGCGATCGCTTCGAGCTCGTCGGTCGTGAACCCGGCGCGGTCCAAGACGTCTTGGGGCACGAGGCGGTCAAGAAGCTCGTGCTCGTCGACGCGGAGAAGCGGGTGTGGCTGGACGGGTTGTCGCGCGGCACGCTCAAGCAGGCGCTGATCAAGATCGGCTATCCGGTCGACGACCGCGGCGGCTACGTCGACGGTGACAAGCTCGAGATCAAGTTGCGTGCGGAGCGGCTCTCCGGCGGAGCGTTCAAGCTCAGGCCGTACCAGATCCAAGCGGGCGAAGCCTTCCACGCCGGGGGCACCGTCGTCGGCGGCAACGGTGTGGTCGTGCTGCCGTGCGGCGCGGGCAAGACCGTCGTCGGCATCCAGGTGATGAGTCTGGTGGGCACGAAGACCTTGATCCTGACCACGAACACGGTCGCGGTGCGCCAGTGGCGCGAGGAGCTGCTCGACAAGACCGAGCTCACCCCCGACCAGGTCAGCGAGTACACGGGCGACCAGAAGAAGGTCAGCCCCGTGACGATCACGACGTATCAGATGCTCACGTGGCGGCGCTCGAAGACCGGCGAGTTCGAGCACTTCTCGCTCTTCTCGCGCGAGAACTGGGGTCTGGTCGTCTACGACGAAGTCCACTTGCTGCCCGCGCCGGTTTTCCGCGTCACCGCGGATCTCCAGGCGCGCCGCCGGCTCGGTCTGACCGCGACGTTGGTGCGCGAGGACGGCAAGGAAGACGAGGTCTTCTGTCTGATCGGGCCGAAGCGCTACGACGTGCCGTGGAAGGTGCTCGAGAGCCAAGGCTTCATCGCGACGGCGCACTGCACCGAGGTGCGCGTGCCGCTGGAGTCGGCGTTGAAGCCCGCGTACATGGCGGCGAGCGCGCGCAACAAGTTCCGCGTCGCGAGCGAGAACCCCGCGAAGACGCGTGTGATCGAGCAGTTGATCGAGCGCCACCGCGGCGGGCGCATCCTGGTGATCGGGCAGTACATCGACCAGCTCAACGCGCTCGCGCGCTACTTGAAGGCGCCGTTGATCACCGGCAAGACGCCGAACGTCGAGCGCGAGAAGCTCTACGACGGCTTTCGCGACGGCACGATCGACGTCTTGATCGTCTCGAAGGTCGGCAACTTCGCGATCGACCTGCCCGAGGCCAACGTGGCGATCCAGATCTCCGGCACTTTCGGCTCGCGACAGGAAGAAGCGCAGCGCCTCGGTCGGATCCTGCGGCCGAAGTCCGACGGCTCGGCCGCGGCGTTCTACTCGATCGTCACGCTGGGTTCGCGCGACCAGGAGTTCTCCGAGAAGCGCCAGCTCTTCCTGACCGAGCAGGGTTACTCGTACGAGATCATCGAAGCCGGCGAGCTCTCACCGCTGGTCGTCAAGCCGGCCGGCAAGGAGGAAAAGGCGTGAGGTTCGACGAGCGCGACACACGACCGGGATTCCACGGGCGCGATCCGGATCCGGCCGCGGCCGACAGCACTAAGAACGGCTCGACGCGCCCGCGAGTCGACGGTTTGCTCGAGACGCGCTCGCGCGCCGAGCTCGAGGAGCTCTACCGCTTCTGGGGCGGACCCGCCTCGCTCGTGCCGCCGCCCGAGCCGCGCGAGCTCCGGCGCCAGCTCGCGGTTTGGATGAACGACCCCGAGCTCGTCGAGGCGCGCGCGCACGCACTCGGTCGGCGCCAGCTCCAGATCCTCTCGCTGCACCTCGAGCAAGCGACCTACGCGCGGACGTTCGAGGAGCTCGGCGCGCACAAGACGCTCTCGTACCTCGCGGCGTACGACCTCGAGAACGCGATCGGCGCGCTCGTGCGCCACGCGTTCCTCGTCGAGAGCAAGGACGCGCGCATCAAGACCACCGGCTCGCGCGTCTTCGCGATCCCCGAGGAGATCGGCGACGGGTTGCTGCGCCGCGAGCGCCAGAAGCGGCGAGGGCTCTTCGACGCGCTGACGCTGCGCGGGTTCCTGGATCGGATGTACGACCAGAAGGAGACGCAGAAGCGTGCGACGCAGACCCGGCTGCGCGAGATGTACAAGATGTACGCCAACGAGACGGCGTGCATCGCGCGGATCGAACGCCTGCCAGCGGGCACGAAGGAGCTGGTCGAGAAAGCGATCCTGCAGTTCGGCGGCCTGCTCCCGCGCGCGATCTTCGAGCGGATGGACAGCGGCGTCGGCGCGTGGGACAGCCGCAAGTGGAAGCACCTCCTCGAGGAGTCGCTGATCGGCAGCGTCGAGCGCATCGAGCTCTCGCGCTACGGCATCCAGCACGCCGACGAGGTGTTGATCATCTTCAACGAAGTCGCGCTCGCGTACTACAAGCGCGTCGCGGTGCCGGGCGACCCCGATCGGCCGCACACCGAATCCGCGCAGGGCGTCGACCTGGTCTCGAACATCTCGCGCTTCGTCGGCTACATCCTCGAGCACGACGTGCGCTTCACCGTGCGCGGCGAGATCTTCAAGACGACCGAGAAGCGGATCCTCTCCGAGCTGATCCCGAACCCCGGCCCGGAGCAATCGCGCGAGGAAGTGCTCGCGTTCATCTTCCACTTCGCGCGCGCCGCGGGGTTGATCGAGTCGACCGGCGAGCGCACGTTCGCGCTGACCAGCGAAGGCCGGCACTGGGAGGTCAAGAGCCTCGACCAGAAGCTCTCGCACCTCGTCGAATACACGGTCGAGGAGCGCGAGCACGGGATGGATCACTTCCACCAGATGCGGATGCGCAGGATCCTCCTGCGGCTCCTGAAGCGCGTCGAAGCGGGCACGTGGTACGACCTGATGTACCTGCCGTTCCTCGCGCGCAACACGTACCTCTCGAACCTCGATCAGCTCGCGGTGGAGGACTACTTCGCCGCGCGCGCGCACTCGCCGGACTACGCGCCGATGGAGGACCTGCAGCGCCTCGCGTGGAACGTCGCGCGCTGGATCCGCACGCGGCTCTACGTGCTCGGGCTCGTCGACCTCGGCTACGACTCCGCTCATCGGCCGGTCGCGATGAGGCTGACGAAGACCGGCGCGCGATTGCTCGGCGTCGTCGACGGCGCACCCGCGAACGGGCCCGCGATCGGCAGCCTGATCGTCACCCCGGACTTCGAGGTCGTGCTGTTCCCGACCGGCGACGACGACGAGCTCATCCACGAGCTCGATCGCTTCTGCGCGCGCGAGAAAGTCGCGTCGACGCTGCACTTCCGCGTCAGCGAGAAGAGCGTGCAACGCGCGCTCTCCGAGTCGTTGCAGCTCTCGCGGATCCTCGCGACGTTGAAGGACCACTCGCGCACGCCGGTGCCGCAGAACGTGCTGTTCTCGATCCGCGACTGGGCGAGCCGCGCAGGCGTGCTCTTCCTCGACCAGGCGCACGTCGTGCGCTGCGAGAACCCCGAAGCGCTGCGCCACTTCGCGCACGATCCCGCGGTCAAGGCGCACGTCAAGGCCGAGATCGACGAGAAGCACGTGCAGCTCTCCGCGCGCTTCAGCATCCGGCGCCTGCACGCGCTGCTGCGCGACCTCGGGCACCTCGTCGAAGTCGAATGAGCACCGCGCCGGTGCTGCCGCCTCCGCTCTTGGCTCTCTCGCCCGGCGATCTCGGGCGCGCGACGGTCGAGCGGTTCCTCGCCGCGGCGTCGCGCGCGCGCGCGGCGGGTCTCGCCGGGATCGTGCTGCGCGAGCCGGCGCTCGACGAGCACGCGTACGTCGAGCTCGCGCGGCGTCTGCGGGCGAAGTTCGCCGGCGCGTGGCTCGCGGTCCACGACCGCGCGCATCTCGCGCTGCCGCTCGGCGCGGACGCGGCGCACGTCGGCTTCCGCTCGCTCGCGCCCGCGGTGCTGCGCACGTGGCTCGACCCCAAGCTCGCGCTCGGACTCTCGACGCACGCCGACGACAATGCGCGCGCGTGGGCCGACGCCGACTACCTGTTCCACGGGCCGGTGTTCGACACGCCCTCGAAGCGCGGGCTGGTCGAGCCGATCGGCCTCGCCGGCCTGGTCCGCGCCAAGGGCCGGACGACGCGCCCGACGTGGGCGCTCGGCGGGATCCGGCCGGACCGTGTGCGCGACGTGCTCGCGACCGGCGTGCAGGGCGTCGCGGTGCGGGCGGGGATCTTCGACGCCGCCGATCCGGCGCGCGCGGTCGCGAGCTTGCTCGCGGCGCTCGGGAAGTAGGGTGCGGCGCGCTCCCGATCGCTAGCATCTTCGCGTGACCTGGAACGAGGATCGGGTGCATCGTTGGCTCTCGCGCGAGCTCGCTCCGCGCGGTCTCTCGGGCGCGTTCGGGAGCGACGCCGCGAAGCTCTCGGGCGCGCTCCGGCGTCCGGTGATCTGCGTCGACCAGACGATCGAGGGCGTGCACTGCGCGGTCGGCACCGAGGCGGAGCTCGTCGGTCGCAAGGCCGCGGCGCGCGCGCTCTCCGACCTCGCGGCGTCCGCGGCGCGACCGGTCGCGCTGGTGCTCGCGATGGCGCTCGATCCGGCGACCGACGAAGCGTGGATCCGTCGCGCGATCCGCGCGGTTCAACGCGAAGCGCGACTCCACGGCGCGGAGCTGGTCGGCGGCGATCTCGCACAGCGACGCGGGCGCAACACGTTGGTCGTCACCGCGCTCGGCGACGGACAAGGCGCGCCGGTCGGGCGCGAGCGAGCGCGCGCGGGGGACGTCGTGCTGGTCACCGGTCCGGTCGGCGGCAGCCTGCTCGGTCGGCACCTGACGTTCGAGCCTCGGGTCGACGCGGGGCTCTGGCTCGCTCGCAACGGCGCGCGCGCGCTGATGGACGTCACCGACGGGCTCGCGCGCGATCTCGCGCGCCTCGCGCGAGCTTCCAGCGTCCGCATCGACCTCGAGCGGGTGCCGATCCATTCCGACGCGCGCCGTCTCGCGCGCAAGTCGGGTCGCTCGGCGTTCGAGCACGCGCTGCACGACGGCGAGGACTACGAGCTGCTCGCAACGCTGTCGAAGAAGCTCTTCGCGGCGCTCGAACCGGAACTGGGCGAGCGTCTGCCCGACGCGCGCGTGATCGGTCGCGTGCGCCGCGGCGCGGGCTTGTGGCTCCCGGCGAGCGAGCGCGAGAGCGAACTCGTGCGTTGGCACGGCCGCGGAGGCTACGTGCATGGCGGCTGAGCTGTCGCGCCGCTCGCGCGAGTTCGTCACGCGCGATCCGCAAGCCACCGAGCGCCTCGCCGAGCACCTCGCTCGCGGACTCGAGCCCGGAACCGTGCTCGCGCTCGACGGCGAGCTCGGCGCCGGCAAGACGTGCTTCGTGCGCGGCCTGGCGCGCGGCCTGGACTCGGTCGATCCGGTCGCGAGCCCGACGTACACATTGATGCACGAGTACCGCGGCCGCCTCCCGCTCTACCACTTCGACGCGTGGATGCAGGGCCGCGAGGAAGCCTTCTTGGCCGGTGGGGGAGCCGAGTGGCTCGAGGCGGGCGGCGTCGCGGCGGTCGAATGGGCCGAGCGCGTCGCCGAGCACCTCCCGCGCGAACGCCTGCACGTCGAGCTCGCGCATCGCCGCGACGGCGGCCGCACCGTGCGGATCTCGGTGCTCGGCGGCGAAACGCTTTCCGAGCGGGCGCGCGGCTGGCTCGCGCAGCTCGATGCGCTCGACCGCGGCGGCGAGCAGGCGGCCGAGGATGCGCGCGGCGATTGAACCGCGCGCGAACGCCCGCGTTGGAGGCGTGCGTTGAAGGGCGCGTGGGACGGCGAGCGAGACCCGCTCGCGGCGTTGCGACGCGGTGACCCGCGGCCCTTCGAGGAGTTCGTACGTTTGGAAGCGGCCACCTTCATCGGGTTCTTCGAGCGGCTCGGCGCGGACGGCGCCGAGGCCGAGGATCTGACCCAAGAGGTCTTCCTGCGCCTCTACCGTTTCTCAGCCGAGTACGAGGCGCGCGACGCGTTCGGCGCCTACGCACTTCGGATCGCGCGCAACGCCTGGATCGACGCCGGCCGACGACGCGCTTCGAGGCCGCAGGTCGCGCACGACGAGCCGCTCGACGAACTCGACGTCGTGGACGAGCTCGCGCCCGGCCCGCGCGATCTCGAACTGCTCGAAGAGAGCGAACGAGCCCGCGCGGCGCTCGCGCGGCTGCCCGAGAGCCACCGCTGGGTGTTCGAACTCGCCGTGCTCCGCGGTCGGCCCTATCCGGAGATCGCCGAGCGGCTCGGCATCCCGCTCGGCACCGTGAAGTCGCGCGTCTTCCACGCGGTGCGCAAGCTGCGCGAGCTGCTCGCGCCCGACGAATCGCCCGACGCTTCGCGCGGCGAGGCGCCCGACAAGTCGCGCGGCGAATCGCGGGGCGGCGGAGGCGCGGCATGAGTCACCTCCACGTCGATCCCGAGACGGCGCTGGAGCTCGCGCTCGCGCCCGTCGGCGATCCGCGCCGCCGTGCGGCGCAAAGTTGCGCGACCTGCCGCGCGGAGCTCGAGCGCAGCGTGCGCGAGCTCGCGCAGCTCGAAGCGCTGCGCGCCGCGTTCGAAGCGGACCCCGGCGCCGCTCGCGTGCGGCGATTGATCGAGCGCACGCTCGCCGCGACCACGCGCGAGGATCTCTCTTGGCGCGGCACGGCTCGGCTTTGGACGCAGTTCGCGCGCCGACGGCTCGCCGAATCCGCCGGGTTGCGTTGGCTCGCGGTCGCGGCGGGTTTGCAGCTCCTCGCGTTGCCGGTGGTCGCGTGGTGGGCGCTCTCGACGCGCGCGCCCGGCGGCGACCCCGTGGTCGAAGCGCCGCCGCCCGAACCGCGGGCTTCGATCCAAGTCGCCGAAATCCGCCTCGGGCCGAGCAGCGGGCCGAGCATCGGACCGAGCCCAGCACCGAACGCGCCCGCGCTCGCCGACGCGCGCCGCGTCACCGAGCTCGAGGTCGAGAACGCGCTCGCGCGCGATCGACTGACGCTCGATCGCGCGCTGCGCTCGCCGCTCTTCGAGCGCACGTCGGCCGTGCGTCGGCCGGGCGAGTTGCTCGCTTGCCGCGTCGAGCGCTGGCGCGGAGAAACCTGCGGAGTGCGCGCGCCGGGCACGTCCGTTTCCGGAATCGAAGCGGTGTTGTGGGCCGACATCCTGCTCGACGACTTCGTGCGCGACGCACGCGCCGGCGGCGAGCTCGCGTACCTGCTCTCGACCTGCCGCAGCCTCGCGGCGAGCCGTCGACCGGAGGCCGAGCTCGCGCGCCTGACCGTCGAGCGCGCGAGGCGTTACGGAATCCTTGCCGACGCGCCGAGCGGCTCGCGCGCGGCCGACGCGGCGCCGTTCGACGACGCGTGGTTCCGCGCGCTGACGACCGCGGTCGCGGCCGCGTCGTCGCAAGACGATCCGACCGTGCGAGCGTGGCTCGCCTTCGGCGGTCCGGCGACGCGGGCGCGTTGAGCTCCGAACCCGCCGCGGGGCGCCTGGCTCCGCTCCCCGGCGTCGAGTAGGCTCTGGCGCCCATGAAGCGTGCTTTCGTCTCCTTCACGGCGTGCATGTTCGCGCCGGTTGCTTCGCTCTACTCTCAAACTCCCGCGACCGAGCCCGCCGCGCAGGCCCAGACTCCGACGGCGGCGCCCGCAACGGAGGCCCAGGCGCCGGCCGCAGCACCCGCCGCGCAAGCGACCGAGCCGCGCCCGGTGCTCGCGCTGTCGCTCGACGACGCGCTGCGCATCGCGCTCGAAGCCGACCTCGGACTCGCGATCGAGGAAACCGCGGTCGACGTCGCGCGCTTCGACTTCGCCGGGAGTTGGGGCTCGTTCGATCCCGTGTGGACGGCGACCGGCTCGGTGTCCGACAGCGAGTTCGAGGCGTCGAACGTCTTCCAGGGCGGCGGCAACTCGTCGGTGATCGAAGAGGACACGCAAAACTTCAACACCGGGCTCGACTTCCCGCTGACCAGCGGCGGGACGCTGTCGCTCGAGTTCGACACCAACAACAGTCGCTCGAACAGCTCCGCGCAGCTCGCCGAGGTCTCGACGACCGACTTGTGGACGCTGTCCTACACGCAGCCGTTGCTGCGTGGCGCGTGGAGGAGCTACGCGACCAGCCGTCAGCGCCAGAACGAGCTCGCGTGGAACCAAGCGCGCGAGCACCAGCGTCAGACCCGCCAAGAGCTCCTGCTCACCGTCCAGAACTCGTACTGGGATTTGGTCGCGGCGCTCGAGCAGGGCAAGGTCGCCCACACGACGCTCGAACTCGGCCGTCAACAGCTCGACCAGAACCAACGCCGCCTCGACGCGGGCGTCGGCACCGAGGTCGACGTGCTGCAGGCCCAGGCGAACGTCGCGGTGCGCGAGCAGGAGCGCCTGCAATCGCAAGTCGACGTCAAGACCGCCGCCGACCGGCTGAAGGCGTCGCTCTTCGCCAACGACTTCGGACGCTGGGAGATCGAGATCGATCCGATCACGCCGTTGCCCACCGACGTGCGATACACGGTCGTGCCGTGGCAAGCGGCGCTCTCGGTCGCGCTGGAGGAGCGCGCCGAGATGCGCTCGCAGCGGCTCGCGATCCAACGCGCGGAGATCGACCTCCAGCGCGCCGGCAACGAACGCCAGCCGACGCTCGACTTGACGCTGTCCTCGTCCGCGCGCGGCTTCGACAGCGATTCGTCGGAGGCGTTCGACAGCGCGACGAGCTGGGAGTTCCCGACCAGCCAGGCCGCGCTCTCGTTCTCGCTGCCGATCTTCAATCGCACCGCGAAGAACGCGGAACGCAGCGCCCGCGCGCTCGTCATCCGCTCGCACCTCGAAGCCGACCGCGTCGAGCTCTCGATCACGACCGAGGTCCGCAACGCGGTCCGCCAAGTCGAGTATCAGGCCGAAGCCGTGCGCGCGGCGACGAAGAGCCTCGAGCTCGCGCGCCGTCAGCTCGAAGCCGAGGAAGCCCGCTATCGCGAGGGACTGTCGACGACCTTCCAAGTCCTCGAGTTCCAGCAGAAGCTCGCCGAGGCGCTGTCCTCCGAGAAGCGCGCGCGCGCGGAGTTCGTGAAAGCGACCGCCGCGCTCACCAAGGCACAGGGTTTGACCGAGGTCGGGCCCCGAGCCAAGTGACGCGCCGACCCCACAACGCCAGAACGCCTCGGTTGCCTTTCGCACGCGCGCTGTGCGCGGTCGCACTGTCGACGGCCCTCGCGGCCTGCGATTCGTCCGAGCCGTCCGCCCCGGCGGCCGCAGTCGGCTCGCTCGATCCTGCGAGCGATCCGCGGCTCGCGCCGCTCTTCGCGCCGAGCGACCGCGACGGACACTACGACGTCGACACGTCCGATCCGATCGCGATCCTCGAGGAGACGCTGCTGCGCGGTCAGCTCGATCCGCTGCGGCGCGCGCGCCTCGAGCTCGCGCAAGCGGGCGAACCTGGGCTCGCTGTCGCGCGTCGGATCCTGGACGCGCACGGCGACGATCCGATGCTCGAAGGCTGGGTGCGCAACGCGCTCGATGTCGTGTCGCTCTCGAAGGAGCCCGGCGCGCACGAACTCGTCGTGCGCACGCTGGAATCGCCGCGCGAGGAGCTGCGCGCGATCGCGCTGCGCATGCTGCGCCGACGCGGGACGCCGGAGGCGCCGGAGCCGGGGCAAGGCCGTGCCGAGGACTTCGACCTCGTGCTCGTCGCGCTCGACCGCGCGGGCGCCACGACGATCCGCGAATGCGCGCTGGTGCTGCACGACCTCGATCCCGTCCGCGCCGAGGCGCAGTACGTCGAATGGATGCAACGCGGCCTGCTGCGGGAGCTCTGGCCCGAGTTCGCGCCGTATCTCGCGGCGGCGACCGCCCCCGCGACGGTCGAGGCGTGCCGCGCGCTCCAGCGCGAGGCGCCGCCGCTCGTGCGGCCGTACCTCGCGGTCGCCGCGGCGCGCGCCGGAGACTCGGAGTCGCGCGAGTTCCTGCGCGCCGAGCGCACGAGCGACGCGCCGGAGCGGCGCACGCTCGCGATCGCCGCTCTGACCGCCGGACGCATGCTCGACGAGCTCGAGGCGGTGCTCGCGACCGAGACGAACTGCGAGCTGCGCGCGATGGCGTTGCGCGAGTTCGCGCTCGCGCCGGACGAGCCGCGCACCCGCGGCGTGCTGCACCAAGCGACCGCCGATGCGTGCGACGAGTTGCGCTTCGTCGCTCTCGACGCGCTCGTCGCGCGCCGCGACGAGCGAGCCTACGACCGCGCGCTCGCGACGCTCGACACCGCGAACGCGCTCGACCTGACGGTGACGATGCGCGCGCTGCGCCGCTCGCTGTCGGGCGACTTGGCGTTCGCGGAGCGCGTGCTCGATCGCCTGCTCGCGCGCCACGAGCGCGAGGCAGCTCAACCCGCGGGGGAGCGCGCGCAGCTCTTGCAGTCGATCGGTCAGGTGCCGCTCGAACGCGCCGCGCGCTTCCTGCTCGAACGCGCGCGCGTCGAGACCGATCGCATCCAGACGTTCGAACCGCATCGCTGGCTCTGCCTCCAGGCCGCGAACACCGGCGCGGCGGGCACCGCGGTGTTCCTCGCCGAGCTCGCGGGCGAACGCGATCCGCGCCGTCGGCTCGATCTGCTCGAAGGTCTGGCGGCTCCCGCGGTCGAAGGTTCGCGTGCCGCGCTGCTCGAGCTCGTCCAAGGCGACACGCTCGCTTCGCACGAGATCGTCTACGCCGCGGAACGCCTGGTGACGCTCGGCCCGGTCGCTCGGGTCGCGCCGGTGTTGAAGCGCGTGACGCTGCGCGTCGAGGAACCCGCGGCACGGCGCGCGCTCCAGGCGCTGCTGTGGCGCAGCTATCCGTCGCAGAAGCGCGGCTGACGCGTCACTCGTTCGCGAGCGCAGCGTCGCGCCAACCGGCGTCGGCGTCGAGCGTCGCGAGCTCTGGAGCGCCGGTCGGTCCCGACCAACGCGCGCCGGCGTTCGGATGCACGAGCGGCGCGGCGCCGACGAAATCGACGAACACGCGCGAACCGGTGCGGCCGGCGCGCCACGGCCACGCGCGCACCGCCAAACACTCGCCGGGGCCCCGCACCACGTCGAAGAGGTAGCCGTGGCGGCGCAGCAACCTGCCGTCGTCGAGGTACTCGGCGTCGGTCATCCATTGCGCGAGCCCGTCGCCCGCGGCGACCAGGTCGGCGACCTGCGCCGGACGTTCGGCGGCGTGGACTTCGAGCGTCGACGCGAGCCTACCGAGCAGCACGCGCGCGTCGTTCTCGTTCTCGCGCAGCGCGAACTCGCGCAAGCGCGGCAACGAGATCACGACGACGACCGCGGCGATCGCGACGAGCGTCAGGTAGCGCCACCAAGACGGCGAACGGCGTGCGACTTCCTCGGCGGACATCGCACGCGATTGTGGAGTCCGCTGTGCTACGCTTCAAGCGATGCGTCGTCCTTCGATCGCGCAGTGCCCGATCGCTCTCGCGGAAGTCGCGCGCTCGGTCGCGCGGCGACTCGCGAACTCCGGCCACCGCGCGTGGATCGTCGGCGGATCGGTGCGCGACCTCGCGCTCGGCCGCGCGCCCGAAGACGTCGACATGACGTCGGCGGCGACGCCCGACGAAGTCGAGCCGCTCTTCGAGCACGTCGTTCCGCTCGGCCGCGCGTTCGGCACGCTGCAGCTCTTGGTCGACGGCGTCGAGGTCGAGCACACGACGTTTCGCTCCGAGACCGGTTACGCGGATTCGCGCCGGCCGACGTCGATCGCGTTCGGACGGACGCTGGAGGAGGACGCAGCGCGCCGCGACTTCACCTGCAACGCGCTCTACCTCGATCCGTTGACCGACGAGGTCGCGGATCCGACCGGCGGGCTCGCCGATCTCGAGCGAGGCGTGCTGCGGACGGTGGGGGAGCCGCGCGAGCGCTTCCGCGAGGACGGGTTGCGCCTGGTGCGCATGGCACGGTTCGCGGCGGCGCTCAGGCTCGAGATCGAGCCGGCGACGTGGGAGGCGGCGCGCGCGTCGCACGCCGCGTTGGTCGGCGTCAGCGTCGAGCGCGCGTTGGTCGAGTTCGAGCGGATGTTCGCCGCGCCGGGCGGTCCGCGCGCGGTCGAGCTGCTGCGCGGCGCGGGGCTGTTGGAGCTCTTGCTGCCCGGCCAAGGCGGCTTGCACGGCCCCGAGCTAGCGCCCGAGAGCGCCCAGGCGATCCGCGCGGCGGCGCTCGAGGTGCTCGAGCCCGCGCCCGGCGTCGCGCTCGGGCTGGCGGTGCTGCTCGATCCGGATCCGACGGGGCATTCGGGTCCTTCCGAGACCTCCGATCCGACCGCTCTCGCCCAGCCCGGCGAGCACGGTGGTTCGGCCCGCTCGGCGGGGTCCCGTGGGTTGGCCGGACTGCATCGGAGCTCCAACGCGCCCTCGAGCTCTGCAACCGGGCCCGCGAGCACCGCCGAAGCCGCGCTCGAGCGCCTGCGGCCGTCGCGCGAGCTGCGGCGGACGGTCGAAGGGCTCTGGCGGCTGAGGCGCGAGTTCGAGAGCCTCGCCGCGAGCGAGGCAGCTCCGCGCTCGCGCAAGGCGCGCACGCTGCGCGAACCGCTCGCCGACGATGCGCTGCGCGTCGCGGTCGCGTTCCGGATCGCGCTCGGCCGCGCGCGCGAGCCGCTCGACGCGCTCGGCGCTTGGAAACGCGCGCTCGGCGCCGACGAGCTCCATCCCAAGCCGCTGTGCAGCCCCGACGACCTCGCGCGCGCCGGAGTGCCGCGCGACGCTCGCTTCGGCGCGACGCTCGCCGCTCTGGAGGACGCGCAACTCGACGGAAGCGTGACCACGCGCGAGCAAGCACTCGCGTGGCTCGCCGAGCGCGTGAAGTCGCTCTAGCGCTCGCTCACGACGGCGGAAAGACGCGCCGCAACGCGAACGCGAGCGGGTATCCGCACAGGATCGCTCCACCTATGCAGAGCCCGTCGATGGAGCCACGCGAGATCGCGACGGCCGCGGTGAAGACGAGCAGTCGGCGCAGCAGCATGCCGGTCGCCTGCGTCGCGAGCGCGCCGGTCCACGTGCGCACCGTGAAGGCGAGCCGCAGCGGCGCCCACGCGGCCCACGCGAGCAGCCCTACGACGAGCGTGCGGACTTGCCACGTCGCAAGCGGCCAGTCGCCGTCCTCGAGCACGAGATCCCAGCTGGAGTACCACGTGGGCCCGACGTCCGCGACTGGCACGAGCAACGGACTCGCGAGCAGCGCGACTCCGACGACGATCCAAGGCACAGGCCGTCGGCCGAGCGGCGTCTCGACGTCCTCGAGCCGACCGACGCGCGAAACCGCGAAGACGAACGCGCCGTACGCGAGCGGCAGGAACGCGAGCTTCGGCTGCAGCACGACGTCTCCGCCGACCAACGTCTCGCCGTAGCGCACGCCGAGTAGCACGCCGGCGCCGAGGTTGCCGGCTCGACAAAGCGCGAGCAACGACGGCCCGAGCCACGCGCCGCGACCGATGAAGTCGTACGCCGCCGCGCACACGCTGACGCCGAGGATCGCGAACCCGCACAGCCGATCGACTCGGAACGCGAGCAGCGGAGCGAGCACGAGCAGCGCGACTCCGACCGCGAGCGCCGCGCGCGGCGAAACCGCGCCGCTCGGGAGCGGCCGGCCGGGCCGCGTGCGCGCGTCGTCGTGCCGATCCGCCCAATCGTTGAGCGCCATGCCGCCGTGGTACACGCACAGCGACGCGAGCATCAGCATGCAGATGCCGAGCCCCGACAGCCGGTAGCCGCCCTGCGCCCACACCGCGCCCGCGGCGATGTCGGCGAGCGCAGTCGGCAGGAGCGACAGCCGCAGCAGCCGTCCCCACGCGACGAAGTTCACGCGTTGAAGACCCAGCGCATCAGATCGTTGTACGTGACGTAGATCATCAAGCTGACGATCAGCACCAACCCGACGATCTGGCTGTAGCCCTGCACGCGCTCGCTGACCGGCGAGCCCTTGATGCGCTCGATCAACAGGAAGAAGAGGTGTCCGCCGTCGAGCACCGGGATCGGCAGCACGTTGAGGAACGCGAGGTTCATGCTCAGCATGCAGAGGAAGAAGAAGAGCTTCGCGAGGCCTTCGGTCGAGAAGCTGTAGGACACCTGGCTGATCATGATGATCCCGCCGATGTTCTTGCTCGACACGTCGCCGCGCGCGATGCGCGTCAGCGTGCGCCACGCGTCGACCAGCGACTGCCACGAGCTCTTCATCCCGGTCTCGAGCGCCGCGGAGAGGCTCGGCGCGCGATACACGTAGTTGTCGTCGCGCAGGTCGAAGCCCCAGTACGGCGGACTCCACGCGCCGGCGTCGACGTCGAGCGTGACGAACTCGTTCGTCGCGCCGACGGCGCTCGCACGCTCGACCGTGAAGCGCAGGCTCGCCTCGCGCTTCGCCGCCTCCTTGGTGATGTCGAACAACGTGGTCCACGTGTCGACCGCGACGTCGTCGAGTCGCACCACGCGGTCGCCGTCGCGCAGACCCGCTTTCGCCGCGGGCGCGCCCGGCGTCAGCACGACCTCGGTGCTCTCGCGGTCGTACTCGAGCGCGAGGTCGTCGAGCAACGCGAGCGCTCGTTCGAGCGGGAGCGCCGCGAGTTCGTTCTCGAACGTGCGGCCCTGGCGGCGCACGCGCCACGCCGTCGGCCGCTCGGTGTCCGCGAGCGCGCGCTCGAGGTCGCCGTCGCGCAGCAACGGCACGCCGCCGACCGACACGATGCGGTCGTCCTTCGCGAGCCCGAGCTCGGCGAGGTCCGGGTTCGTCCGCAGGTCCCTCACGCGGTTGCGCGGTGCGGTGATGCCGAAGACGCGCGCGCCTTCGACCGGCGTCGGGCGCGATTCGAGCGTGACCTCGCGGCGCGCGCCCTCGCGCTCGACCTCGAGGGTCAGCGACGCTCCCGACTGCAATGCGAGCTCGAGCTGGCGCAGCACCGGCAAGCCCGCGAGCCCGCCGACCACGCCGACCAGCCGGTCGCCGTCGACCAAGCCCGCGTTCACCGCCGGACCTTTGGGATCGACCTCGAGCGCGAGCATCGGATCCTTGCCGGGCGCGACCTCGATCGAGAGGAAGCCTTGCGCCTCGAGGTAACGCGGTTCGAGCGTCACCTCGCGCGGCGTCGTCGCGCCGGGATCGAGCACCTTCAGGCGCACCGCCGAGCGATCGCCGAGCGCGACCTCGTTGCCGATGAACATGAAGCTGATCACCGGCTCGCCGTTGACCTCGAGCACGCGCGTGCCGGGCTGGATCCGTGCGTGCCACGCGGGCCCGCCGGGGTACGCCTCGCCGATCACCGGACTGCTGAACGGAACACCCCAGAACAGCACGATCGGGAACACGACCAGGCCGAAGAGGACGTTCATCAGAACGCCGCCGGAGAAGATGAAGAAGCGCTGACCGACCGACTTGGCGCGCAAGTCGTCGGGCTGGATCGGTCCGCCTTCGCTCTCCTCGCCTGCCATCTTCACGTAGCCGCCGAGCGGCACCGCCGCGATCTGGTACAGCGTCGTGCCGCGCCGCCATCCGAAGATGCGCGGACCGAAGCCGAGGCTGAAGCAGTCGACGCGCACCTTGCACCAGCGCGCGGCGATGAAGTGGCCGAGTTCGTGAACGAAGATCACGAGCCCGATGCCGACGGCGACTTGTATCCAGCGCAGCGCGTCCAAGTTCGACCTTTGCTAGCCCGCCGCGTGGAGGGCGATTTGGGAACGCGCGAGCTCGCGGGCCTCGCGATCCGCGAGGAAAACACCGTCGAGCGTCGAGCAGGCGCGACCACGCGCGTCGAGCACGGCTCGATTGACGCGCTCGATCTCGCGGAAAGGCAGGTCGCGCGCGAGGAACGCCTTCACGGCGATCTCATCGGCCGCGTTGAGCACCGCACCGGAGTCGCCGCCGCGTTCGAGCGCACGGAAGCCCAACGCGAGCGACGGGAAGAGCTCGGGATCGGGTTCCTCGAACGTCAGTTGGCGGAAGAGTCCGAGATCGAAGCCCACCAGGCTCGATGGCGCGCGCTCGGGATCGTGCATGCAAAAGTGCAGCGGCCCGCGCATGTCCGGCGGTCCAAGCTGCGCCATCACCGACCCGTCGACGAACTCGACCATCGAGTGGATCACCGATTGGCGATGGATGACGACGTGGATCTGCTCGGCCGCGAGCCCGAAGAGGTGGTGCGCTTCGAGCACCTCGAGCGCCTTGTTCATCAGCGTCGCGGAACCGACGGTGATCCGCGGGCCCATCGACCAGTTCGGATGCTTGAGCGCCATCTCGGGCGTGACCGCGAAGAGCTCCGCGGGCTCGAGATCGCGGAACGGTCCGCCGCTCGCGGTCAGGTGGACGCGACGCACGCGGCCGACGTCCTCACCGCGCAAGCATTGGTAGATCGCGCAGAGCTCGCTGTCGACCGGCAGGATCGTGCCGCCGTGCTCGCGCGCGAGTTCGGTCAGGATCGAACCCGCCATCACCAGGCTTTCCTTGTTCGCGAGCGCGAGCTTCTTGCCGCGCAGCAGCACCGCGACCGACGGCGCGAGCCCCGCGCCGCCGACGATGCCGTGCACCGCGGTGTCGTACGACGCGATGCGCGCGAGCTCGGCGGCGGAATCGGGCCCGATGAGCAACGCGACGTCGCGCGGGAGGCGGGGAGCGAGCTCGACCGCGGCCGCCGCATCGCCGAGCGCGACGAAGCGCGGTCGGAATTCGCGCACCTGCGCTTCGAGCTGTTGCCAAGAGCTGCCGGCGGCCAGACCTTCGACGCGGAACAGCCCGGGTTGCGAGCGGACCACGTCGAGAGCCTGGGTTCCGATCGAACCGGTGCTTCCGAGGACCAACAGGGGCTTCATGCGGGCGGAGTCAGCCCGCGCGCAGCCGTGCTGGCGTGTCGGGCGGCCCCAGTGTAGCCTCGGACGCCTTCGGGAGAATGGCGCGCACGCGCCGCCCGGGACGAGCCGCCACGCGTGGGATCCCTCCAGGCCACACATTGCCCGCAATGCGGGGCAACGCTGCAGTCGGAGCGAATCGAAGGCCGGGAGCGATTGCGCTGCTCGCGCTGCCGATTCGTGCTCTACCAGAACCCGGCGAGCGCCGCCGCGGGGTGCGTGGTCGACGACCAGGGCCGCGTGCTGCTCGTTCGCCGAGCGATCGAACCGTTCCGAGGCAAGTGGGCGTTGCCCGCGGGCTACCAGGAGATCGACGAAACGCCCGCCGAAACGGTCGTGCGCGAGGTCTTCGAGGAGACCGGTGTCGAGGTCGAGCCCTATGTGCTCTTCGATCTGCTCTTCGTACGCGATCCGATCCGCAAGCCGGCCAACCTCGCGGTCTACCTGTGCCGCGTCCGAGGCGGTACGCTGCGCGCCGGCGACGATGCCCTCGAGGTGCGCTGGTTCGCGCTCGACGCGCTGCCCGCGGAGCCCGACGCGATCGGTTTCGAGAACCGCGAGCGCATCCTCGATCGCCTGCGACACGACAGCAGAGTCCTACGACCGTCCACGAAGCCCGAGACCATGAGCAAGAGCCCCGAAGGCGTGACCTACGCCGCTTCCGGCGTCGACATCGAGAAGAAGTACGACGCGGTCGATCGCGCGACCGCCGCGATCCGCAAGACCTTCACGCCGGGTGTGGTGGGGGACATCGGCGCGTTCGGAGGGCTGTTCGACCTCGCGCGCGCGGGCGTCGGCTCCGGGATGCTCGTCGCGAGCGCGGACGGCGTCGGCACCAAGCTCGACGTCGCGAAGAAGGCGCGCGTGTTCGACACGATCGGACGCGACATCGTCCATCACTGCATCAACGACATCCTGGTGCAGGGCGCGAAGCCGCTCTTCTTCATGGACTACGTCGGCGTCGGCAAGATGGAGCCCGACATGGTGTCGGCGGTGATCGGCGGATGCGCCGACGCGTGCCGCGAGAACGGGCTCGCGCTGCTCGGCGGCGAGACCGCGGAGATGCCGGGGCTCTATGCGCCCGGCGACTTCGACCTCGTCGGCTTCATCGTCGGCATCGTCGATCCGAAGAAGCTCCTCGACGGCACACGCGTCAAGCCCGGTCAGGTGCTGCTCGGTCTGCCCTCGAGCGGACTGCACACCAACGGTTTCTCGCTCGCGCGCAAGGTGCTCTTCGACGTGCTGAAGCTCGAGCTCGACGCGCGCCCGAAGGAACTCGGCGGAGAGACCGTCGCGCGCGCGCTGCTCGCGGTCCACCGTTCGTACCTCGCGCCGCTCTGGCCGCTGCTGCAACAGGACAAGATCGCCGCGCTCGCGCACATCACAGGCGGCGGCGTCGTCGACAACGTGCCGCGCGTGCTCAACGGATGCGATGCGCTGGTCGATCGCGACGCGTGGCCGGTGCCGCCGATCTTCCGCATGATCGTCGACGGAGGCCGCGTCGAACGCGACGAGGCGTACCACGTGCTCAACATGGGCCTCGGCATGGTCGTGTTCGTCGACCGCGCGGAGGTCGCGAGCGTCCGCGGCGCGCTCGAAGCCGCCGGCGAGACCGTGTACGAAATCGGCCGGACCGAGGCCGGGGACGGACGAGTCCGGTGGTTGCGCTGAGCTGGATCGCCGCGCTCCTCGCCACGTTCCTCGCCGTCCAGCCGGCGCGAGTTCCAGAGCCGCGCCCGCTTGCGGTGGCCCAAGAGGCGACGATCTGGCGCGAACTCGCCGCGATCGGGGCGCTCGATCCCGCCTCGCGCGATCGCACGACGAGGATCACCGCGCTGCGCGTGTCGTCGCCCGGCCGAGACGCGACGGCGATCGGTGCGCTCGTGCGCGCGAAGCTCGACGCGCTCTCGGGGGCGCCGGCTCGGCTCGCGTGGGAGCTCTCCGGCTCCTGGCCGTACGACCGCGAAGCGTCCTGGGTCGCGGCCGAGGTGCTTCCGAATGGGCCGCTGCGAAGCCGCGCGATCGTGGCCGCGCTCGGCACCCTCGAGGACGCGGCGCGCGAGTCCGCGCTGACGGCCGCGCAAGCAGCGCTCGCGTACGAGGTTTGGGTCGCGGCGGCGGATGCCCTGCGCATCGACGAAGCGCTCTCCATCGGTCGCAACTTGCACGCGCGCTCGCACGCGACGTGGAGCGCGATCAGCCTCGCGCTGACGACGATGCGCGCGGGGCTCGCCGACGAGTGCGACGCCGTGCTCGCGGCGCAACTCGCGATCACACCCCGCGAGAACTCGGGCGACCTCGCCGCGCTGTGGGACCACCGCGGGATCGCGTCGCTCGGCGCCGGCTGGGAGCAACCTGGCCGCTTCGCGCTCGGCCGCGCGGTACTGCACGGCTCGACCGACGGGGCCGTCGTGCTCGCGCGCCTCGATCTCGCGGCGGGCGAATTCGAACGCGCGCGCGCCGGCTTCCGCGCCGCCCTGATCGAAAATCCGGCGAGCGATTGGGCTCGCCGCGGCTGGGGCCTGTCGCTCTTGCCGCCCAAGGCTGGATCGAACGAGCCCGAAGCGACAAGCTGGTAAGGCGCTGCAACTACCCAACGCGCTCCGGCTAGGAGACCGATATGCCCAAGCATCTACGCCAGCTCCAACGTTCCGCGCTGACCGCGGCCTTCGTTCTCTGCGCCGCCGTCGCCGCCTTCGCGGGCGACGAGCTCGTCCTGAAGGACAAGGACCACAAGGACATCGGGACCGCGATCGGCAACCTGATCGAGGCCGAAGGGAAGGACTCGAAGGCGCTCGCCAAGGCGCGCACCGCGCTCAACGACCTGATCGTCAAGATCGGCAAGGCGACCAAGAAGGCCAACGATCCGGCCGGCGCGACGCAAGCGGTGCTCGCGCTCACCAACGACCTCGGCAAGGCGATCTACCACGTCGAGACACGCAAGATGTCGGGGATCCGCCCCGGCGAGCTCGCGGCCGGCGCGATCGACGATGGCGACGACGCCGACAAACTCACGTACGCGGTCTGGACGCCCAAGACCTACAAGGCGAACGGTGAGCCGCTGCCGCTCCTGCTCTTCCTCCCGGGGATGAAGGAGGGCAAGCCGTACTCCGCGAAACAATTCCTGATCGAGAACTGGGTCGACGCGCCGATCCACGAGAAGGCGATCCTCGTGGCGCTCGACATGCCGGCGGACACGTCGATCTGGAACGTGCACCGAGCCGGCGACGAAGGTCGGGTGGGCGGCATCGGCATCGCGATGCGCGTCTTCGGGCGCGTGTCCGGCCTGTACAACGTCGACTACGACCGCGTGTACCTCGTCGGTGTCGAGACCGGTCTGCAAGTCGCACTGCGCGTCGCCGGCACGTATCCGCACCACTTTGCCGGCGTGATCGGACAACGCGGCGACACCGAGGACGCCGCCTGGGACAATCTGCGAAACGTCCCGACGTGGTTCGCCGGCGGGGGTTCGGGTTGCACCGCGTGGGAGGAGAAGACGAAGGGCGCGGGCTTCGACAACTGCACGCTCCAACAGGACGGCAAGGATGCCGACGCGTGGGCTTGGGCGCTCGAGCGCAAGCGCAACGCGAGTCCTTCGAAGATCAACCTCGTGCTCGGCGCGCCGGTGCCGTTCGGGGCGTATTGGTTGCTCGCGGAGCCGACGGAGCCGTCCCCGGGCACGCGCATCGACGCGGAGGTCGATCGCGAGACCAACAAGCTGACGATCAACGCCCGAGGCGTGAAGCGCGTGACGGTGTTCTTCAACGACCTGATGCTCGACCTCGACAAGCCGATCAAGGTCGTCTGCAACGGCGTCGAGCGCGAAGAGAAGGTCGCACGCAGCTTCGACGACTTCCTCGCGATCGCGAAGAAGCGCAGCCTCTGCGACGGCGGACGCGTCTACGTCGCGTCCAAGCTCTACGACCTGCCGCCGCCGAAGGACTGATCCTCTCGCCTTGAACACCCGAGTCCGCGCGCGTCTAGGGCTGGCGGCGGCGCTCGCGGGCGCGAGCACGATGATCGTCGAGCTCGCCGCGGTCCGAGTAGTCGCGCCGTATTTCGGCGCGAGCCTGACCGTGTGGACGAACGTGATCGGCGTCGTGCTGTTCTCGCTCGCGGTCGGGTACGTCGTCGGCGCTCGGCTCGCGCGCTCCGAGCGACCCGAGCGCGCGCTTTCGGTGTTGCTCGCTCTCGCGGCGCTCGTCTGCGCGTGGATTCCGTGGCTCGCTCCGGCCGCGTGCCGCGCCTTCCTGCCGGAGGGGCTTGCGCTGCACGAAGCGTTCGGTCTCGTCGCGTGGGGGAGTCTCGCGGCGACGGGACTCTTGTTCGTGCCGGTCGCTGTCGCGCTCGGCGCCGCGTCGCCGCTCTTCGCCGAGGCATGGCAGCGGAGCTCCCAGGAGAGCGCCGGCGCCATCGGCGGCCGGGTGCTCGGCGCATCGACGCTGGGAGGGCTCGTCGGCGCGTTCGCGACACCGCACTTCTTGGTCCCCGAGCTCGGGCTGCGCGCGACGTACTGGAGTGCCTCCGTGGCGCTCGTCGTCGCGATGCTGCTCGCTTCGTTCCGATCCGGCCCCGCGCGCAAGGCACTCGGAGCGCGGATCCTCGCCGTGCTCGGCGCGCTCGCGAGCGGTGGGTTCACCGTCGCCGAGCCTGCGCCGGCCGAGGGCTGGGTCGAGCTGGAGTGCGTCGAATCGCCGTACCAACGCGTGAGGGTGGTCGAGAATCGCAGCGGCGCGCAGCCCGCGCGGCTCTTGCAAGTCAACGAAGGGCTCGACTCGTTCCAGTCGGTCTGGTCGACCGAGCCCGGACTGCTTGGCGAGGGCTACTACTACGACGCGTTCGCGCTGCCGCCGGCATGGAGCGCGACCGGTGGATCCTGGCGCCTTTGCGTCCTCGGACTGGGCGCCGGGACGGCGTTCCGCGTGATCGAGCCGACGCTGCCGAAGAGTGTTCGACTCGATGCCCTCGGCATCGAGATCGATCCGATGGTCGTCGAACTCGGCAAGCGTTGGTTCGACCTGGTCGAGGACGAGCACCATCGCGTGCTCGCCGGGGTCGACGCCCGCACCGCGCTGCGCGCGAATCCGGGGCCGTGGGACCAGCTCGTGCTCGACGCGTACGCGAACCAGGTCGAGATCCCGGCGCACCTCTCGACCGTCGAGTTCTTCCGCGAGACGCGCGCGGCGCTGGCACCAGGCGGGTGGCTCTCGATCAACGTCGGCGCGTTCGGTTGCGACGATCCGATCGTCCGCGCGCTCGCGGAGACCGTCGCCGTCGCGTACGAGGCGGACGCACTCGCCTTGCGCATCCCTGCGTCGCGCAACGTCGTGCTCTTCGCTCGCCGCGACGCCGCGTGGCTCGCGCCAACGGATGCTGGCTGGCGCGTCGCCGCCCTCGACGCGCACGGCTTGCTGAGCAAGGCGACGCATCCGGCGAATTGGCGTCGCTTCGCGCCGCCCGAGCACGCGCCGCTCGACGACGACCACAATCCGATCGACCGACTGCAACTCGATTCCTTGGAGCTCGGCCGTGCGCGGCTGTCGGAGCTGCACTAGCGCCGTCGTCGCGTTCGCGCTCGCGACGGCGCCCGCCGATGCGCAGGACTTCGGCGAGGTCCAGGCCGCGGTCGAGGCCGGCGACTATGCGGCGGCCCGCACCCTCGCGGAGCGCGTCGCCGAGCCCATCGAGAGCGCCCGCGCGCTCGTGTGGGTCGACTACGGGGCTCGAGACTACGTCGGAGCCGCACTCGCGGCTCGCGCGGGACTCGAGCTCGCACCGGAGGACGCGTGGCTCGCCGAGCGCGCTGCTGCCGCCGCGCTCGCGCAGCGCGACGGGGATGCCGCCGCGACTGCCTTGGAGGCGCTCGATCGCGCGGTGCGAGCGCTACCCGCGCCCGAGCGTGGCGTCTGGAAGACGAGCGCCGACCTCTATCGCCGCACGGCCGACGAACTCGTCGCGCTCGAACGATCTGGGGCACGCGCGCGCACTCTCGCGCGCACGACCGTGCTCGCGCTGCTCGGCGCAGCGGTACTCGCCGTCGGGTGGGGGCTTCGCCGAGCGGATTCAGCGCATCTCGAGCAGCCCTGAGCCGTCGCGAGCCCAGCTCGCGAGCGTCGAGGACATCAGGCCGAAGTGGAGATCGACGGAGATCGAGCTCGACCAGGGTCGCGAAGAGCGATCGGCGAGTTCTCCGAGAGCCCACGCGGCCGCGCGCCGCACTTCCGGCGCTTCCTCGGTATCCGAGAGCCAGGTCACCAGCGGGTCGATCGAACGTGCGTCGCCGATCGAACCGAGCAGCAACGCAGCCTCGGCCTTCGCTTGCGGCCCGGACTCGACGCGCGGCGCCGACGCGATCTCGTCGAGCACCGTGCGCACGCCGAGCAAGCGCAGCGCGGTTGCGATCGAACGGTAGAGCTCGGGCTCGCCCGACGCGCCCGCCAACGCGGCGGTCAAGGGCTCGCGCGCGCTCGAGTCGCCGATCAGTCCGAGTGCGAGCGCGGCGTGTCCGCGAACCTGCGCGTCACCCCGTGAGGCCTTCGCGCACAGCGGCTCCACGGCGTCGGGATCGCGCAGGAGTCCGAGCGCGATGCAGACAGCTCCAACCTCCTCGCTCGAGCGTCCGCTGCAGAGCCACGCCCGCAGCGGCTTCGCCGCGTCGATTCGCACGTGGCGGCCTTGCGGCACGAGGGCGCGTTCGAGCACGCCGAACGCGATCGCAGCCCACGCGCGAGCCGAGCCGCGACCGGCAGAGAGTTCCTTGAACAACGCGGCCTCGATCTCCGCCTGACCGTGCGCGGAGTCTTCGCCTAGCCCCGAACGTCCGGCGACGCGCGCGAGCGAGACCGCCGCGAGACCGCGTTCGAGCCGTTCCCCGCGTGCGAGCTCCCGCAGCAATGCCTCGCGGACCTCTCGGTCGAGCACGTCGCGATCGGAGTCGCCGAGCAAGCCGAGCCCGATGATCGCGCTCTGCCGCACCTCCGATGGCGCGCGAGAGCCCGCCGCCAAGGGCGCGAGCAGCGCTTCGCGAATCGCATCCAAGTTCTCGAGCGTCGCCGCCTGAGCGAGACGCGCGAGCGGAACGACCGCCTGAGCGCGCAAGCGCGGGTGGCGGCTGGTGTCCTGCACGAAGTCGAGCAGGAACGACAGCTCGGTCCCTCGACACAGGTGTCCGAACTCGTTGGAGCCTTCCGGCGGCGTATCGGCGCAGTTCTCGAGCGGCACGAGGCCGAGCGCGACCAGCAGCGCGAGCTGGAGGTCGTAGGGCGCGTTCGCGTCCGCCGACAGCGCGTCGATCAGGGTGCGCGCGATGCGCTTCCTCGTCGTCAGGTCGCCGTTCGCTTCGCCGATCAGGCCGAGCGCATACCCCGCGAACGAACGCAAGCGGTAATCGACGACCGTCGAACCCACCACGCTGCGACCGACGGCGGTATTGAGCACGAGGTCGTTCAGCAGCGCGATCGACGTCGCGTCCTTGCGTACGCCGAGCGCAACCACCGCGGCCTCACCGACGGCGCGGATCTTCGGCTGCGTGAGGAAGAACGACGCGGCGTCCGAGACGGACAGTCCGTCCCCGCGGCCCCAGCTCGCTTCCGTGCGCGCCAACGCGATCAACTCCGCGCGCACCAGCTCCGCGTCGCCGGCGGTCTGCAGCGCACGTTGCAACGCCGGCCGCAGTTTCGCGTCGATCACCGTCGCGGAACGCGACGTCGACGGGGCAACGCCTTCGGTCATCGGGTCGCGAGCGACGAGAATGCCCTTGAGCTCGAGATACGAGTCGCGATGGAACCGCCACCACGTCTGCCAGTTCTGAGCGTCGTCTTCGGCGGGCGTCGTCGGAGCTCCGAAGTCGGGAGATTCGGTCTCGCCGGGCATGCGCGGCGTCGACGGCCTCCCGGGCGTTGGAGTCGGCATTCCCGTCGGGGCTGGAACTCCCGCCGAGCCCGGCGTCGTCGGAGAGCCAGTCGAACCGCCGCCACTGCCGCCACCCGGACCTGCCGAGGACCCGCCTCGGCATCCACCCGGGCCTCAGCCCGGTTGTGGCAACAGCGTGGGGTGGAACGCAACGAGTGCAGTGACCGCGAGCGAACCGAGCGCGAGCAGCTTCATGGGAATCTCCTGCGTGAGGACGCCGGCCGCGTCGAACCCGCGAAGGCCCGTGCCGCGCAAGCGCTCCTATGCCTTCGATGCTAGCGGCGGACGCGTCCACCGCCAGCGGGGAGAACTGCGAATCCGTCGCGTCGCTCGACCGCGCGGATAGGAGCCGGGCGCCTGGACCCGCTAGAGGTCGAGGCGCCCGGAAGGTTGGTAGTGCGACGCGGTGCGCCGCCCGACATCATCAGAGGATGTCGAGGATCCCCGTGCCGGCGTCAGGAGAGGTCAAGCTCGGCGTGTTCGCGCGGTAGTTGATGTTGACCGAGATCTTGGAGTTCCAAGGCAGCGGTTCCTTGTCGGCGACGATGCCGAGCGCCGCTGCGGCGAAGCCGCGTGCGCCGTCGGTCTTCTCCTTGTCGTCGATGAACTTCAACAGCGGCTCGACCGAGCGAGTGTCGCCGATGAAGCCGAGCGCGGAGGCGATCGCAGCCTGCGAGGACTGCGCGCCAGCGCGACCGAGCATGTCGATCAGCTCGGGCACGATCGTCTTGTCGCCGAGCAAGCCGAGACCGATCGCCGCAGAGCGCAGCAGCTCGGGCTTGTAGGTCGACTTGCGGATCACGTCCTGGATCGGCTTGATCGCGTCCGAGGAGTTCATCAGGCCGAGACCCACGGCGCAGTAGCCCTGCGCGTCGGCGTCCGAGACCTTGTTGAACTTCTCCGTCAGCACCAGCTTGGAATCCAGGTCCTTCATCAGGCCGAGCGAGATCGCGTACGCGCCGATCTCGAGCGGGGAGCGAGCGTCCGCCAGCGCGTTCGACACCGCCTTCGCCATGTCAGGCGAGCAAGCAGACTTCAGCTTGTTGTCCTCGAGACCGCGTTCCATGACGCCGATCGCGAGACCCGCCCAGCCCTTCTCCGCCGACTTGCCCTTGTTGAGCAGTTCGGTCAGGGTCTTGCGAACGTCCTTGATGCCGGCGACCGGATCGCCTTCGCCGACGCCCGGACGGCCGCCGATCTGACCGGCGGCGATCATCGAGAAGTACTGCGTCTGCTGGTCCTTGATGACCTCGCCGGCGCTGAGCACCGCCTTGCGAATCTCGATGTCCCAGGCGTCGTTGTCGCAGTCTCCGATCTGACCGAGGGCCAGCATGCACGACTGCTTTTCCTCGTCCTTGGCCTTCGTGCCCTTGGCGACTTCGCTCGTGAGCAGCTTGACGACCTCACCGCGCAGCTTCGACGTGCCGGGCACCGCCGGTTCGGCGGTCAGGAGCCGCGCCATCGCCGTCGGAGCATGGGCTCGGTTCAGGTACTCCTGGTTCTCGTCCTTGTAGTACTCGAGCAGGAAGCGCAGCTGATCGTTGCGCGTCTTGACGTCCGCCTGATGACCGGTCTTCAGCGCGTCGTCGTTCGCGTCGAACTCGAGCGGCACCAGGCCGAGAGCGGTCAAGCACGCGACCGGAATGTCGCGCGTCCCCGAGCGCTTCGACTTGTCGAGCATGCCGACGAGCGCGCCGTTGATCTGTTGCTTGCGCGCGATGTCGGTCGAGCGATAGCCGATCAAGCCGAGCCCGTAGCCCGCGAACGCACGCGTGCGCATCGGGACTTCGTTCTCGAACTGGACATCCTTGTACTTGCCGCGGATGTCCGCGGCCTTGTCTTCGAGCAACGCGATCAGGAGATCGACGATCTCCGGACTGTCGTTCGCGAGGATGCCGAGCGCGACCGCGGCGGTCTCGCCGATTTCCGCTTCGCCCTTCGCGGCGAGGAACGGACGGATCTTCTCGAACATCTCCGACTTGCCGCTCTCGTTCTTCGCGTCGCCGATCTTGGCGAGCGCGACGAGCGCACCGGTGATGATGTGGTTCGAGCGCTCGGTCTCCAGCGCCCTGATCATCGCGGGCACCACCTGGGTGCGGATGGTGGTCTCGCTCGGACGCAAGACCTGCTTCGATCCGCCGGCCTTGCCGGTCCCCGAGAAGAACTCATCGCTGCCGGTCTGAACGTTGCCGGTGTTGATGTGTTCCTTCAGGTTCAGGTAGGGCTCCTTGTTGAAGCCCCACCAGTAGTGCCACGTCGTCAAGTCGGGACCGGACGCCGCCGGGCCGGTGACCGGACGCGCACCCGGTTGTCCGGTGCCAGGTTGGCCGGGCGTCGTCGGTCCGGGGCTGCCCGGGCCCGCCGGTCCGGGCGTCGTCGGTCCGCCCGCGCCGGGAGTCGAGGGGCCGCCACCGCCGCCACCACCGCCAGGGCCGGGGGGCACGGTGTCGCCAGGGCCGCGGTACGTGCCGCCGTGCCCGTACGAGAAGTCTTGCAGCGTGAGGCTAGCCAGTGCGACGAGCGCGCCAGCGGTCAGGATTTTCTTCATGGGAGCGAGTGTAGGGTTCGACCGAGCAGGCCCAAAGGATGGTCTTCCGCGTCCGGGTGCGCAAGGGCTGTGCCAGTGGAGGCACCCAACTGCACCTAGCTCTGAAACGCCGCGAGTGACACCCGCGCGAGGTGATCCGAGTCATTCACTTCGCGTCGCGCGGCTGTGCGCGCGGAGGTTCGCGTTCCGCCGTCGTAGCACGCGCTGCCGCCGAAGGAGCGGATCGGCTCGATCGCTCAGAGGATGTCGAGCACGCCGCTCGACGTTTCTGGCGTCAGCAGCGTCGCGGTCGCGGCGGTGTAGTTGAAGTCGCTCGCGAGCGTCGCTCGCCACGGCAGGAGCGCGCGATCGCCGACCATGCCGAGCGCGACCAGCGCGAACGCGCGGGCTCCCGCGGTGACGTCCTCGCTTTCCGAGAGCGCGAGCAACGGCTCGACCGAGCGAGAATCGCCGATCAAGCCAAGCGCCGACGCCACCGCGCCTTGGGACGCTTGTGTGGAGGAGCGCGCGAGCAGCTCGACCAAGTCGGGGACGAGCTTCACGTCACCGAGCAGTCCGAGGCCGATCGCCGCCGAGTGCAACAGGTTCGGCTGGTAGCGCGCGCGAGCCAGGATCGCTCGGATCGGCTCGAGCGCCGAGCGATCGCCGAGCAAACCGAGCGCGAGCGCGAGGTCGCCTTGGTTCTCGGGGCTGCGCTCCTCGGAGAGCGCCGCCTGCAGCGGGTCGCGGGCCGCCGGATCGCCGACCAGTCCGAGCGCGACCGCGAGAGCTCCGCGCTCCTCACCGCCGCGCGCGGACTTGCGCGCGTGCAGGAGCGCGGCGAGCGTGCGGGGGGACGCGGTTCCGCCGGCGCGCTG
The DNA here is from genome assembly GCA_016220085.1 of Planctomycetota bacterium. GTDB lineage: Bacteria > Planctomycetota > UBA1135 > UBA1135 > JACRIN01. Next base: position 50,762 of record JACRIN010000015.1, read on the forward strand.
GAGCCTGCGCTCGAGCACACCCAACGCGAGCGCCGCCCAGCTCACCGAACCCGACTTGCCGTCGGCGAGTTCGGCGAGCAGTCGCGAACGTACTTCGTCGCTCGCGGCAGCCGAGACCGCAGCATCCTCGACGGAGGAACCCGCGCGGGCGAGCGCGACCAACGCGAACCGACGCACGAACAGATCACGGGAGTCGAGCGCGCCGAGCAACGCCGCACGCATGTCGATGTCCAGAGGCTCGGACGTCGCGCGCGCGATGCGACCCAGCGCCTGCACCGCGCTGCGCTGGAGCAGGGCATCTCCGCGCGCCGGCGACGCGAGCTCCGCGATCAGGCGTTTCGCGACGCGATCGCGCCACGCCGGTTCGAAACGGCCGCGTTCGATCAAACGCGCCAGCGCCATCGGAGCATGGGCTCGAACGACGTTCTCGATGCGCTCGTCGAGGTAGACCTCGAAGAGCAGCGCGAACTGCTCTTCCAACGTCTGCGGGGCCTTCGAGTCCTCCGACGGCCGACGCTCCGCGGCGGGCTCGAGCGCCACCAGGCCGAGAGCGGTGATCGCGGCTGCGCTGAGCTCGCGCGAGCGATCCGCGCGGGCCTTCGTGAGCACGTCGTGCAGGCTCCGAACGATCCACCGCCTCACGAAGACGTCGCGGCTGCGTTCGCCGAGCAATCCGAGACCGTACGTCCCGAACGCCCGCGTGCGCTCCGAGATCGGGCTCGCGAAGGCAAGCGCATGCAGCTTCCGCAGCCCGTCGCGGTCGTCGCCGACGAGTCGCGTGAGCAAGTCGACGTTGCGCGGCGAGTTCGCTCCGAGGATCCCGAGCGAGAGCGCGGCGGTCTCGGCGACCTCCTGGTGCGAATGCCGGAGCAGCGGCGCGATCGCTGCGGCGTGCGGGGTCGAGCCATCGGCCGCAGGGCGCTCGCCGACGCGGGCGAGCGCGATCATCGCCGAAGTCGAGGCATCGACAGTCGCGTCGCGCCTCAGCGCGGCGAGCAACGCGGGCACGATGCGCTCGTCGGCGTCGGCGGGTCCGCTGCGTCGTCGGTCGACCGAATCCGAACCGGCATCGCGGAAGAACTCCTCGCTGCCGGTCGCGAGATCCATGCGGTCGAGGTGCGACTGGAGCTCGATGAACTCGTCCTGGTTGAAGCGCCACCACACTCTCCAACTCGACAGATCGGACGCCCAGGACTCCGTCGTCGGCCCACCGGGAATCGTCGGACGCATCGGAGTCGTCGGTCCCCCGGGGGTCGTCGGCACGGGGGTGGCCGGACCCGCTCCGCGCGGCGTGCTCGGCGTCGGACGAGATGGCGGGCCCGGTGCCGGCGGTGTGACGCCAGGGGGAGCCGCCGGCGGCCCTGGGGGCTGCGGCGGCACGGGCGGAAACGAGCCCCCGTGTGCCCACAGCGGAACGAGCAGGCCGAGCGCGACGCACGCGATCGCGCCTCCGAGCGCGAGCTGCCGCACGACCGCCGCCGACCGCCAACGGGGGAGCGACGCGTTCGCTAGGGAACCGAGGGCGAACGACCGACAGACCGCGAGTGCGCGAGCGTGGACCATGCGTCGGACTTCGGAGCCGCCTGCCAGCAGCGCCGACTCGTCCTAACCGCCATGCTACCGGCGGATACCGAAGGGGAGTCGCTCGCCCTCGATTTCGCGCGCGTCCATCGCTCGACGCGAGCGCTTCGCGTGCGTCAGCCGCTCGACGCAAGCGCTTGGCGCGCGTCAGTCGCTCGACGCGAGCGCCCGCAGGTACTCCCGATTGAGTCGCGCGATGTTCGAGACAGAGATGCCCTTCGGGCAAGCCGCCTCGCACTCGGACTCGTTCGTGCAGTTCCCGAAGCCTTCCTTGTCCATTTGCTCGACCATCGCGAGCACGCGGCTGTTGCGCTCGGCCTGACCTTGCGGGAGCAGGGCAAGGTGCGACACCTTTGCGGACACGAAGAGCATCGCCGACGCGTTCTTGCACGCGGCGACGCAGGCGCCGCACCCGATGCACGCCGCCGCGTCCATCGCGGCGTCCGCGGCGACCTGAGGAACCGGCAACGCGTTCGCGTCCGGCGCGGAGCCGGCGCGCGCGGTGATGAATCCTCCCGCCGCGATGATGCGATCGAAAGCGCCTCGATCGACGACGAGGTCCTTGACGACCGGGAACGCGTTCGCGCGGAACGGCTCGATGTAGATCGTCTGGCCGTCCTCGAAGCGCCGCATGTGGATCTGGCACGTCGTCGTCTCGCTCTCGAAGCCGTGCGGTTGGCCGTTGATCGTCAACGAGCACGCGCCGCAGATGCCCTCGCGACAGTCGTGGTCGAACGCAATCGCTTCGTCGCCGCCTGCGATCAAGCGCTCGTTCAACACGTCGAGCATCTCCAGGAAGGACATGTCCGGGGAGACGTCGTCGAGCTTGTAGGTGACGAACTTGCCCTCGGCGCTCGGATCGCGTTGACGCCAGACGTGCAGCATCAGGCGCATGGACTTCTTCTCCGCGTGCGCTCCGTGCGAGGTCGCAGCGTCGTGCGCCGCGTGCGTGTCGTGACTGGAACTCATTTGTAGCTTCTCTCGGCCAGCTTCACGTTCTCGAACACCAGAGGCTCCTTGAGCAACTTCCACGCGAGGCTGCTCGAGCTCGCGTCGACCTCCCACGCGCCCGCATAGCAGTAGTTCGCGTCGTCGCGCTTCGCTTCGCCGTCGGGCGTCTGGAACTCCTCGCGGAAGTGCCCGCCGCACGATTCGTTGCGATCGAGCGCGTCCATGCACATCAACTCGGCGAGCTCGAAGAAGTCCGCGACGCGGCCGGCGTGCTCGAGCGCGTTGTTGAGGTTCGCGGCGTCTCCCGGGATCTTGACGTCCTGCCAGTACTGCTCGCGCAACTCGCGAACGCAGTCGATCGCCTGACGCAGCCCGCCGGCGTTGCGCGCCATGCCGCACTTGTCCCACATCAAGAGGCCGAGCTCGCGGTGGAAGCTGTCGGGACTGCGCTTGCCGCCTGCGTTCCGAAGACGCTCGATGCGCTCGCGCACTTCCTGCTCTACGCGCCGGAACTCCGGGTGCTCCGCGGTGACCTTGCCGAACTTCCGTCCTGCGAGGTGCGACGCGATCGTGTAGGGGATCACGAAGTAGCCGTCGGCGAGCCCCTGCATCAGCGCGCTCGCGCCGAGCCGGTTCGCTCCGTGGTCGGAGAAGTTCGCTTCGCCGAGCACGAAGAGCCCGGGGACCGTGCTCTCCAGGTTGTAGTCGACCCAGACGCCGCCCATCGTGTAGTGCACGGCGGGGTAGATGCGCATCGGCACGCGGTAGGGGTCCTCACCGGTGATGCGCTCGTACATCTGGAAGAGGTTGCCGTAGCGTGCGCGGATCGCGTCGACTCCGTCTCGCACGATCGCGTCGCGGAAGTCGAGGTAGACCGACATCTTGCTGCCGCCGACGCCGCGACCTTCGTCGCAGACCTGCTTCGCTGCGCGCGACGAGATGTCGCGCGGCGAGAGGTTGCCGAAGCTCGGATACTTGCGCTCGAGGTAGTAGTCGCGTGCCTCGTCGGGCACCTGATCGGGCGTGCGCGTCTCGTCGCCGACCTTCGGAACCCAGACGCGGCCGTCGTTGCGCAGGCTCTCCGACATCAGGGTCAGTTTCGACTGATGCGAGCCGCTGACCGGGATGCAAGTCGGGTGGATCTGCGTGTAACACGGATTGGCGAAGACGGCGCCGCGCTTGTGTGCGCGCCACGCCGCGGTGACGTTGCACGCCTTCGCGTTGGTCGAGAGGTAGAACACGTTGCCATAGCCGCCGGTGCAGAGCAGCACCGCATCGCCGGCGTACGACTTGATCTCGCCGGTGATCAGATTGCGGCAGACGATGCCGCGCGCGATCCCGTCGATCACGACGAGATCGAGCATCTCGTGGCGCGCGTACAGGTTGACCTTGCCCTCGCCGACTTGACGCATCAGTCCGCTGTAGGCGCCGAGCAGGAGCTGCTGGCCCGTCTGCCCCCTCGCGTAGAACGTGCGCGACACCTGCGCGCCGCCGAACGAGCGGTTGGCGAGCAACCCGCCGTACTCGCGCGCGAAAGGCACGCCGAGCGCGACGCATTGGTCGATGATGTTGACCGACACCTCGGCGAGGCGGTGCACGTTCGACTCGCGCGCGCGGAAGTCGCCGCCCTTGATCGTGTCGTAGAACAGGCGGTGCACCGAGTCGCCGTCGTTCTGGCAGTTCTTCGCGGCGTTGATGCCGCCTTGCGCTGCGATCGAGTGCGCGCGGCGCGGACTGTCTTGGATGCAGAACGCGCTGACCGAGTAGCCGAGTTCGGCGAGCGACGACGCGGCGGACGCGCCGGCGAGTCCGGTGCCGACGACCAGCACGTGGAACTTGCGACGGTTGGCCGGGTTGACGAGCTTCAGGTCGAACTTGTGCTTCTGCCAGCGCTCGGCGAGCGGGCCGCTCGGGCACTTGGAGTCGAGCTTCGAGCTCGAAGCGACTGCGGTGGGGGTGCTCATCGTTGTTCCTCCCGGCCGATCGAGCGCGGATCGCCGACGTCGTCTAGGTGCGACGGTTCGATCGCGCCGACGCCACGGAACTCGAAACCGCGAAGCGAGGCGCCGCCTTTGCCCAAGAAGTAGACGTCCTCGGTCGCCCCGGGCTCTGCGGCGCGTACCGACGCGGAATGCGTCGAGCCCTTGGCGCCGCTGAAGTAGACCAGCGGGAAGATCGCGAACCCGACGCCGAGCACGATCGCGAGCGCCTTGCCTGCGCGCGCGATCGGGACGTCGTAGCGCGTGTTGTTCAGCCCGAGCGTCTGCATCGCGCTGCGGAAGGCGTGCGAGAGGTGGATGCCGAGGGCCCCGACGCCAACGATGTAGATCAGCGCGCCCGCGGGCTCGCTCAAGCGGCGGACGACCATCGCGGCGAGCCCGTCCGGTGCCATCTCACGCAACCGGAAGTCGAGCAAGTGCACGATCACGAAGACCAGCACGATCACCCCGGTGACGACCATGGTCGACGACGCAAAGCTGCGCGCGCCGCGGTCTCGATCGAGCGCGTAGCGCTGGGACCGCGCCGCGCGGTTCTCGAAGGTCACGCGTAACCCGAGCGCGAGGTGCGCGACGAACAGCGCGATCAGACCGAACTCCGCGACGTACAACAGCGGGCCAAAGCTCTTCAGCTTCTCCGCGTACGCGTTGAAGTGCTCGCCGGTGTCGTCGGAGAATAACTGGAGGTTACCCGCCAGGTGGACTACCAGGAAGCCGATCAGCAAGAGGCCCGTGACGGACATCAGGGCCTTCTTGCCGATCGAGGAAGACCAAAGGCTCGAGAATCTACGGACCATTCAGGTATCCAAGAACGGAAGCTGGAAGCGGCGGAAACTATCCGAGCCCGCGCCCGCGAGCAACCCGCTGCGGCGAAAAGGGCCGGTGCGCCTTCCGACGCGTTCGTTCCCCGGCGCGCGATCGGTAGAGTGCGCGCATGACGGCCACGCTGCGCATCTGGTGCGTCGCCTGCGCGCGCGACCAGAGTCCGACGGACGAGTTCCGCGCTCGCATCCGCGACCTGGCTCGCGCCGAGCACGTCGGATGGCGCATTTCGAGCCGACCGGAGTTCGTAGCCTCGTTCGGTCTCGAGGATCAGGTCTGGCGTTCCGACGCGACGCCGAGTCTGGACGGAGGGTCCGTGCCGCAGGAGTCCGGCGACGTGCTCTGGCTCGCCGAGCCCGAGCAGATCGCGCGTCGGCTCGCCGCGGCGCTCGATGTTCCCGAGTGCGCAGCCGTGAACTTGACGCCGCGCGTCGGGACGCTGACGGCGCTCGATCACACCGACGCCGCGGACGCGACGAAGCGGCCGTCGCTCGCCGGTTTCGAGCTCGACTGGCTTCCGCCGAACGGCGGCGGGGTCGGCGCGTTTCCCGGCGCGACGCCGAAACGCTGAACGTCAGTTCCCGCTGAAGCCCTTCGGGAACTTCGGACCGCCCGGCGGCATCGCGGGTCCGGTCGGGCCGCTCGGCGCGCCCGGTCCCGTGCCGCCGCCGCCTTCGAGGCTCTTGCGGATCTCGTAGAAGCCCTCGCCGAAGTGGAACGCGAGCCAGATGAAATAGCAGTCGATGTTGTCGACCGGATCGTCGACTTCGAACGCAGCCTTGCACGTCAGGTCGCACGGACGCTGGGCATTCATGAAGCAGAACTTGCGCGTCATCCGGGGCGATCCTCCGAGCGCACAGGGTAACGCCGCTTCGACTGCGCGCGCGCGATCAGCAGCACCCAATGGCCGTCGAGTGCGAGCTGACCGGTCTGATCGAACACGCGAGCGTCGAATCGAATCCAACCGCGCTTTGGGCCCGCGTTCGGTTCCTTTTCGGCGACGGTGAGCTCGAGATGGATGCTCGAGCCCGGCCGCACCGGCGCCTGGAAGCGGATCGTCAGCTCGACGAACGCGACGACTGTGCCGTCGAAGGCGCCGGTCTGGTACGCGAGCCCGCTCGCGACCGACTGCACGAGCATCCCATGCGCGATCGTGCCGCGAAACGCGCTCGCGTTCGCGAAGGACTCGTCGACGTGCACCGGGTTGAAGTCGCCGGAGAGTCCGGCGAACGCGCCGAGGTCCGCCTGCGTCAGCGTGCGGGCGCCGGACCGGATCACCTCGCCGAGCTGGAAGTCGTCGAAGCCGCGGCCGCGGAACGCCGGGCCGAGCGGGCGGGGTCCGGAGGCGGCGTCGGCGCTCATCGACGCACGGTAGCGGCCGACCGGGAAGGCACCAAGCGGACGGGGCCGCCGACGAGGCCGACGAACGGCCTGGCTGGGGCTGCCGGGTGCCCGTTACGATACATCACGTACATTATCAGACGTCATAGGTCGGAGCACCAGGAGCCGATCGGCGCTCGCCCGGACGCCGAACCGCCGAAGCTCCCAGGCCACGCTTCGATCCTCAAGGGATCGGCCCGGTTCTCCGACAGGTTCCGCATGCTGCGCCCCGTCGTCCGCGTGTTGCTGGCCCTCGCTCTGTACTCCTGCGGCGCTTGCGCGACCGGCGCCGGCTCGGCGTCGGGCAGCTCATCGGTCGGCGAGCTCACCGACCTTCCGATCGCGCGCGCGCCGTTCGCCCACGTCGAGGCGAACTGGAAACAGCGCCTCGACCAAGCGTACGTCTACGTCGAGCTCGTCGGCAGCTACACCCGGATCGGCAAGGCGCTCGAGTCGACCGATCGCGCGCTGCGCGAGCAAGGCATCGAACCTTCCGGTCCGCCGTTCGCGTTGTACTTCGACGATCCGGCCGAGGTGCCGACCGAGCAGCTCCGCGCGCGCGCGTGCTTCCCGGTCGACTCGCGGGTCGACGTGCGCGAACCGCTCGCGTGCGATCTGCTGCCGGGCACGACCGTCGTCTACGCGTACGTCGCCGGGCCGTACCCCGAGGTGCCGCGAGCGTACCCCGGCGTCTTCGCGTTCCTCGAGCGCATGCGATGGCGCGAGGCCGGCCCGATTCGCGAGATCTACTGGGTCCATCCCGGCACCGTGAAGGATTGGAACGAGCTCGTCACCGAAGTCCAGGTGCCCGCGACGGCGCGCGAATGACGCGCGTGCGTCACTCGCGGTCGAGCACCGCCGCGCTTTCGGGCGGATAGCAGCGCAAGATCGCGAGCTTGCCGCTCTCGGCAATCGCACGCACGCGATCGCCGACCGCGAGCCGAGCGGCGAGCTCTTGCCGCAGCACCTCGCGCCGCAGTCCCGAATAGGCGTCGGCGAGAACACAAGCGCCGCCCGCACCGAGTTCCTTCACCTCGTAGAGCACCCCGGTCGCGTCCGGACGGACCTCGACGAAGCGGTTCGCGTCGGTGATGCGCGGCAACGATTCGTCGAGCGCGTCCAACGCCACGCGGAACGACTCGACGAGCTCGACGCCTTGCCGCTCGTTGGCCCACGCGCTGAACGCGCGCAGTGCGGCGAGCGACGCGCGTGCGTCATCGGGGCCGCCGAGCTCGCCGCGTTCCGGCAACCACACGGCCGCGAACGTCAAGAGGTCGCGCACGCCGAGGTTCTCGAACACGCCGATGCCTTGGCCGTAGTCCGCGAGCTTGCGGATCGGCGCGAGCGCACGCGCCGCGTCGGTGCCTTGCTCGCGCTCGGTTTCCCAGAGGAACTCTTCGACGACGGCACCGACGACTCCCGGAAAGTCCGGCGCCGCGTCGCTCGCGGCATCGTCGTCGTCCTCGAGTCCGAGGTCGCGTTCGAGGTCGGCGAAGAGCTTCTCCAGGTCGCGGCCTTCGCTGCGGCCCCGATCGAACGCTGCGAGCGCGTCGCGCACGTCGCGTTCCTCTGCTGCGGACGGCAGCTCCGGCTCGGACCGCGGCGGTTCCGCCGCCGGCGTCGCGGCCAGCTCGATCCACGCGGCGAGCAACAACCGCCGCGCCGGCTCGAGATCGACGTCGGTGTCGAACGCCAGGTGCTCGAGGATGTCCCCGAGCACGTCCTGCGCGCCGATCACCCACCGCTGTTCGTCGATCGGCGTCGAAGCGAGCTCCGCGAAGACCTCGGCGATCGATTCGTCGTCGATGCCGGACGCCGAGAGCCATGTGCGCGCACGCTCGACCGCGCTGTCGATCGCCGCGGACGGCGTCGGAGACCAGAACATCGCTTCGAGCTCGCGCTGCGAGAGCCGCATGACGCCGCGGCGTCGCGCGCGCGCCGCCTCGAGATCGCGTTCGAGCGCCTTGCGCACCTTCGCGTCGCGGTACAGCGCCGCCGCGCGTGATAGACGATTCGCTGTCGGCCCGAGGACGAACAAACGGCCGATGAGCACGTCGTTCAACGCGAGCGCGAAGGAGCCCGCTTCGTCGACCAGCGGGTGCTCGCCGCCGCTCAGCAGATCGCGCAACCACGCGCCTTGACCTTCGACGACGGAAGTGACCTCGAACACGCCGCAGAACGAGTTGACGAGCATCGCGACGGCGTCCGCTTCGAGCAGACCTTCCTCGACCACCGCGTGCGCGACTTCCTGCGCCGGCGGCGTCTGCCACGCCTCGCTCGGACGCTCGAGCAAGAACCACTCGCGGAAGCGTCGTTCGGCCAGTGCGTCCGGCGCGAGCACGTCCGCGAAGAACACGTGGCGTGCGGCGGCGCGTTCCGTCGCCAACCCGGGTTCCTGCAGCACGCGGGCTTCGAGAATGCCGAGCGTCCGTTCGATGTCTTCGTCTCTGGCGGTCATACGTCGCAGATCTTACGACTCGGAGGCCCGTCGAGCTGCGCCGCTTGACAGGTCGCGCGTGACGAGTACCGTGGTGCTCGCTCTTAGACACTTTGCGCGAACGCGAACGGGGAAGCAGGTGTGAGTCCTGCACGGTCCCGCCACTGTGAAACGCTTCGCGCCGAGCCACGCTCCGCGCCGCACGACCGCGTGCCGCGACGGAACGAGCCACGGGGTCTCGACCCTGGAAGGCGGCTTCGGCGAACGGCGTGAGTCAGGATACCCATCGCGTTCCGTCAGGACCCGCCGTAGCCCGAGGAGGCCTTCGCGAGCCACGCCGCATCGTGCGGCTCGGCCGCTTGTCCTCTTCGTCGCCCGGCCATTTTCGGCGCACTTGTGCGCCACTTCGACGACGGATCGAAAGGACATCCCGGCCATGAATCGCTTCTCCGCGCTCCTCGCGAGTGCTTCTCTCTCCCTGTTCGTCACGTCCGCGCACGCGGACACTCCCACACCCGGCTTCTCGCTCTCCGCGCAGCCGAGCCCGGTCTTCGGCTCGACCTCGTGCGTGCTCGCCGGCGGCGATGTCGTCACGTTCGACGGGTCCACCGTCGAGCGCTGGACCTCGACCGGCAACTACGTGTCGACGCTCGCTCTGTTGCCCGGCGCGACCTGGGCGAGCTTCGTCACTCCCACCGTGGACGGCTCGACCGTCTTCTTCGCCGAGAGCTCGAACCACGGCGTCTATCAGGCGCGCACCGATGGATCGGGCTGGTCGCAACTGACGACGTTGCAGCTCGCGTACGACGCGGAAGTCGGCGCCGACGGGAGCCTCTACGCGAGCGCGATGCCGTTCGGCTTCGGCTACGACACCGACCTGGTTCGGCTCGAGACCGTCGCGCCGTTCACCTGGACTTCCATCGGCGTGATCCCCGGCGCGTCGGGGCCGCTGACGTTCGACGGCGGCGGCAACCTCTACTACGCGACGCAGGACACCGCGTTCCCCGCGGGCGCGGGCACGACGGACATCTTGCGCTGGACCGCGGCGCAGGTCGCGCTCGGGGGGCTGACCGACGTCAACGCGACGCTCGTCGGCGCCGACTTCGACGGCGGCGCCGCGATGGACTTCGACGAGAAGGGCGGCGAGCTGCTGCTCGCCGAAGCGAACTACGGGCTGAACGAGTACCGCATCGTGCGCGTCGTGCAGGACAAGGCGAACTCTCCGGTGCTCGTCGACGCCGGTCAGTGGATCTCGACGCTCCAAGTGATCGAGCAGGGCAGCGCGGCGACGCTCGACGCGTACCAGCCGAGCTCCGGCACCAAGCTCGTCTACGCGACGACCGACTTCGGAACCTTCAACGACTTGGTGACGCTGACGCCGAAGCGCCCGGTGCTCGCGGCGAGCGGCTCCGGCACGAGCGGCCAAGGCCCGGTGACGCTGACGGTCACCGGCGGCGTGCCGAACGGCACGACGTTCTTGTTCTTCTGCCCGCAGTCCGCGTACTCGCCGACGGAGAGCGTGTACAACCTGCCCGCGTTCAAGTTCTTCACCGGTCTGCCGCCGTCGAACGTCCGGCGCATTCCGTTCCTGCTGCCGACCGACGCGAACGGCACGGGCTCGTTCACGTTCTGGAATCCGGGCGACCTGCAAGGTCAGTACGCGTTCCAGGCGCTCGTTGGCGGCGCCACGGGCTCGTTCGTCGGAAGCACGACGAGCACGCTGTTCTGATTCGACTCCCCCGCCGCGCGCGGGGTCCGACGGAAGCGTCCTAGGACCCCGCGCCGGCGCTCGGTTCGCGGGTCGCGAACCACGGCGCGGGCACGCGCCACGTCGTCGTGGCCGACGTGCGCGCGAGTTCGGTGCCCTCGAAGGCATCGAGCCACTCCGCCGCGTCGTCGTCGAGGCGCGCATCGAGCGCGAGCTCCCACCGGCCGCCGTGCCAGGCGACTTCGGCGCGCAACGACCCGCCCGACGGGAGCGCCTCGGCGGCTCGGATGCACGCGAATGCGAGCGCGAACGCCGCGCGCGGCGCGAGCCTCGGCGGCGCGGCGAGCAGCAGCTCCGCGGCGCCGACGAGCTCGAGCTCGCGCTCCACGCGACGCACCGCGAGCGTCGCCCAACGCGCGACGGACGCGAGCCCGTCGCGTTCGACGCGCTCGACCAGCGTGTCGGCGTCGAGCCCCGCGGCGAGCACGCCGAAGAGCCAGCCGACCTCGTGGACGTCGCCCGAGATGCGCGCCAGGTCGGGCGAGAACTCGGCGGCACGGCCGCTGCGCAAGAGCTCGTCGATTCCGACCAACACCTGCGTCGCGTTGTTCACGCGGTGCAGAAGCACAGGCAACAGCGCGCGCGCGGCGGCGTCGAGAGCGCGCGCGGCGCTCGGCACGCAGTCGCCGGGCTGCGGTCGGGCTTCGGGTTCCACGCAGATCGCCTCGGCGCCGCGAGCGCGGTCAGGGCGCGCGGCAAGGAATGATTGGTGCCGAGGCGGGGACTTGAACCCCGACTCCCTTGCGGGAAATGGATTTTGAATCCATCGCGTCTGCCATTTCGCCACCCCGGCACACGGGACGGAGATGATGCCGCGCGCGGGGCGCTGTGTCCACCGCCTCGCGATGTCGCGTCGCGACGTGGGTTCGCTACGCGAAGAGCGCGAGCTCGAGCCCGCGAGCGACGCCGTCGCAGCGCGCCGCGTAGCGCAGCGCCGCGACGATCCCGGGCGCGAACGCCGCCGGCCCGCTCATGTCGTGGCGCAACGTCAACGTCTCGCCCGGACCGGCGAGCACGACCTCTTGATGCGCGTAGAGTCCGGAGAGTCGCAGCGAGTGGATCGTCGTCCCTCCCACGCGCTCGCCGCGCGCCGGCTCTCGCGCGGCTTCGCGCACGTCCGGGTCCGCGCCGCGAGCGAGCGCCATGCGTCGCGCGGTCTCGAGCGCGGTGCCGCTCGGCGCGTCCCTCTTGCGCGGGTGGTGCCCTTCGACGATCTCCGCCTCGGCGAAGTGCTTCGCGGCTTGGACGGCGAAGAGCTGCAGCAAGACCGAACCGAGGCTGAAGTTCGGCACGACGAGGCCGCCGAGCCCGCGCTCGCGCGCGACGCGATCGAGCTCCGCGTTCTCGGCGTCGGTGACGCCGCTGGTCGCGATCAGGGGCCGGACCCCGGCGGCGAGCAACGCGAGTCCGTGGCGCGCGCCTTGGCCCGCGACCGTCGCCTCGAAGGCGATGCGCGCGCCGCTCGAGACGATCGACGCTCCCCAGTCGTCGCCGCGGCCGTACGCCGCGACGAGCTCGAACTCGCTCGATCCGCGGACGAGTTCGCACGCGAAGCGACCGAGCCGACCGTTCGCGCCGATCACCGCGACGGCGAGCTTCGCGCTCACGGCGCGCGTCTCCGTCGCGCGAGCGCTTCCTCGGCGAGACCGAGGCACAGCGAACGGTAGTCGATGCCCACGACCGAGGCTTCCTGCGGCAAGAGCGACCGCGGCGTCAACCCGGGCAGCGTGTTGACTTCGAGCAGCACGGGATCGCCATGCGCGGGCACGATGAAGTCGGTGCGCGAGTAACCCGAGCAACGCGCGGCGTCGTGCGCGGCGCGCGCGAGCGCTTGCACGCGAGCGCAGACCTCGGCGGAGAGCGACCGCGGCGGGCAGAACTCCTGCGCTCCGTTCGCCGAGTACTTCTCCTCGTAGTCGAAGAACGCACCGGCGCGCGGCTGGATCTCGACCGGAGGGAGCACCTGCGACGAATCGTCCGCGCCGACGAGCACGCCGCAAGAAACTTCGACGCCGGAGATCCGCGCTTCGACCAGCGCGTCGTCACCGATCGCGAAGACCGCCGCGAGCGCCGCCTCGAGCCCATCGAGCGTCCTCAACGCCGTGGTCGCGACCGAGGAACCGCCGGAACGCGGCTTGACGAACCAACCGGAGTCCCCGAGCTCCGCGACGCGGGTGCGCAGCGCAGTGGGCTCGCACCGCCACTCCGCGGCCGACACGCACGCGCCGGGCGCGACACGCAAGCCCTTCTGCGCGACGACGCCGCGCAGCGCGAGCTTGTCCATGCAAAGCGCCGACGCCTGCGCGCCGGACCCGGTGTACGCGATGCCCTGGAGCTCGAGCCAGCCCTGCAACGTGCCGTTCTCTCCGTCGCCGCCGTGCAGACCGAGGAAGAGCACGTCGAGCGGCGCGAGCGCTCGCAACGCCTCGCCCGGCGCGAGCGCCTCGCCGCCAACGAGCCAACGGCCGCCCGCGTCGATCTCGACCGCGCTCACACGCTTCGGTCCGAGTCCGTCGTCGCCGTTCGCGAGCGCCGCGGCGACGTCACGGCCTGTGATCAAGGAAACCGCGCGCTCGCCCGACGTGCCGCCGAAGACGACGGCGACGTGCACGCGAGCGAGCGCGTTGCTGTTGGCGCGCGTGACGAATTCGACCGACGGCAGGTTCATCGTGACCTCACGCGTAGACGTGCCCTTTGTCGTCGACGCGCGGCTTCGGCGCCGGCGCGCAGAGGAACGCCTCGCGGTGATCGGCGAGCACCGGATCGATCTCGACCGGGTGCACGCCGTCGCCGGTCGGCTTCGGCAGCGGCAGCCCACGCGCGGAGACCCATTCGGCATGCAGGCGGCAGAGATCCGCGCGGCACGTCGCGGGCGAATCCTCGCCTTCCGCGTTCTTGACCGGGCTGAACTCGTGCGCGCGCGCGACCTCGAGCGTCACCGAGCTCGGGCTCTTCGGTAACGCATCGAACACAAAGGTCTCGAACTTCGCACCTTGCTTCTGCGTCGCCGCGCCGCGGTCCCACACGTTCATCGACTTGCGCGCGACGTGCCAAGGGAGCTTCAAACCGCCGGTGGTCAGGCTCTCGACGAAACCGACGTCGAGCACGTGCATCGCGATGTTGCCAGCGCCGTAGAGCAGCTCGCCGCGCGCGTCGCGCGCCTCGCGCGCTTCCACCGGCAAGTCGGAGTACTCGATGCAGCTCGTGCGCCCGTCGACGAGCCCGATCACGCCGACCTTCTCCGCCGCGTTGCGCTTCGCGACGACCTTGCTCGACATCCCTGCGCCCGCGAGCAAGTGCAGGCCGAGGAACAGCGGGTCCGCCGGCGGCGCGAGCGGGTTGTCGACCTGGAAGTACGAGAGTTGCTCGACGCCGCGTCGTCGCGCGTCGGCGAGCGCGCCGGAGCGTTCGAGCGCGAGCAGCGTGCCGCCATGGCCGTTGGGCGAGAGGAAGAGTCGCCCTGGGCCCGAGAACAGGATGCGGCCCTCGAAATCGAGCGCGGGCACTGTCTCTTGGCTGAAGAAGAACACTTCGCCGCGGTCGAGCCCGAACCAGTCGTGCTCCGCGAAGAACGCCCGCGTCGGCGCATCGTTCGCCGGCGACGTCATCACGTACCACGGCACGGGACGGCCGTAGCGATTGCGCGCGGCGAGCAGGCGGCTCGCGTGCCAACCGAACAGCGACCGATCGGTCACCGGCCCGATGCGATACGCGCCCTTCGGTCCGTCGTAGCCGAGACGCGAGGCCTGACCGCCGGCGACGAGCACGTAGCCGACACGGCCTTGACGCAGGAGCTCCTCGCCCGCTGCGTGCGCTCGCCGCGCGCGTTCGTCGGCGCGCGCATCGCGGCGCAGCGCGAAGACGTCGGGCGGTCGAATCTCTCCGCCGCCCTGCGGCTCCTTCGCCGACAAGAGCTTCGCGAAGTGAGCGACGAGCTCGAAATCGATCGACTCGACCTCGTCGAGGAACGTCGCGCGCGCGCGAGGCTCCAGCTCGGAGAAGTGGTCGAAGAGATGCGCCTGGCCAGCGGCCTGGGCGCGCGTTCGCAACGATTGCTCGCGGGTTTGCATGGCTACGGATGGACCTCGATCAGGACTTTGAGCGTACCGCGCCGTGCCGCGTGCTCGAAGGCTCGTTCGGCATCCGAGAGCGCGTAACGAGCGACGATCAGCCGCTCGACGGTGATCGTGCCGGACGCGAGCACGGCGAGCGCGGGCTCGAAGCGGCCGCAACGCGAGCCGACCAGGCGCAACTCGTCGACGACGAGCGGCGCGAGCTCGACGCGGGTCGCGCGCTCGGTCGTGGACTTCAGGACGACCGTGCCTCGCGGGCGGACGCGCGGCAAGAGCGCGGGGAGCGCGTCGGGATCGCCGCTCGCCTCGACGGCGAGATCGAAGCCGCCGCCCGAGCGTTCCAGGGGCCCGACGTGCTCGACGACGACCCCGGTCAGGCCGTTGCGTTCGGGGTGACGACCCGCGAGCGTGACCGCGAGCCCCGCGCGCGCGAGCACGTGCGCGCAGAGCAGGCCGAGCTTGCCGTCGCCGACGACCAGCGCGCGCGCGCCGGGAACGAGCGCGCACGCTTCCGCGAGCGCGAGCGCGGCCGCGAGCGGCTCGGTGAACACCGCGGCGTCGTCGCCGACCGAGTCAGGCACCTCGCGCAGGTTCCGCGCGGGCAAGCGGAGCTCCTCCGCGAGCGCGCCCGGCCGACCCAGGATGCCGAGCACGCTGCGCCGCGGGCAATGGCGGTCGCCGCCCGCCAGGCACGTCGGACAGCAACCGCACGCGGCGTTGATCTCCCCCACCACGCGTCGGCCGCGCAGCGCGCCCTCGAGCGCGACCCCGACGAACTCGTGGCCGGGCACGCCGCGAAAGCCCATGTAGCCGCGCGCGAGAGCGAGGTCGGTCGAACACAACCCGACCTTGGAAACGCGAACCCGCACCTCGCCTTCCTCGGGCGTCGGTGCGGGAACGTCATCGCGAAGACGCACGCCGCGCTCGTCGACGAGCAAGGCTCGCACGCTGCGTCGGTCGGTCGGTCAGCGACCGACCTTCTCGGCGCTGCGGTCTTCCGACAGCAGCTCGAGGAGCTTCTGGTTGAAATCGGTCAGCGCTTGGACGCGCTTCTCGAGCTTGATCTGGCGCAGCACGAGTTTCTCGATCACGTTCGGCAGGATCGCTTCGCGCGTGTAGTTGTTGATCATGTTGATGATCTCAGCGCGGTTGGCGTCTGCCAGCTTGTGGAAGTGGTAGTGGAACTTCTGCTTCAGCACGTCGTCGGTGACGTGGAGGCATTCCTTCGTCAGCTCTTCCACGCTCTGCTTGTCGTGTTCCAGGTGGAAGACTTGGAGCTTGTATTGGTGGAGCAGGTCCTGGAACTTCTTGTGCACGGTGACGACTCCGGCCCCGTCGGGGCGTAGTTGCCGGCCCCGTCGGGGCCGAGTGGGTTCGGGCGAGGCGCGGCGCACGCGAGCGGCGGCCGGGCCGACGAGAGAGAGGGTAAACGGATTCTACCGGGCCCGTGACTGCGACGAAAGCCGCACTCAGTCAGGCTTTCCGACGCAGATGCAGACGTTGTGGCCGCCGAAGCCGAGCGAGTTCGAAATCGCGTTGCGGACGACGAGCTCGCGCGCGCTGCCCGGCACGTAGTCGAGGTCGCAGGCCGGATCGCGCGTCGTCCAGTTGCGCGTCGGGTGGACGACGTTGCGATGGACGGAGAGCGCGGTGACGACGAGTTCGATTGCCGCCGACGCGCCGAGCAGGTGCCCAATCATCGACTTCGTCGACGACATGGAGATCTTGTGCGCGTGATCGCCGAGCGCCATCTTCACGGCCTTGGTCTCGATCGCGTCGTTGTACTCGGTGCTGGTGCCGTGCGCGTTGACGTAGTCGACCTGCGTCGGATCGACCTTCGCGTGTCGCAGCGCTTCGCGGATCGCGCGCGCCGGCCCCTTGCCGTCCTCCTGCGGCGCCGTGATGTGGAACGCATCGTCGGTCGAGCCGTAGCCCTTGACCTCGGCGTAGATCTTCGCGCCGCGCTTCTTCGCGCGCTCGTACTCCTCGAAGACGAGGATGCCGCAGCCTTCCCCCATCACGAAGCCGTCGCGGTCCTTGTCGAACGGACGCGACGCGGCGCCCGGATCGTCGTTGCGGGTCGAAAGCGCCCGCGCGGAGCAGAAGCCCGCGAGCCCGAGGCGCGTCGTCGCCGATTCCGCGCCGCCGGTGATCACCAGGTCGCAGTCGCCCCACTGGATCGCCCGCCAGGCCATGCCCATCGCGTGGCCGGCCGACGCGCATGCGCTCGACGTCGTGAAGCACGTCCCGAGCAGACCGTTGTCGATCGCGACCTGACCCGCGACGGCGTTCGCCATGATGCGCGGGATGAAGTGCGGGCTGACGCGGCGCGGGCCCTTCTCGAGCAGCCCGAGGAACTGCTCCTCAATGCCGGTGATGCCGCCGATGCCGGTCGCCACGATCGCGCCGTAGCGTTCGCGCGCCTCATCGGGCTCGTTCTTGACGTCGAGCCCCGCGTCGCGGAGCGCCTCGCGCGTCGCGACCAACGCCCACATCGTGAACGGGTCGAGCTTGCGCATGTCCGGTACGGAGAAATGCGCCGCCGGCTCAAACTGGACGTTGCCCGCGAAGTGGACCGCGTAGTCCTTGGTGTCGAAGTTGGTGATCAGCCCGACGCCGTTCTCACCGTTCAGCATCCGACGGAAGGTCGTCTCCACGTCGTTGCCGAGCGGATTGATCGTGCCCAAACCAGTGATCACCACACGACGCATGTGCGCACCTTTCGCGAGGACTTGGAGCCGGACTCCAGCGACCACGCTCGGCCCGTCGGTCGCGCCGACTCCGCCGAACGAGGCGCGGACGGAACGCTAGCTCTTCGACTTGATGTACTTGATCGCGTCGCCGACCGACTGGATCTTCTCGGCGTCCTCGTCCGGGATCGAGATCTCGAACTCGTCCTCGAACTCCATGACCAGCTCGACCGTATCGAGCGAGTCCGCGCCGAGGTCGTTGATGAACGACGTCTCTTGCGTGATCTTGTCGGGCGTGGTGCCCATTTGATCGCACACGATCTTGATCACACGTTCCTCAACCGACGGGTTCGTCACCTTGATGCCTCCAGGGGGGATAAAACGGGGGTCTTTGGCTAGATCGATAGCCCACCATCGACGACCAGGGTCTGGCCGGTGATGTAGGCGCCGCCCGGACCGACCAGGAAGTCGACCGCGAGCGCGATCTCCTCCGTCGTTCCGATGCGGTCGAGCGGAATGGACTCGAGCAGTCCGGCGCGGGCTTTTTCGTCCAGCGCGGCGGTCATGTCGGTCTCGATGAATCCGGGGGCGACGGCGTTGACGCACACGCCGCGCGACGCGAGCTCCTTGGCGAGCGAACGCGTCAGGCCGATCAGGCCCGCCTTGCTCGCGGCGTAGTTCGACTGCCCGGCGTTGCCGGTCAGGCCGACCACCGACGAGATGTTGACGATGCGGCCGTGCGACTTCATCAGCGTGCGCGCGCCGGCGCGGCAGAAGTTCCACGCGCCCTTCAGGTTGGTCGCGATCACCTGGTCGAACTCGTCCTCGCTCATCCGCAGGATGAGCTGGTCGCGCGTGATGCCGGCGTTGTTGACCAGGATGTCGAGGCCACCGAACTCGGCGACGACCTGGTTGACGAGCTCGGTCACCGCCGCGGTGCGCGCCGCGTCGACTCCGAACGGCGACGCCTTGACCCCGAACGCGGCGCACTGCTCGGCGGTGTCGCGCGCGCGGTCGGCGCTGGTCGCGACGCAGGCGACCTTGGCACCGCGGCGGGCGAGCTTCAACGCGATCGCCCGGCCGATGCCGCGCGAGGCGCCGGTCACCAAAGCCACGCGGCCGTCGAGGTGTCGATCGAGGTTCTGAGTCACGTTCTGGAGAAGAAGCGGTGCCGATTCGAGCGCCGAGGGGGCGCCATTGCAAGCAGTTTCGAGCGCGCGCGGGGCCCTGGCGGAGGAGCGTGGAATCAGGTGGCGAGGTCCGCGGGCGTCGCTGCGGAGCGTACGACGGCTTCCGGCGCGATCTTGCCCAAGAGCCCCGCCAGCACTTTGCCGGGGCCGGGCTCGAGGTAGCGCGTGATCCCTCGGGCGACCGCGCCGCGCATGCTCTTCTCCCATCGCACGGGTGCGCACACTTGCTGCGCGAGATTCGCACGGATGCGTGCAGGCTCCCGCTCGGGCTCGCCGGTCACGTTGGTGACGAAGAGCACGCGCGGCGCGCGGATCGTCACCTCGGCGAGCGCTCGCTCGAGCCGGAGAGCCGCCGGCCGCATGCACTCGCTGTGGAAGCCGCCGGCGACCACCAGGCGCCGCGTGCGACGGACTCCGTGATCCTTCGCCGCCGCTTCGACCGCATCGAGCGCGGCGATCTCGCCCGCGACCACGATCTGGCCCGGCGCGTTCAGATTCGCGACCGAGCAGATGCCCTTCGTCGCGCCGACCGCGGCCAGCGCGAACGCTTGCTCCTCGGTCGCGCCCATCAAGCTGACCATCGAGCTCGGGATCTTCTGGCTCGCGTCCTGCATCGCTTCGCCGCGCAGCCGCACGAGCCGCAGCGCGTCGTCGAAGTCGAGCGCATCGGCGAACCACAGCGCCGTGTACTCACCGAGCGAGAGCCCGGCGCTGAGCGCCGCGGTCGCCGGGTCGTAGCCGCGTTCGCGGAGCACGTTCACGATCGCCGCGCTCGTGACGAAGATGCCGGGCTGGGCGATGTCGGTCCGGTTGACCTCCTCGCCCTTCGACCAGCACGCGTCCTCGAGCGAGAACCCGAGCACCCTGCTCGCGCGCGCGAACGTCTCGCGCGCCGTCGGAAACGCCTCGCACCAATCGCGGCCCATGCCCTCGAATTGGGCACCTTGGCCGGGGAACAGCACGCCTTCGCTCATCGCTCGCCTCCTTGGTTCACCAAGCGTTCACCACGCATGCGTCGGGTTGCCGATCGCGCCGGTCGCGCTCACCAGCGGATCAGCGTGCCGCCCCACGTGAGCCCTGCGCCGAAGGCGACCGAGATCACGAGCTTGCCCGGCTCGAGCCGGCCTGCGCGACGAGCTTCGTCCAGTGCGACCGGCACCGTCGCGGCCGACGTGTTGCCGTACTTGTCGATGTTGATGAAGACCTTGTCGAGCGGCCAACCAACGCGATCCATCGCGGACTCGATGATCCGCGCGTTGACTTGGTGAGGGACGATCAGCCCGATCTCCTCGTACGAGTGGCCCTCGGCCATCTGCACGATCAGATCCGCCATCTTGGTCACCGCGAAGCGGAACACCTCGCGACCGCGCATCCGAATGAAGTGGTCGCCGCGCGCGACGCTTGCGGCGGTCGGAGGCGTCTTCGCGCCGCCGCCCTTCATGTGGATGAACTCGTACCCCGAACCGTCCGCGCCGAGCGTCGTGCGCAGCACCTCGCCGGTGCGACACTCTTCCCACGGCCGCAGGACCACCGCGCCCGCTCCGTCGCCGAAGATGATGCACGAGGTTCGGTCGTTGAGGTCGAGGAACCGCGACAGCGATTCCGCGCCGAGCACCATCACCGCTTTCGCGCGCCCGGAGCCGACGAACGCCTCGCCGATGCTGAGCGCCGTCAGGAAGCCGGTGCACGCCGCGCTGCAGTCGAACGCACCCGCGTTCTTCGCGCCGATGCGGTCCTGCACCAGGCACGAGACGCCGGGCAACAAGTAATCGGGCGTCAGCGTGCCGGTGACGACGAGGTCGAGCTCGCTCGCCTGCATGCCCGCCGCTTCGAGCGCGCGCTGCGCCGCGACGACGCACAGATCGCTCGTGCACTCGTTCTCGGAGACGAAGCGCCGCTCCTTGATGCCGGTGCGCTGCTGGATCCACTCGTCGGACGTGTCCACGAGCTTCTCGAAGTCGTGGTTGGTCATCACCCGCGAGGGCATGCAAGCCCCGGTGCCGGCGATGCCGACGCGCACGCGCGAGGTCATAGAGACTCCTTCCAAGAGGTGGCTGCGGTCGTCGCGAGGCGCGACGCGTTCGCACGCGGCGCACGGGCGACGCTGGAGCGGACAACGCCCATGGTAGCGGCCTCGCGCGGCGCTTCGAGAGCGAAGCTTGGGGTCAAGCTTGCGTGCCCGCGCTGGCGAGCCCCGCGACGATGTGCTCGTTGACGTGCGCGTCCATCGCGCGAGCACCTTGGCCGATCGCGTTCGACACCGCGGTCGCGTCGGAGCGGCCGTGGCCGATCACCACCGTGCCTTGGACGCCGAGCAACAGCGCGCCGCCGTACTCCGCGTAGTCGACGCGCTTCTTGACGTGCGCGAGCGCCTCGCCGGCCCACTCGGCGCCGTGCGCCTTCAGCTCGCCGAGGACGAGCTGGAGCATGAACTGGGAGAACCCTTCGAGCAGCTTGAGCACGACGTTGCCGGTGAATCCGTCGGTGATGACCACGTCCGCGGACTGGCGGAAGATGTCGTGACCTTCGATGTTGCCGACGAAGTTCAGGCCGCTCGACTTGAACAGCGGGTAGGCCTCTTTGAGCAGCTCGGTGCCCTTGCCCTCTTCCTCGCCGATGTTGAGCAGGCCGACGCGCGGCTCTCCGACGCCGAGGCAATCCTTGGCGTAGACCGAGCCCATCAGCCCGTACTGGATCAGGTGCTGGGGTTTCGGCGCGGTGTT
Organism: Planctomycetota bacterium; assembly: GCA_016220085.1. Taxonomy (GTDB): domain Bacteria; phylum Planctomycetota; class UBA1135; order UBA1135; genus JACRIN01. Next base: position 72,374 of record JACRIN010000015.1, read on the forward strand.
CGCGCCCATGTCGAGCAGCGTCACCGGCTTGCCGGTCAGATTGACCGCGACCGCGATACCCGGGCGTTTGACGCCTTCGAGCGTGCCGAGCAAGAGCGTCGCTCCGCCGACCATCGCGCCGGTGTTGCCCATGCTGACCGAAGCGCCGACCAGGCCTTTCTTGATCAGCGCCATCGAGACGCTGATCGACGAATCGGGCTTGGCTCGCAGCGCCGTCGCCGGCGACTCGGCCATGCCGATCACCTGGCTCGCGTGGACGATTTCGAAGCCCGGATTGCCGCCGCGAGCGGCGAGACCGGCCTCGATCGTCGGCTTGTCGCCGACGAGCACGAGCCGCGCGGGCTCGATGCGGTGCTTGGCCTGCGGGGAAACGGAAAGCAGGGCTCCATCGAGCGTGGCTTCGGGGGCGCGGTCGCCCCCCATCACGTCGAGCGCGATACGCGACGCTGCCATGATGATGCGCGCGGGCGGGCGGGCCTAGAAGACTTCCTTTTGAAGGACGTCGGTGCCCTTCTTCTCGCCGCCCTTCGAGAAGCCGTAGTAGCCGCAGTTGTCGCACACGCAGTGCGAGCGCACGGCGGCGCCGCAACGGCCGCAGTGGTTCGGGGCGTACGCCTTGATCTTGTAGTGCGTCCGGCGCAAGCGGGTGCGCTGGTTCGAGTGGCGTCGTTTCGGATTGGGCATGGCGGTCGTCCTTGCGGGTCGATGAGCCGCGTCAAGGCGGCCGAGAAGGGCGGGGATGCTAGCTGGAGGTCCGGGGGGTGTCAACGCGCGGGGTGCGCCGCGCCGACGACGATCGATGATCGAGCGCGCGGCTCAACCCAACGCCGCGAGGTACGCCTGGGCCGCGGCGACCGCTTCCGCGACCTTGTCGGGGGAAAGTCCCTGCCCCTGGGCGAGCGCCGGCTTGCCGCCGCCGCCGCCGCCGAGCGACGCCGAAATCTTGGCGGCGAGCTCGCCCGCCTTCAGACCTTTCGCGAGCGGCACGCCCTCGAAAGCGATCAGGAACGGCACGCGCCCGTCGGCGCGGCCGAACAGCACGATCGCCTGGTCGCCGCCGAGCGAACGCGCGCGGTCGCCGAGGTCGCGCAACGCGGCGGTGTCGAGTTCGGGGAAGTCGAGCACCGTGACGTGCACGCCGCCGCGCTCGGTCCGCGCGGCCTTGAGCTTGTCGAATGCGGTGCCGACGTCGGCCACCGCGCTCTTCTCGCCCTTCTTCTTGAGTTCCTTGAGCTCCTTCTGGAGCTGCTCGATGCGGGTCGCGAGCTCGTCGGGGCTGGTCTTCAGCGCGCGCGCGGCGCCGTCGAGCGTGCGGCGCTGCGCCTGCACGTGCTCGACCGCGCGGTCGCGCGCCACCGCCTCGATGCGGCGCACGCCGGCCTGCAGCGCGCGCTCGGAGACGATCACGAACGGGCCTATCTCTCCCGCCGCGCGGACGTGCGTGCCGCCGCAGAGCTCGGTGGAAAAACCTCCGACCGCGACGACGCGGACCCGGTCGGCGTACTTCTCGCTGAAAAGCGCGGTCACGCCGCGCGCCTTCGCTTCGGCGAGGTTCTCGACGGTCGTCGCGACCCTCTGGTTGTTCGCGATTTCGTGGTTGACCAGCCGCTCGACGCGCTCGAGATCCTCGGCCGAGATCGCTTTCGGATGCGACAGGTCGAAGCGCAGGCGATCGGGACCGACGTAGGAGCCTTGCTGCGTCACGTGCTCGCCGAGCACGGTGCGCAACGCCTTGTGCAGCAAGTGCGTCGCGGTGTGGTGCGCGCGCGTCGCGGCGCGACGCTCCGAATCGACACGGGCGATCACGTCGAGGCCCTCGCGCGCGACGCCCTTCGCCTGGCCGACGTGCACGATGATGTCGCCGAGCTTCTTCGTGTCTTCGACGTCGAAGACGAAGCTCTCGTCCGCCGCGTGGATGCGTCCCGCGTCGCCGATTTGGCCGCCGCTTTCGGCGTAGAACGGGCTGTGCGCGAGCACCAAGCGATCCTTCTGGCCCGGCGTCTGGAAGAGGCGCACGACCGTCGACTCGAGCTCCGTCGAAGTCGAATCGTCGGCGTGGTACGAGCTCTCCGTCGCGCGCAAGCCGCCGAGCTGCTCCGCCGAGAGCAGCTGTCGGAATGCGCCTTCCGCGCGCGACGCGTTGCGGTGCTTTTCCTCCGCCTCGTCCCAGCCGCGCGCGTCGAGCGTCCAGCCGCGCTCGCGGCACATCTGTTCGACGAGGTCGACCGGGAAACCATACGTCGCGTACAGGTCGTACGCCTCCGCGCCGGCGAGTTCCTTCTTCGGAGTCTTCTCGACGCGACCGGCGAGGTCGGCGAACAGCACGAGCCCGCGATCGAGCGTCGCGCCGAACGACTCCTCCTCGGAGCGCACGAGCAGCCGAATGTGCTCCTCGCGTTGGCGGATGTTCGGGAACGCTTCGCCGAGCACCTCGCCGACCGCGGGCACGACGTCGAAGAGGAACGGCTTCTGCATCCCGATCCGTTGGCGGCCGAAGCGCGCCGCGCGACGCAACAATCGGCGCAACACGTACCCACGGCCTTCGTTCGACGGCAAGAGTCCGTCGCCGAACGCCGCGGAGAGCGCGCGCAGGTGGTCACCGATCACGCGGTACGCGATGTCGACCTGCGGATCGTCGCCGTAGCGCGTGCCGGTCAGCGTCTCGATCCGTCGGAAGATCGGGGTGAAGAGATCGGTGTCGTAGTTCGAGCGCTTGCCCTGGAGCACGGCGGTGACGCGCTCGAGCCCCATGCCGGTGTCGACGTGCTTCGCCGGCAGCGGCGCGAGCGAGCCGTCGTCCCGGCGGTTGAACTGCATGAAGACGTTGTTCCAGAGCTCGATGAAGCGCTCGTTGCCCGCGTTGACGCCGATCTTTCGGTCCGCGCCGTCGCGAGGATCGGCGCCCGGCGCGCCGCGATCGATGTGGATCTCGGTGCACGGCCCGCACGGACCGGTCTCCCCCATCTCCCAGAAGTTCGCCTTGCGGTCGAAGCGCAGGATGTGCGTCGGGTCGATGTCGGTGCACTCGCGCCAGATGCGCTCGGCTTCGTCGTCGGCCGGCAGGCCGTCCTTCTGGTCGCCGCCGAAGACGGTCACCCACAGGCGGTCCTTCGGCATCGCCCACGTCTTGGTCAAGAGCTCCCACGACCAAGTGATCGCCTCTTGCTTGAAGTAGTCGCCGAACGACCAGTTCCCGAGCATCTCGAAGAACGTGTGGTGATAGGTGTCGAGCCCGACTTCCTCGAGGTCGTTGTGCTTGCCGGAGACGCGGATGCACTTCTGAGTGTTGACCGCTCGCGTGTAGTCGCGCTTGCCGCTGCCGAGGAACACGTCCTTGAACTGGTTCATCCCGGCGTTGGTGAAGAGCAGCGTCGGGTCGTCCTGCGGGAACACCGGGCTCGACGGCACGAAGCGGTGGCCGCGTGCCTGGAAGAACTCGATGAAGTCGGCGCGCACGCGCGCCGCGCTCTTCAGCGGCTGGGGAGCTTGGGTCATGGAGGTGACTTGGGTCGGAAGGCGGGTCGGCTCGAAACGCCGACGAGTCTAAGCGCGGCGCCCGTGCGCTTGAAGCGCCGGGCGCCGTGGGCTCTCTCGGGCCGCGCGATCCGCGCGCGGCTCTGGAATCAGGGGAAATCAGCTCTTCGCCGGAGCCTTGACCGGTCGGACCACACTGCGCGGATCCTCGGTCGGCTTCGCGGGCGTGGAGCTCGGGACTGCCGCGTTGCCGGCGGCGTTCGCGGCCGCGGTCGCCGCGGCCGTCGCCGCCGCTGCGGCGGTCGCCGGAGTCTCGAGCGAAGCGGCGAACTTGGCGCGCACTTGCGCCTCGATCTCCTTCGCGAGCGCCGGATGCTCGATCAACAGTGCGCGCGCCTTCTCGCGGCCTTGGCCGAGGCGCACTTCGCCGTCCTTCGGATGCTTGAAGGACAGCCACGTGCCGCTCTTCAGGATCGCGCCCTTCTCGACGGCGAGGTCGATCAAGTCGCCCTCGTAGCTGATCCCGCGATCGAACAGGATGTCGAACTCAGTCTTGCGGAACGGCGGAGCGATCTTGTTCTTGACCACCGTCACCTTGGTGCGGTTGCCGATCACCTCTTCCGCTTCCTTGATCTGGCCGATGCGACGGATGTCGAGGCGCACCGAAGCGTAGAACTTCAGCGCGCGGCCGCCGGTGGTCGTCTCCGGACTGCCGAACATCACGCCGATCTTCTCGCGGATCTGGTTGATGAAGATCACCAAGCACTCGGACTTGGAGATCGCGCCGGTCAGCTTGCGCATCGCCTGGCTCATCATCCGCGCGTGCACGCCGACGAACGAATCGCCCATCTCGCCTTCGATCTCCGCGCGCGGCACGAGCGCGGCGACCGAGTCGACGACGACCACGTCGACCGCGTTCGAGCGCACCAACGTCTCGACGATCTCCAGCGCTTGCTCCCCGTTGTCCGGTTGGCTGACCAGGAGGTCGTCGAGCTTGACGCCGAGCTTGCGCGCGTACGCCGGGTCGAGCGCGTGCTCCGCGTCGACGAACGCGGCGATTCCGCCCGCCATCTGCGCTTGCGCGATGATGTGGAGCGTCAACGTCGTCTTGCCCGAGCTCTCGGGCCCGAAGATCTCGACGACCCGGCCGCGCGGCAAGCCGCGCCCGCCGAGCGCCATGTCGAGCGACAGCGCGCCGGTGCGCACGCAGCGCAGCTCGACGTCCGCGCTCTTCTCGCCGAGGCGCATGATCGCGCCCTTGCCGTAGCTCTTCTCGATCTCGCCCAAGGCGGCGCTGAGGAGTTTTTGCTTCTGCGCGTCCGGTTGCGGCGCGACGTCCTTGGTATCGGAGTTCGAAGACACGCTGCTCATGAGTGGTTCTCGCGAAAGAAAGGTCAGCCCGGCGCCCATGCTAGCGAGTCGCGAGCGCGAAGTCCGCGACGACGCGGCAGCTCTCACGCTCACCTTCCACCCGCTCGCGGCCGGCGAGGGATTCGACCAGCTGGAGTCGCGTCGGTTTCCATCCGAGTTCGAGATCCAGGTCGTAAAAGCGCTCGGGCACCCGCGGCCGCATCCGTTCGCGCACCCGAGCGACGGTGACATGCGCGCGCCACGGCTGCACTTCTGGCCGGGCACCGAGGCCGACGCACGCTCCCGCGACGTCCGCGGCGAGCCGCGCGAGCCCGCCCGGCCGCGCTTCCGCGACGCCGAGCCAGAGCACACGCTCCCGGCCGCGCGCCGGGAACGCGCCGGCCCGCGTCACGCAGAGATCGAGCGGCCCGTGACGCGCCGCGAGTTCGCCGAGCGCGAGCCCGAGCGGCTCGATCGATTCCGGCGCGGTCGCGCCGAGGAAGAACAGCGTCAAGTGGAGGTCCGGCGGCGCGTAGCGGCGCAGGCCGGTCTCGTCCGCCGGCCCGACCAGGACCGCGTCGACCGCGCGCACGAGCGGCTCGGCGAGCTCGCGGCCGAGCATCAGCGCGACGAAGAGCCTCCGCCGAGCGCTCACGTCCCGCTCCGAGCCGTCACACCGACGTGATGTCGAGCAATTCGTTGAAGCGCGACTCGACGTCGCTGCGCGTGCGCTTGCCGATGTCCTCGATCGAGAAGCCCTGCACGCAGAAGCTCGCCGTGACCGTGCCGTAGAGCATCGCGCGGCGCAGGGTCCGCGGCTCGATGCTCTGCGCGGACGCGACGTAGCCCATGAAGCCGCCCGCGAAGCAGTCGCCGGCGCCCGTCGGATCGACGACTTGGTCGACCGGGTACGCGGGCAGCGAGAAGTGCGCGTCCTCGCCGATCAGGAACGCGCCGTGCTCGCCCTTCTTCAGGATCACGTAGCGCGGCCCGAACGTGAGCACCTTGCGCGCGGCGCGGATCAGGTTCTTCTCGCCGGTCAGCATGCGCGCTTCCTCGTCGTTCAGCACGACGCCATCGACGCGGGCGAGCAGCTCGAGCAAGTCGTCCTTCCGGATGTCGATCCACAGGTTCATCGTGTCGGCGACGACGAACGAGGGGTTCTGCACCTGGCCGAGCGCCTTCATCTGCACGCGCGGCTCGGCGTTGGCGAGGAAGACGAACGACGCGTCGCGGCACGCGGGCGTCAGCTTCGGATCGAAGTGCTCGAACACGTTGAGCTGCGTGTCGAGCGTGTGCCGCGTGTTCCAGTCGGCTTCGTAGCGGCCCGACCAACGGAACGTCTTGCCGTTCGCGATCTCGACGCCGCGAATGTCGATGCCGCGGTTCGCAAGGCCTTCGAGGTCGGGCGTCTTGAAGTCGTCGCCGACGACGCCGACCAGTCGGACGACGCCGAAGTTCGCGGCAGCGACCGAGAAGTAGAGCGCCGAACCGCCGAGCGCGTCCGCGCGGCGATCGTAGGGCGTCTCGATGGAGTCGTAAGCCAGGGTTCCGATGACGACGAGAGACATGCGCTTCCTCGATAGAACGAAAGGGCGCAGAGGATAGGCGAGCGCCCGGGTTTCCGGAACTAGCAGGCGGGCGAAGCCGCCGCGGGATTTCAGCTCTTCGACTCGCGCTCGACCTGGTCCAGGTCGAGCCGGCCGCCCGGCACGAGCAGGAACAGTCCGCCGACCAGGCCGAACGAGAGCAACAGGAGTCGGAACGTGACGCTGGTGGCGATGCCGAGCGACGCGCTCCCGCCGAGCATCTCCCACAACGTCCCGAACACCGCTTCACCGAACCCCCAGCCGCCGGGCGAGAGCGGCAGCGCGGTCGCGATGTTCGCGACCGGCACCGCGACGAAGTAATCGAGAGTCGCGACCGTGTCGCCGAACGCGCGGCCGAGCGCCAACACGCCGAGGACGACGCTGAGGTGATTGCCGACCGAGAGCAGGAACGCGCCGAGCATCTCCCACGGGTGCCGCGAGTAGACGAGCACCGCCTGGTCGATCTTCTGGAACAGCGCGCCGCCGGGCAGCTTCGCGAGCAAGCGATCGAGCCCGATCCAGCGCCGCAACGTCCCGTTGACGTACACGAACGCGCCGAGCACTCCCGCGGTCGCGGCCGCGATCACCGGCGTGCGGATCGCGGCGAACGCGTTCTCGCCGGTCGCGACGATCACCACCGCGGCGATCGCAGCGAGCACGACGATACCGATGATGCGGTCGACGAAGACCGAGATCACCGCTTCCGTCTTCTTGCCCGGATTCTCGCGCGCGACGAGCACCGCCTTGATCACGTCGCCGCCGGTCAGCCCGGGCACGACGATGTTGAAGAACATCCCGAGCAACGTCAGCCGCAGCGACTGGAAAGGCGTCGCGCGACAACCCGCGGCGAGCAGCAAGCGCCACCAGCGCAGCACCGTGAACGTCAGTCCGCAGCACAGGCACGCGAACGCCTTCAGCAGGCCGGAGGTGTCGAGCTCCCGGAACACGCGCAAGAGCCCGGGGCGCCAGTCGACGTGCTCGTCGCGGACGACGTGGACCTTCGCCGCGCCCTCGGTGTCGCGGGTCGCGCCGGCGAGCGGCGCCGGCAGATCCGCGGGGCGAGCGTCGAACGCGAAGTCGATCGCTTCGGACTTCCACTCGCCCTCGATCGCGCCGTCGAACGAGCGCTTGCCCGAGTCGTCGCTCCAGATCAGCCGATCGCGCCACGGCACGAAGTACGCGACCAAGGCCAGCAGGCCGAGGCCGACGATCACTTGGAGGATCGGGATCCAACGCGACTTCTTCGGGCGGGACGAGTTCAAGGCTGGCCGTCGGCGGCAGGCTTTGTCGGCGCGGGCTCGGCGGAAGCTGAGGCCGCTTGGCGCTCGAACCACCATTCCTGCCAGTCTTCCTCGCGCAAGGAAGTGCGCGCGGCGCCGGTGATCGCGGTGAGCGCCTGCATCGCGGCGAGACGCACGCGGCCGTCGACGTGACCGCCGGAGAGCTCGTACAGCAGGCGCAAGCTGACCTCGCCGGGCGCGTCGCCGGCGGAGCCGCCTGCGTGATCGGCGGCACCGCCTGCGCGATCGGCGGGAGCCCCGCGACGCGCGAGATCGTCGGCGTAGGCGATCAGGAGCTCCGGCGGCGCATCGCCACGGCGGATGCGCGCGAGCACGCGCGTGCACCACGCGTCGCCGAATGCGCGTCGGCCCGCCCAAGTCGCCGCCGCGGCGACGAACGGGTCCTCGTCGTCGAGCGCGTGCTCGAGTCCCTGGCGGATCGCGCGCGCTTGGAGGTCGAGCGAGAGCTCGCGCAGCTCGCCGATGTCGCGACCGAGCCGGCTCGCGAGCAAGCGCACGCCGCGCAGCGCGCGCGGCAGACCCGCGGCGTCGTATTCGAACGCGCGGGCCTCGGCGGCCAAGGCGACGAGCTCCTGGCGCGCCGCGTCGCGATCGCCGCCCGCGACGTACGGCGTCACGGCCTTGACGAAGCGAGCGAGCAGGTCGCTCAACTGCTCCGCGTTCGCGACCGTGCTCCCGGGCACGCGCTCGGGGAGCGACGCGAGGCCCATGCGCTCGCCCGCGCGCCCGAGCCCGATCGCGGCGCGCTCGCGCGACAGCCGCCACACGTCGGTCAGCACGATCCGAGTGGCGAGCTCGACCTGCATCGCGGCGATGTCGGGATCGTGCGGGTCGGCGCTGAGCAGACCCACCAGGTTCTCGACGCACGCCTCGGTCGGATCCTCGACCTTGCTCGGGTCCTTGTCCTGCACCGACGAGCCCATCCCGCGCAACACGCCGCCGAAGCCCTCGCGCAGCAGGAACTCCGCGTCGCCGACCAGCGCCGCCCGATACTTGTGGCGGCCGTTGGCGTCGTGCAGCTCGTCGAGGTTGTACACGCGCGCGCCGGGGATGTTGCAGCCGCCGCCGAGCGCGGCGGCGAGCGCGGCCGCCAGCACCGAGGGGAACGAGCGGACGAACGGGGCGACGAATCCGGGCGCCCGAGCGCGGGCGCGTCGACGCAGCGTCATCGCGTCCCCGCGATCGCTCGCTCGGCGGCGGCGACGACGTTGGCGACCGTGAAGCCGTACTTCTCGAACACGACCTCGCCGGGCGCGGACGCGCCGAAGCGATCGACCCCGAGCACGATGCCGGCGTCGCCCGCCCATTCGCGCCAACCGAAGCTCGAGCCCGCCTCGATCACGACGCGCGCGCGCAACTTCGCCGGGAGCACGCTCTCGCGCCACGCGGCGTCCGCGCGTCGGAAGTTCTCCATGCACGGCATCGAGACGACGCGCGCGCGGATCGACTTCGCCGCGAGCGCCGCCGCAGCGTCGACCGCGAGCGACACCTCGCTGCCGGTCGCGATCAGCACGACGTCCGGCGCGCCGCCGGACGGCTCGTGGAGCACGTACGCTCCCTTCGCGAGGCCTTCGCGAGCCTTTTGCTTGCTGCCGGCGAGCACGGGGAGCTTTTGGCGCGACAGCACGAGCGCCGTCGGTCGCCGCTTCTGGAGCAACGCCATCCGCCAGGCTTCCGCGGTCTCGTTCGCGTCGGCCGGGCGCAACACGTCGAGCTCCGGCATCGCGCGCAACGACGCCAGGTGCTCGATCGGCTGGTGCGTCGGCCCGTCCTCGCCGACGCCGATCGAATCGTGCGTCCACACGCAGATCAACGGCAGGTGATTGAGCGCCGCGAGCCGCACCGCGGGCCGCATGTAGTCGGAGAACACGAAGAACGTCGAGACGAACGGCCGCACGCCGCCGTGGTAGAGCATGCCGTTGCCGATCGCTCCCATCGCGTGCTCGCGCACGCCGAAGTGCACGTTGCGCCCCGCGCCGTTCGCCGCGTCGAACGAGCCGCCCTTGTCGATCGAGGTCTTGGTCGACACCGAGAGGTCCGCGTCGCCGCCGACGAGCTCGGGCATCCGTGCCGCGAGGGCGTTCTCGGCCTTGCCGCCGGCTTCGCGTGTCGCCGGCCCCGCGCCGGCCTCCCACGTCGGCAGACCCGCGTCGAAGTCGACCGGCAATTCGCCCGCCATCCGACGCTGCCACTCCGCCGCGAGCGCCGGGTGCGCCGCCGCGTACGCCGCAAAACGGGCGTTCCATTCGGCCTCGAGCTTCGCGCCGCGCTCGACGGACGCGCGCAGGAGCCCGCGCACCTCGTCGGGCACGTGGAACGAGAGCTTCGGATCCCAGCCGAGGCGCTCCTTGGTCGCCTCGACTTCCTTCGGGCCGAGCGGCGAGCCGTGCGCGTCCGCGCTGCCCGCTTTCGCCGGCGAACCGAAGCCGATCGTCGTCTTGACGAGGATCAACGACGGCTTGAGCAACTCCGCCTTCGCCGCTTGCAGCGCGCGATCGAGCCCGGCGAGGTCGTGATTGCCGTCGACGACGATCTGCACGTGCCAGCCGTACGCGCGGTGGCGCGCGGCGACGTCCTCGGTCGAGAAGCTGAGCGACGTCGGCCCGTCGAGCGAGATGTCGTTCGAGTCGTAGAGCGCGATCAGCTTGCCGAGCTTCAGGTGGCCCGCGAGCGACGCCGCCTCCGACGTGAGGCCTTCCATCAAGTCGCCGTCGCCGACCAGCGTGTACGTCCAATGATCGACCAGCGTGTGGCCGGGTTGGTTGAAGCGCGCGGCGAGCATGCGCTCCGTGATCGCCATCCCGACCGCGTTCGCGAAGCCCTGGCCGAGCGGCCCGGTCGTCGCCTCGACGCCGGGCGTCAGGTGGACCTCCGGGTGGCCGGGCGTCTTGCTCCCCCACTGCCGAAAGCGCTTCAGGTCGTCGAGCGACACGTCGTAGCCGCAGAGATGCATCAGCGAGTAGAGCAGCATCGATCCGTGCCCCGCGGACAGCACGAAGCGATCGCGATCCGCCCAGCGCGGGTTTCCCGGGTGGTGGCGCAGGTGACGCTGCCACAGGACCCAGGCCATCGGCGCCGCGCCGAGCGGCAGGCCGGGGTGACCGGAATTGGCGTGCTGCACGCCGTCGATCGACAGCGTGCGGATCGTGTTGATGCAAAGCTCGTCGAGCGATTTCTCGAGCGTGGTCATGTCTCCTCCAGCTCCTGTGCGGGCGGCGCCAGCGCGTAGATTGCGAAGCGCGCTCGCCGTCGGCAAGCAGCGATTCGACGTCGGCGCGGGTCGCGACACTCCCGCGTCCGCCGCGCGGGTGCCGGCGCGACTTGCGGGCGCTGCGCGCGGGCGAAACCCGCGGGGCGCCGCGCGAGCCCGTCCGGTGTGAACCACGCCCGGGCCAGGCGCCGCGGGCGCAAGCCGACGCGGACTCCCGCCTGCGCAAAGGCACGGGGCGAGCGCTCCCCGCGCTCCGAACTCGCCGTACGCCGCGAGTGAGCACCGCGCACCCCGCTTGCCCCTCGCGACGGAGACCTTTCGCCGCAGAGCGGACTTCTCGAGTCGCGTGTAGGCTGTCCCCTGCTTGCCGTCTCGCGCCGAGGAGACGCGCACGTCGCGCGCTCTCCAGAACTTGTTCGCGCGATGCGGCGGCAGAGAAGGATTGGTCTCATGCTCCCGCTGAACCGCTTAGCCTTCGTCCCCCTCGCGCTCGCAACGACCGCGTTCGCCCAAAGCGCCGACGTCAGCACCCAGGCTTCCACGACCGCCGTGGGCACGACGTACTTCGCGGCTCCGACCGACGCACCGTTCGTCTACACGAACGGCCCGTACATCACCGGCTTCGGCAACGGAGTCGGCGGCGCGAACACCAGCATCATCGAGAGCGGCTGGAACACGTTCGGGTACGGAGTCCAAGCCTCCGGCGCGACCGACAACCGGATCGCCGACGACTTCGTCGTGCCCGCGGGCCAGACGTGGACGCTGTCGAAGCTCCACTGGCTCACCTACCAAACTGGCGCGCCGACCAGCGGCACGATCACCGGCATCAACGTCCGGCTGTGGAACACGCTGCCGGTCACCGGCGGCACGCCGGTGTGGTCGAGCGCCGCGAACGTGCTGCTGACGTCGACGTGGACAGGCGTGTATCGCGTGCTCGCGATCCCCGGCGACAACCAGCGCGCGATCATGGACGCCGTCGCCGACCTCGCCGCGGCGCCGGTGCTCGGACCGGGCACGTACTGGGTCGACGTGCAACTCACCGGCACGCTCTCCTCGGGCCCGTGGGCTCCGCCGACCGTGCCGCACGTCGCGGCCGACAACGGACGTCAATCGATCAGCGGCACATGGGCGCCGACCGCCGACTCGCTGACGCTGCTCCCGCAGGACTTCCCGTTCGCGCTCGAAGGCGATGACGGCGGCGGGGGCGGTTGCGGCATCGCGACGACGTACTGCGTCGCGAAGGTCAACTCGCTCGGTTGCACGCCGTTGATCTCGTTGACCGGATCGGTCAGCGCGAGCTCGGGCTCCGGCGCGACGCTGCTCGCGTCGAACGTGCTCGGCAACGTCTTCGGCGAGTTCTTCCACGGCACGACCGGCGCGGCGAGCACTCCGTTCGGCGGCGGCACGCTGTGCGTCCAAGGACCGCTGGTGCGCCACGCGGTGAAGTTCTCCGGCGGCACGTCGGGCTCTTGCGGCGGTGCGATCAGCGAGGACTTCAACACCTACATCGCGAGCGGTGCGGACCCGGCATTGGTCGCCGGCGCCAACGTGTGGATCCAGAACTGGACGCGCGATCCCGGCATGGCAGCCCCGGACCGGATCGGCCTGACCGGCGGCGTCACAGTGTTGATTTGCCCGTGATCCAAGCGACTCGCGCCAGCACGCGTTGACGTGCGCGCGAGCACGATCTCCGAGGTCGGCCACCCCGCGGTGTCCGGCCTCGGACTGCTTTCGGCCTGCCTCCGCTGCCCGCGCCCCGCGGCGTCGAGACGCGGGGCGCCGCGCCGGGTCGCGCCGGGTCCCGGCCGGTCGCGGCCGGACCGCGCGCCTTCGCGGAATGCAGACGCGCAGCGACCACGGGTCGGATTCATGCGTTGCGAACACGAGCTCCGGCAAGTCCGTGCGCACTCGCCCGAACATCGGCGCAGCGCACGGAACTCGTTCGCGGCGCCGATTCGACGCCGCTGGAGGCCGCCATTTTTGGTCCCCCAATTCTCGCGAGCGTCGGTAGGCTCCAGCTAGCGACCGTTCCTGCTTTCCACGGAACTCGCATGTCGCGTGCTCCTGCCCCTCTCGACGGAACGGCACAAACGAAAGATGGACTCCATGCTCTCGCTGAATCGCTTGGCCTTCGTTTCGATGACCTGCACGCTCGCGGCCGCCGCGAACGCTCAAAGCTCGGACGTCAGTGGTACGGCGTCGACCAGCACCGCCGCGACTTCGTACTTCGCAGCGCCGACGGATGCGCCGTTCGTCTACACGAACGGTCCCTACGTCACGGGCACCGGCAACGGCGCCGGCGGCGCGAACACGAGTGAGATCGAGGCCGGCTGGAACACGTTCGGCTTCGGGTGCCAAGGAACCGCAACGGTCAACAACCGCATCGCCGACGACTTCGTCGTTCCCGCGGGCGAAGCGTGGACGCTGAGCAAGCTGCACTGGCTCGGCTACCAGACCGGCGCGCCGACTTCCGGCACGATCACCAGCATCCAAGTCAACCTCTGGAACACGATGCCGGTGACCGGCGGCACGCCGATGTGGACGAGCGCCGCGAACGTGATGCTCAGCAAGACGTGGACGGGCGTCTATCGCGTGACGCCGACGACGCTGACGGACAGCACGCGCGCGATCCTCGACGTGCAAGGCGACCTCACGGGCTCGCCGGTGTTGACGCCCGGAACCTACTGGGTCGACATCCAGCTCAAGGGCTCGCTCACGTCGGGTCCGTGGGCACCGCCGACCGTTCCTCGCCTCGCCACCGACAACGGCCGTCAGTTCCAAACCGCCACGGGTTGGGCGCCGACGTCCGACACGCTGATGCTGCTGCCGCAGGACTTCCCGTTCGCCCTCGAGGGTGACGACGGCGTCAGCGGCTGCGGGGCGGTGACAGCCTACTGCACGGCCAAGGTCAACAGCCTCGGCTGCACGCCGGCGGTCGCGTCCTCCGGCGCGGCGCCAAGTGTCTCCGGTTGCGCTTCCGCGTTCAACCTGACCGCGACGAACCTGCTCGGCAACAAGAACGGCTTGTGGTTCTACGGCACGAACGGTCTCGCCGGCACCGCGTTCCAAGGCGGACACCTCTGCATCAAGCCGGCGATCAAGCGCCTCTCCGTGACTAACTCCGGCGGCGCGGGCACGGCCTGCAACGGCTCGCTCGGCACCGACTTCAACGCTCGCATCTGCAGCGGCTCGGACGCGGCGCTGATCGCCGGCGCCCTGGTCGGCACGCAGTGCTGGTCGCGCGACCCCAACAGCCCGAGCACGACGAACCTGACGTCGGCGCTCAGCTTCACGATTTGCCCGTGATTTGAAATCGGGCCGTCGACCTCCGTCGGGGGCTCGATCGAACGAAGCATGCGGGACCAGTCGCCATCGCGCGGCTGGTCCCGCACTCGTTGGAGCGCGCGGCGTCGACGCGGTCGGCCGCACGCCGCAGGCGAGCGGCCTGGCCCGCACCCTCGACGGGGACGGCAAGCTCGGGTGCGTGCCGCGCGGAGCCTGCGCTCGGCGTTCCGGCTCGCGGGCTCACGGCCAGAGCCTCGGGCTCGCAACCGGTGCGTCGGAAACGCGCCGACGCGCGAGCGACCGGCTCGCCGCCGACGACGGCCGAAACCGAGCGACCCTATCCGGGCCGAAGCGAACGGGTGGTGGAGGCGGCGGGAGTTGAACCCGCGTCCCGGAATCACGCCGCGCCGTGCATCTACGTGTGTAGTTCGCGCTTTGGTTCTCGTCGCGGGCGCGCCCGTGAACAGGCTCGCACACGACCAACTCTCGAAGTTCTCGTCGCGTCGCCCCGGAGTGCGGCTTCGCGACCAGCCCGCTGTGGCGTTCACCCGCAGCCGCGGACACTCCGCGGGGAACGGCTACCTATTGACTAGGCGGCGAGAGCAAAAGGTTCGGCAGATTAGCCGTGTTCCCGAGAGGGTTTAGCGGGGTGACTCGAGATCCCCGACACGCAGCCCGACGAAGAACGAAACCGGTCGAAACCAGTTCGCCCCCACGTTGGTCGACCGATCCTAGCACAAGCGCCGCGTCGGTTCAGCGCCGGCGCGAGAGCGCGCGATCCATGTCGCGGCGATCGTCGCGTTCCTTCATCGACGCGCGCTTGTCGTGCAGCTTCTTCCCGCGCGCCAGGCCGATCAAGAGCTTCACCCGAGGGCCTTTGAAGTAGAGCGTCAGCGGCACCATCGTCACGCCCTTCTCCTTGACGCGCTTGTACCACTGCTCGATCTCCTTGCGATGCGCGAGCATCCGCCGCTCGCGACCGGGCGCGTGGTTGAAGATGTTGCCCTGCTTGTATTCGGGGATGTGCGAGCCGACGAGCCAGAGCTCGTCCTTGCGGACCATCGCGTACGCCTCCGCGATCGACGCGCCGCCTTGGCGCAGGCTCTTCACCTCGGTGCCGGTGAGCTCCAGGCCGCACTCGAGCTCCGCGAGGATCTCGTACTCGTGGCGCGCCTTGCGGTTTTGCGCGAGCACGCGCGGCGACGGGTCTTTCTCGGCCACGCGCGGAGGATAGCCGCTCGCGAGCGCCGATTCGCCTCAGGACGCCGTTGACGGCGCGCCTTCCTCTCTCTACTTTCTCGCCCCCTGCGTGCCCGGGTGGCGGAATTGGCAGACGCGCAAGGTTCAGGTCCTTGTTTCCTAACCATGGAAGTGGGGGTTCGACCCCCCCCCCGGGCACCAGCTTCCTCCTCGAAGCGCAGCGGCGGACGCCGCGCGCGACGCTCGGGTTCGCTGCAAACGCAAATCGGAAGCGCGGCTGTTCCTGGCGGGCCGTGAGGTCGCGGTGAACGCGCGCCAAGCGTGCTGAGGGCTCGGCCGAGGAACGCACCGAGCCCTTGCTTGCTGTTGCGACCGGCGGCTGGCTCTCGCAGCGGGCGACTTGCCGCGCAGCGCGCCCCGCAGGAAACGGGTCGCTGCACGAGGGTCACCGCGGAAGGGCCGCCGCGCGCCGAACGAGTCCGGCGCGCACGCCGTGGTCGCTCAGAAGGAGTTGTCCTTCGGGTACGCGAGCATCGCGACGATCAGCAGCACGACGAGCACGACGGCGGCCGCGATCGCGATCCACCATCCGATCGCCACGCGCTAACTTCCGTGCCCGCCGGGCGCGCGGTAGACCAGGATCGCGCGATCGCCCATCTCGTCGGGGAGCTTGTGCTCGATCACCGTGTCGAGCCTGAACCCGAGGCGCTCGGCCTCGCGCTCCGCGGCGCGCACTTCGCGCGACCAGGACGGCCCCTTGAACATCAGCAGGTCCTTGTGCGAGTGGCGGACCTTGCGCAGCAGTCGGACGTTCTCGCGCACGGAGCTGATCGCGCGCATGAGGACGATGTCGTAGCGGTTGCGCGCGAGGTGGTCCTCCGCGCGCTCGTGGACCGCGAAGGCGTTCTTGATGCCGAGCTTCGCGATCGTCTCGCCGACGAAGTCCGAGCGCTTCTTCAGTGAATCGAGCAGCCCGACCTTTGCGTGGGGCTCGGCGAGCGCGATCGGCACGCCGGGGAAGCCCGCGCCGGTGCCGATGTCGAGCAGGCTGCGCCCCATCAACGGCACGATGCGCGTCGCACGCCACGAGTCGAGGTAGTGCTTCGCAGCGACTTCCTTCGGCAGCACGATCGCGGTCAGGTTCATGCGCTGGTTGCCTTCGAGCACCGCGCGCGCGTGCTCGGCGTAGCGCTCGAGCACCGAATCCTCGACCTCGAGCCCCTGGAACGCCCAGCTCATCGCCGCGCGCAACTCGTCGAGCGAGGGCAGCGGCGTCGCGGCGTGCAGGAGCTTCGAATCGGGATCCTCGCCCTTCTTGCCGCCCGCGACGGGCGCGGCGCCTTCCGGTTCGGCGACGTCGTCGCCCGAGTCTGCGCCGGGTTCCTTGCCGCTTTCCTTGCCGCTTTCCTTGCCGCTTTCCTTGCCGCGTCCCTTGCCGCCTTCCTTGGCGGGCTCCGTGGGGGCGTGATCGGGCTCCTCGTCTTCGCGTCCGCGTGCGGACTCGGGCTCGCGTCCGCGCGCGGAATCGGCGGTATCCAGGGAGCTCATGGGGTTCGGGAAGGACCTCGAGGCGGATCGATGTGGCAGGGCAGCAGGGATTCGAACCCCGAACCTACTGATTTGGAATCAGTCGCTCTAACCGTTGGAGCTACTGCCCTACGCGGCGAGACAAGGTATCGGCGAGCGCGTGGCGCCGCAAGCGAGCAGCAGCTCGCGTTTGCGCCGGAGCGCGCGGACGCGTAAGGTGTTCCGACGCTGATCCGCGAACACGCTCCTCTGCAGATGACGTCCAAGGAAGAAGGTTCCTTCGCAGGCGAGCACGACGACCTCGAGCCGCGCCGCCTGGAGCACCCTCGTCTGGAACAGGACGATCTCGATCAGGACGCGCTGCGTGTCATCTCGCGCCTGACCCGCAACGGGTACGAGGCGTACCTGGTCGGCGGTTGCGTGCGCGATTTGTTGCTCGGCCGCAAACCGAAGGACTTCGACGTCGCGACCGCCGCGCATCCGCGCCAAGTGAAGCGGCTCTTCGCCAACGGACGGATCATCGGACGACGTTTCCGATTGGTGCACGTCGCGTACGGCAGCCACATCATCGAGACCGCGACGTTCCGGCGCGCGCCGATCGCGCGCGAGGCGGACGAGGACCTGCTGATAGTCGAGGACAACGAGTACGGCACGGCGCGCGAAGACGCGCAACGCCGCGACTTCACGATCAACGCGCTCTTCTACGACGCGCTCAATCACCGCGTGATCGACTACGTCGGCGGGCTCGACGACCTCGAGGCCGCGGTGCTGCGCACGATCGGCGACCCGCGCGTGCGCATGGCCGAGGATCCGGTCCGCATCCTCCGCGCGGTCAAGTTCGCGACGCGCCTCGGCTTCCGCATCGACGACCAGACGTGGAGCGCGATGTGCGAGCTCTCGCCCGACCTCGCGCGCTCCGCGAAACCGCGGGTGCTCGAGGAAATCCTGCGCCTGTTGCGCTCGGGCACTTCGCTCGGCGCGTTCCGCATGTTGCGAGCGTGCGGCGCGCTGCGCGTGATCCTGCCGCAGATCGACGAGTATCTCGGCGCGCGCAACGAGCCAGATCCGGCCGCGCACGATCGCGCGGATTCGTTCTGGCGCTTGCTCGAAGCGCTCGATTCCGAGGTCCACGCCGGTCACGCGCCGACCCCCGCGGTCAGCATCGCGGTGCTCTGCCTCCGGCTGATCGAGCGCGACTCCGCGGCGAAGGGCCGCGAGGCCGGCGATCTCGGGGAGTCCGCGGCCGACCTGCTCGAGCCGTTCGCGCTGACGATGCGCCTCTCGCGGCGCGACGGCGGCCGGGCGCAACGGATCATCGTGCAACAGCGCCGCTTCTCGCAGGTCGCGAGCAAGCGCTTCAGCCCGCTGCTCTTCATCCGCGCGGAAGAATTTCCCGAGGCGCTGCACCTCTTCAAGCTGCGCTCGATGGCCTGGGGCCAGGGCTGGGATGTCTACGACGCATGGGTTTCGCGGGTCGAAAAGGCCCACCAGGCCTCGCCCGAGGAACTCGATGCCGCCCGCCGCACGACCAAGAAGCGGCGTCGCCGACGCCGCGGCGGCAGCACCGCGGATCGGCCCGAGCCGGTCGACGCGTCCGACGGCGGGCCCGAGTAGGAATCTCGAGCTCGCCCGACACGCCTGCGATCCTGGGGTAGTTTTGAGCTGTCCGACGCGCTCGGACGCTCATCTTGGGAACGCCGACAGGCGCACTCCGATCCGGCACGGGATCGGGGTCCTAGAGCCGACGGTGTCATGCCCGTCGAGCCTGTGTCCGGTGACCCGCGCGGGAAGGGCGAACGAACGCATCGGGCGGCCGTGTTCCGAACGGCCTGACTTCCTGCTTTCCTTGGTTTGGTTTCCACCTAGCGCGACCCTCGGCGACGAGGGTCGCGCTCTTTCGTGGCCGCCCGTTCGCGGCGGCGCGCTCGCCGACCATACTGGGCCCGTGTTCGCACTCACCCGGTTCGCGCTTCCGCTGCTCGCGCTCCCGGTCTTGGCGTTCGGCCACCGCGGCGAAGCGCTCGGGATCCTCGGCGAAGAGGATCCGCCGGGCGCGCCGCGCGCGAGCGACGACGACGTGCGCCGCGCGTGGAGCCTGCTCACCGACGACGAGCGGCGCGACGTCGCGCTCCATTTCGCCGAGGAAGCGCGCTGGCTCGAAGGGCTGCAGTCGGCGCTGATCGCGCACGCGCTCTCGCTGGAGGAAACCGACCCGGGGTTCTTTCCCGAAGCCGGCGAGCCGCCGTTCTTCGACCCCAAGCTCCACGCGCCGGCGCAGCCGATCCCGCGCGAGCGGCTCGACCCCCATTCCGCTCCGGCGCGCGAGGCCGTCGAGCGGATGAAGAAGCGCGAGCCGAAGACCGGACTCGACGCCGCATTCCGATACGACTGGGCGCGTCGTGAGATCGTTCGCTCCGGCGACGCCGAAGCGCCCGAGCGCGTCTTCGCGAACGGCCTCGCCGGTCACCCGCCGCGCTACGACCTCGCGCTCGCGATCGTCGAGCGCACACTCGACCGCGGCGACCAGGCGAAGGCGCTCGCGGCGTTCGGCCACGCGTACACCGATCGCGCGGGCGCGGTGTTTCCCGGGCTCACGCTCTACGACGCGTGGGCGTCCGGCACCGAGATCGAGATGCCCGACGTCGACGTGCTCGGCGTCGTCCACGACGTACTAGGCGACTGGAAGACGTGGAAGGCGATCATCCCCGCCTCGCAGCACGACGCGATCTACGACGAGGTCGGCAAGCACTTCCTCCGAGCGCGCGACTACCGGAGCCTGCGCAACGCGCTCGCTTGGACCTACCTGTCGGGCAGCGTCGCGCTCGCCGACGCGTACGTCGGCCATCGCCTGCGACTGCACGGGCTCTGGGAGTCGGTCTCGTCGATGCCGACCGAGCTCGCGCCGAAGCTCCCCGACGCCGACGGCCGCCAGGACTACCTGGTCGCGTGGTCCGACGCGTTCGACAAGGACTCGAAGTTCGTGCCGCGGGCGCAGGCGCGCTTGGCGGAGCTCGATCGCGACGCCGCGCGCGTCCGCGAGACTCTCGCGCGCATCGTGCTCGCCACCGGCGCGCTCGAACGCAAGCAGCGTCCCGCTCCCAAGCCCAAGACCAAGGCTGCGAACTCGGGCGGCTAGTGGCCCGCCGACCCCCCGGCTATCCTTCCCGCCCTTCCGAACACCTCACTCCCACGAACACGACCATGACCACGATCTTCACCGAAATGGAGCAGACGACGCGCGCGATGCTGGCGCGCGGCAAGGGCATCCTCGCCGCCGACGAGAGCACCGGCACGATCGACAAGCGCTTCAAGGGCGCCGGCATCGCGAACACCGAAGAGAACCGTCGCGACTACCGCGAGATGCTCTTCACCACGCCGGGCATGGCGAACCACACGAGCGGCGTGATCCTGTTCGAGGAGACGCTTTTCCAGAAGGCGCGCAACAACACGCCGCTCAGCGAAGTGCTCTCGCGCCAAGGCGTCGTGCCGGGCATCAAGGTCGACAAGGGCACGATCGCTCAGCCCTTCTGCGCGGGCGAAGTGATCACGGTCGGGCTCGACGGGCTCGACGAGCGCCTCTTGAAGTACAAGGCCGCCGGCGCGCGCTTCGCGAAGTGGCGCGCGGTGATCACGATCGGCGCCGGCATTCCGACGCAGTCGAACATCACCGCGAACGCGCAAGCGCTCGCTCGCTACGCCGCGCTCTGCCAAGCGGCCGGCATCGTGCCGATCGTCGAGCCCGAAGTGCTGATGGACGCCGACAACACGATCGACACGTGCTTCTCGGTCACCGAGTGCACGCTGCGCACGGTGTTCGCCGAACTCGCGATCCACCGCGTCAGCCTAGAGCACATGGTGCTGAAGCCGAACATGGTGGTCAGCGGCAAGAAGTGCCCGACGCAAGCCGGCATCGACGAGGTCGCGAGCAAGACGCTCGTCGTCCTGAAGCGCACGGTCCCCGGCGCGGTGCCGGGCATCGCGTTCCTCTCGGGCGGCCAGAGCGACGAGGACGCGACCGCGCACCTCGGCGCGATGAACGCGAAGGGCGCGCTGCCCTGGGTGCTGACGTTCTCGTACGGTCGCGCACTGCAAGCGCCGGCGATCAAGGCGTGGGCGGGCAAGGAAGCCAACTGGAAGTCCGGCCAAGCCCACTTCCTGCACCGCGCGAAGCTGAACGGCGCCGCGCAGACCGGCACGTACTCCACGGCGATGGAGAAGCAGTTCGCGACGGTGTGAGCCCGTCCGTCCCGCCAGAACCCCGTGCGGCGAGTCGACTGGCTCGCCGCAGTAGTTTCAAGCGCGCGAGCACCGGGGGACTCGATCCAGACTGCGATCGAGGTGCGCGGAACGGCCGAGGTCCTGTGCCTTGCATTGTGGTCGGCGATCACCTGCAAGCTCTTGCGACGCTTCAGCCTTGGCGCACTGATGTGAAGGCAGCGAAGGCACGCATTCCGCCGCTTCGACCGCGATCTCCGCGCACAGCGCCGTCGGCCTGAGATCGGCGCGAAACACCTCCGCCTCTCAACCGAACCCCGGCCGAAAGCGAAGTCCACCGCCGGCGGAGAGCGGAGCGGTCGCCGCGGCCGATTCCTTCACCGACTCCGAGCGCGGGGCCCTGTTCGCCGGGAGGGTGCCCCGCGACGCGCGACACCGACGGGGCAGCGACGAGCTACCGATTCCAGGTCAGCGCCTCGCCCACAGTCCCTCCCGCCGCGTCGACAAGGCGCGCGACGATCCTCGTCGGTGCGGGCCCGACGATCCGGCAGTCGAAGCTGTCGCCGGTCTCTCCGATGCGATCGAACGGTCGCAGCGTGCGCTTCTGTCCGGCCTGCTCGACGTCGTACTCGACGCGCCGGACACGGGCCAGCAGCTTCTCGGACGCGACGACGCGGACGAACTGCACGAACTCGTGCCGCGCCGGATCGGGCAGCACTTCGAGGCGCGGCACCTTTGCGGCGGGCGGATGCGCGAGCGGCGCCAGCTGGGCCGGATCCAGGTCCAGCTCGCGCGACGCCAGCTCCGTGCTCCCGGGGTACGTGGGCTCGTACTCCATCACCCGCTTCAGGTGACCCTTCCCCCAGGCCACGTAGTCCCACGGGAACGAGGGGCGCGCGTAGCTCGCGCTGCTCCCCCACAGATCCTGGGTGTCGGCCCAGGCGACCCAGAAGTCCAGGGCGATGCGCTCCTCGCTGGGGAGGACTCGGTACGAGATCAAGTAGGCGTCCTGTCCCTGCTCCTCGCCCCAGTAGCGCTGGCGACACTGCAAGGGCTGGATCTGTGCAGGCTCGAACTCGAGCTCTTTCTCCGTCGAGAACGTGCGCGTCGAGCCATCCGCGAGATGGACGAGCGCCGTGAAGACGCTCTTGCCGAGCAGGGGCATCGCGTGCGCCGGGAACCCGTCGATCTCCTCGAGCCGGCGGCTCTCGACGCTCGCGCGCAAGGTGCTCTCGGGCTCGTCGGCGTTCCGCACCTCGTAGTCCACGGAGCGCACGCGGGCGAGCGCGCGCGTGTGTCCCACGAGGTGCATGACCATCGGGTCGTCGCGAATCGGAATGTCGGCGATCGTGTCGCCGGGTTGCACTTGGAACGGCGCCTGCCACAGGGGATCGACCGCGAAGGCGAGCTCGTCCGGCGTGCGCTCGGCCGCGGTCCGAAGCTGTGTCTCCACGACCATGGGCACGAAGCCGCTGGCCGCAGTGAAGACCACGTCGGCGCGGAGGCGCAGAGGCTCGCCGGTCTCCACGCTGGCCTCGCGCGCGATCGACCCGCTCGTCACCGGCACGACGCGTCCGTCGATGGCGCTGGCGCGATACGTGACGCTCTCGATGGCTCGCACGAGCTCGAGGTCGCCGGCGACGCGCAGCGTCCCGGCCCAGCGCGGCGCACGATCCTCGTAGCCCAGGAAGCGCTCGCGGGCTTCGAGCTGGAGGCGATTCGGATAGACGAACGGCGAGTCGGGCCGCACGCCCGTGCTCAGGTACATGCGGCTCTCGTCCTCGAAAGTGACGATCGCCTCCGCGGGCGCGGCCAGCTCCGGGTGCGGCGCGCGCAGGTCCGTGTGCGCGAGGGGCACGAGACGGCAAGTGTCGTCCGAGCGCATCCGGTCCTGCGCGCCCCACGGCGTGCGGTAGAGGCTCTCGAGCGAGCGCACGCCGGCGCTGACGGCACGCGGCCCGCTGAGGTACGTCTCGGCCAGGCCGGACACGGGCGCGAACTTCGAGGCGCGCTCGCGGATCCGGTGGACCGCGATCAATCCCAGCGCGTCGTTGGGCCGCGTCGAGGGCTGCAGCGTGCGCCGGACGGTCAGCGGCGGCGGCCTCGTCCCGGCGCCATCGTCGGCGAAGACGAGGTCGACCGATACCTCGAACGGTTCAGCGCCCGCCGAGAAGGACGTCGACGCCAGGCCTTCGATCCCGGAGTCCTCGGGCGACGCGGGCTCCTTCACCAGCGCTGCGCCCGGCGGAACGTGCCAGTTCACCGACTTGAGGTTGGGGACGCCGCCCATCCGGTAGAGCTTCACGTGAAACTCCCAGGTCGGTGCCCCGTCGACGAGTCCGACGTACTCATCGGTGAACGCGAGGAAGTGGCCGCGGCTCGTGTCGGGCACGGGCTCGTTGCCGAGGCGGATCTCGATCGGTGGTCCGCCGTTCCGGCCGTCGTTCGGATCGCGCGAGCGCAGCGTCAGGTTTGCGCTCGCCTGCAGCGGCAGGTCGGTGAAGCCCGCGTACACGTAGCGCACGACGCCGTGGTCGTCGACGAGGCGCGCGCTGTGTTCCTCCGGGTCGTAGCTGGACCCCGTCTGGAAGCTGATGTCGGCGAACTCGCTCGGACCCCAGGCGTGGGGAACGTGCAGCTCCACCTCGTAGAAGTACCACTCGCGTCCGGCGTCGGTGCCCTCCGGTCGCAGGACCGTCGTGAGGTAGCCCTCGTCGCGCGCCAACGACGTGAACGGGCCCTCCGGCAGCGCCACGTCGTAGACCGTCCCGTCCTTGAACGTGAACTTCGCCACGCCCTTCACGGGGGACTTCGCGATCACGCTGCGATCGGCGAGACCGCTGCCTTGCGAGCGGCCCGTATGCCAGTACACGGCGACCTGCGGATCGACTCCGAGTCCCGAGTAGTCGACGGTCTCCAGGTCCTTCCAATCGCGGTCGCAGAGCACCGGGTAGTACGCCGCGAACCACTCGGGCTCGTGCGTCACGGGATCGAAGCGCTGGAATTGGTCGACTCGCCCGAGCTCGACACGACGGGCCTGTCCGCCCTCGGCCTTCAACGCGCCGCGCACCTCTTTCGTCGTGCCGTTCTTGAACGCGACGCGGCCAGAGAAGACCAGGGCGGCATCGTCGGTGGTGCCGCTGGCGGAGTACCCGAAGTACTCGAACCTGCTCGTGAGCGCGTGGTCCCCCTGCTTGTCGTGGTAGGTCCAAGTGACGCTCTCGATGCTCTCGCGCACGTCCTCGGGACTCAGCAGCTCGAACACGAAGGAGTACCTCGGCTGCTTCTGCTCGTCCAGACCCGCGAAGCGCGCGTAGGGGCGCGCCGCGAGATCGCCCGCCGCGACGGGGCGGAAGTGCCCGTCCTCGCGCGAGACGATCTCGTGGCGATCCATGAGCACGACCGCGAAGTCCATCAGGTTCTCCGAGGCGCTCGATCCGTTGAAGACGTCGACCACGTCGTAGCTGATCCAGACGAAACCTCCTTCGCCCCAGCCCGTCCCCCACGAGTTCATGAAGAGGAACGCGCGCCGATCGTCGCTGTAGCCGCAGATCACCATCGCGTGATAGCCGTGCGGCTGGTCCGGCTTGCGCGCGAGCCGCGCCGACTCGTGCATCTCGGCGGTGTAGAGCGCGTAGCGGCCGCTGTTGAACACCGGGTTCGTGCGCACGCCGATCACGACGACGTTGCCGTGCGCCAGGGCATCACGGATCTCCTCGCCGTCGTGGAGCAGGTACGCGCCCTCGATCGGGAAGACCCGGGCTTCGTCGAGCGCCGGGGTCGGCGGCGCGTAGCGGAAGTCGTTCGGCCGATAGGGCAGCGTCGCGAGCGTCGCGGCGCCCTTGCCTTCCAAGAGCGCGATGACCTCGCTCGGGTTGCTGCCGGCATCCTCCCCGTGGTTCACCTGGTTGTAGATGAACGTGGGCGAGAAAATGTGCTCGGTGCTGTTCGGGCTCCACCCCTGGTCGACCGCCTCGAGGTACGTGCGCGCCGCATACCCGAACGCCCAGGCCGCGCAGTCGTTCATCGACTGGTGCCCAACGGGCGGCAGGTGATCGCGCAGGTCCACGAGCGCGGGGCGCTGGCCCTCGCGCACGGAGTTCGCCTCACCGAGATCCGGCAACGTACCCACGGCCTTGCGATCGTGGTTCGACAAGCCCTGGGCGCTCGCGGGCGCTGCGCTCCCCAGCGCCAGGACGACGATGCACACCGCAAGGAATCGACGATGTGCGCGGGAGCGCTGCGCGGCGGGGGTCTGCATCGCGGCCATTCGGAAGGGACGAGGGGATTCGAGCGCGGGAGCGCGGCTCACGGCCGCGCGGGAGACGGAGTCGGCAGGAATAGCTCGCGGCATGAGGCGTCGGCAAGCCGTCTCCGCGATCCGCGCCGGCGTGCCCAAGTGCCTGGAGCTCCGGATCCCGTCGCCACGCGGTCCGGAACGCGGCCTTCCTTCCTCCGCAGCCCGGCCGGCACGGTCTCGAGACCCGAGCGGGAGTCGCGAGGGACCAAGCGAACTCGACCCCGGGCGCGCGCGGGCGGCGCGAGCACTGGAGCCTCGGTCACGAGGCCGATGTGCGCGAGGTGCTGCTGTTGGTGATCAAGCGCGTTGCGTCCCACTTCCTCGAGCGTGAATTTCCATGGCCGAGTGCGGTGCGGACGAGACGAGCAGCAACGTCCGAGAGTGTGCGCGACGCCGGCGGACTTGCTTCAACCGGAGTTCAGCGCGCGCTCCCACGCCTCGATTTCGGCGAGCGAATGCGGCGAGCGCGGCGGCGTGTCGTCGTCGCGGTGCGCGAGGTAGCCGTGCGGCAGCGAGACGCGCTGCGTGCGGCCGCCCTTCGCGCGGCTGACGCGCAACGCGCTCTCGGGGAACGGCGCGTCGGGATCGAGCACCGCGAGCAACGCGTCGAGGTCCGCGAGCGTCTCGATCCGATGCAGCCGATCGCGCAGCGCCGCCGAGCCCGGGAAGCCCTTCGTGTACCAGGAGGTCCACTTGCGCATCTGCTGCACGCCGACCTTCTCGCCGAAGAACTCCGCGAGCGCCGCGGCGTGACGCCGCATGATCTGCGTGATCTCCCCGAGACGCGGCGGCGGCGCGGGCTCGCGCCCGCCGAGCGGACCGGGCTCGCCGCGCCCGCCGGGCTCGGCGCGCTCGTCACCGAACACGTCGGCGAGCTCGCGGAAGAGCCAAGGCCGTCCGAGGCACCCGCGCCCGACGATCACGCCGTCGCAGCCGGTCGCTCGCATCATCCGCAGCGCGTCGAACGCCTCCCAGATGTCGCCGTTGCCGAGCACCGGAATCGACACCGCGCTCTTGAGCTCGCCGATCGCGTTCCAATCCGCTTCGCCGTGGTAGAGCTGCGCGGCGGTGCGCGCGTGCAGCCCGATCGCGCTCGCGCCTTCCTCGCTCGCGACCCGGCCCGCGTCGCGGAACGTCGAGAGCGATTCGTCGATCCCCTTGCGCACCTTGACGGTCACCGGGACGCCGTTCGCGCGCTTGGCCATCGCGCGCACGAGCCGCGCCATCAGCTTCGGTTTGACCGGGATCGCGCTGCCTCCGCCGGATGCGGTGACCTTCGGCACCGGACAGCCGAGGTTCAAGTCGACGTGATGCACTCCTTGGTCGACGAGCCGCGCGACCATCTCGCCGATGTCGACGGGATCGGACGAGTAGATCTGCACCGAGCGCGGGCTCTCGTCCGCGCGCGAACTCGCGAGCAGGATCGTGCGCGAGTTCCCCATCAGGAAACCGCGCGCGGTGATCATCTCGGAGACGAAGAGCCCGGCTCCGAAACTGCGGCAGAGCGCGCGAAACGGATAGTTGGTGACGCCCGCCATCGGCGCGAGCACGACCGGCGGCCAGATGCGCAGCGAGCCGAGCGCGAGCGGTCGGAACTCGCCCGGCCGCGCGAGCGGCACGTCACGGTTCGCGGCGCTCGCGAAACGCGCGTGCTCGGGTCCGTCCGCGTTCATTTCGTCCCGAGGTTCGGGAAACCGGGCCCGGACGCGAGCAGGTTGCGGGTCTCGAGCTGACGCGTGCCTTGTTGGACCACCAGCCGGGAGAGCGCGCCCTTGGCGTCGAGTTCGACCGCGCGGCCGCCGCTCGGCGTGCGGAAGAGCAGCCACCCCTGCGGATCCTGGGTGCGCTCCCAACGCGCGACCTCGAGCTCGAGCGCGGCGTGGAAGCGGAGGATCGGGAACTTCGCGCGGCGTTCGAAGCGCGAGAGCAGCATGTAGCTCGTGACGCTTTCGAGGTCGATCGCACCGATGCGCTCGTTGGTGTTCTGCGTGTCGACGTGCACGCCGTCGAGCTTGCGCTCGATTCGGAATTGATCGGCGACCCACACGCCGCGCACCGTCAACTGGTGCTTGCTGGTGCGCAGATCGACCGAGAAGCTTTCGAGCGCTCCGTCGACGAGGCGCTGCACGAGCTGCAGATCGACGTCGAGGTGCCCGCCCGCGCCGGGCACGACGCGCCGGCCGGAGAACACGGTCGCGCCGCCCGCTTCCTGCACGATCGCCCAACGCTCGCCCGCGGTGCGCACTCCGTCGGTCGCGGTTTCCGCATAGCCCTCGAGCACCGCGACGACGTTCGGCACCTCGGGAGGAGCGATCTTCAGCGGTTGAGCCGCGGCGTCGAGCGCGGCCTGCTGGCGCGCGCGCAACTCCGCGCGCTTGGCATCGAGCTCCGCGCGATCGAGATAGCGACCGCGGACGACCACCGCTTCGACGGCGGTCAGGTTCGCGACCGCGAGCTCGGGATCCGAGCGCAAGAGTACGAGGTCGGCGACCAGCCCGGGCGTGAGCGCACCGCAGCGCTCCGCGAGCCCGAAGACCTCCGCGTTGCCGCGCGTCGCCGCGCGCAGCACCGCAACGGTCGGGATCCCGGCGATCTGCCACTCGACGAGCTCGCGCACCAGTCCCGCGCCGGGCGACAGCCACGGATTCGGCGCGCCGCTCGCCGGCACCAGCCTGACGCCCGCGTCGAAGAGCTTCTTGACCAGCGCGCGCTGCTTCTCGACGACGCGCAGCGCCTTGGCACGGTAGGCGGCGTCGGTATTGCGCCGCCGGAGTTCCCACTCGGCCGCCCAGCGGCCCGCGAACGCGGGGCCCAGGTACTCGAGCTCGCCGACTTGGCTCTCCGGCGTCTCGGCGAGCCGTCCGACGCCGCGCAAGAGCGGCACCACGGCGATCTTCTTCGCCGCGAGCTCGCGAATCGTCGCGTCGAGCTTCGCGAGGTCGAGGTTCGGCCAGTCGTCGCCGCTCGGCGCGAACGCGTCGAGGAAGAGCAACCCGTCGGGCGCGACTTCGCACAGATCCGCCAGCGTCGCGCCTTTCGGCAGCGTCCCCCACGCAGTCATCTTCTGCGCGTGGGCGAGCTCGACGAGCTTCTTCCACGCCGGAAGCGAGAGGCTCGACTGGTACGCGAAGAAGTCGACGCGCTGCTCGGCGTCTTGCTCGATCAACGTCTTGAGCGTGCCTTGGACCGCGTTCTCGTCCGGCGCGACCAACGCCGCGTTGGTCGCGGGCGGCACGCCGTCGATCACCGCGCCCGCGGTGACGATCCACGGCCCGGGCGCACCGTCGCGCGCGCGCAAGAGCCGCTGATCGAAGATGCGAGAGAGCTCGTTGCCGTGGTCGACGACGGTCGTCGTGCCCGCTTGCGTGTAGAGCCAGTCCTGATCGGGATCGTGTCCGACGTAGCCATCGACCAGCCCTGGCATCAGGTGCAGACCCGCGGCCTCGATCCGCCGCGCCCCATCGGGCACCGGAACGTCCGCGCCGATCGCCACCAGCTTGCCGTCGTCGATCAACACGGTCGCGGGGGCGGCGGGCGTGCCGTCGAGCGTGTGAACGGTCGCTCCGACGATCGCCACGACTTCCAGGATCCAGGTCGTCATCCCGGCGATGTTCGCACGAAGCGTGCCGCCGGGGCAACCGCACTCGCGCGCGCGAGGCATCCGCGCCACTGCGAGCGGTGCAACCGCGGCGGCGCGCAAGCAGCCACCGCGCGGGCGCGCGAGCCGCGACGGCGCCGGACGGAACGCGTAGGATGCGCGCCATGACCGCCCCGACCCGCCGCGAGGAAGCCGCACGCGCCACGATCGAGCTGGAAACCAACGAGCTCCCGCGCGGACCGTGGGTGTTCGCCCGCCAAGTGCGCGATCCCGAACAAGAGCCCGAGCCCGGCGCGTTGGTCGAGGTGCTCGACGCCTCCGGTCGTTTCGTCGGGCACGCGCTCTGGAATCCGGGCTCGGACATCCGGCTGCGCTTTCTCTGGCGCGGCCGCAAGAACGACCTCGATCGGCCGCGCGAGTTCCTCTTGCGGCGCATCAAGCTCGCCGACGATCTGCGCCGCAAGGTGCTGCGCCTCGACCAGGATCACGACACGTACCGCGTCGTGCATGCGGAGGGCGACGACCTCTCGGGGCTCGTGATCGATCGCCTCGGCGACTCGCTGGTCTGCGAGTACCACTCGCTCGGCTTCTACCGGCTGCGCGACGACATCGAGGCGGCGCTCGGCACGCTCTATCCGGGCTTCGAGGTCGCGCACCGCGTGCCCGCGAACGCCGCGCGCTCGGAGGACTTCCAGCCCGAGGACGAGCCTGAGCTCGCCGAGCGCATCGTCCACGAAAACGGCCTCGCGTACCCGGTCGCGCCGGCGTTCGGCCACAAGACCGGCTGGTTCTGCGACCAGCGCGACAACCGCCGACGCGTCGCCGAGTTCGCGGCCGGCCGCGACGTGCTCGACCTGTGCTGCAACCAAGGCGGCTTCGCGTTGAACGCTGCGCGCGCCGGAGCGAAACGCGTGCGCGCCGTCGACCTCGACGAGAAGGTGCTGGAGCGCGCGCGGCGCGCGGCCGCGCTGAACGAGCTCGAGGTCGAATGCGTGCACGACGACGTGTTCCCGTTCCTGCGCTCGCTCGGCAAACCGCGGCCGAACCTCGTCATCCTCGACCCGCACAAGCTCGTCGGCTCGCGCGAACGGCTCGAAGAGGGACTGAAGAAGTACTCCGACTTCAATACGCTCGCGTTCGCGAGCGTCGCGGAAGGCGGCATCCTGGCGACGTTCTCGTGCTCGGGGTCGCTCGACGAGCCGGCTTTCATCGGCATGCTTTTCCAGGCCGCGCGACGCGCCGGTCGCGAGATCAAGCTCTTGAACCAGCTCGGCGCCGGCCCGGACCACCCCCAGCGGCCCGATTTCAGCCGCTCGCGCTACCTGAAGGGCGCGATCTTCCAGGTGCTTTGACCCGCGTGAAACTTCGGAGCTGACTCGCCCCCTCCGATTGGCTAGGATCTCGGCCCGGTAGCCCTCGTCCCCCCGCGCGCGCGGTGTCGGGCCGAGGGCGCCGTCGTCCGAGAGCGGTTTTCGAAAGAGCCGCCCCGCTACCAACCCGGAGATCCGAATGAGCCTCCCGATCCTTGCAACGGAAGACAACTGGCAGGCGTTCGACGAAGCCTGGAACGAGTTGATCAAGACCCAAGGACCGATCGAGGACCTGGTTCAGGCGATGGAGATCGTCGCGGCGAAACGCCGCTTGGCGCGCTGCCTGCCGCTCTTGCGCGAGCACGCCGAGAAGCTCGCGTCCGCGAAACGCTGCGAGGACGCGGCGCTGCTGCTCGGCGCGGCGTTGCGCGGCGGCGCCGCGGTCGGCGATGTCGCCGACCTCTTGTGGCGGAACGCTGAAGCCGCATGGGGCGCGCAGCCCTGGTGGAATCCGTACATCGAGCTCTCCGGCTTCCGTCTGAACGCGAACGACTTGAAGCGCGCGTGGAGCTGCTTCGACGACATGCGCAGCTATGCGCCGGGCGTCGTGATCTTCCACCGCGGCGGCTGGGGCATCGGCGAAGTCACCGACTTCGCGCCGGGCGAGCTCGAGCTCGGTGTGCGCTTCGTCTCCGGGCGCAAGGACCAGTTTCCGCTGCGCACCGCGGTCGACATCTTCGAACGTCTCGCCGACTACGACCTGCGCGCTCAGCACCTCCGCGACCCCGCCGCGCTCAAGCAGCGCGTGCAGAACGAGCCGCTCGAGATCCTGCGCGCCGTGCTGCTGCGGCACTCCGGCAAGACGAGCCAGATCTCGATCAAGAACGCGCTCGCGCAAGTCGGCGTCGACGGCAACGCGTGGTCGACCTGGTGGCGCAAGACGCGCATGCAAGCGGAGAACAGCGAGTGGTTCCGCGTCTCCGGCAGCGGTCAGAAGGTCGAGATCGAGATCCTGCGCCGCGCGATCGATCCGGTCGCGAGCCTGAAGCGCCAGCTCGAGCACGCGCCGACGCTCGCCGTCGCGCTCTCCCGCGCGCGCGACATCTTCGGCTCGACCAAGCTCGAGCAGAGCGTGCGCGACGCGGGCCTCGACGTGCTCGAACGCCTGACGGTCACGCCGAAGACGCCGCTCGACGATCGCCTGTCGACGTGGATGCTGCTGCGCGAGCACCGCGACCAGACGCCGGAAGGCCTCGCGAACATGCTGAAGGATGCGCTCGCGAAGCCGGTGCCGACCGATCCCTCGATCCCGTCGCCGGTGTGGGCCCTGATCCAGCAGATCCCGCTCGCGCGCGACCAAGAACGCGCGGTCGTCCTGCTGCAAGAGGTCTACGGCGAAGGCTGGATCGACGAAGCGGCGAAAAACCTCCACCACGCGCCTCCTGGGATGGTCAAGCCGCTGATCGACGCGTTGCTGACCGCCAAGCGCACCGACGCGCTCGCGCAGCAGTACTCGATGCTGCTCGCGCGGCCGATGCGCTCGCCGTTCGCGTTGCTCGCGCTGATCCGCGTCGCCGAGGACGGCAAGATCACCGGCGACTTCGCGACGCCGGTGCAACGCGCGCACGCGCTGATCGAGCTTGCCGCTCAGCTCGCCGAGGGCCGACGCGGCAACGCGTTGCTCGCTCGCGCGGAGCAGCGCTTGATCGACGTGATGACCAAAGGGCAACCGCCGCTCCTGCAGACGTGGCTCGCCGAAGCCGACCTCCCGGTCTACCGCCAACTGCGCGCGACGCTGCAGCGCGGCGTCGCCGACGAGATCGACGCGGCGATCACCGACGCGGCGCTCGCGCGCGGCATCGACCTCCTGCGCGCCGAGGAAGTGCCGTTTTGGGAGGAAGACCGCATCTGGACGACGCGCGCCGGCCTCGCGAGGCGCCAAGCGGAGCTGCGCGAAGTCCGCGACGTGAAGCTGCCGCAGAACGCGGAAGCGATCGGCAGGGCGGCTGCGTTCGGCGACCTCTCGGAGAACTTCGAGTGGGCGCAAGCGATCGAGGAACAACGCCACCTCACCGAAGCCGCGGCGACGATCGAACGCGAGCTGCGCATCGCCGCGCTGCTCGAAAACGCGCCGATCGCCGACGGCATCGTCTCGCCGGGCACGCTCGTGCGCTACCGCGACATCACCAACGCCGAAGTGCACGACGTCGCCGTCCTCGGGCCGTGGGACAGCGAGACCAACGCGATCTCCTACCGCGCCCCGCTCGCCGCGGGGATGCTCGGCCTCGCGGCGGGCACCAAGGCGACGATCGAGCTGCCCGGCGGCCGAATCGAGGTCGAGGTGCTCGCCGTCGAGCCCGCGCCGGTGCACTGACGCCTTCGCCGTGCGCGGCGCGCCGCGCCGGCGGTCCGCGCCGGGCTCACGTCGGACCCGTGCCGGGCTCACGTCGCGCCCGCGCCGGGCGGCTCGCCCGCGAGCCGCGGTCAAACGCCCACCGCGGATCTCCACGCCCGCCTTGGCGTGCCCGATTCGTGCGGGTCGGAGCGGCCGGTCTTGCCGTAGAAGAAGCCCAACTCGCACGAGCCCCTCGCGGGCTCGCCGGGTACCTTATCGGGCCTCATTCGCGCTCCACGGATCCCCAGCGACTCCCCCCCCCCGCCACGGCTCCGACGGCGAGCGCTCTTCCACCCACCCCAACGACGCCCAAAGCACTATGGCTCCGACCGCAACCTCGACCTTCCCGGACTACAAAGTCAAGGACATCCAACTCGCCTCCTTCGGGCGCAAGGAGATCGAACTCGCCGAGGTCGAGATGCCCGGCCTGATGTCGATCCGCGACGAGTACAAGAGCAAGAAGCCCCTGAAGGGCGCGCGCGTCACCGGCTCGCTCCACATGACGATCCAGACCGCGGTCTTGATCGAGACGTTGGTCGAACTCGGCGCCGAAGTGCGCTGGTGCTCGTGCAACATCTTCTCGACGCAAGATCACGCCGCGGCGGCGGTCGCCGTCGGCAAGAAAGGCACGCCCGCGAACCCGAAGGGCATCCCGGTCTTCGCGTGGAAGGGCGAGTCGCTCGAGGAGTACTGGTGGACGACCGAAGCCGCGCTCACGTGGCCGGACGGTCAGGGTCCGAACATGATCCTCGACGACGGCGGCGACGCGACGATGATGGTGCACTCCGGCGTCGAGTACGAGCGCGCGGGCAAGGTCCCGGTGCCGAAGAAAGACGACGCGGAGGATTGGCAGTGGTTCCTGAAGACGCTGAAGAAAGGCTTCGAAGCGAACCCGCGCAAGTGGACCGAAGTCGCGAAGGGCATCCTCGGCGTCACCGAGGAAACCACCACCGGCGTGCATCGTCTCTACAAGATGCAGCAGGAAGGCAAGCTGCTCTTCCCCGCGATGAACGTGAACGACTCCGTGACGAAGTCGAAGTTCTACAACGTCTACGGCTGCCGTCACTCGCTGGTCGACGGACTGATGCGCGCGACCGACGTGATGATCTCCGGCAAGGCCGCGGTGATCTGCGGCTACGGTGACGTCGGCAAGGGCTGCGCCAAGTCGCTCGCCGGCCAAGCCGCGCGCGTGATCGTCACCGAGATCGATCCGATCTGCGCGCTGCAAGCGTGCATGGACGGCTACCAAGTCCTGCGCATCGAGGACGTGATCGGCTCCGCGGACATCTTCATCACCGCGACCGGCAACAAGAACGTGATCACCGCCGACCACATGGCGAAGATGAAGAACAACGCGATCGTCGCCAACATCGGCCACTTCGACAACGAGATCGACATGGCCGGCCTCGCGAAGGTCAAGGGCGTCAAGCGCCAGAACATCAAGCCGCAAGTCGATCGCTGGGTGTTCGCCGACGGCCACGGCGTGCTGATCCTCGCAGAAGGTCGCTTGATGAACCTCGGCTGCGCGACCGGTCACCCGAGCTTCGTGATGTCGAACAGCTTCTCGAACCAGGTGATCGCCCAGGTCGAGCTCTTCAAGAACCACAAGAACTACGACAAGGGCGTCTACGTCCTGCCGAAGCACCTAGACGAGAAGGTCGCGCGCCTGCACCTCGACAAGCTCGGCGCGAAGCTGACGACGCTCTCGAAGGATCAAGCCGAGTACATCGGCGTACCGCCGGAAGGCCCGTACAAGCCCGGCCACTACCGCTATTGATCCACGCGTTCGCGCTCACGCGACGCCGCGTCGGTCCCCAACACGACGGGGACGGCGCGGCGTCGCTGCTTGTCTGGCGAGCTGCTTCGAGTAGCCTCGCGGCATGCTCGCCGCTCCGATCGGCCGCCTGGCGCCGAGTCCGACGGGTCGTTTGCACCTCGGACACGCACGCTCGTTCCTGCTCGCGTGGTGGCACGCGCGCTCGCGCGGCGGTCGCATCCTGCTGCGCATCGAGGATCTCGATCGCGAGCGCGTGAAGCCGGGCGCGATCGACGGCGTGTTGCGCGATCTCGCGTGGCTCGGCATCGATTGGGACGGCGCACCGCTGCTGCAATCGGCGGACACGAGCGCGCTCGGGCAGGCCGTCGACCGTCTGCTCGCCGCCGGCGACGCGTACCCGTGCGTCTGCACCCGCGCGGAAGTCGCCGCGGTCTCCGCGCCGCACGCCGGCGACGACGAGACGCCCTACCCGGGCACGTGTCGCGGCAAGTGGCGCTCTTGCGCTGAAGCCGGGCGCGCGACCGGCCGCACGCCCGCGGTGCGCCTTCGGGTCGAGCCCGGCGCGATCGAGCTCGTCGACGGCCTCGCCGGGCCGCGCGCGTTCGACGTCTCCGCGACTGTCGGCGACTTCACGATTCGCCGCCGCGACGGCGCGTTCGCCTACCAACTCGCCGTCACCGTCGACGACGCGCGCACCGGCGTCGACGAAATCGTGCGCGGCGCGGACCTGTTGCCGAGCGCGGCGCGCCAGAAGCTAGTGCAACATCGGCTCGGCCTCCCGCATCCGCGCTGGTGGCACGTCGGCCTGGTGGTCGACGCCGACGGCCAGCGCCTCGCGAAACGCCGCGGCGATCTCTCGCTCGCGTCCCTGCGCGAGTCCGGCATCGATCCACGCGCCGTCGTTTCCTGGGCGGCGCGCGCCAGTCGCCAGCCATGCGAAGATCGCGTGGCTCCCGGCGACGTCCTCCCCGGCTTCCAAATCGAGCGCGCCGGCTGCGAGCCCGTCGTCCTCGATCACGAAGCGCTCGATCGCCTGCTCGCAGCTCGCGCCTGACCATGGATGGAATTCGTCGCGTGTGGCCCTGGCTCGCAGTCCTGATCTTGCTCTACCTCGCGATCTGCGCGGTCGCGTGGTCGCTCGAGAAGAAGCTCGTGTACTTCCCCGGCCCCGCGCCGTCGACGACCCCGCGCGAGCTCGGCTTCGAGCAGCAAGACGTCCGCGTGAGGACCCAAGACGGACTGCAGCTTTCCGCGTGGTTCCTGCCCGCGCGCGCGCCGCGCTTCGCGATCCTCGTGTGCCACGGCAACGCCGGCTCGATCCAAGACCGCATCCCGAAAGCCGAGGCGTTGCTCACCTACGGCGCGAGTGTCTTGCTCTTCGACTACCGCGGGTACGGCGCGAGCGAAGGCGACCCGGACGAGCCCGGCACGTACCGCGACGCAGAGGCCGCCTACGACGCGCTCTCCGCGCTCGTCCCCACCTTGCCGATCGTCGTCTACGGCG
This sequence comes from Planctomycetota bacterium, assembly GCA_016220085.1. GTDB lineage: Bacteria > Planctomycetota > UBA1135 > UBA1135 > JACRIN01. Next base: position 108,410 of record JACRIN010000015.1, read on the forward strand.
AGTCGCTCGGCGGCGCGGTCGCCATCGAACTCGCTCGCCATCGCGGCGTCGCAGCGCTCTTGCTCGAGAGCACGTTCACCTCCCTGCCCGACGTCGGCGCGTGCGCCTACCCGTGGCTGCCCGTGCGTTGGCTCGCGTCGCTGCGCTACGACAGCCTCGCCAAGCTCCCAGCGCTCGAATGCCCGATCCTGATCGCGCACTCCCGCGACGACGAGGTCGTGCCCTACACCCAGGGCGAGGCCCTCTACGCTGCCGCGCGCGAACCCAAGGTCTTCGTCGAGACCCACGGCGACCACAACGCAGGCGGTCTGCTGCTCGATCCCGCTCACGAAGGCGTGCTCGCGGACTTCCTCGCTTCCGCCGCCCGCGCCGTCCGATAGTCGCCTTGACACCCGCGCCCGCGCCGCTAACCTCTTGCGACTCTCGCGCTCCCCGATAGCTCAATGGTAGAGCATGCGGCTGTTAACCGCAGGGTTGTAGGTTCGAGCCCTACTCGGGGAGCCATCTCTTCTTTCGCGCTCCTACCCCCTCGCGGCGAGCGCTGAACGGCGCGCCGAGAGCGCGCTGCGAGAGGTGGTCCCAAGTCGCGCACCCAGCGTGAGTTGCGCGCACGGTTTCGAGCGGCCCGTTCTCCGTTTGCACGAGGACGATCGGGTGCCCGATCCCGACCACGGCGAGGATGATCGGACCCCGATCCCGACCGCTCTGCAAACTCTCTGAGAGCCCCGATTTTCTGTTAAGCGTTCGGGGCGCGGCCCCTCGAACTTGCCGCAGAATCCGACCACGCGACGCGTTCGTTCGGGCTCCGGGTAGCGCGCGGACGAGTCGGTGCGTGTCGTGCAGCACGGCCAGCCGTTCGATTCCCTCTCTCGGCGCCGACTCGAACACCGAGCCGCAGTGATGGCGACGGAGCCGACGGGCCGGAGCACCGACGTACTTGCGCACCCCGTCGGCCTTCCGGCCGCGCGGCATTGCGGGTCGAGGCTCGGATTGCGCGGCCGCGCGGGCGACCAGTCCTGGATAGGGCGACGATGCGCTCGATTCGAGCGGACGCGAGCTGCGCACGCTTTGAATCGGGCGCTCCGCTACGAAGCTGTTGGCGAGTCCGTGCGCGCCGCGCCGCTGTCGTGCCTTGACTGCCTGCGGCTAGCCGAGCTAGTGTGCAGGTACGGATCCTCGGGCTGCGACGCACCCGTTCTGTGCGGGAGCATGGCTACCGCGCGCCCGCGGTGCACTGTGACTCAGAATCTCTGGAGGAATCGCGCATGTCAGTCCGAACGATCGAATCCGTGTCTCGCCGCGCTGCAATGGGCATCGGTGCCTCGGCTGCGGTTGTGCTTACGGCCTTCGGCCAGGCGCCGAGTCAGGTAACCGAGGGAGCAATCGCTGCGGTCCCGATCGACCTCGAGCTTACGGCCGACGGATCTCGAGCCGTCGTTCGAAGCGTAGACGAGGCAGGTAGCATCACGAACAACTCCGTGATCAGCGTCTGGGACACATCCACCGGCGGCGCCCTCGCGACGAGCGCAAACAATCCGGCGAACTTCTGTATCGGGGCAGGCGCTGCCGTACCGTCCCCCTTCGCGTCCGATGCTGTGCGCGTCGTGGGTACGAAGGGCGTGCTGATCGCCGATGAAGTGGGAGGAAGTCGGACGCTCGTGGACATCGTTGAGGCATCCACGCCTAGTTGCCTCTCGAACTGGGCGCTCCCCGGCACGCCGACCAGCATTGCGACCGACTACGGTGGACAGGCACACGACCTCGACATCACGCCCGACGGGAAGTGGGCCATCGTCAACTGTCGAAACTGGATTCATGTCTTCGACCTGTCGGCGCCGACGCAGCCGCCCTACTCACGGAACACTGGCGCAGTAGGCACGCGGCCAGGCTGGTCCCCCGCCACATTCGCCGTCGAAGTCGGACAGGCGGTCGACTCCGTCGTTGCGACGCTCGACCGCGCGATCGTCGTGCAAGGAGCGGAGGACACCGGGAGTGGGTTCTTCCCGATCGTCACGATCATCGACTTGTCCGGTGCCACCCCGACATTCCATCAGATCGATTTGCGGCAGACGATGCTCGATCTCGGCTTGTCCCAAGTCGATCCCCACGATGTCGCGATCACGCCCCAGTTGGACACTTACGACACGCCGACACTCGCGGTCGTGACGTGCGACTACGCCGTGTCCCTCTTCGACCTCGGCGCCATCGTGCACGTGAACACGATCGCTACGCCAGGAATCTGGCGCCGCTACCGCATCCAAGCGGACTCCGTCGAAATGACCTACGGCCGTGCTGTAGTAACTGGCTGGTCGTTGTCCGGGGTCCCGACGTGGTCAGCAAAAGTCTTCGGACTCCACGGAAACCCGTCCCACGCACCGGTCCCGGAGTTGGTCGAAGTCGCGAGCTTCGATGGAATCGCGACCTCGGGGCTCGTTCCGCACGACCTGGACATCCACCGCGACGCCGATTCGGCGCTGGTCAAGCTGGCAGGTCAGTCCACAAGCTCGAATCTCGTCATCTCCGCACTGGCTTCGGCATCACCGTCGGCGACTTTCGTGCCGAGCTCGGGGACGCCTTTCGCGGATTGGACGAACTTCCCAGGCGGCGAGGTGTCGTGGGTCTCCGACTCGGTGCTGACGTGCTCGGTGCGCGTTGCGGGGCAGGATCACCGCTACGGAGTCACCATCGGCGGCGCCATGGGAACGAAGATCTCAGGCAAAGTCGATATCGTCGACATGGACTCGGCGTCGCTGGTCACGACGCTCGGCGGCAACGGTTCAAGCACCTACGACATGCCTACGGACATCGCTTTCTCCTCGCTCAAGAAGCGCCTCTTCGTACGATGTGAAGCACCGCCGGATGAGCTGCCGCCTGCGACGACAGGAAGAGACGTGCTCGCTGCGAACTTCGGGCAGTTTCCCCCGACGCTTGAGGTGGGCAATGGACCGTTCATTGGCGGGCGCGGACTCGTGCGGCGCGCCTTGGACTCCATGGTCGTGCACCGAAACCACGCAATCAGCGTTTCGGAGAACGACCCTGACGAGGAACCCGTCCAGACGGGCTACGTCCACACAGTGATTGTGCCTTAGTCGAGGGATGCACATGGCTCCCATCGCGCTGTCGCCCTGCCCTCACCCCCGCTCGCGGCGTCCGTCGATCGGGCGTTGGACTCGGCGAGTGTTGCTTCTGCTCGTGTCGCTCGGCGTGCTTTCGCGCACGACGAGTGCGGCTCAGATCTGCTCCACCGAATGGATCAGTACTCCCGGAGGCGGGCAATGGGCTTTGGGGGACAGCACGCTGTCGTCGCTTTCGAGCGACGGGCGTTACGTGTCGTTCCACAGCGGCGCCTCCAACCTCGTCACCGGGGACAACAACGGAAAGCCCGACGTCTTCGTCGTCGATCGTTGGACACACACGATCGAGCGCGTGAGCGTCGGAACGGGCGGGATCCAAGGCAATGGGAGTTCTGGGTTCCCCGACATCTCCGGCGACGGCCGCTTCGTGGTGTTCCTCAGCGCCAGCACCAATCTTGACCCGGGCGACACACACCCCGCGTGGGACGTCTATCGCCACGATCGGCAGACCCACACCACCCTGTTGGTGAGCAAGCATCTAGCGCCACCCACCAAACCCAATGGCGGCGCGTCGGAACCGAATGTCACCCCCGACGGGCGATTTGCGGTGTTCAACTACGGCGAGGATATCGTTGCACCGGGTGACACGAACGGACAACTGGACGTGTTCCTGACCGACATGTTGACGGGAGTCACCGAGCTAATCAGTCTCTCCTCGGACCAAGTCCAAGGAAACAGGCAGTCCGGCAATGGTGCCGTCTCCGCGGACGGTCGATATGTCGCGTTCGTCTCGTGGGCGTCGAATTGGTATCCCGGATGCCAAGCCTGGGAGAGTTTCGCCTACGTCCGCGACCGCTCGACTGGCACACTGCTCCCGGTCAATCTGACGCAGGAGGGCGTCCTGGATCCGACCGGCTACGTCGCGGAATCGATCGACCTTTCGGAAGATGGCCGATACCTGGTGTACAAGCGCCTGTGGTACGGAAGCGAAGACGTCGCACCCATGTGGCTCGGTGGCTTGCTGGTGCGCGACTTGGTGGCCGGCACGGTCGAGCCGATCGCGTATAGCGTCTTCGGAAACAACACTTCGCTGCCATGGACCCAGTTCGGTGGCTCGGAGAATCCTGCGATCTCCGCCGACGGACGGTTCATCGCGTTCCAGAGCTACTTCCAGGAACTCGTGCTTCACTCCGGCAACATCGGCCCCAACATCTTCGTCCATGATCGGCTGACCGGACTCACGCAGCCTGCGAGCCTCGGTCCGAACGGCCAATGGCCGAGCATCCCGGGTCAGACCTACGCCGAAGCGCTGTACCCCGCGATCTCCGCCGACGGCAGCACGGTCAGCTTCACGTGCGAAGCGCCGAGCTTCGGCTCGGGTAACGCCTGGTACAACATCTACGTGCGCAGTTGCGACTGGTCGGCGCCGCAGATCTACTGCGAGCCGCAGCGCAACTCGTTCGGTTGCAAGTCCGCGATCGAGTTCTCCGGCGCACCGAGCGCCACCGCCGGCGAAGGCTTCACGGTGCGCGCGCGCCGACTGGTCAGCTCGAGTCGCGGCTTCCTCTTCTACGGCACGGGCTATCCGTGCTTGATGCCTTTCCAAGGCGGCTACCTCTGCATGGACCCGCCGATCGTCCACGTGAGGATGGAGTCGACCGGCGGAAGTGCTTCGCCCGATTGCACGGGCAGCTTGTCGGTCGACTTCAACGCCTGGATCGCGAGCGGCGCCGATCCGAGGCTCGTCGCCGGCGAGAACGTCGCGCTTCAAGCTTGGAGCCGCGACCCCGGCTCTCCCTTCGGCACGAACCTCACTGACGCCGTCACTTTCGTGATCGCGCCGTAGCGGCAAACGTTCGGCCGGTTTGGAGCTCTTGCTCCGTCCGCCAGATGCAATCGCTCGCGCCAGGGCGTCAACCGACGGAAGCAGAATGCGAGGTCGGGCAGCCGTCGGCGGCACGTCGACCACCGCACGCGTTGCGGAGCTCGCGTTCCGAACGACATCGATGTGAGAACAGCAGATCCTCCTGCGTCTCGACAGGAAGCATCAGCATGTTCACGACCTGCGTGAGACGCGCTCTGCTCAGGCCGAGCAGGCGAGCGGCGCTCGCGTAGTCGGCGAGTGCGCCGGACTCGATCTGGCGCTCGATCCAGTACGCCAGCGCGAGCCTGCGCGCGAGACGGCTCGGTCCGGGAACGCACGGCAGCTTCGGAGGCTTCGGCTGAGCCGCCTTCGGCCTCGGTAGATCGGTCTTGAAGCGCACGCTGGTCATGCGGACCTCCGGGCGGACTGGCCCGCGAGGGACTTGATGCCCGTCGCGCGGAACACGAGTTCGACCTCCTCGGCCTTCACGTCGAACATCACGCGCTCGATTAGCAGGTTCAAGACGCGGATCTTCTCGTGGGTCACGAGCTGCTCCCACAGCGGGTCGAACTCGGCGAGCACTGTGCGTATGTCCGCGGCGTCGAAGGTCCGCAGGTCCATCGCGACGAGCTCGGACTTCAACTCGCGCACGCGTCGGCCGACGACCTCCAGCGACTGGTTCGTCTCCTCCATCCGCTCGACGAGCCCGACGACACCGCGCGCGATCGCGTCGATCAGGTTCTTGCGCTCGGCGTCGAGGCGCTTGAACTCGCGCTCGGCGTCACGCAGCTCGCGCTCCACCTCGGGGCGACGCTCGTCGACCGACCGCTTCGCAGCTTCGAGCGCGGCCGCGATCGACGTCTCGTCGCGCCCGATGTCGCGAATCCGATCGATCACGAAGTCGTCGAGCTTGCCCGCGCTGATGCGACTGCCCGGGCACGCGCTCGCGCCTTGGTCGTGCATCGTCCGGCACTCGTAGTAGCGCCAGCGCTTTACGTCGCGCGCCGAGTACGTGTGCACCATCGGCGCGCCGCACACGCCGCAGAACGCGAGCCCGCGCAGCAACGCCCCGAACTTGTTGCGCATCGCCGCCGCGCCGTTGCGGCGATTGCTCCCGAGTCTGTTCTGCACGGCCTCCCACAGCTCGACCGGCACGATCCCCTCGTGCTGGCCCTCGTGGAGCTTCTTCTCGAACTCGACCTTCCCGATGAACGCCGCCTGGCGCAGCAGCGCGGTCAGGTTCGTCTTGTCGAACCGGCCGCCGTGCGACGTCCGGCCGTTCTTGCCGGTCCAGGACTTCGTGCGCCAGCCGCGAGCGTTGAGCTCCTCCACCGTGCCCATCACCGATCCCAGGCTCAGGTAGAGCTCAAAGATCGCGTTTACGCGAACCGCCTCCTCCGGGATCGGCACGAGCTTGCGATCGACGACCGTATACCCGAGCGGCGGCCTTCCCCCGGTGTACATGCCTCGCCGCCGAGCGGCCTGCATCTTGTCGCGCGTTCGCTCGCTGATCTGCTCGCGCTCGAACTCCGCGAAGGTCGCGAGGAGGTTGAGCGTCATCCGCCCCACCGCGCTCGATGTCTGGAATTGCTGGGTGACGCTTACGAAGGTGACGTCGCGCGCCCGGAAGGTCTCCATCAGCTTGGAGAAGTCGAGCAAGCTGCGGCTCAGGCGGTCGATCTTGTAAACGGCGACCACGTCGACTTTGCCCGCGTCGACGTCGGCCATCAGGCGCTGGAACGCGGGGCAGTCGGTGTTCGCGCCGGTGTAGCCGCCGTCGTCGTAGCGATCGGGGAGCGCGACCCATCCGCTCTCGCGCTGGCTCGCGATGTGTGCGGTGCAGCCTTCGGCCCGGCCCAACCCGCGAAGTTCCGCGTCCCCCACTTCTGCCCCGTGATCTTGAGGCGCTTCTCCTCGCGCAGGCGAAGCAGCGGCAGCTCGATGTCCTTCTTCGCGAGCCCGAACCCGGCCTGGATCTGCTCCGCGCTGCACCCGGCGTTCGACTTCACGAACGCAAGGCTCTTCTCGGCGTCGGCCGCGACCTGTTTGTATCCGTCACAGCCGATCCGCTTGGAACGGCTAGCCACCGTTCGCGATGGCCACCCCACGTCCGCGCGTCAACGGTGCTCCACCAGCAGCTCGCCCAGCTCGAGGAGCTGTTCCCTGATCAGTCGCAACGGAATCACGCATCGCTCGCCGCGCGCATCACCCACCACGAGTTCCAGCGCAACGCCGGCTGGCAGTCCGCGTAGCTCGAAGCTGTTCGCGCCCGTGCGCCCCGCCAGCCCACGCGCGTCTATCGGCCAACGCCAGCACTCGCCCGTTCCGACCAAGCGCACGCCGAGGTCCACGGCCCAGTTGACTTCTTCACCGCAGTAAGTTCCGCGCACTTGCCCGCGCACGCACGTGTTCGTGCGCTTGAACGGCAGCTCGAGGAACTCGATCCGCTCCAACCTCGAGCCGGAGCGCGACGGAACGTCCAACGGTCCGACATAGGAGAGCTCGCTCTTGGGCATCCACGCGATGAGTTCGTGGCGGCCCGGATCGAACGACTCAGAGGCGTCGAAGAAGCTGCCGTACATGGTGCCGAGCGTCACACGCTGCCAAACCGAGCCGTCGTGCGTCGCGAACGCGAAGGCGCACTCGCTCACGCGGGTCCGATCGGGCGCGATGGCACACACCACGAGCTGGACTCCCGGAGGGCGGCGTTCCGAAACCACGAGCTCCAGCTTCTTCGGTCCACGACTCAGGTCGATGTCGACCACGACCGGCTCGAACTCTCCCTCCCCGCGCGGCACGAAGCGCAGACGCGTGAGCCCCGACCAATCGCCATGCAGCACCAAGCCACCATACAGTCCCGCGCACAGCACACGTGTCGGCCAGCCCTCAAGCTCGAGTTCGTAGTCGCCGCGGATCCAGCCATCCGAGCGGGTCCGCATATCGACCTCGAGGGCCACGCTCGTCGCGTCCAAGCGCACCTCGCCAACGTCCGTCATTACGCCAGCCGCCGCCGCGGCCTTCAGCACGAAACGGTGCGCGTGACCCTCGCCGGCAGTCACGACTTCGATCTCGTGCATGCCGTCGGACAACGGCCACAGCGAGAACTCCCGCTCCTGGTGCTGGGAGCGAAGCCCGCTCGAACGGTCACGGGCATCGGGCTCGAGCCGGAACTTGTCACAGGAATCGCGGTCGTCTTCCCAGTCGATGTCGGACAGCTCGCCAGCTCGGGCCAAGCGCCCGCGCACACCGCCGAGAGGCACGAACTCGATGTACGCATCGATGGGAGTGTCGGTACGCTCGATCGGAGTGAGCTCGACGACGATCGGCGCGAAGCCCGGCGGGATCGAGCTCTGGCCGCTGCGCGCGTCGCAGGCGACGAGCCACAGCGCCGTTCGCAGCGGCGCATCCTCGAACTCGAGCGTGAACTCGCCACGACGATCGTCGACGCGCGTGAGCTCCGGCGTGCGTCCCTCCGGCGCAACGAGCGGATTCCATTCGAAGCACTGTGATGTGCTGGCGTCCTCGAGGAAGCGGGCGTCGCCGAAGCGCAACAGTCGCTCGGGCGGCGACTCGAACAAGGCCACGGTTCCGCAGGCCGCGGCCTCGGCCGGCACGACGACGTGCACGCGACACAATCCCCGGGGTTCGTCCTCGGCATCGGCTACCCGCTCGCTTGCGGACCAGCCCTGTCGCTCCGAAGCGGATGGCGGTATGACGGCGTTGCGTGACGGCGAGGCGGCGTCGTCGCTCGCGATCGACGCGAGTTCGCAACCGGCGCGCGAGGGTGCCGCGTCGCGCGCCGAACTCTCGGCGGCATTTCCGTCGAAGTCGACGGCCGCGCCGAGCATCCACACCGCCACCGCGAGCAGGACCAGCGACACGACTGCGAGCTTCACCCCGCTCGCCCCAGCAACGTGCGTTCCTCGCGTCCGGCGCGTCGCCGCAGCGTTAGGGCGATGGAGCGCTGTTCCGACTCCGGAACAGCGGCGTCGGCCGGACCTTTGCGTCCAGTGCTGCTCGCTGCGGCGGAGGCCGACGCGCGAATGACCCCCGAGCATGTACTTGTGGTGGCCGAGGCCGTACCACCACGGTTCGTACGAGCCCGCGCCCGTGATCGCGCCGGCGGCGATTCGCGCGTGCTGCGCGGCCCTGACTGCGGCGGCCGCTGCAGACTCATCGCTCTGCTCACCGAGCGATCCGTCGTGCGCAGGATCCTCGCTCACCTGGGGAAGCTGGATCACGGGGATCTCCTCGGTTGGGGACGACGCGAGAGTACGCCGGGATGCCGAGATCCGCACCGGAGTGCCCGCTACCGCCACTCGAAGCTCACCGCTCCCGTCGCGCGGTGGAGCGTCGCCGACGTGTTGTGCGGTGCAGGAAAACCCCTTCCGCTTTGAGGTAGTCCTTCGAGAGGACGAGCGGCCGTCTCCGAGAGCCCCGAAGGGGGCAGGAGATGGACATGGAAGGAAGACAGCAGCAGGTCGGCACAGCCGACGACGAGACCGGCTTGGCGGTCGAGGAGCCGGCTGTGCGCCGCAGCGGATGGCGCGGCGGGGACAGCTCGCGGTGATCAAGCCCTCGAACGGGGCACTGCGAAGAGATCAAGCGCAGAGCGCAACAAGCATCGGTAGTCTGTGCTCGATGGCACGTCGAAACGGAGGCGCCCGGCGAACTTCTTCCCGGCACGCGATCGCGCGCCAACGCCGGAGCGCGACACCGGTACGCTTCGGAGGTCCGGCGTGAGCGGCGAGGTCGTCGTCTTCGTGGCGAAGGGCGGCCGAGTGCGCATGGACGTGCGCCTCGACGGGGAGACGGTGTGGTTGTCGCTCGATCAGATCGCGCGCCTCTTCGAGCGCGACAAGTCCGTGGTCTCCCGCCACCTTCGGAACGTGTTCGCGAGCGGCGAGCTCAAGCGCCGGGCAACTGTTGCAAAATCTGCAACAGTTCAACGTGAGGGTGACCGGGAGGTCACCCGCCAGGTCCAGTTCTACAACCTCGACGCAATCCTCTCGGTCGGCTACCGCGTGAACTCCAAGCGCGGCACGCAGTTCAGGATCTGGGCGACGAGCACGCTGCGCGAGCACCTGGTGCGCGGCTTCACGCTCAACGAGCGCCGCCTGCGCGAGCGCGGGTTCGCGGACATCGACCAAGCCGTGGGACTGCTCGCCAAGACCCTCTCGGCGAACGCGCTCGTCGGCGATGAGGGCGCGGCCCTGCTCGACGTCGTCAAGCGCTACACGCACGCCTGGCACCTGCTGCTCGCGTACGACGAGGAGCGGCTCCCGTCGGAACCCGGTCGACCGATGCGACCCACCGCCAGACTGACGCACCGCGCCGCGCGCGAAGCGATCGATCGGCTGCAAGTAGAGTTGTCAGGTCGGGCGGAGGCCAGCGCGCTCTTCGGACGGGAGCGGGGCGAGCAGCTCGCCGGGTTGCTGGGAGCGATCGAGCAGACGTTCGATGGCAAGCCGCTCTACCCCAGCGTCCAGCAGCGTGCCGCGCACCTGCTCTACTTCGTGATAAAGGACCACCCCTTCGCGGACGGCAACAAGCGCGTCGGGGCGCTGCTGTTCCTGGAGTATCTGAGGCTCAACGGGCTCCTCGTGCGCGCCGACGGCCAGGCGCGGATCGCCGCAAACGCGATGGTGGCGTTGGCGCTGCTCGTTGCAGCGAGCGAAGCCTCTCACAAGGACCTGATGATCCGCCTGATCCTCAACCTCCTGCACGACGCAGACGCCTGACGGCAAGGCATCCGAGATCGAGAACTTCGGTCCCGTCGATCGTGACGCTGGCCCGTGTGCCCTGCGGGATGAACGTCTGAGCGACGACCTGGGTGCAAATCAGGATCTTGCCTGCTGGGACGACCTACGGTTGCCCCTCGACCAGGCGCACCATGTCCCTCGGGTGCGGCATGTACTGGACGCGGACCGTGGCGGTGGAGGGCGCGAGCGACTGGGACATCGTCAGGAGCGCGACGGCGCCGAGCACGAGGCCGACGAGAAGGGAGCGAGGGTGGAGCTGGATCATGGGGATCTCCGGGGTTGGGGATCGCGCGAGCGTATGCCGAGCGCCCGACTCCCGCACCCGAGCCCGCGTCCGAGGGGGCTCCCAGCTTCCGGCCAGGCACGATTAGACTGCTCCGGCTATGTCCCAACTCGATCGCCTCGCCCGTGCGCTCGTCGACACCGCCTTCGAACTCCACCGGCGTCGGCTGTGGCTCCAGGCCCCCGGCGACGGACTGTTCCTCGTGCGTATCCCAGACCAGCCGCACCCGTTCGTCGCCACGATCATCGGTCAGCTTGGAAGCAACTACGGCCTGATCCTCGCTTGCGGCGAGCACGCGCTCGACGAGTTCGTGCACTCCATCGCTACCCGTGCGTCGGGTCTTCGATCCGTGGGTGTGCTCAGCGTCACCATGGGCTCGCTCGGCAGCATCCCGCCACACATGCGCGGCGTGATCGAGGCCGCCGGTTTCCAGGCGCGACGAGAGGCGCTCGCCCCGTTCTTCATGGCCAAGACCGCGGATCTCGACAAGGGCCGCGCCCCGAGCCGATCGGAGCAGCGAGTCTTGCTCGCAGTCATGCGCGGTGTACTGCTCGCCCACGACGCGGGCGAGCTTCGCGTCGCGGAGTTCAGCGCGACGCCGAAGCGCTTGCTCGAGATCACCGTCACGGGCGAGGGACGCGACCTCAGCGCGAGCACGCGCACGGTCCGCGTGGATGTCGCCGCAGTTCGATCGGCAACGGCGTCCCTCTCTCTGCCGCCGGACCTGCCGCGCCTCGACGAGCGTTGGGTTGCGGGCACGGTCCTCGACGAAGGACTCGGTCCGGCTGACGTCGACGAGATCGCCGTCGTGGTAATCAACGAATCCAAGGGACTGGCGATCGCTCACTGTGCGGCCTCGTCGGACGAGCCCGATGCGATCCCGAAGTTGTTCGCGGCATTGCTCCGCGGCGAGTGGGAGCGACAGGGGCCAGGATTCCCGCGCGAAGTGCTGTTCACGGACTCGCGGATCCAGGTGCAGGTTGAGCCGATGCTCCGAGATCACGGCGTGCAGTGCTCGCTCATCGACCACCACGAGTTGATCGACGAGTACGCCGACCTCTGCGACACGCTGCTCGCGGACGCCCTTCGACAAGAGCCCCAGGTCGCGAAGACCGATTCGCTGCCGACCACGCTCGAGGGGTGGAAGGCGGCGGACCTCGAACTCACCAGGCAGCTGTGCGACCTCGTCGATGGCCAGTCCAAGTCCAAGTCGATCGACCGCGCGATAGCACGGTACTTCGGCACCACGGAGACCGGCGTCGAGGTGCTCTCGACGCTGCAGCAGTTTCAGCCGCTCGGCGCGTTCATGGAATGGCGCCTGGCCGACTACCGCCCGACCGCGCGCTCGAAGACGTTTCTAGAAAAGCAACTCCAGCGCAAGGACCTGTGCCGGGTCGAGCGTGCGCTGATCGAGGCGCGCTTGAACGCCCGGCTTTCGATCTATCGCATCGTCGCGACCCGCCCAGGGGAAAGCCTGGATGTCGAGGACATCTTCGACGGCTGCCGCTTCACGGTGCACGACCGCTCACTTTCCGGTTGCGACGTCGAAGGCGGGTGCATCCCGATGCGCCTGATGACGGTCAGCCGGTGGCTGTTCCCGGCGTTTGCCGGTCCGGCGATGACGACCGGCGATGTCGATCGAGCGACGCGCTTCTTGGAATCGTGCGGCTTCGACCTGTCGCGCGAGTCGATCCGACTCCATCCGCAGATGCTCGGGTGGATTTGGCAGATCTTCCTCCCTCGGAATCGGCCACAGATCACGCTCACGAACACAGACGGGGATCTGCTCCTGTGGCACACGGCGACGTTCCGGCTCGCCGATCCGATCGCGACCGCTCGCGGACTCCATGCCAAGGAGAAAGTGAACTTCGACGAGGTCGACGGCACCTGGACCTGGTGGAAGCCCGGCGGCCCCAGCCCTGGGTTCGGAGACAACACGACGCTCGGTTCGATCGAGATCCACGACCAACGGCTCGTGCTAGAGGTGAACTCGGCGGCTCGGTTCGCTCGTGCGAGGACGTGGATCGAGGCGCTTCCCGGCGGCGTCGAGTTCGAGCGCGTCACGACGCGGGAAGTGAAGCCCGGCGCGTCCCCGCTCGACGATCGGCTCCCGAGCAAGCGGCAAACGGTCTCGCCCGAGTTGATCGAGCGGATCGCGAAGATGCACCGCGAGTCATGCATGCGCTGGCTCGACGAGCGGGTTCCGGCGCTCGGCAACCGCACGCCGCGTCAGGTAGCGACGACCGAAGCCGGGCGACAACGGGTCGCGGTGATGATCCGCACCATGCCTGCGATCAGTTCGCAAACCGGCCCGATCGAGCCGCCTCGCGAAGAGATGCTGAGGGCGATTGGAGTTCCCGTCTCGCTCTAGCGCGCCGTGTCTCCCGCGACCGAAAAAGTGGGGCGACGACCTTGCGGCCGCCGACCCCGAGGGAGAGATCCTCGCCGGGCTTCCCGGGCTCGCGCCTCGCTCGCAATGGACTCGCGAGCGACCTACCCGCAGGCATCGTCGATCTAGCTTGACGAGCGACGCCGATCTATCTCGGCGAGCGCGTCCCTCAATCGGGCATGCACCAGCACACCGACCTTGCCGGTCTTGAAGTCGGTGAACTGGGCATCGAACTCCGTACGGTTGATGCAATCGGGACAGACCGGGATCTCAGCCATGACGATCTGCTCCTTCCGGGAAGCCGCCCCTGCGAGCGCGCCGAGCAGTCCGCCGATGAGCAAGTCCATCAGCGCACGCTTCTCGGAGATGCCGCGATCAACGGGCCCGCTCGCGTCCCGCACCGAGACGACTTCCACTCGGCGTCGTCCGACGCGACCGCAGTTCGCGCAGACGTCAGGGAGGTCCGTCCACGCGTCCACCAGGATCGCGACGCGAACAGGGTCACCACACGTCGGGCAGCTTCCGTCCGATCGCGGAGTGACCTGCGTCTGACAGCGTGTGCAGTTGATGAACTTGGTCCCCATGGTGAGCGTCGTTCCCTCTCCCGTCGACGTCCCGGCTCAGGACTGGCCGCGACTCGAAACCCGAGTCTAGCGTTTTGCGTCACCCCACCCATTGCACCCCGTTCGTGGCCATCCACCGGGACGAGGCAGCCCTCAACACTGACGCTCGTCCTTCACTCTAGCTTCTCGATCGCCTCGCGGAAGTCGGCGGTCTCCACGTGGCTGTTCACCGACGCGGTCCGGGTCAGCGTCGAGTGCCCGAGCAGCCGCTGTGCCTGGATCAGCGAGACGCCGGAGCGTGCGCAGCGCGAGGCGACGGTGTGGCGCGAGGCATGGACGCTCGACTTGCGGCCGTGGGCATCGAAGCGCGGGACCCGTTAGGCCCCGGGCCCAGGCTCGATCCGGCGCAGCTCCTGCATGCGCTTCCTCAAGTGCTCCAGCGCCTCGAAGAACGCTGCGGCCGGAAGTACGCTCTTCTGCTCGCCGCGCGGCACGTGGAGCTCGATCTCCATCGCCTCGTACCCGCGCTCCTGCGTGAGCACGCAGACGATTTGACCGGCGAAGTACAGCTCGCCGACGAGGTCTTCGTGGTCGGGGTCGCTGCCGATGGTGATGCGAAACCGGGGGTCCATGCGGATCGAGGATCGATCCTCCGCGATGGCCGACTCGGTCGCAAGCGACGTCCAACGCAACGAGTCGCGTGTCGTGGTGACACGACAGCTCGGCCATCGTCACACGGAGACCTTCGACGTTGGCGTCCGGGCCGTTCCGCGTTCACGCCGACGCATGCAGCATCTCCGCGCCCTCGTCGGGTGCTCGACCTCTCGTCGTTGGGTGCTCATCGTGCGCGTCGATGGCGCGAACCTTGGACGTTGAACGCCCGGACCCGCGAGCCGCCGCCGATGCGGTTGCAACCGATGTTCAGCTCGCAAGAGCACCTCACCATCGGGCCGTCATCTCCTAGTTCACGCCCCAGGCTCCTCGCCGCGAGGACGGAACAGCAGCGCCGAGCGCGCGCCGCGCTGGACGTCGAGAGCTGCCGGCAACTCCTGCGGTGCACGGCCGGCCAGCTCGAACGGTCGATGGACCCACGCGGTCTTGCGCCACTCAACTCCGTCGATGAAGAAGCGGTGGCGGCGGCGGCGCTCGGGTTCGCTCGGAACAGGGATCGCGATCCGCACGTGAACGCGCTCCGGCTCTTCGCTGTTGATCGGATCAACTGCTGCGGTTCAGCGGTCGAAAAGGTGCGCGAGAGGAGTCCCGACCATGCTCGATTCGAACGTGCGTTTGCCCGAGCCTCATCGGATCGAGGCCGAGTTCGGTGCGCTCCCCCAGTTGCCCCGCGCGGTGATCGAGATGACCGAGCTCGACATCGACTCGCCGAACTTCGCGGAAGAGGTGGCTCGGATCGCCGAGATGGAGACGTCGATCGCGGATCAGGTCATGCGGATCGCGAGCGTCCAAATTCCGCTTCCGCCGGAGCCGATCGACTCGATTCCGGAAGCGGTCGTGCACATGGGCTCGCGAGCGATCTCCGAGCTCACCGGGTCGCTCTCCGCCTTGAGTGTGTTTCCGCCGATCACGCAGGAGCACGTCGAGCTCTGGCGGCACGCCAACCAAGTCGCGGTGATCGCGCGGGACATCGCCGAGGATCGATCGATCGGAATCGACCCGCAGGCCGCCTACTTGGCGGGATTGCTGCACGACATCGGCCGCTTCTTGATCTTTGAGCAAGACCCACAAGCTCTGTCGGACTCGAGCGTTCGCGGCAGGCCCGCAGCGCCCACTCTCATCGAGGCGGAACGGGCGAGATTCGGCGTCGAGCACGCGGAAGTCGGCGCGATGCTGTGTCGGCACTGGGGGCTGCCCACCGCGGTCTGCGACATCGTCCGACTCCACCACAGCGTGGTCGTGGCGGACGAGCCGCTGCTGGCGCAGGTCGAGCGATGTTTGCCGATCATCCAACAGGCCGATCACCTCAGCTCGCTCCTCTCGCGCGAACGCCGCCTGCTGGAGCTGCCGTTCTCCGAGCGAAGGGCGCTCATCGCCGCGCACTGTATGTCGACGTATCGCGCAGCGGCGTCTACGCCGACTCGGCTCGCGGAACGACTCGACATCGTCGTCGGACGCAGTCGCGACTTGCTGCGAAACCTCGGGCTCGGTTCGAGTTCGCCGGTCGATTGATCGCACGGCGGCGCTCCGCTCGACGGAGCAGCAGCGGTTTCGCGCGCGGGCTCGATCGACGGCGAGCCGGGGCGCGCCGCGCGCGCGAGTCGTGACGCGAGGCGTACCGCTCGCCCGACGGCGTCGACCCGCGAGGAACGGTTGGCGACTCGACTGCGGGCTGGTGCAACCTGGCGCCCGACCGACGACGCTCTCCGGGCCCATGGGTCACACTCCACGCCGCGGCGGTGGGAGTCGACCGAGAGCGTCGAGCGGGCGAGCGCCGCGTCGCGACGATCGGAGCGACGAAGTGCGGCACCGCGAGCTCGCGCCGAGATCGCGTGCCGTCGCCGCGGGGCCCGCGCGATGCGGAGGTGTTCCGATGCAGGGTCGTGAGGCGGCGCCAACCCGCGGTCGCGTCGCCGGCACGAGGCGCGGACCTCCACGAATCGCGACCCCGGGTGCAAGACCTGCCTCAGGCGCGATGGAGCTCGGCGAGCGACTCGCACCATGCACGAGCGTCCGAGAACTCGATCGGACCTCGAGGTCGCGGTCGCGTCGCGAACTTCGTGGAGGCTCGCGCCGTTCCACGCCGCGCGGGCCACGGACTCCTCGGCTGTCCGTCGGTCCGCAGCCAAACCGCGAGCCGCGTGGTGCGATCCGTCGCCTCGAACGCCGAGTGCGGGATTTCGCGGGCCGCGCGCTCGCCCACGCAAGAGCGACTGGGTCAGCGGGGCTCGAATTCGAGGAGACGTATGCAGCCGGCGGCGTCCGACGTCCGACGCAGGTCCTCGTGGAACCCAACACCGTCCCCCTCGCGCACAACGAAGCCCTTCGGGAACTCTTGGAGCGGCTGCCGATCCCCCTCGTCCTGATGGACGACGCCGCCCAGACGGAACTCGTCAGTGACCAGTTCTCGCGCATCTGCACGCCCGACGTGCTCGCCACGACTGCGATTCGCCAGGTGATGGCCGCGCCCGGAGCGGGTTGGCGGTTGTTGAAGCTGGCGCAGCGTGACGGCACCGAAGTGGACGTGCAGGCGCGCGCGATGCGTTTCCACGAGCACGTGCTCTTGATGATCGACGAGACCCCCGGAGTCTTGCCTTCGCCCGCGGTCGAGGACATGCGCTTGCGTCTCGCAGAACTCGAGAGAGCGAGCACGACCGACAGGTTGACGGGCGCTTGGAACCGTGCGCATCTCGACCGCATCATCGACTCGGAGGTCGCGAGGAGTGAGCGACTGCGGCAACCGCTGACGCTCTTGCTCATCGACATCGATCACTTCAAGCGCGTCAACGACGAGCACGGACACCAGGCCGGCGACAGCGTGTTGTGCGATCTCGTCGGCGTGGTCACGAAGCACGTCCGAGCCGCCGACCTGCTGTTCCGTTGGGGCGGCGAGGAGTTCGTCGTCCTCGCGACCGCGACGACGCACACCGGCGGCACGCGGCTCGCCGAGAACTTGCGCGCGGCCGTCGCGGCACACTGCTTCCCCGCCGTCGGGGAACTGACGATCAGCCTCGGCGTCGCCGAGCGCCTGAACGGCGAGTCGCCGCGCGCGTGGTTCGAGCGCGTGGACGAGCAGCTCTACTCGGCGAAGCGTAACGGCCGCAATCGTGCGGTCGTCGATCCGCGCGGCGCCTCCGATCGCTGGGTCGCCGAGCGCGCCAACTCCGCGTTGGAGCTCGTCTGGCAAGAGGCCTACGAATGCGGTGACGCGACCATCGATCGGCAGCACCGCAATCTCTTCGAACTCGCGAACACCGTGGTCGCCACCGTCCTCGCGGGATCGAGCCCCAAGACAGAGGTCACCACGGTGCTCGACGAGCTGATGTCGCACCTCCTCGATCACTTCCGCGACGAGGAGTCGATCCTCGTGAGCAGCGGCTACCCGCGCGCGGCGGCTCACAAGCGAGCGCACGCCGCGCTCGTCGCTCGGGCGACCGAGCTGCGCGCAGCGGCCGAAGCCGGTCGCGCGACGGTCGGCCATCTGCTGGAGTTCCTCGCGGTCGACGTCGTTGCCAGGCACATGCTGACCGCCGACAAGGACTTCTTCCCTTGGGTCGCGGCTCACGCGGCGAGCGCCGCGAAGCCGGTCGAGAAGTGATTCGCGATCGGGCGCCTCGAACGCCGTGACCACGAGTTCGGCGTCGGTCCGGACGCTCGTGGTTTCGCTTTCCGAGCGCTCGTTCGGTCGCCTCGTCGTGAGCGCGCGATCGTAGGCGCGCGGACCCGCCGCGCACCGGTCGCGCACCGGTCGCGCCTGTCGCGCCAGTCGCGCCAGTCGCACCGGTCGCACCGGTCGCACCGGTCGCACCGGTCGCACCAGTCGCGTCGGTACGCTGCGGTTCGCCTCGCGCAGCGAGCTCCCCACCCCCGGCCGCCTCGGCCGCACCGCGCCCTGCGACTTCCCTCGCCGGTGGAGAGGCTCGTCGCGGGAGAGCGCGTTGGCGGATGGGCCGCTAGGGTGGGTCCTGTCGGACCCGCTCGGGGTCCGGGTCACACGCAGGAAAGCCCACGATGAACACGCTCCTCTCCATCACGCTCGGCGGCCTCGTCGCCGCAGCGCTCTTGACCACGCTCCCCGACGACCAACCGATCAAGAAGGACGAACCCGTGCAGCTCGGCAACTTCTCCGTCAGCCTGACCGTCAAGGACATCAAGGTGTCGAAGGCGTTCTACGAGAAGCTCGACTTCAAGCAGGTCGCGGGCAAGCTCGAACAGAACTGGGTCGTCCTGCAGAACGGCACCACCAAGATCGGTTTGTTCCAAGGCATGTTCGAGAAGAACAGCCTGACGTTCAATCCGGGCTGGGACCACGAGCGGAACACGCCGAAGGATTTTCAGGACGTCCGCGAGCTGCAGCAGGTCCTGAAGCAGCGCGGCATCAAGCTGCAGACCGAGGCGGACGAGGCCACCGACGGACCGGCGTACTTCACGCTCGTCGACCCCGACGGCAATCCGATCCTGGTGGACCAGCACGTGCCCAAGCCGAAGCGGTGAATCGGACGCGGGCGTCGCGATCGTCCCCGCGGGGTCAGCGATCGCGACGTGCCCGCGAACGCGCGGCGTGGTGGTCGAGCTCGCGTGGCAGCACACCATCGGCGCCCGACAGGATGCGGACGTAGCCCGGAAGGCTTGAAGTCACCGAGCTCGCGACTCCGACGGCGAACTCTCGATGACCATCGCCGTCGACCTCCGCGACGGTGCAAGTGTTCGTGATGCCGAGCCGATCCATGTCCCGCGACGACTCGCTCACCTTGGCGCGCCCCACGACGGTTCCGTTCGTGAAGGCAACGCGCGCCCTCTCGCGGTTCCGATCCCCGCGAGAGTGCCACGAGCCGCACCGATGACACCGGAACACCGGGCGCCCAACTTCGAGCAGGCGGGCGCCGCGCCGGCGTGTGCTGCGCGGCTCAGCCGCGCGTGCGCAGTTCGGGATACTCGAGTTCGTGCGCGCCGACGTAGATCTGGCCGGGGCGGAAGAGCTTGTTGTCCTGCATCTGCTCGCGCAGGTGCGCGAGGTAGCCCGCGACGCGCGAGATGCCGAAGAGCGGCGTGAACATGTCGGTTTGGATGCCGAGCTTCGAGTAGACGATGCCGCTGTAGAAGTCGACGTTCGGCGCGATGCCCTTGGTGCCGACGCGCTTCGCCATTTCCTTCTCGAGCTCGACCGCCGTGTCGTAGAGCGGCGTCGAACCGAGCTTCGCGAAGAGCTGCGTCGCGAGCCCCTGCAGGATCGACGAGCGCGGGTCCTTCACTTTGTACACGCGGTGGCCGAAGCCCATGATCTTCGCCTTCGCGGCGAGCTTGGCGTCGAGCCACGTGACCACGTGCTCGGGCCCCGGGATCTCGCGCAGTTGGTTGAGCACTTCCTCGTTCGCGCCGCCGTGCAGAGGACCGGTCAACGCGCCGATCGCCGAGCTGCAAACCGTGTACGGATCCGCTTCGGTCGCGCCGACGACGCGCGCGGCGAACGTCGACGCGTTCATTTCGTGATCGGCGTGCAGGATCAGCGCGACGTCCATCACGTGCGCGGCGAATTCATCGGGCTTCTGGCCCGTGATCATCCAGAGGAAGTTGGCGGCGGTGTTGAGCTCGGGATCCGGCGCGACCAGGTCCTTGCCGGTGCGCATCCGCTCGAACGTCGCGATGATCACCGGGGTCGCGGCGAGGATGCGGACCCAGGCTTCCTCGACTTCGTCGGGGTGACGGAAGTCGGGCTTCTGGTTGAACATGCCGAGCGCGGCGAGGCCCGCTTGCAGCGCCGCCATCGGGTGGCCGGCGCCGGGCATCGCCTCGAGGATCTTGACCATGCGCTCGGGAAGCTGACGATGCTTCGCGAGGTGCGCGCGGAAGCTCTCGAGCTGCATGCGCGTCGGCATGTGGCCCTTCATCAGGAGCCAGCAGACCTCCTCGAAGTTGCTCTTCGCCGCGAGCGTCTCGATGCGATAGCCGCGGTACTCGAGGATGCCGAGGTTCCCGTCGATGTAGCTGATCGACGAAATCGCGGCGGGGATGCCCGCCAATCCGGGAACGTAGCCCTTGGTCGAGTCGCCGGTCGGCGGCGTGGTCGTGGTCATGGCCATGTGGTGATCGTCCTGCGCCTTTGTCGCGCAGGGGTCCCGTTCGATCGAGACCGCCCCACGCGAACGGAAGAGTGTAGCGAGAAACGACCGTCGACGGCAGCGCCGCGGCGCGTTCGCCTGACTGCGAGCGTGACCGCGAGCTTGGCCGACAGCCTGACCGAGCGCCCGACCTAGCGCGCGGCCGGAAGCGCGATCAGGAGCGCGAGTCGAGCCACGCGAGCAACAGGCGCGTGCCGACGCCGCTGCCTTGCGCTCCGCCGACCCAATCGCGTCCGAGCCCGCCCCACGCCGTGCCCGCGATGTCGAGGTGACACCACTCGGTCGAGCCGACGAAGTGCGCGAGGAACGCCGCGCCCGCCGACGCGCCGTTGCCGGAGTCGGACGAGTTGATGTTCTTGAGGTCGGCGACCTCGCCCTTCATCTGATCCTTGTGCGCGTCGAGCAACGGCAACGGCCACACGCGCTCGCCGCACTGCTCGCCCGCGCGCGTCAGCTGATCGCGCAGGCGCTCGGTCGAGGCGAACATGCCCGAGAGCTCGTGCCCGAGCGCGATGACCACCGCGCCGGTCAGCGTCGCGAGGTCGACGATCGTGTCGGGCTCGACGGTCTTCTGCACGTAGGCGAGCGCGTCGCAGAGCGCGAGCCGGCCCTCGGCATCGGTGTTGAGGACCTCGATCGTCGTGCCGTTCATCGCGGTGACGACGTCACCGGGCTTGATCGCGCGGCCGCCGGGCATGTTCTCGGTCGCCGGCACGACGCCGTGGATCTCGAGCGGGAAGTCGAGCTCGGCGAGCGCATGGAAGACGCCCAGCACCGCGGCGCCGCCGGACATGTCGTACTTCATGTCCCACATCCGCGCGGCGGGCTTGATGGAGATGCCGCCGGTGTCGAACGTCAGTCCCTTGCCGACCAGCGCGATGCACGCCTTGGCGCGCCCGCGCGGCTTGTAGACGAGGTGGATCAGCGCGGGCGGCTCGACCGAACCTTGCGCGACGCCGAGCAACGCCCCCATCCCGTGGCGCTTCAACTCCGCGGGGCCGAGCGTCTTCGCGCGGATGCGCGGCGAGCGCGCGGCGAGCTTCTTCGCTTCGGCGGCGAGATCGCGCGGCCGCAACTTGTTCGCAGGCGCGTTCTGGAGATCGCGCACGTACGCATTCGCCGCGGCGGAGATGCGTCCGCGCTCGAGGCCCGCGCGCAGCTCGCGCGAGCCACTGTGGACGGTGAGCTTGGCGAGCTTCGCGCTCTTCGGCTTGGTCTTGAAGCTCTGGTAGCGATAGAGCCCGAGCGACGCGCCCTCCGCGAGCGCGACGCCCGCCTGGAACGGATCGCCGATCGGCTTCTCGAGAGCCTTGGTCGGCTGCGCGACGGCGCTGGTCGCACCGGACGCATCCGCGCGCTGCACCGCGACCGCGGCGACGCGCCGCAGCCGCTCGGCGTCGAAGTCGGCAGCCTTGCCGAGCCCGACCAGCAGCACGCGAGAGCACGGACCGGAGTCGGCCTCGACCGCCCGCGCTTCGCGGAACTCGCCCTTGAAGCCGCGCAGCGCGTGCGTCGGCAGGACGACCTCACGCGGCACGTCGGGCGTCTCGCCCTCGAACGCGAACACGATCAACGCATCGTTGCGCTCGAGCTTGGCGGCGCGGTCCTTGACGACGAGCTTCATCCGGTCGATCTCCTCACATGTCGATGTACTTGGGACCGCCGCCACCTTCGGGGACGACCCACTGGATCACTTGGTACGGGTCGGCGACGTCGCACGTCTTGCAGTGGACGCAGTTCGACGCGTTGATGCGCAATCCGCTCGGCGCCGAGCCCGCCGCTTCCGCCGCGTGCCATTCGTAGACGGCGGCGGGACAGAAATGCTGGCACGGGTTGCCGAACTCGGCGGTGCAGCGCGAGACGCAGATCGCCGGATCGGTGACGATCAGGTGCGACGGCTGGTCTTCCTCGTGGACGGTGCCCGACCAGTAGACGTCGGTCAACTTGTCCATCGAGCCCTTCTCGTCGAACGCGGGCTTCTCGAGCTTCGCCTCGCCGATCGGCCGCGTCGTCGAGGCGTCGGTGCAGCCCTTGCGGCGCGCGACGAGCCCGCGTCCGCCGGTGACCATCTGCACGCCGACGTCGAGCGCGCCCGCGAGCAGCCCGCCGTGGAACGCTTGGTGGAAGTTGCGGACGCCCCAGAGCTCTTCCTTCGCCCACGACGCTTCGAAGAGCGCGGTGTAGCGCGCGAGCCCCGCCGCCGACGTGTCGTTCTTCGCGAGCGCCTCCGCGATCGCTTCCGCGGCGAGCAGGCCCGACTTGATCGCGAGGTGCACGCCCTTCAGCCGCGCGCTGTTCAGGAAGCCCGCGCTGTCGCCGACGATGCAGAAGCCGTCGCCTTGGAGCTTCGGCATCGCGAAGTAACCGCCGTACGGGATCGTCTTCGCGCCGTAGCGCAGCACCTTGCCGCCTTCGAGGTGTTGCGCGACGCCGGGGTGCTGCTTCCACTGCACGAAGAGCGCGTGCGGGTCGAGCTTCGCGTCGTGGTGATCGAGCCCGACGACGAAACCGATCGACAGGCGGTTGCCCGTGAGCCCGTAGATCCAACCCCCACCGTAGCCGCGCATGCCGAGCGGCATGCCGAGCGTGTGGATGACGTGACCGAGAAGCTCCGCGCCGCGCTCCTCGGGGATCTCCCAGATCTCCTTGATGCCGGTTCCGAAGCTCTGCGGATTGTCGGCGTTACCGAGGCCGAGGTTCTCGATCAGACCCTTCGCGAGCGAGCCGCGCGTGCCCTCGCCGAACACGGTGACGCCGGCCTTGATGTTCATCCCCGGCTGGAAGTTCGCCTTCGTCGCGCCGTGCTTCGACACGCCCGCGTCGCGCGTCTGCACGCCGATCACGCGCGAGCCGTCGTACAGGATCTCGGCGCCCGCGAAGCCCGGGTAGACCTCGATGCCGAGCTTCTCCGCCTCGTCCTTCAACCAGCGCACGACGCGGTAGAGCGAGATGATCGAGTTGCCGTGGTTGTGCAACGTCGGCGGCACGAGGAAACCCTTCAGGCGCGACCAACGGCCGCCCTGCCAGAGCACGTCCATGCAATCGTCGACGACCGGGCTCTCGACCGGACAGCCGCGCTCCTTCCACCCACCGCCTTCGAGGCCAGCGGGGAAGAGCTCCTGCATCCCGCGCGGATCCATCACCGCGCCGGAGAGGATGTGGTAGCCGACCTCCTCGGCCTTCTCGAGCACGAGGATCGTCTTCTCGAGCTTCGCCGCGTCGCAGCGCCGCTTGAGATCGATCGCGCACGCGAGGCTCGCGGGCCCCGCGCCGACGATCAGGACGTCGACCTCGAGCTCCTCGCGCTCCACGCCTTGAACTTGCCAAGAGAACTGCTTCGCGTCGCTCTGTGCCATGGGAGGCCGCGCATGGTAGCCAGGCTCCAGGGACGCCACAAACGCACCGTCGACGCCCGCGACGCGGCGGCTACGATGGCTCGCAGCGTGTTCGCATCCTCGCGCCTAGCTCCCCTGCTGCTCGCATTCGCCGCGGCGTCGTTCGCGAGTTGCTCGGAGCGCGCCGCCCGACCGAACGTCGTGCTGGTGACGCTCGACACGACGCGCGCCGATCGGCTGTCGTGCTACGGACATCGTCGCACCACCTCGCCGAACCTGGATCGCTTGGCGAAGGAGAGCCTGCTCTTCACTCGCGCGTACGCCGTGACCAGCTGGACGCTGCCTTCGCACGCCTCGCTCTTCACCGGCAAGTTCCCGAGCTCGCACGGCGCGCAGTACGACGAGCACGGCGCCCTGAAGCTCTCGCAAGCGCTCGCCGGCCAAGGCCGCGCCGCGTTCCAGAACTACCGCGTTCGCACGCTGTCGCCGGACGAGCAGACGCTCGCGTCGATCCTCTCCGCCGCCGGTTGGCGCACGTGCGGCGTCGCCGGCGGACCATGGACGAAGGAGCTCTTCGGCCTCGGCCTGGGCTTCGAGCGCTACGACGACGAAAACCTGAGCTCGCTCAACGGCCGACCCGGCGACGACGTCACCCGCGCGGGCCTCGAGTTCGTGCGCGCGCACCCCGACGAGCCGTTCTTCGTCTTCCTGAACTACTTCGACGCGCACGAACCGAATCGGCCGAGCGACGACGACGTGCGCGCGATCCTCGCGCCGGGCGAGAGCTTCGAGACGCTCGACCCCGCCGAGCAACTGCGCGTGAAGTACGAAGCGGAGATGTTCGCCGCCGACCGCGCGTTCGGGCGCTTCGTCGACGGCCTGCGCGAGCTCGAGCGCTTCGACGACACGTGGATCGTCGTCGTCGGCGATCACGGACAACTGCTCGGCGAGCGCTTCCTCGGCGGCGAACCGCTCGGCGGACACGGCTACACGCTCTCGGAGGGCGAGCTGCGCATCCCGCTCTTGATCAAGGCGCCGCACGGCGCGTGGCGCGGCGTCGCGGACACGCCGCTGCAACAGGTCGATCTGTTGCCGCTGTTGCTCCAGGAGCTCGACCTGCCGCTGCCGAGCGGCGTGCAAGGCGAGTCGCCGGTCGTCGACGGCCGACCGCGCGCGGTGCGCCATCCGATCGTCGCCGAGCTCTATCCGATCGAGACGACGGTCGCGCAAGGGCTCGAGGAGGATTGGCGCGTGCGCGGCGCGTGGCGCGTGATCCTCGACGGCACGTTCAAGTTCTCGTGGCACGGCGGCGGCCGCAACGCGTTGGTCGACCTCGCGCGCGATCCCGAGGAGCGCGAGAACGTGCTCGCCGCTCATCCCGAGCGCGCGGCGGCGCTCGAAGAGCGTTTGTCGCGCTACCTGGGCTCGCTGCCGCCGCCGAAAGCGCAAGGCGCGGGCGGCGAGATCGACGCGAAGACGGCGGAAGAGCTGAAGCAGCTCGGCTACCTCGGCGATCAGTGACGCGCGAGCGACGCTTTGCTCGAGCCGCGTGCTGCCCGAGCAGCGCGTCGCTTGGGCGCGCGCTAGCTGCGGTCGCCGATCCAGTGCTCGCCGCCGACGTAGCGTTCCTTCTTCCAGACCGGCAGCGAGCGCTTGAGCTCCTCGATCAAGAATCGGCACGCCTCGAACGCCGCCGCGCGGTGCGGGCTCGCGACCGCGATCACCACCGATGGCTCGCCGAGACCGACGCGGCCGGTGCGGTGCACGCAGAGCATCCGCAGCTTCTTCGCCGCGTCGGTCGCGCTGCCGTGCTCCGCGACGCAGCGCTCGAAGCTCCGCGCCATCTCCGGCCCCGCCATCGCCGCGAAGGCTTCGTACTCGAGCTCGACGACGTCCTTGCCGCGATTGGAGTCGCGCGTCGAGCCGACGAAGACCACCGCGGCGCCGCAGCTCTCGTGCGCGACGCGGCGACGGCACGCTTCGACGTCGATCGGCTCGCTCGCGAGCTCGAAGAGCCCGCGTTCGAGGTCCGCGTCGCGATCGGGCGCGCCGCCGGAGACCGGAGGCAAGAGCGCGAGCTCGTCGCCGTCCGCGAGCCTCGCGTCGTCGTTCACGTACGCCTCGCGCAACGCTCCGCGGATGCCGTCGAGGTTCCGTAGCTCGGGGAACCGCGCGAGCGCCGCGCGCTTCGCCGCCGCGACGTCCGCGCCGACCGCGAGTTCGAGCACCGCCGACGAGCAGCCCGCGCGCTCGCGCAACGACGCGAAGAAGAGCACCGTGACCTCCACGCCGCGATCCTAGCGAACTCAGGCTCCGCGGGCCCGCGCGGCGCTCATTCGAGCTCCGGCACCTCGAGGTCGAGCGTCCGCGCGCGGCCCGATTCCAAGGTCACCGGAGCCACCACCGCGGGCGCCCAACGACCCGGGCCGCGCGCGCGCCAGACGTGGAGCTCGAAGGCGCCGCTCGGCGCGTGCTCGAACGCAAAGCGGCCGTCGGAGACGACCAGCGCGGGCTCGAGCCATTCGCGCGAACCCGTTCCGGCCGCGCGCAGCTGGAGGCGCGCGACGCCGAGCAAGTCGCCGCGCGGATCGCGCAGCGAGCCAGAGAGCTTCGCCGCCGGTCGCAGGACGATGCGCAGGCCCGGGCCGAGCTCGCTCGCGGCGAGCACGACGTGATCCCAGTCGGGCGGTCGCGTGACGAGCTCGGTCGCGTACGCGCGGCGCGCGAGCGCGAACTCGAACGCGCCCGACGCATCGCTCTGAGCGCGATCGACGTTCGCCGCGACGAACGGTCCGTTGCTCGGCTCGCCCGCCGAGCGCACCTCGAGCTCGATGCCCGCCACGCCGCGGCCCTCGGCGTCGCAGACGATGCCGTAGAGCTCGACCGGAAGGCGCGGGAGCACGACGCTCGTGCGCGTCGGCTCGGCGAGGGTGAGCGCGAGCTCGAGCGTCGCCGTCTCGCGCCCCGCGGCGTGCACCGTCGCGCGTCCGTGCCACGCGCGAGCGTCCGCGAGGCGCAGCACGAGCTCCAGCGCGCCGCGCTCGCCGCGATGCGCCGCGAGTTCGACGTCGGAGTGCTGCGGTCCGGTCCAACGGCGCTCGGGTCCGGCGAACGTCGCGGCGACCGAAAGCCCCTGCTCGCTCTCGAACAGCAGCGCGAAGTCGACGATCGGCGCGCCGAGCTCGTCGATCGCGGAGACGACCAGCGTCGCGAGCTCGGGCGCCACCGCCGGCGCGGTGCTCGCGGGCTGCACCGGCGTGTCCCCGAACGCGACGCGCGCGCCGTCGGAGTCGTGCGACGTCGGCGCGACGACCGAGGCCGCGCCCGGCGCGCTCGACACGACGTCCGCGGCGTTCGCACGCTCGGGCAGCGCGTGCTCCGCCGCCGTGCGCGGCTCGCGCGCGAACCACCACGCGGCGACGACGAGCGCGAGGACGAGCGCGACGAGACCCAGCCAACGCATGCGGCCTCCAGCCTAACCGGCGGCCGCGGCCGCGCCGCCCAACCGTCGCGTCACGGCAGTGCGGGAACCACGACGTCCAGCTGACGGCTCTCGCCCGAAGCGAGTGTCAGCGGGAACGCGAGCCAATGCTGCCAGCGTCCCGGTTCGGCTTCGCGCCAGACGTTGAGCTCGAGCGCACCGACCGGCGCCGGATCGAACGCGAACGCACCGTCCTCGACGACGAGCGCGGGCTCCAACCACGTGCGCGTTCCATTCGCCGACGAGCCTGAGAGCTGTACGCGCGCACGCGGGAGCAATCCGCCGCGTGGTTCGATCAAGAGTCCGGAGAGCCGCGCCGGTGCCGGCACGACGATGCGCATGCCGAGTCCGACTTCGGAACCCGAGATCGTCGCCACCAAGCGTTGGTCGCGTCGAACGAGCAGGGCAATCACGTTCTCGCGATACGAGTCCGGGAAGACGAACGTGCCGTCCCCTTCGCTCGCGACGCACTCCGCCGTGCCATCGCGCCCGGTGCGAGCTTCGAGGAGCAGGCCGCCGACGGCATCGCCGCGCTCGTCCACCACCACGCCGGCGATCTCCGGGTCGCGACGTGTCAGCGTGCACGTGGCGTGCATGGTCTCGCTCGAGTGAAGCTCGAACTCGATCTGATTCGATTCGAACCCGCTCGCCCAAACCGTGGCTTCGCCGCGAACGGACGTCGCACGCGGCAGGTCGATCGATGCGGAATAGCGACCTTTCTCGGCGGCGGCGGGATCGTCCTCCCGCAGCAGTGAGCCCGTGTCGAGGGGCACACTGGCCCGATGTCGGCCCTCGCGGTCGGCGAGATGAAGTGTCACGACCGCGTTCCGCAGCGGCTCGCCGCGCTCGTCCGTCACCGCGAGCACGATGCGCGCCTTCCCCGCCGGGCCGCGCGCCGCGGCCTCGGGTGGATTCGTCGGATGCGGCTCGCGCTCTCCGGGCGGTGCGGTGCTCGCGCCTGGCGCAGCGACTTCGCGCCGCGTGAGATGCGAATCCTCGCCGGAGGCATCGACGAGCACACCGCTCCCGGTCGAAGCCGCGGACGTCGACGCCGTGCCCACCGCAACGGTCGTCGCGCGCGGCGAACCGCGCCAGACGAGGAACGCCAGGAACGCGAGTGCGACGACTCCCGAGAGCCAGACGAGCGGCCTCACGCTCTCAGCCTAGCGCCCGCCGCCCGACGCGCTCGCGACCGGCTCAGAACGGTGCTTCGTCCGCGTCGAGCGTCTCGGGCGCGGCGCCGCCGCCCGCTTCGCGCGCGTAGTTGCCGTAGCCGCCCGATCCTCCAGGGCCTCCGGTTCCACCGCCGGAAGCACCGGGGGCGCCTTCGTCCGAGCTGACCTCGCGCGCGCCGCCGCCGCCCGCCGCGCCGACGAACTGCCAATCGTCGCCGACGACGTAGAGCTTCGAGCGCTTCTCGCCCGACTGCTTGTCGTCCCATTGGTCGAGACGCAGCGAGCCCTCGATGAACGCGGTCTTGCCCTTGTCGTGGTACTTGGCGAACGCTTCGCCGCGCTTGCCGAAGAAGGTGATGTCGACGAAGGTCGCTTCTTCCTTCCACTCGCCGGTTTGATCCTTGAACCGCCGGTTGACCGCCAACCCGAACTTGCAGATCGCGGTGCCGCCCTGGGTGTAACGCACCTCGGGCTTGCGGGTCAGGTTGCCCATCAAGATCACTTTGTTGAAGCTCGCCATCTTTGCGTTCCTAAGGATGCGTTGCCGGGGTTCTTCGCGGACTCGCGCTCGACGCGCAGTCTAGCCGCCGGAGCCTTGCGCGCGAAGGGCGAGCCCGCGTGGACACGCCGCGCTCGCAGCCGTACGATCCGAGCTCCCCCAAGGAGCATGCATGAGCGCGCAGAGTCCGAACTCCGGCCGTGAACGTCGCCGCTTCCCGCGAGCCCAGATCGAGGGCATGGTCACGCTCGCCCTCAAGACGGGCACGTTCAACGCGAAGCTGCGCGACATCAGCCGAGCGGGCGTCAGCTTCTACCTCGATCGCTCCGTGCCGCTGATGACGTTGCTCGAGCTCTCGCTCGACCTGCCGGGCACGCCGGGTCCGGTGCGCGCGCGCGGCGCGGTCGTTCGCTGCGAGCGCATCGGCCCTTCGGTCGAGCACTGGGAGGTCGCGGTGTTCCTGCACGAGACGCTCGAAGCCGATCGCCGCGCGATCGACGCGTTCGTCTCGGCGCGCGCGAGCAACAAGATCGCGCACACCGCCGCCTCGCACGGCGAGTGACCGCGCGCGAGCGGCGCGCACCCCGCATACACACGCGGCCGACCGTCGGGGGACGGCCGGCCGCGCTCGCGTCGGGTGGGACCCGCTCGAAGCCCTGACGAATCAGGGTTGGATCACGAAGTGGATGCCGCCGGTCAGGCCGGTGTTGTTCGGCGCGGTGAAGCCCGGGTCGCGCGACCAGAACTGACCGTCGACCGACTGGCCGGCGACCAGGTTCGGATCGGTGCCGGTCGCGATGTACGCGTTGAAGTCGAAGCCGTATGTGCCGGTGCAGTCGGCGGCGGGCGCCGCGCTGCCGCCCGAGCCTTGGATCGACGTGCGTTTGATCGGCGGCTTGAGGCAGAGCGTGCCGCCCTGGAACGAGCCCGCCTGTTGACCGTTGATGCCGTAGAAGAACAGGCCGGACTTGTTGTTGAGCACATCGGCGGCGCCGATCGTGAAGCCGGAGCCCGCGCTCGCGCTCGCGAGGCCGGTCGAAACGATCACCGGCGCGCAGCCCAAGCTGTTGGTCTTGGCGGTGCAGTACTGCGTGCCCGCGCCGGGTCCGGTCGCGAGCGTGGCGACGAACGCCTTCGCGCCTGTCGGCGTCGACGCGTAGCCGGCGATCGTGTTGCCGTCTCCCGAGCATCCGATCGCCGACCAGAGCGTCCACCCGGTCGTGTTGACGCCCTGCGCGGTGAGCAGGTCCTGGAGCTTGACCAGGCCGAGGCCCGGCCGCCAGATCACCGCGCGGCGGACGCTGATCGGTCCGAAGGGTCCGCTGTAGCCGACCAGCGTCGTGCCTTGGTCGTCGACGTCGGCGGAGTTCGCTTGGTCCGAGGGAACGAACGAGCCGAGCGAGTACGGTCCGTTCTGTTGCGTCCAACGCATTACTTTCTGCCCGACGGTCCCGACCAACACCTCGCCGTCGTAGCTCGCGCCCTCGACCGCGCCGGGGTTCGCGCTGAGCACGATCGGCGCGCCCGGCGTCGTCCAGTAGGCCGGCCGGCGCGTGCCGTCGATCGGGTTGTCGTCCCAACCGCCGACGATCGTGCCGTCGCCGGAGACCGCGTTCGCGCGGCTCGACGCGCCGCTCGAACCGAGATCGACGATGCCACCCGACTGCGTCCAACGGAACGCGTGCGCGGAGCCCGCGTTGATCCAGCCGAGCCCGACGATCGTCTGACCGTCGTCGGAAATGCCCCACGCGCTCGACACGTCGGTGCCGCTCGAGCCGCCGAGACCGCCGATCGACGTCCACGCGCCGCCGGTCCAATACGCCGCGGTCGAGAAGCCGCCGAAGTTCTCCGATCCGGAGATCCGCGAGCCGTCGCCGTTGACGCGGATCTGAATCGGCGCGCCGCCGATCACGACATAGCCGTTGATCGCGTCCCACTTGAACCCGGCGCTCGAGCCGAGGTTGAGCCCGACGACGGTCGACGCGTCGCGCGAGACGCCGTAGCCGAAGTCGAAGGTGGTGCCGAGGGCTTGCAACGACGCTTGCGCCGAGGCCGGAACGGCGACGCCGGTGACGGCGGCGAAGCCGAGTGCGAATCCGAGGAACGCTTGCTTCATGCGAGAACGTGCGACGCGAGGACGAGGTGAGTGCGCCGGGAGCGACGCGAAAGATCCCCGATGCTCGCACGCGACTCGAACGCGCGCCATGGCTCGGAGGTCTGAGGAATTGCGGCGTGCTCGCGGCTCAACCGCGCGGCACGCGGGCCTCGAGCACCCGTGGAATGCGCGCGAGATCGGGGTGCACCCGTGCATCCAGTCCGGCGGCGCGAGAGAGCGCGAGCGCCGCGGCGGACTGACGGTGGCCGAGCTCGACGAAGAGCGCGCCGCCGGGAGCGACCAGCTCTCGCGCGTCGCCGACGAGACGCCGCAGCCAATGGTCGGGATCACCTTCCGGCGCGAACAGCGCGAGCTCGGGCTCGTGATCGCGCACTTCCGCGGCGAGCGCGTCGCGTTCGTCGCGGCCGACGTACGGTGGATTCGAGACCAGCACGTCGAGCTTGCCGCCCGCGGCGGCGCCGAGCGCGCTCGGCGCATCGCCCTCGAGGAACGTCACGTTCGCGCCGAGCCGCTCGGCGTTCGCGCGCGCGACCGCGAGCGCGGCCGGGGAGACGTCGACGGCCCACACCGACGCACCCGCGAGCTCGAGCGCCAGCGTCGTCGCGAGGCAACCGCTGCCCGTGCCGAAATCGCCGACCTTCGGCGGCGTCGCGAGCGCGTGCGCGAAGGCGCGCGCGTGATCGACGACGAGCTCGGTTTCGGGTCGCGGGATCAACACCGCGGCGCTGACCGCGAAGCGTCGACCGTAGAACTCGCGCGCGCCGAGGATGTACGCGGTCGGCTCACGCTTCGAGCGGCGCACGAGGAACTCGCGGCCGCGCGCGAGCTCGGTGTCGTCGATCGGACGGTCGAGCGCGAGGCACAGGTGCAAGCGATCGAGCCCGAGCGCGTGCGCGACTAGGAGCTCCGCTTCGAGCCGCGCGTCGGGCACGTCCTTCTTGGCGAGGAACTCGCGCGCGCGCGCGAGCATTTCGCCGGCGGTGCGCGGTCGCTCCTTCGCTTCGCTCATCGGGTCACAGGTTCTTCAGTCGCTCTTCGAGCTCGGCCTGCTCCAGCGCGCCGAGGATCGGACCGAGCTTGCCCGAAAGGACCTGCTCGAGCGAGTAGTTCTCGCCGAGCCTGTGATCGGTGACGCGGTTCTGCGGCCAGTTGTACGTTCGCACGCGTTCGGACCGATCGCCCGAGCCCACCATCGACTTGCGCATCGCCGAGCGCTCGGCGTGCAGCTTCGCGCGCTCGAACTCGAAGAGCCGCGTGCGCAGCATCCGCATCGCGCGCGCCTTGTTCTTGTGCTGCGACTTCTCGTCCTGACACACGACGACCGTGTTGGTCGGCAAGTGGGTGATGCGCACCGCGGACTCGGTCTTGTTGACGTGCTGGCCGCCGGCGCCGCCGGCGCGCATCGTGTCGATGCGCAGATCGTCCGGCCGGATCTGCACGTCGACCTCCTCGGCTTCCGGCAGCACCGCGACCGTCGCGGCCGACGTGTGGATGCGGCCTTGCGCCTCGGTCTCGGGCACGCGCTGCACGCGGTGGCCGCCGGATTCGAAACGCAGCTTCGACCATGCGCCTTCGCCCTCGACGGCGAAGATCACCTCGCGGTAGCCGCCCATGTCGGAGGGCGACACGTCGAACACCTCGTGGCGCCAGCCTTGCGCGTCGAAGAACTTGATGTAGAGCCGATAGAGGTCCGCGGCGAACAGCGCGGCTTCCTCGCCGCCGGTGCCCGCGCGGATCTCGAAGATCACCTTGCTGCGGCGATCGTCGGCGTCGGTCACCAGCGCGCGCTTGATCTCGTCGTCGAGCCCGGGCTCCTCGCGTTCGACGGCTTCGAGCTCCTCCTTCGCGAGCGCGGCGTACTCGGGCTCGGCGAGCAGCTTCTCCGCGTCGGCGCGGCGCTGGCCAAGCGCGAGCAAGCGCTCGTAGAGCCGGTGGTAGACCTCCAGCGTGCCGCGCTCGCGCAAGAGCCCCCTCAGCTTCTTCGGATCGGCGGCGAAGTCGGGCTGCGAAAGGTGCTCGGTGAGCTCGGCGAACCGCCGAGCTTCCTTCGCGAGCCTGTCGACGATGGCGGGAGCGAACTGCATGGTCGTTCAACTCCGCCGCGGACGTCCCGGTTCGTGCTCCGGCGCCGCGCAGAGGTCAGCGAGGCGCGCGGAGCCCGCGAGCGAGTCGCCCGCGGTCACGAACGCGCGAGCGTCGAGCTAACCCGCCGATTCCTTGGTCGCGGCCTTGGCGGCCTTCGCGGCGGTCGACTTCGCGTACTTCCTCTGGAAGTGCTCGATGCGGCCGGCGGTGTCGACGAACTTCTGCTTGCCCGAGTAGAAGGGGTGGCAGACCGAGCAGATTTCGATGCGCAGTTCCTTGACGGTCGCGCGAGTGTGGAACTCGTTGCCGCAACCGCAGTGGACCTTGCAGTCGAAGTACTTCGGGTGGATGTCCTTCTTCATACTCGTGAGCTCCGTGTAGCGGTCGACGTGTCCCGACGGTCGCGTTCGGACGCGGGGCGTCGCACCAAAGGGCCGAAGAGAGTATCCGCGGCCGCCGAGCCCATCAAGGGCCGACCCAGCCGGCCCGTCGCAGCAGCGCCAGCGTCAACCCGACCGGCAGGCCGACGACGTTGTCGAAGCCGCCCTCCTCGAGGCCGACGACGAAGCGATCGGCGGTCTCCTGGATCGCGTAGCCCCCCGCCTTGTCGCGCCACTCGCCCGACGCGACGTAGGCGTCGATTTCGGCGGTGGAGAGCTCTCGCAGCCGCACCCACGTCAGCTCCGCGTCGCGAAACGGCGTCAGGTCGGCCGCGCGGACGATGCAGACGCCGGTCAGCACCGCGTGGCGCGTTCCGGAGAGGCAATCGAGCATCTCCCGCTCCTCGCGCTCGTCCGCGGCCTTGCCGAGCAAGCGCCAGCCTCCGGTCGCGGGCACCGCGACGATCGTGTCGGAGCCGATCACGAACGCGTCCTCGCCGCGTCGGCGTTCGGCGACCGCGCGAGCCTTGCGCTCGGCGAGCTCGAGCGCCGCGTCGCGCGGATCGTCGAAGCCCGAGAGCGTCTCGTCGACGTCCGCGGGCTCGATCGAGAAAGCGAGCCCGGCCGCCGCGAGCAGTTCGCGACGGCGCGGCGAGGCCGAAGCCAGCACGACGCGCGGCGCGCCCATCTCGAGGAGCTCGGTCCGGCGTCCGCGCTAGCGGCGGCCGCCGTTCTTCGACTTCGCGGCCTTCGCCTTGGCGGCGGGCTTCGCGGCGGACTTGGCCTTCGGCGCGGACTTCGCCTTGGCGGCGGCGGCCTTCTTCTCGGCCGCCTTCTTCTCCGCGAGCTTCCGCGCCGCTTCCTTCTTGTCCGCCGCGGCCTTCTCGGCGGCCTTCTTCGCGGCGAGCTTCGATTGCGCGGCCTTGAGCTCGGCGGCCTTCTTCTCAGCGGCCTTCTTTTCGGCGAGCGCCTTCTTTTCGGCCGCCTTCTTGTCGGCGAGTGCCTTCGCCTCGGCCGCCTTCTTGTCGGCGAGTGCCTTCGCCTCGGCCGCCTTCTTCTCGGCGAGCGCCTTCTTCTCGGCGGCGCGAGCATCCGCGAGCTTCTTCTTCGCGGCGAGCTTCTCGGCCTCCTTCTGGGCGGCGACCCGCTTCACTTCGGCGTCAGCCTTGCGCCTGGCTTCGAGCTCGGCGGCCTTCTTCGCGGCTTCGAGCTTCGCCTTCGCCTTGGCTTCGGTCTCGCGCTTCTTCGTTTCGATGCGGGCGAGCCGCTCGGTCTCGCGACGCTTGCGCGCATCGACGGCCGCGCGCTTCTGCGCGACGCGCTCTTCCTCGCGGCGACGCTTCTCGTCTTCCTTCTTGCGCTTCTCCTCTTCCTTCTTGGCGAGGATCGCGCGACGGGCTTCGTCGCGCACGCGCTGCTGTTCGAGGCGCTTCTGTTGGACCTGCCATTCGCGGAAGGCCTTCTTGCCGTAGCGACAATCGTCGACCAACGGGCACGCGTAGCACGCGGGCTTGCGCGCGTCGCACCAGCGCGAGCCGACCTCGCCGAAGCGCAGCAGGAAGTCGACCTCGCGGCCGTCCGGAACCAGCGGATCGATCGCCGCGCGCATCTTCTTCGACGACGAGTTGCGCGCGATCAGCCCGAGGCGATCGAGCACGCGAACGAGCCCCTGGGTGACCGGCACTTCCTTCTCGGCGGAAGCGAGCCACATCAGCCAGTGCGCCGTCCCGAGGCCGATGTACGGCAGGATCGAGACGAAGCGCGCCGCCGATTGCTGGTCGTCGCGCAGGAACTCGAGCTCGAGTCCGTGGCTGCGCTGGAAGACCTCCTGGAGGTACTCCTTGGTCGCGCGCGCGGCGTCGAGCTTCAGCTTCGCAGGGATGTCGAGGTGGCTGCAGATCTCCTGCGCTTGCGCGACGCGCAGCTCGTTCCAGTCGGAGTAGTTGGCGCGCAACGCCGCGACGACGGTCGCCGCGTGGGCGGCCTCGAGCGTGCGCCGCAGGATCGCGTAGAGGCCCTGCTCCAGCAGGTTGGCGCTCTCGAGCTTCTCCGGGGCGGGCCAACCGGTCGAGACCTTGTCGAGCAGCTTGAGGGTCTGGTCGGACTTCTTGGACACGTGCAGCGGTCGTTAGGCGGAATGGTGAGAGACACCGACCCGGGGATCCCGGGCGATCCCAGACCATCCCAGGGGATCATCGGGGATCACGGCGGAGCAGACCTCGACGCGAGGACAGTCGGCGAGAAGACGCGGCGAACCTGGCATGGCGAGCGGCTCGCGGAACGGCACACGGGCGCGACGCGCGCGCTCCGCGGACCGGGCTCAGGCCTTCTTTTCGGCCGGCTGCGCCTTCGCAGCCTTCTTGGTGGCCACGCGCGTCTTCAGGCGCGCGGCCTTGAGCGTCGCGCGAGCGTTCTTCGCGGCGAGGCGCGCTTGACGCGACTTCGTGTCGGCCTTCCGGCCGGTACGGTCGCGCTTCACGTGCTCGCGCTTGGCTTCGCCTTCGTAGACGCCGATGCGTCGGAAGATCGAGTGCACCGTTTCGCTGACCTTGGCGCCCTTGATGACCCAGAAGCGAGCGCGCTCGATGTCGAGCTTGAGCTGGTGCTCCTTGCGCGGCATCAGAGGGTCGTAGTGGCCCAGGTTCTCGAGGGAGCGTCCGTCACGCGGGTTGCGCTCGTCGGTGACGTGGATGCGGTAGGAGGGGCGGTTCAAACGCCCCATGCGCTTCATGCGGATGACGACGGCCATGGGTTGGTCGCGTACTCGTACGGGTTCGAGGACTAGGAGGTTGCGGGCCGCGCCCGAATATAGGGGCGAAGAGCTTACCAGGAGAGGCGGCTCCACTCCACCCTCGAGCCCGATCGCCGTGTCGCGGGGGCGGCGAAGGCCGCGGACACCGATGACGTCGCGGAGGCGGGCGGGCGGACACGCGCGCCGCGCGAACCGCGAAAACGGTCTCGAATCAGCGCCGGCCGCGCTTGCGACGCGCCTTCTTGTCCTTCTTGCTTTCGACCTTGCCCCCGCGATTCGGCGAGGACCCGACCGAGCGCTGGCCCATCATTCCGCGCAGCTCGTCGAGCGACGGCTGGCCCTTGCCGCCGCCGCCGAACAGGCTGCCGAGGCCGCTGCCGAGCGAACCGAGCCCGCTCCCGATCGAGCCGAGGCCCCCGAGCAGTCCCCCGCCTCCTCCGGAACCCGCGGCGAGTTCGCCGGTCGGCGACATGTCGCGCAGGGCGCTCCGCTTGGCGTCGGCGCCCATCTTCGCGCCGAGCCCGAGGCGGTTCATCTCCTTCATCATCTGCTTCATGCCCTTGAAGCCTTTGAGGAGCTCGTTGACCGCATCGACCTCTTGACCGGCGCCGCGCGCGATCCGACGGCGGCGCGACATCTCGAGGATCTCGGGGTGCAGTCGCTCGCGCGGCGTCATCGACGTGAAGAGCGCCTCCATGCGGACCATGCGGTTGTCGTCGACGTCGAGCTTGTCGACCATCTGACCGACGCCCGGCAGCATCCCGAGCACCTTCTTCATCGGCCCGAGCTTCTTGATCATCCGCAGCTGCGCGAGCATGTCCTCGAGCGTGAACTCGCCGAGGACCATCTTCTCGTAGCTCGCGCGCGCCTCTTCCTCGCTGATGTTGGTCGCCGCGGACTCGACGAGCCCGACGACGTCGCCCATCCCGAGGATGCGGCCCGCCATGCGCTCGGGGTGGAACCAGT
The DNA here is from genome assembly GCA_016220085.1 of Planctomycetota bacterium. Taxonomy (GTDB): domain Bacteria; phylum Planctomycetota; class UBA1135; order UBA1135; genus JACRIN01. The sequence continues at coordinate 145,925 of JACRIN010000015.1, forward strand.
CGAGGTCCTCGAGCTTCTCGCCGGTGCCGATGAAGAGGATCGGACGGCTGGTAACGTGCTTGATCGAGAGCGCCGCGCCGCCGCGCGCGTCGCCGTCGAGCTTGGTCAGGATCACGCCGGTCAGCGCGAGCCGCTCGTGGAACGCTTGCGCGGAACGCACCGCGTCCTGACCGGTCATCGCGTCGACGACCAGCAACTGCGTGTGCGGTGAAGTGCGGCGCGCGATCTCCGCGACCTCCGCCATCATCTCTTCGTCGACGTGCAGGCGGCCGGCGGTGTCGAGGATCACGACGTCCGCGCCGGTCTTCTTCGCCTCTTCGACGCCGCGCGCGCAGACTTCGGCGGGACCGACGCCGGCGACGTGGAAGACCGGCAGCGACAGTCGTGCGCCGAGGACCTTCAACTGCTCGACCGCCGCCGGACGCTTGACGTCGGCGGCGACCAGCAACGGCCGCTTCTTGTGCTTGTCGCGCAGGAGCTTCGCGAGCTTGCCGCAGGTCGTCGTCTTGCCGGCGCCCTGGAGGCCGGCCATCAGGATGATCGTCGGTCCGGACTTCGCGAACTCGAGCTGGGCGCCCTCCGGCCCCATCAAGTCGACGAGCTCGCGGTGGCAGGCGTGGACGAACTGCTGGCCGGGCTCGACGCCGGCGAGCTTCTCCGCGCCGAGCACGCGCGCCTTGACGCGGTCGGTGAACTCGCGCGCGACCTTGAAGTTGACGTCGGCCTCGAGCAGCGCGGTCCGGACTTGGCCGAGCGCCTCGTCGATGTTGTCGGGCGTGATCTCCTTCTTGTCCTTGAAGAACGAGAAGGCGGAGGAGAGTCGCTGGGTCAGGCTTTCGAACATGAGGAGGTTCTCGCGGGCCGCTGCTTATAAACGACGGCCGCCTCGTTGTCGCTCCGACCAAACGAGAAGCGCTACGCACGCACGCGGCTAGGCAAGCCGGCGCACAGCCCGCCCCTACGGAGCGAGCAACGAGGCTACGTCACGCCACATCTTGTCGAAGGACGGGGAGCGCTTGCGCGCGAGATCCAAGTCGAATACCGCGCTGAGTGCAGGTTGGTCCAGCACCTCGCTGTACGACCGAGAACCCTCCATGTGATTGCTCAGCCAACCCTTGGCGTCGGAGATGGCCTCGGGGTTGTCGGAGGTGGAGCGGCGCCGAATTCCTCGCTGGCCGACGATCGACTCGACGGCTGCGACGAACCACGCCTCGTACTCGGTCTTGGCAAGGACCGCACAGATCCGACGATCTCCGCGCACCGCGGCCGCACGGCGCCGAATGTTCTCTGCGAGAGTCTTCGGGCACTCTTCGTCTGCGTCGAGCAAGACCAGGATTCGGCCGTCGGGCCCGGCCTGGCGCGCGGCCAACTCGATGGCGCGTTCGAGCTCGCCCTCCTTGAGGATCCTGTGCCGCTTTACCCGAATGGGACGAGGCACGTCGACCGCTACTCCCGGCAACGCGGCACTCGCGATGCGGCGAACCAAGACGGGAACAGCTTGCACCTCGCCGTGACCCTCCACGATCGCGACTAGTCGTGTCATCGGTCAGCTGTCGACGCCGAACAAGCTGAGCTGCGCCGGTTTCGAGCGCTCGGGATCGGGTCGGAGTTGGTCCATACGAAGTAGCTCGCCCGCGGTGTAGAGATGGTCGCGCAATACAGACCGCCCGCTCTCGTCAAGCGGGCCGATCCGTGTCTCTCCGTGCTCCGCCACCACGGCGAGGATCGAATCTGCCGGAATCTCCTCGTTGTCGAGCAGGTCGGGGCTGTGGCTGGTCACGACCACCTGAGCGCGCTTGCTCGCGTCGCGGAGTCCGTCCGTTAGGACGCCCGCTGCCGCCGGGTGCAAGGCTATCTCGGGCTCCTCGATACCCACCAGACGTCGTTGATCACCGGAGCCACCGGACTGAAAGAGGGCAGTGAGCACTCCCAGAGCGCGCAGCGTCCCGTCTGACATGCCGCTCGCAAGGAACTTCCACGGTTGCTTGGCGCCGCTCACTTCTTGGCGGAACTCGAGGGTCTCCTTGGGGCCGATCTGCTTCGCGTCCACGCCGGTGACGCCTGGAACGACCTTGGACAGGTACTCGACGATGCGCGTCTTTTGGTCTGGCGCGTGCACCTCGAGCCGAGCGAGCACGCTCGCCAAGTTACTCCCATCGCGCTTGAGAAGCACACCTGGGTCCGGCGGCTGCAGCTCACGGATCTGGTCCGGGTTGAGGTTGTAGATTCCGATCTCCGACAACGCGTCGTAGACCGGTCGAAAGGCTGCGAGGCCGGACAATGTTACGAGGTAGAGACGATCGCTCGACGCGGCAGGCGCAGGCTTAACAGAGCTCTCGACCACCTCGCCTTCGACGACGCGGTAGAACTGTGGTGCGCAATTGGCGTTGAGCCGCTGTATCCAGCACTCTTCGCGTTGAACGACATACCCGCCGCGTTGTTGTGCGCCGACCAGAAAGGAGTAGCGTCCGTCCGCGTCGGGCAACCGAAATTCCAGCCGTACCCCGAAGTGGTTCGGGTGGCCACCCGATCGGCGCCGAACCTCGTGGATCCCGCCGCGATCACGGAGCGCGTGGTCGAGCGAGAACCGGAGCGAGTCCGACACGAACCGCAATGCGTCGAGGAAATTGCTCTTCCCGGAACCGTTGGGCCCAACCAGGAAGGAGAGCTGCGCTGGGGACACGTCGCATTCACCGATGCTCTTGTAGTTGCGCAGCGCGATCCTCGTGAGAAGTCGTCGGTCTGCTGCCTGGATCATCGCGGGGTCCTTCGATGCAAACTTCTGCTGGCTTCCGATCGAAGCTCACTCGCCCGAGCGTCGGCTCTGGACGAGAGCGAGTGTTCGCCGGTCCGGGGCCTTCGCTTATAGACGACCCGAGGCGGATTGTCGCGCCGCAGACCGGGTCTCCGCCGCCTCGCGCGCTCGCCACGCTTCATGCGCGCGAGGTGCGTACAGGCACGTGACTGAAGCCTGTGTGGCGGAACGAGGCACTCCGACGATCACGTCGCGCGGCGGGTCGCCGGAGCACCCGTGGGCTTGCGTTTCGCAGCCTTCGCGCCGGATTCGGTGGGCACGACCGTCTTCACCGTCGGCGGTTCGTCGGTCCCGGCCGGTTCGCGGTCGTCGACGCGCTTGATCTCGGCGCCGAGCGCGCGCAGGCGTTCCTCGATGCGCTCGTAGCCGCGGTCGATGTGGTAGACGCGGTGGATCTCCGTCGTGCCCTTCGCGACGAGCCCCGCGAGCACCAGCGCCGCCGACGCGCGCAGATCGCTCGCCATCACCGGCGCGCCCGAGAGCGGCGCGGGGCCGAGCACGATCGCGCTCGCGCCTTGGCGGCGCACCGTCGCGCCCAGGCGCATCAGCTCCGCGACGTGCATGTAGCGGTCGCTGTAGATCGTCTCGGTGATCACGCTCATGCCGTTCGCGAGCGTCATCAGCGCCATCCACTGCGCCTGCAGGTCGGTCGGGAACGCCGGGTACGGCAGCGTCGTCACGTCGGTCGGTTGCGGCGCGCGCGCGCGGTCGCGGACGTCGTACGGAACGCTCGCGATCCAATCGGGGCCCTGCTGGAACGGCACGCGTGCCTCGCCGAGGCGCTCGAGCAGCACCGTCAGGTGGTCGGGCCGACAATTCTCGACCCGCACCGCGCCGCCGGTCATCACGCCGGCGATCAGGTACGTGCCCGCCTCGATGCGGTCGGGGATCACCGCGTGCGTCGCGCCGCCGAGTCGCTCGACGCCGTCGATCACGATCCGCGGCGAGCCTAGCCCCGAGATCTTCGCGCCCATCTTGTTCAGGCAGTCGCCGAGGTCGACGACCTCGGGCTCGCACGCTGCACCGTGGATGACCGTCCTCCCGCGCGCAAGAGTCGCCGCCATCATCACGTTCGCGGTGCCGAGCACGGTCGAGCCCTGGGGCCCGCCGAGGTACATCTCGTCGCCCTTCAAGCCGCCCTTCGGCGCTTCGGCGACGACGTAGCCGTGCTCGGTCTCGATCTTCGCGCCGAGCGCGCGCAGCCCCTTCAAGTGGAGGTCGATCGGGCGCACGCCGATCACGCAACCGCCGGGCTGGCTGACGACCGCGCGTCCGTGGCGCGCGAGCAACGGACCGAGCACCGAGATCGACCCGCGCATCTTGCGCACGTGGTCCCAGCTCGCGCAGTCGGCCGGCGTGTCGGCGGATTGCACGAGCACCGCGCCGTCGGAACGGCGGCTCGCCGTCGAGCCGAGATCGCGCAGCACGTCGAGCATCGACTCGACGTCCGAGAGCCGCGGTGCGTTGGGGATCACCAACGGCTCGTCGGACAAGAGCGACGCCGCCAACACCGGCAGCACCGCGTTCTTCGAACCGCACACGCGCACCTTGCCGCGCAAGGTGCGCCCGCCTTCGATCACGAATTTGTCCATCGCATCTCCTCCGAACGTCGCCGAAACCGCGCGTGCTCTTTCATGCAAAAGCCGCGCGCGCCTTCCAAGCGCGAGATGGAGATTCGTGAGCGCCTACGGAAATCGGCTGTCAGCGCGCGAGCATCGGGCCGAGCCGTCGCCCGCCGACCACGTGCAGATGGAGGTGGCCGACCTCTTGACCTCCGTCGTGGCGAATGTTCGCGATCAGGCGAAAGCCGCGCTCGAGACCTTGGCTGCGCGCGACCTCGGCGGCGCCGACCAAGAGCTCGCCCGCGAGCTCGCGATCGACGAGCTCGAACAGCGACTCGACGTGCGCCTTGGGCACCACCAGGACGTGGACCGGCGCGGCGGGCCGGATGTCGCGGAACGCGAGCACCCGCTCGCTCTCGAACACCCGCTCCGAGGGCAACTCGCCGGCGACGATGCGACAGAACACGCAGCTCATGGGACGACCTCGCGCAGGGCGCGCCAACCTAGCGTCGCCGCGGGCCCGCCGAGGGGCCGATTTGACGCCCCCGGGCGCTCGGGGCTAGGATCCCGCGCTCGATCCATCGCTCGGAGGGGTTCTGGCCCCCGTCTTCCGTCCCGACCGAGCGGCTCCGCGGTCACGAACGACCACGCTCTCATCACATGTCGACCGACTACGCTTCCTACGGCGCCGATCCGGTAGTTCCCGAAGTCACCCCGCTCGCGGCCACAGCGCCCGAGGAGCTCCCCGAGGATTCCCCCCAGGAGTCCGACGAGCCTGAGGATTTCGAGGAGCCCGCAGAACCCGACTTCGACATCAAGTCCGCGGCGATTCCGAGCTTCCAAGCTCTCCAGCAAGCGCGCGCCGCGGTCTTCCGCAACGTGCGCACGCTCGAGAGCTTCAAACGCGTCGTCGAGACGCTCTCCGACGCCGGAGACGAAGGCCGCCGCAAGGGCCTCGGTCTCTGGATCGCCGGCGAGTGGCAACGCGCGTCCGATCAGCTCGCGAAGTACGACGACGTCGTCGCCAACTTCACGCGCGCCAACTCGCTGATGGCGGCCGAGCGTTACAAGGACGCGCTGCCGATCCTCGAGAAGTTGACCAACGCCTACCCCGAGGAGCCCAAGCCGCGCGGCGGGATGATCGAGGCCAAGCTCGAGATCGACTTCGCGGCCGGCGACTCCGACAAGGCGCTCGCCAACTTGCGCGGCGGTCTGGAGAGGGCGCCGAAGAGCTTCGCCGCGAGCGCCGAAGGTCACTACCTGATCGGTCGCGTCGCCGAGCTCGAGCGCAAGTGGGAGCTCGCGATCGACGAGTACGAAGCGGCGCGCGACGTCGATCCCACCCACCGCGGCGCTCTCTTCCGCTCGGGCTACCTGTGCGAGCGCTACGGCCTCGAAGCGGAAGCGCTCGAGTCCTACCGCCAGCTCGCGACGTTGCGCCCGATCGACCTGCGCACGCTGATCAACCTCGGACTCCTCTACGAGGATCTCGGGCGCGACAACCAAGCGGCCGCCTGCTACGAGACCGTCCGCAAGAACCTGCCCGCCGACGGCCGCATCCGACTCTTCGTCGAGGATGCGCGCGAAGGCATGAGCATGTACTACGACGAGGACCTGGAGCGGAAGGAAGACCGCCTGAACCAGATCCTGCGCACGCCGATCACCGACTTCGAGCTGTCGGTCCGCGCGCGCAACTGCCTCAACAAGATGAACATCCTCACGCTCGGCGACCTGGTGCGTCGCACCGAGCAGGAGTTGCTCTCGTACAAGAACTTCGGCGAGACGTCGCTGAACGAGATCAAGCAGATCCTCTCCTCGAAGAACCTTCGGTTGGGCATGGCCCATCACGAAGCCGTGGCTTCGATCGAAGCGGCCGTTCGCCCCAAGGCGACCGGCGAGAACGCCGACGTGCTCAATAGGCCCGTTGCAGACCTCGACCTCTCGATCCGCGCCCGGCGCGCCGTCGAGAACCTGGGATGCATGACCGTCGGCGATGTCATCCAGCACGGCGAGGACGAGCTCTTGTCGATGCCCAACTTCGGTCAAACCTCCCTCTCGGAACTCAAACGGAAGCTCTCCGAGATGGGCCTGATCCTCACGGAGAAGAAGAAGGAGTAGCGGTGTACGAGTACCTCGAGGGCCATGTTGCCGGCCGCAGCGCCGCGCGACTGGTGCTCGATGTGCACGGCATCGGCTTCGACCTGGCGGTGCCGCTCGGCGCGGCGTTCCCCGCGAGCGGCGCGACGCGCGTCTGGACGCACTACGTCGTCCGCGAGGATGCGCAGTTGCTCTACGGCTTCCCCGACCGGCCGGCGCGCGATCTGTTCCGAGCGCTGCTCGACGTGCGCGGCGTCGGCCCCGCGGTCGCGCTCGCTCTGCTCTCCGGACTTTCGCGAGACGAGCTCGTCCGCGCGATCGTCGCGGGCGACGCGAAGCGGCTCTGCGCGGTCAAGGGCATCGGCAAGCGCACCGCCGATCAGATCCTGCTCGACCTCGGCGAGCGCGCGCACGAGCTCGCGGCCGAGCTCGGCGTCGTCGTCGGCAACGCGGTCGTCGAGGTGACGCCGCCCGAGCCGCCGCGCGAGATCCAGGACGCGATCGCCGCGCTGGTCTCGATCGGTTACGGCGAGAGCGAAGCGCGCGTCGCGATCGAGAAGGCGCGCAAGAAGACGAAGAGCACGACGCTCGAAGCCCTGGTGCGCGCCGCGCTGCAAGGTTGACGCATGGCCCCCGCGACCCGAACCCCGCGAGTACTGGTCTGCGACGAGCTCGCGACGGAAGCGAACGAGATCTTCCGCCGGCACGGTTGCGAGCTCGAGACGCGCGTCGGCCTCGACGAAGCCGCGCTGGTGAAGGCCGTCGGCGGCTTCGACGCGATCGTCGTCCGCTCCGCGACGCGGATCACCAAGGCGGTGATCGCCGCCGCCGATCGCCTGCGGGTGATCGGCCGCGCCGGGGTCGGCGTCGACAACATCGACTGCGACGCGGCGACCGCCCGCGGCGTCGTCGTGATGAACACGCCCGACGGCAACACGCTCTCGGCGGCCGAGCTCGCGCTCGCGCACCTCTTCGCGCTCGCGCGCAACTTGCCGCGCGCCGACCGCGCGGCTCGCAACGGCTGGAAGAAGAAGGGCCTGATGGGCACCGAGCTGACCGGCAAGACGCTCGGTGTGATCGGACTCGGTCGGATCGGTCGCGCAGTCGCCGAGCGCGCGATCGGCCTGAAGCTGCGCGTGCTCGCGTACGACCCGTTCCTCGCCCAGGCGACCGAGAGCCCGGTGCGCGGCGTCGAGCTCGCGACGCTCGAGCAATTGCTCGCCGCGTCCGACTTCGTGACGCTGCACGTGCCGCTCAACGAACACACGCGCCACCTGCTCTCGCGCGAGCGGCTCGCCGCACTCAGGCCCGGCGCGCGGGTGATCAACGCGGCGCGCGGAGGGCTGATCGACGAAGCGGCGCTGATCGAGGCGCTCGATCGCGGGCACGTGCGCGGTGCGGCGCTCGACGTGCTCGAGGAGGAGCCGCCGAGCGCGACGAACCCGCTGCTCGCGCGCGACGACGTCATCCTCTCGCCCCACCTCGGCGCGTCGTCGGACGAAGCGCAGCGCAACGTCGCGATCGACATCGCCGAGCAAATCGTCGGCTTCCTCGTCGACGGCGTCGCGAAGAACGCGGTCAACGCTCCCACGGCGGACGCGGCGACGTTGCGGCGGCTCGCGCCGTACCTGAAGCTCGCCGAGCGCGCGGCGAGCTTCCTCGCGCAGCGTCTCGACGAACCGCTCGCTCGCCTGGAGCTGGAGCTCGGCGGCGAATTCGCGACCTTCGATCCGAGCCACGCGCGCCTCGCGGTGCAGGTCGGCGCGCTGCGGCCGTCGCTCGGCGACGCCGTCAACTTCGTCAGCGCGCCGCGGCTCGCGCGCGAGCGCGGGCTCGAGCTCTTGCACGTCCCCGAGCGCGGCACGGAACGCCCGGCGCTCGCGCTGGTCGCCGTCGGCCGCAGCGGCCGCCGTCACCGCGTCGCCGGCGACGTGTTCGCGGGCACGGCGAAGTTCACCGAGCTCGACAACCTGCGCATCGACCTCGAGCCCGAGGGCGCGCTGCTGGTCACGCGCCACGCGGACCTGCCCGGCGTCGTCGGCACCGTCGGCACGCTGTTCGGCCGCCACGCGGTCAACATCCGGCGCATCGAACTCGGGCCCGCCGGCGACGGCGAGGCGCTCGGGCTCTGGTCGCTCTACGCGGTGCCGTCGACCGCTGCGGTCGCCGAGCTCGCGGCGCTGCCCGCGCTGCGCTCGGTCGCGCTCGTGCGCTTCTAGCAGCCCGTTGAAAGAGGCGCCGTAGCGAGGCAGAGCGCGCAAAGGCGAGACGAGGAGCGCGACAGAACAGCGGCACAGGCGGCCTGTATGGCCGCCGAGCACGATGTTCGGAGCGCGACGAAGTATCGCCGCAGCGCGCGAAGCCGAGTAGGTGACTTTTTCAACGGGCTTCCATGAGAGGGCCCCAGCCTGTCAAGGTGTCGCCTTCGATCCCGGTCGCCACGAGCTCCTTCCGCCACGCTTCCATTCGCAGTCGTTGATGGCTCGGGTCTCGAGCCGCTGCTCGTTGGAGTCCGTCCAGCCAGGTCCTGCACTCTGCTAGGCGCGCTTTGACGCGCGAGCCCATTGCCGCAGTGACCCGGACTGGGCGGTGGAGGTTCGTGATCGAC
>JACRIN010000110.1 GCA_016220085.1 Planctomycetota bacterium
GGTCGCGCCATTCGCCTCGGTCGCGCCACTCGCCTCGGTCGCGCCATTCGCCTCGGTCGCGCCACTCGCCTCGGTCGCGCCATTCGCCTCGGTCGCGCCACTCGCCTCGGTCGCGCCGGTCGCGCCGAGCATCGTGCTCGCCGCAGCCGTGCTCGCGCGGTGAAGTCGCGCCCTCGAAGAGCGCCGGCGCACCGCGAACGAGTCGCTCGCCGACCTTGCGAGCGTGACTCGCGCGGCGAAGTCGCGGCCCAGCATGGCGGAGGCCGCCCCCGGTCTGGAATAATCGCGGCCGACCATGGCGAAGGTTCCCCTCGTACCGATCGGCTCGACCTTGGATCGGTTCGCGCCCGCCGCGACCGTCGAACGCAACCTGGCGGCGATGCGCGAGCGCGAGAAGGTGCTCGAAGAGCGCCGCGCGAAGATCGAGCAAGGCTGGGGCGCGAAGTACGCCGCCCGCGTGCACGAGAAGGGCAAGCTGACGTCGCGCGAGCGGCTGGAGCGGCTCTGCGACGCGGGCTCGCGCACCTTCGAGGTCGGCACGTTCGTCAACTTCGGTCGCAAGTTCGGCGAGCTCGAAAGCCCGGCCGCCGGCGTGATCACGGTCTTCGGACGTATCGCCGGCCGTTGGTGCATGGTGATCGCGAACGACAACACGGTCGCGTCGGGCTCGTGGTGGCCGCGCACGCCGGAGAAGATCGAGCGCGCGCAGGAGATGGCGCTGCGGCTGCGCTTGCCGGTCGTCTACCTGGTCGACTGCTCCGGCCTGTACCTGCCCGAGCAGGCGCAGAGCTTCCCGGGCGCGACAGGCGCGGGCCACATCTTCAAGAAGAACAGCGAGCTCTCCGCCGCCGGCGTTCCGCAGATCGCGGGCGTGTTCGGCGACTGCATCGCGGGCGGCGGCTACATGCCGATCATCTCCGACCGCGTGGTGATGACCGAGCAGGCGTACATGGTGATCGCAGGCGCGGCGCTGATCAAAGGCGCGAAGAGCCTGCACCTCTCGAGCCTCGACATCGGCGGTCCCGAGGTCCACGTGCACCAATCGGCGTGCGCCGACGCGCGCGTGCCCGATGACCAAGCCGCTCTCGTCTGGATCCGACGCGAGATCGAGCGCCTGCCCGGCTCCGCGCACGCGTTCTATCGCCACGGCGCGGACGCGGACGAGCCGCTCTTCGGCGCGCACGAGCTTCCGGGCTTCGTCCCGGTCGACCACCGGCACACGTACGTCGCCGAGGAAGTGATCGCGCGGCTGGTCGACCACAGTCTCTTCTGGGAGCTCGCGCCCGAGCGCGGCCGCGAGATGTTGGTCGGGGTCGGACGGGTCAACGGGCTCTACATGGGCTTCGTGATCGACCGCCAAGGCGTGATGAGCGATCCGGAGCACCGCGGCGCGAAAAAACCGCTCGGCATCCTCTACAAGGAAGGCATCGCGAAGGTCGCGGCGTTCTCGCGCGCGTGCAACGACGACGGGATCCCGATCGTGTGGCTGCAGGACGTGTCGGGCTTCGACATCGGCGTCGAGGCGGAGCGGCACGGGTTGCTCGGCTACGGCTCGAGCCTGATCTACTCGAACAGCACCAACACGGTGCCGATGTTCACGATCCTGCTGCGCAAGGCGAGCGGCGCGGGCTACTACGCGCTCGCCGGCTTGCCGTACGAGCCGATCGTGCAGCTCTCGACGCCGATCACGCGGCTCGCGGTGATGGAGGGGCGCACGCTCGCGATCGCGGCGTACAACACCAAGCTCGACGACGACTTCGAGATCGCGAGCGCCGATCCGGCCGAGCGCGCGAAGATCGAAGCCGGCATGAAGGCGACCGAAGCGCGGATCGAAGAGGACATGGATCCGTACAAGGCGGCCGCGCAGATGGACACCGACGAGATCGTCGAGCTCGGCGAGCTGCGCGCGTGGCTCGAGCTCTTCGCGGAGTCGAGCTATCAAGCGACCGGCTATCGACGCCTGAAGAACCCGCGCATCTGGTCGCTGCACGACCTCGGTGCGCTGACCGAGCCGCGCGGCTGAGTCGGACCATGCACGAAGAGATCGAGCTCGTCGTCGTCGAACGCGAAGGCGGCCAAGCGCTCGCCGCGCCGTTGGTCGGCTGGTTCACCGCGGCGCTGCCGCGCGGCAGCGTGATCGTGCCGGGCGCGGACGCGGGCTTCTTGCTGACGCTCGGCCGCGCGCGACGCCTCCGCGTGCCCGAAGGCGTCACCGGGCTGGTGGTCAACGCGCCGCCGGAGCGCCTGCACGAGCCCGTCGGCTTCAAGACGGTGCTATACGAGCTCGCGCCTCTGACCTCGGAGACCGCGCTCGCCGAAACGAAGTTCAAGGCGCGCGGCGCGGACGACGCGCGGCTCGCAGTGCGCTCGCCGTCCGCCGGACGGTTTTGGCACCGGCCGAGCCCGAACGAGAAAGCGCTGGTCGAGGTCGGCAGCACGCTGGAGAACGGCACGCCGCTCGGACTCGTCGAGGTGATGAAGACGTTCACCCAGGTCGTCTACCGCGCGGGCCACGGCCTGCCGCCGCGCGCCAAGATCGTCCGCGTGCTGGTCGCCGACGGCGCGGAAGTCGAGGACGGCGCGCCGCTCTTCGAGCTCGCGCCCGTCTGAGCCTCGTATCGCGCAGCGGGTCGACGCATCGACACCGCCACGCACCGAGCCGAACTGCAGGTCGGCTCGCGAACTCGCGACGCGGCACGGGTGAGCAACTCCGCCGTTCGCTTCCGACGGCACTGCGAGGTTCGGTCGCGTGCACGCCGTCGCTCCGGCGCCGGACCCGACTCGGCGGACAGGCGGAGCGGTTCGGCGAGTCCGTCCGAAGTGAAGTTCGAATGCGGACCTGAACGCCCGCGCGGTGCTTGCCTCGCCAGCTCATCGCCCGGATCATCACCTGCATGAGCGACTCGAACGGGCAAGGAGTCTCGCGAAGCGTGGACCCTGCTCCCCGGCGCGAGGTCACCTCGGGCCTCGACATCTACCTCGGCGACAACGCGGAGATCTTGCCGACGTTGGCGTCCGAGACCTTCGACCTGATCTACATCGACCCTCCGTTCAACACGGGGCGGAAGCAGGAACGAGCGCAGCTCCGCACGGTTCGAGACGGCGACGGGGACCGAGTCGGGTTCAAGGGACAGCGCTACAAGACGACTCGCATCGGCAGCCGGTCCTTCGCGGACGACTTCGACGACTACCTTGCCTTCCTGGAACCGCGCTTGATCGAGGCGTATCGCTTGCTCCGCCCCAACGGGAGCCTGTTCCTGCACCTCGACTATCGTGAGGTCCACTACGCGAAGGTTCTCCTCGACGCGATCTTCGGGCGCGAGTCGTTCCAGAACGAAATCATCTGGGCGTACGACTACGGCGCCCGAGCGACGAAGAAGTGGTCCGGCAAGCACGACAACATCCTCTGGTACGCGAAGGACCCGGCCAACTACACCTTCCGCTACGACGACATCGACCGCATCCCCTACATGGCGCCCGGACTCGTTGGACCGGAGAAGGCCGAGCGAGGCAAGACGCCCACCGACACTTGGTGGCACACGATCGTCAGCCCCACGGGGAAGGAGAAGACCGGCTATCCGACGCAGAAGCCGATCGGAATCATCAACCGGATCGTGTCGGTGCATTCGAACCCGGGCGAGCTGTTGCTCGACTTCTTCGCGGGCAGCGGCACTCTCGGAGAAGCCGCGGTCCGCAATGGCCGTCGCGCCGTGCTCGTGGACGACAACGCGGAGGCGCTGCAGGTCATGGCTCGGCGACTCGCCTTCGCGCGCCCGAATTTCCACGGCTACGCGACGACGGAACCTGCCTGCCCTCCGGCCACCTCGCGCTAGACGTTGGCTTCTGCGTGCTCGCGTGGCTACGCAAGTGCGGCAAGGACGCCGCTCGATGCGCTGATCCGACGCGCCGCTTCGGTTTCGCCCGCCGGATGAATCTCCACGCCCGTTGGTGTGATGCGCGCCGCGGCGACGATCGAGGGCGACGTGTCGTCCGCGTGCGGATCGCCGACGCCGCGGAGGTCGGGCAAGAAACTCCGTTCCGCGAGCTCGCGGACCGCTGAAGCCCGCGAACGCCTTCACCCGCGGTCGAAACCGACGGCGAGAGTTCCTCGGCAGCTCGCCGCGCGCATGCTATCGGTCGGCGGGCGCGCCGAGCAGGTACGCCGCGCCGGAACGCGGCGCGGCGGCGTCCTCGTTCCACGCTCCGACGAGAACCCTTCCGCCGTCCAAGGCGACGGATGCGCCGAAGCCGCCGTCGGCGCGGGGTCGGATCGAGCGATAGGTCTCGCAGAGCTTCCACCCCCCGAGCTCGTCGGGCACGAAGCGAAAGGCGGCGCCGGCGCCGAGCGAGTCGCCACCGTCGCGGTGATCGCCGATCAGAATCTCTCCGCCGTCGAGATCGACCGACCAGCCGAACTCCCGCGCGGCTGGCGAGGGCGAGCGCAGCGTCGCGCTCGAGCGCCAGGCTCCCGCCTCTCGGACGTAGACGTGGACGGCACCGGACGGCGGTCGCAGGCGCTCCGCGACCACCGCGAGACCGTCCTCGATGGCGAGGGCGTGCCCCGTGCGTCCCGGTTCGGCGGCGCCGGGCGCGACGAACTTGGCGGTTTCCCGCCACGCGCTGGCGGCGCTTTCCGTCTCGACGCGCTCGAAGAGATAGGCAGCGCCGCGCCTCATTCCGGTCGCCGCGCCGTCGCGGTGCGCGCCGACGAGCGCGGTGTCGCCGGAGAGCGCGACGGCGTGGCCGAAGAGTGCTCCCGCGCACGCGTCGCTCGCCACCCAACGATCGACCTGAGCCCAAACGCCGTCGGTGCGCTCGAACACGTAGACCGCGCCCGCGTCGGGCGCCGGATGGTCGCGCGAGATGGCGCCGATCAACGCCCTCTGCCCGTCGAAGGCCAGCGAATAGCCGAAGCAATCGCCGCCGGAACCATCCTGGGCGCGGAGCACCGCGCGCGGTTCCCAGCGACCGCCGACGCGCTCGAACAGGTACACGACCCCGGCACGGCTGGCGCCGCCGTCCTCGTGCGTGGGCGCACCGAACCATCCGGGCGCGCCGACGAGCAAGCTCGCGCCGTGCAAGGCGAGCGATGCACCGAAGCATTGATTGGCCACCCGAACCGGCGCCGTGAGCTCCTGCGTCGCTGACCAACCGTGCGAGCGCTGCTCGAAAACCTGAACCATGCCGGCCTTGGCCGTCGATGCGTTCGCAGCGCGCGTCCAGGCGCCGACGAAGAGCTCGTCCGGCCCGAGGACGACCGCGTTGCCGAACCCGTCACCCTCCCGCGGCGTCGGCGGCAGGAGCCTGACCGCCTGCCGCCCGTCGCGACACGCTGCCATCCACAGGAGAACGACACTGAGCCCGATGCCCCCGATGCGCAGAAGGAGCGCGATCCGCGTCGAGCGCATTCGCGAAGGTTACCCCCGCTCCGCCGACCCGTCCACGCGCCGAAACGCGCGCGCCGGCGGTGGACTCACCCGATCGCGTCGGCGCGGTGCTCGTCGGCGCGCGGACTAGAATTCGTATCGCATGGCCGGTTCGCGTCGTCGCGCCATCCTCTTGACCGTTGCGGCGACAATCGTCGCCGCCGTGGTGATCGTGGCGACTCGCACGCCGGTGGACGGACGCGAGCAGGCCTCGGTCGACGTGATCCTGATCACGCTGGATACCGCGCGCGCCGATGCATTCGGTTGTTACGGCGCGACGGGCGGCGTCTCTCCGACCTTGGATGCGCTCGGCGACGACGGCGTGGTGTTCGAGCGCTGCTCGACGAGCTCCGCGATCACGCCGGTCGCGCACGCGTCGATCCTCAGCGGGTTGCAGCCGTATCAACACCGCTTGCGGGTCTTCAGCGGCAGGAGCGGGTACCGCTTGCCGACCGAGATCCCCACGCTGGCGACGCTGCTGCACGAGCGCGGTTACACCACCGCCGCGGTGCACAGCGCGTTTCCAGTCTCCTCGTCCTTCGGCTTCGGGACCGGCTTCGACAGGTTCGAGAGCTTTGCCGAAGAGCCCGTGCGCGAGCTCGCGTCGGGCGCCGACGGACGATCGGCTCTCGACGTCGAGGACTATCAGCGCCGGTCGGACGAAAGCGTGGACGTCGCGCTCGGGCTGCTGGACGAGATCCATGGCCCGCTGCTCCTGTGGGTCCACCTGTTCGATGCGCACGACGCGAAGCTGCGACCGCCGCCCGAGTTCCGGCGCTACGCGCTCACCGAGCCGAGCGGCGCCGCGATCGCGCATCGCGACGCGCTCTACGCCGACGAGCTTCGCTTCCAGGACCGGCAACTGAGGAGACTGCTCGCCGGACTGCACGCGCGCGGACGATTGCAACGCGCGGTGATCGCGGTGGTCGGCGATCACGGCGAAGGGCTCACCGGCGGCTTGGAGCGCCACGGGTGGTCCCGGCACGCGATCCTCTACGAGGACCAGCTCCGCGTGCCGCTGGTCCTCCGCGGTCCGGGGGTTCCCGCCGGCCGACGCGTCGGCGCGCAGGTTCGCACGATCGACGTGATGCCGACGCTCTTGGAGCTCGCCGGGTTCCCGATCCCCGCCTCGGTCGAGGGCAAGAGCCTGCTTGCGCTCGCGCGCGAGGATGGCCCGAGTCGGATCGCGTACGCCGAGCAACTGAACGGGTACGAGCTCGTCCCTCCGTTCGTGCTCCGGGCGCGCCCTCACGACGACTTCGTGTACAGCGTGAGCGACGGTCGGTGGAAGCTCTTGTACCGTCCCGCCCATCCACGGCGTTCGGAGCTCTTCGACCTCGCGAGCGATCCGGGCGAGACTCGCGACCAGCTCGCGCAGCAGCCCGCGGTGCTCGCAACCTTGTTGCGCGAGCTCGCCGCGCGCGATCCGTGGCGTGACCGGCCCTTCGAGCCGCTCCCGGACGACGCGAATCCGCAGTTCACCAGCGCGCTGGCGGCGCTCGGCTACGCGGCGGAGTCCGATCGCGAATTGGGCGCGCCCGAGTGGGCTTGGAATTGCATCGCCGACGGCACGCAGACGCCTGACCGTGGGCCGTGTCCCCGCTGCGGCGCCCCGCGCGTCCTCGTCGCCGCAGGCGAGTCTCCGCTCCCGACTCCAACCGCTCGCTGAGACCTCGCGCCTGCTTCGATGGGCCGTCTTCGCGCACCGGAGGACGCGGCGATCGCCAGCGGCGTCATCAGACCAGCTTCGGCGCCCAGTACGCGTATTCCTGCTCGAGGTGCAGGCGGTCGGCGAAGACGAAACGCTCGGGGCCCCACTTCGCGATCAGGCGGTCGCGCAGCGTCGCGAATTGGCCTTCCTCGAGCATCAGGCCGCGCAGCTCCTGCTCCTCGATCGTCGGCTTCGGGTTCGGCGTCGGCGGGAAGTACATCTCGCGCAGCGTGAAGCTCGCCGCGTTCTGCGCCGTCCCCCACGCGATCACGTCCTCGACGTAGCCGCGATTGCGGTTGGTGACGACGATGTTGAGGTGCAGGCGCACGCCGGGCGCGGCCGCGAGCAGGCCGGTGACGTTCTCTTGGATCAGCGCGAGCTTGCTGCCGATGCGCACGCCGCCGAGCACGTCGGGATCGACCGAGTCGAGCGACAGGTACAGCGCGTTGAGCCCGCTCTTCGCGATGCGCGCCCAGTCGTGCTTGTGCAGCAGCGTGCCGTTGGTCACCAGCATGAACATCTCGCTCGGCTTCGCCGGCGAGGTGCCGATCGCCTCGAGGAACGACACGAGCTCGGGGTTGGTCGTCGGCTCCTGGCCGCAGCCGATCGCGAAGTTCTGCGCATGCGCGACGCGTTGCGAGAGGAAGCGTTCGAAGCTCGCGAGCTCGACGCGCTCCTTCGAGCGCAGCGCGATCGTCGGGCAGTACACGCAGAACAGGTTGCACGTGTTCGCGATGTCGACCCGCAACGTGCCGAAGTCGAGCGGCGGCCCGTCGACGTAGCGCGCGAACACCGGCGGCGAGAGGATCAGCTCCTGGATCAGCGGACGCACGGTCGCCGGCGAGCCGACGAGCTCGCACTCCGCGTCGACCGCGCGGACCGAGAGCTTGCCTTCGGCGCGCAGCAGGTACTCCTCGGGCAGGTCGAAGTGGAAGCCGTGTTTCCCGTTGCCCTTGCCGGCGAGCAGCAGGTCGCGCCGAAACTTGTCCGCGCGCGTGCGGCCGAGCTCGCGCTCGCCATCTCGGATCACGAGCTCGACCGACGCGTCGGGCTGGTCCGAGCGCCAACACCAGCCGGCGATCCGCGTGCAATCGCAGTCGTCGACGAAGCCCTCGAAGGCGGCGTGGGGAGCTTGCGCGGTCAAACGGATCCTCGAAGGGGGCTCGGGGGCGGGCGGCGGGCCCGGGCGGACGTTGGGGATGCTTGGGAGCGCCGCGGGCTCGCGGGACTCGGAGCTGAACAGCCGATGCTCGACGGACCGCGCGGCGCTGTCAAGCTCGGCTAGCGCGCGAGCGCGTCGCACCGCGCGCTTTCTTCCCGTTCCGAGCGCGCGGAGCGGCGAGCGACGCTCCGACGGAAGGCCGCGAGGAGCGGTCGACGCGAGTTCCGTCGGCGGCGTGTGACGAGCGCCCGCTCGGAGTTCCCCCGGTCAGCGACGACGGGCCAGCGACGAGCCGTCGCCGCGGGCTCCGGGGGGCTTGGCATGACGAGAACTCGCCCCAGTTTCGCGCACCGGACGTGTCGCGCGATCACCGCGACTTCCGTCGGCCGCGAGCGACGAAAGACCGGCGCGCGCTCCGCCGCTCGCGCGCGATGACGCACGGGGCCGGCCGCCGATTGGCGTCCGGCCCCTGCTCGTCGCTCGTCGCTCGTCGCTCATCGCGCGACGGCCGATGCGCTCGGTCGACGGAGACCGGCGTGCGGCGATCAGTTGCAGATCGTGAACTGCAAACCGTCGCTCAACGACGTCGTGAACACGTCCTGCGGATCGCGTGCCCAGTACTGCGCGTAGAGCGTCGCTCCGACGACCAGCGTCGGGTCGCCTCCACCCTGGATCAGCGCGTTGAAGTCGTACGAGTACGCTCCGCTGCAGTCCGAGCCCGTCGAGCTCCCGCCCGAGAACTGCACCGCGGTGCGCACGATCGGGAGCTTGACGCAGAGGTGTCCGCCCTGGAATGCCGCGCCGTTCGGTTGGTGGCCGTAGAAGAGCAGGCCGTTCTTCTTGTTCAGGAGCTGCGTCGCGGTGATCAGGAACGGCGCGGGGCTGGAGGCGCTCGGGCTGCCGCTCGACGCGATCGCGGGCTGGCACAGCAAGCTGTTGAACTTCGAGGTGCAGTACACGATCGGAGCCGCGCACTCGCATTCGTCCGGGATGCCGTTGGCGTTCAGGTCGAGCGACGTGCCGAGGACGATGTCGCTCGTGTCCGCGACGCCGTTCTGATTGCAGTCGACGATCGGCAGCTCGAGGTCGACGATCACCGGGAAGTGGTCGGAAGCCTTCGAGCTCACCAACGTCGTGCCGCCCGAGAAACCGACGAGCTCCGGCGGCATCGAGCCGCTCGGCGTCGCGCCCGAGTTGAAGATCGTCGCGAGCCGCAGCGACGCGACGCTGTCCTGCCACGCGACGTAGTCGAGCTTCGCGCCGCTCTGGTACGTCGCGCGGCTCAGGTTGAAGTAGTTGAGCGCGGCGTCATACGTCATGTCGGTGCCGTCGGCGTCGGTGCCGTCGCTCGTGCCGCCCGCGGTCTGCGCGAACGAGAGCCACTCCGCCGGCCCCTTGGTGCCGTTGGTCTGCTCGTCCTCGTTCCAATCGCCGACGATCACGATCGGCGTGACCGCGTCGAGCACGCTGGTCGCGACCGGTGAGTCGTTGATCTTGCCGCTCGGATCGGGCGTGCCGCCGCCGTTGCCGTTGTACCAGTAGCGCATGAAGTAGGAGACGTTCTGCGCGGCCTCGATGCGGTCGGTGTGATCGCTCGACTGGCTCCCCGCCTTCAGGTGCGCGCCGCCGAAAACGAAATCGCCGAGGTAGGTCGCGTTCGGCAGGTCGATCTCGGTGAACTGGAAGCCGCGGATCCCGCCGGTGCCGCCGGGAGCCCACGCGGTCGCGCTGACGTTCGGGATGTCGGACAGCGTGCTCTTCCCGTCGCCGTTCTGATCGGCGAACGGGAAGCGCGAGAGCACGACGTTGCGGTTGAAGCCGTCGCTGACCGTCGAGACGAAGACGTACGGCAGGTCGTAACCGGGCGCGTACTTCTGCACGTAGGCGGTGACGGGCGTGTTCGAGTGGTACTGGTCGTTCCCGCCGTGCAAGAAGTACTGGATCGTGTTGTTGAGCGCTGTCGTGCCGTCGACGCCGGAGCCCGTGCCGTTGCCCGAGTTGTCGCCGGCCTCGGTGATGAAGAGCACGTCGGGCTTGAGCGCCGCGACGACGCGCGCGCACGCCGTCCAGTTGTTGTTGCCCTCGGTCTTCGCGTTGGTCGAGCAAATCGTGTCGAGGACGTTCCAGCTCATCACGCGCAGATCCGCGGCATCGGTCTTTCCCCACTGAGCGGCGGGAGGATTCCACTGAGCGACGGCGGGCGCGGCGAGAACGAGCGTGGCGAGCCAACGGAGGGCTTGCATCGTGAAACCTTGGGGTGAGAGGAGGCGCGAGCGGGAGAAGTCGGCATTGTAGTGACGCCGCCGCGGCGCGAAAGGCGCGTCCCATGGCGATCACGGCTCGGTTGCGCGGCGCTGGCGCGAGGAGCAAGATCCTCACTCGTCCAGCTTTTCGACTCGCGCGATGCAACAAGGCAAGAAGATCCTCGTCACCGGCGGCACCGGCTTCGTCGGCAAGCGGCTCGTCGGCGGTCTGGTCGCGCACGGAGATTCGATCGACGTCGTCACGCGGCACCCCGAAGCTCACCGCGGCGCGCGTTCCGGCGTCGAATTCGTCGCGTGGCTGCCCGATCTGTCGCGCTACGACGCGGTCGTGCACCTCGCGGGCCAGACGATCCTCGCGCGCAAGTGGAGCGGCGCGGTTCGCGACGAGCTCGTCCAAAGCCGCATCGGGACCGCGAAGTCGCTGGTCGACGCGCTCGCGAAGAGCCCGAAGCGTCCGCGCCTCTTGGTCAGCGCCTCCGCGGTCGGTTTCTACGGCGACCGCGGCGACGAGGTGCTCACCGAGGAGTCGAAGAAGGGCACCGGCTTCCTCGCCGACCTCTCGGAAGCGTGGGAGCGCGAAGCGTTGCGCGCGGAGAGCCTCGGCGTGCGCACGGTGTGCTTGCGGATCGGCGCGGTGCTCGGCCCGGGCGGCGGGGTGCTGAAGGAGCTCCTGCCGATCTTCAAGCTCGGCCTCGGCGGTCCGGTCGGCAACGGCAAGCAGTGGTTGTCGTGGATCCATTGGCGCGATCTCGTCGCGTTGATCGTGTTCGCGATCGATCACGACGCGGCGCGCGGCGTGCTGAACGCGGTCGCGCCCGAGCCCGCGACCAACGCGGACTTCACGCGCGCGCTCGGCCGCGCGTTGCACCGCCCGGCGTTCTTGCCGGTGCCGGCGTTCGTGCTGAAGCTCAAGCTCGGCGACGCGGCGTCGCTCGCGCTCCAGAGCCAGCGCGTGCTCCCGGCGCGCGCCGAGTCGCTCGGTTTCGCGTTCCAGTTCCCGACGCTCGGCGCCGCGCTCGCCGACATCGCCGACTGAGGCGCGCGTGGCGATCGTCGGACTCGGGCTCGATCTCTGCCAGATCGCGCGCATCGAAGCGGTGCTCGCGGTGCGCGGCGAGCGCTTCGTCGCACGCATCTTCACCGCCGGCGAACGCGCGTACTGCGAGCGCAAGAAGGAGAAGGCGGCGAGCTATGCCGGTCGTTTCGCGGTGAAGGAAGCGGTGATGAAGCTCTTGGGCACCGGCTGGACGCGCGGCGTGCGCTGGGTCGACATCGAGGTGGTGCGCAAGCCCGGCGCCGCGCCCGAGGTCGTGCTCCACGGCGCGACCGCGCGCATCGCGGAGAAGAAGGGCATCGCGCGAATCCACGTGACGATCACGCACGACGCGGGGATCGCGGCGGCGGTCGCGGTCGCGGAGAGCGCGTGAACGGTTTCAAGGACCACTTCTCGGCGCAGGCCGGCGCCTACGCGGAGTTCCGGCCCGGCTACCCGCAGGAGCTCGTCGACGCGCTCGCGGAGCGCGCTCCGGGGCGCGGGCTCGCGTGGGACGTCGGTGCGGGCTCGGGGCAGTTCTCGAAGCTGCTCGCGACGCGCTTCGAGCACGTGATCGCGACCGACGCGAGCGCAGCGCAGCTCGCGCACGCCCTGCCGCACGCGCGTGTCGGGTACCGCGTCGAACGCGAGGTCGCGGCAAGCCTCGCCGCGTCGAGCGCGGACCTGGTCGCGGTCGCGCAGGCCGCGCACTGGTTCGAGCTCGCCCGCTTCTACGCCGAAGTGCGCCGCGTCGCGAAGCCGGGCGGCGTGCTCGCTCTCGTCGCGGACGGCAACGCCGAGCTCGAGCCCGACCTCGAGCCTGCGTTCGCCGACTTCTACGGGCGCACGCTGGGCGGCGACTGGCCACCGGAGCGCCGGCACGTCCTCGCGGGCTACCGCGACGTCGAGTTCCCGTTCGAAGAGCTCGATCTGCCGACGTTCGAGCTCTCCGCGGCGTGGACCGTCGACGAATTCCTCGGCTACGTTTCGACGTGGTCCGCCGTCGCGAGCGCACGGCGCGCCGGGCGCGAGGGCGACCTGCGCGACTTCGACCAGCGCTTCAGGACACTTTGGGGCGCAGTGGAGCGGCGACCGATCCGCTGGCCGCTTTTCGTTCGAGCTGGCCGCGTGATCCCGGGAAGCCCGGCGGGCCGCGAGGGTTAGGCGAGGTACGCCGTAGGCGGCGAGCGGAGTCTCGGCGGGCGGACCGCTCCTCGCATCGCGCAGGCGAATTCGCCGTCCTCCGGAACTGCCGCGCATGGCTGGGCTCGTGCGGTCCGACCGTCGGCCGCCGCGCTCGCCTCGAACGACGCTCGGGTGCTGATCGGCGGCGCGGGTGCCGCTGACGCGGCTCGCGCACGCCGGTGCGAGCGAGCTCGGAACCTCGACGGGCTCCGGTTCGTTCACTCCGTGGGCTCGGAAGCCTCGGTCCCCGCGACGTGACCGAGAACCCGGCGCCGGATCGGCTCCCAGCGCTCGCGTTGATCGTCGGTGAGCAACGCGTTGATGCGCTCGACCCCGCGCACGACGATCACCCGGATCTCCTCCTCGTGCTCGCCCTTGAAGCGCAGGAGATCACGGTGCACGTCGCCGAGCACCGCCTCGACGCCCGCGACCTGATCCTCGTTCAGCCGAAGCTCGTGCTGGAACCAATCCATGCCGAGCGCGTGGATCGCCGCAGGCCCTCCTTCGTGGAGCGCGCGGATGCGGTGGTGCACGTAGGCGGCGCTGAGGAACACGCCGGTCACGGTCCCGATCAGGAAGAGACCGACGAGGCCGAGCACGAGTTGCCAGCGGCTGCTTCGCGCGGACATCAGAGGACCCACACCAGATGAAGCAGGCCTTGGAAGTCGTTCGCGATCAGACCCGAGAGCTCCGCCGAGGGTTCGAGCGCGGTCACCCGCTCGCCGACAACGGCTCCGACGATCAGCGCGACCGTCGCGGCGGTCAGCAAGGCCCGCCGCACGATCCCGCCCGTCGCGGCGACGTTCGCCTGTGCATCGTCGAGCGACGCCCGGGCCCGGACCGACCGCATCACGCCGGCGCGCCACGCCGCGTCGAGGTCCGGTCCTTCGTCGGCTTGCAGCGCGCGGAGCAGGCGCGCCTCGAGCGCGTCCACGTCGTCGCCTCGTGTCATGGCTGTGCCCTCCGTTCGGGAGACTCCACCGTCGCTCTCAGGATGCGTCGCAGTCGAGCCCGCGCTCGGTGCGCGCGCACCTTCACCTTCGATTCGCTCCATGACAATAGCTCCGCGCACTCGCTCACGGAACGCGACTCGAAGTACGTCAACGTCAGCACTTGCCGGTCCTCGATCGTGAGATGCGCGAGCGCCCAGTCGCAGAGCTCGCGGTCGTCGGCGTTCGGCGGCGGCGGCGCAACCAGCTCCTCGAGCCCATCGGCCGAGCCGCGCGCCGTAGTGCGGCGCCTGCGCCAGAAATCGGCGCACGTTCGGAGCGTGATGCGGGCGAGCCAACGCTCGAACGCGTGCGTCGGCGCGTACGAACCGAGCGCGAGGAAGGCCGACACGAACGCGTCGTTTGCGACGTCCGCGGCGGCAAAGCGACTGACGTGGTGCGCGACGATCGCGCGGACGCTCGCGCTGTGCCGCTCGACCAGGAGCTCGAACGCATCGACGTCACCGTTCAGGACGCGAGCGACGACGGCGGCGTCGTCCAGAGGCTCTCGATTCGCACGCTGTGCCATCGCGGGCTCGAGCGCGGCCGCCGACGGTGCACGCCGCGCGAGCTGCGTCGCGGCGTGCACGTTGCCGGCTTCCGCGCTGGCGGGGCTACTGCCGGGCGGCCCACGCCTGGACTCCGCGAGCGCACTCACGCACGTGCTCCGTCACCGCGAGCGACGCGGGTTGGTGAAGCTGGCGCAGGCGCTCTCGCTGCTCCGGCGTGAACACGCGGTGCACATCGTTCGCCAGCGTAACAAAGCGGAGCGAGAGCTCACGGCTCGCGGCGCCGAGTTCGTCCGCCGTCGCGGCGACCGCCGCCTCGTCGAGCTCGGGCGCGGTCGCGAGAGCGAACTGCCGAGCGTGCGCGTCGGCGAGCGACTTCGCCGACCGCTGCAGGTTCGGGAGCTCCGCGCCGAGCACGCCGGCGACTTGCCGCCGTTGGTCCAGAGTGAGCGCGAGCTCGGCCGCGAGCGCGTCGAGGTGCGCTTCGACCCGAGTCGCCTCGGCTTCCTCGCCGCCGCCATGGAACCAGCGCGCGAACTGCGAGTGTGCGTGCCCGCCATCGGCGAACCACGCAGCGTTCGCGATGCCGGCGACTCCCGCCGCTGCCGCCAGACCGAGCACGATCGTCCAAGTCTTCATCGTTCGTTCCTTTCGTTGGTGGGTCCGCTTGCGAGGAGGACGTCCCCGCCGCGCATCCAATCGCGCGAGCAAGGGCTCGGGTTACGGCTTTCCGAACCTTCTCCGTTGGACGCGCGGGTCGCGCCGCGCGCGCAGGGCGGGGACGTCGATGCCTGGTCGCGGACGGCCGAGCGCGCAAGGTGCGCGGCGACCGAGGAAACGGGCGGCGCGCGGGCGGGATTCTCTCGCTCGGGCCGCGAACGGCTAGACCAGCTCGTCGTCCTGGGACGAGACGATCAGCAGCAGGCAGCCGGTGTCGGTCGCCTGCACGTCGTGGATCGAGTCGCGCTCGGCGACTTGGAAGTCGCCCGCGCGCAGCGTGCTCGCGCCGACTTCGAGCGTGCCTTCGAGCACGAAGCACTCCTCGCGCGCGGCGTGGCGGTGGCGCGGGTAGCTCGTGCCCGCCGCCATGCGGATCAGCATCGTCGCCTTGCGCGCTTCGGCGTCGACCGAGAACAGCGCGGTGATCCGGCCGTTGTCGGTGCGCGTCGGACGAGTGTCACCCGTCACGGAAAGCGCATGAGCTCCGCGCCCGTCTTCCCGGAGAACACGCGCACCTTCTCGCGCGCGCCGGCGACGTCATAGGCTCCGCACGTTTCCGTCGTGAGGTACTCGTCGAACCCGTCGTCGTCCATGTCCCCGACGAACTCGGCACAGTGAGGGAACCTGGCCGCCCACATCGATGGACCGAGATGAGCCCGAATGAGTTCGCCGCTCCGACCAGAGAGGACCGCGAGTCGGCCCACGAGCTCCGCGTCCATGAAATGCGGCCGGATCTCCCTGACCAGCACGTCAGGGGCGCCGTCCCCGTCGATATCGGAACCCCCTGCCGCAACGCACGACATGCGTTCGTCGTCCACAAGACACAGATGTGTCCACAGAATCCGTCGTCGCCGGACATCGAACGCGTGGACTCTTCCGCGCGCTGACCGCAAGGGCGAGTCTCGTTCGACCAGTCCAATCACGACTTCGAACGCCCCGTCCCCATCGATGTCGCCGAGTGCCCCGAGCTTCGCATCTCCGTCGACGAACTCCGGCCAGCCGGTCGGACCGCCAGCGTCCCCGATCGGCAGACGAAGTACCTCTGCGAAGTCCGCGGCGCGAACCACGTCGAGCGTGACGGCAACCCGTCCGCCGCCGAGCGCCTCCTCCGAGAGAAACGCGAGGTCTGCACGAAGATCGCCATCGACATCGCCGACATCGACCGGGCCGGCGGTAAACCCTCGGCCGCCGACCTCGAGTTCGGCGATCACGAAGCCTGTAGCGCCGCTCCAAGCACGCAACTGCTGCGCAGGGCCGGGAGTCCCGTCTCGGCGCAGGGGCAATTCCGTCGGCTCGATCGTGACCAGGTCGCGTACCCGATCGCAGTCGATGTCCGCGATCGCGGTCCCGCGTTTCCCGAGCTTCGAGGATCCCTCCGTCGACCAAAGACGGTGTCCGTCGGCCCCCGAGACCGCGACGACTCCGTTGTAGAACTGGCCGGAGACGAAGTCCGGCCAACTGTCCCCGTCGATGTCGCCAAGCCAATCGAGTCCGAATCCGAAGCCGTCGCGTCCGTCCAACACCCTGACCTGTGGTCGATGCTCGCGACCAATCAAGAACACTCGGCCGTGGTCCATGCCAACGGGGCCTGCTGGCGACTCACGTGGCGCACTGATCGCGAAAGCGACCTGCTTCCGTTGCTCCGGATCGCGGACGACGGCGACGGCGTAACCGAGCGACTCGAGGTCCGGCGGCAGTCCCTCGATGCGTTGGACCGGAGCTGTGGGTGGCGATTGCAGCGCGAGCAAGGCGAGAAGCGGGAGCATCACGAGTGAGTTTGCCCGGGCGCGCCGATCGTCACGAGAAACCGTGCTCGCTCACGGAAGACGCATCAACGCCTCGCCGGTGCGGCCGGAGAAGAATTCGGCGACCTCCGGTGTCTCGGCGAAGTCGAAGAAGTCCAGGGCGCGCACACCGGCGTAGTCCTCGACGCGATCGCCGTCGAGGTCACCCACGAATGCAGTCCGCACCGGAAAGGCGCCCGGCGAGCCGACGCTTTGAGCGTGCGCGCGGAGCTCCCGGCCGTCGAGACCCGAGAGCACCGCGAGGACGCCGCCGGACTCCCCCGCGCCCCAGCCCTCGCCCCAGCCCTCGCCCCGGCGCTCGCTCGTCGCCCGCGTCAGCAAGTCCCCGATGCCGTCGCCATCGAGGTCGGCTCCGAAGTCGACGCCGAGCTCCATCGAGCGGCCGACGAAGGTCGACGCCGTCGCCCACCGAATCTCCGCGCGCCTGACATCCACCGAGATCCACGTCGCGTGCTCGTCGCCCGCGGCGTCGCGCTCGACGCGCGCGACATGCACGACCGCGGGCAAGTCAGCGTCCACCCGAGACGCCGCGTACGGTCCGTGGAGCCGGACCGCTCCGTTGGGCCGTCCGTCCGAGCAGAGGCGCATTCGAGCGAGCTCCTCCAGCGTGCGAGAAGACAGCGTGACGAGATCCAACGTGCCGGCGGCGTTCGGGCGCGTCGTCCCGCCGAGCACTGCGAGGTCGGCGGCGCCGTCGCCATCGAGGTCGGCGATCGACGTGACCTCGCCGAGCGCGACGACATCGCTTGGCGAAGGTCGGCGCTCGACGAGCTCCCCAGTCGCACCGCTCCACACCGCGAGCTCGATGCCGCGGTCCGGGTCCTCCAGCGGACGCCAGGACCAACCGACCAGCTCCCGCACGCCGTCGCAATCGAGGTCGTCGATCGCCGCGCGCACGAGGCCGAGCCGCTCCGGCTCGCCGAGGTTCCAGAGCTCACGACCGGTCGCGCGTGCGTGCGCCGACCAGCGCTGTGCTCCATCGCCGTGCGCGAGCTCGATCGCGCCGTCGCCGTCGATGTCGCCGAGGGCCAGCGTCGAATCGAATCCCATCCGACGCTCCGCTCGCGACACGACAGTCCGCTTGGCCGGGGCGACGAAGGCGACCGACTGATCGTGGCGAGCCGCGACGTGCAACCAGAGCGCGACCTCGGGCTCGCCCTGTTCACGCGCCGCGCCGCTGCGGACGCAGGCGAGCCATTCCGCGTCCGCGCGGAGGGCGTGCGGTTCCGCGGCGACTTGCGGAGGCGCCGGAGGAAGGAGCGCATGGAGCCCGAGGGCGACGAACGGCGAGAGCATCGCGACCGCCTTGACGCGCCCTCGTGGAACGCAACGGCCGGTTCGGTGGAAACTCGCTTCGCGAGCGGCAGCGAGTCCGCCGGGGCAAGCACACGGAGGCCAGCCCGGGGGCCCTACACCAGCTCGTCGTCCTGGGAGGAGACGATCAGCAGCAGGCAGCCGGTGTCGGTCGACTGCACTTCGTGGATCGAGTCGCGCTCGGCGACTTGGAAGTCGCCCGCGCGCAGCGTGCTCGCGCCGACTCTGAGCGTGCCGTCGAGCACGAAGCACTCCTCGCGCGCGGCGTGGCGGTGGCGCGGGTAGCTCGTGCCCGCCGCCATGCGGATCAGCATCGTCGCCTTGCGCGCTTCGGCGTCGACCGAGAGTCGCTTGACCTCGATCCCCGCGATGCCGATCTCCTCGAAGCCGTCGGCGGAGCTCGCGACGTTGACCAGACCGGGCGCGATCGTCTCGCCGGGCGTGTCCGACCAACGTTGCCACTTGCGATCGAACGCGGCGTCGGCCGCGCGCGGCGTCGGCGTGCGTTCCAGCTCGATTGCGGCGAGCAGCGCGCTGCGCACGCGCTCGGGAGCTTCTGCGCCGCGGCCGTGCGCGACATCGTCTTGCACGTGCAGCACGTCGAGCGTGGCGACGGTCGCCGCGTGTTGCTCGAACTCGGCGTTGCATTCTCCGCACGCCTCGGCGTGCGCCGCGAAACGCGCGCGCTCGGCGGCTTCGAGCGCGCCGGTGGCGTGCAGCGCGGCGTTCTCGTGCTCCGCGCAACGCCAGCTCGGCCCGGTCGGGGCGCCGCGATCGATCGAGTGACTCATGACACTTGCTCCAACGGCCGCAGCAGCTCGCGCAGCTTGATCAATCCCAGTCGGACACGGGTCTTCACGGTGCCGAGCGGCTCGCTCAAGCGCTCGGCGATCTCGGTGTGCGACAGCCCGCCGAAGTACGCGAGCTCGACGGCGCGCCGTTGCGCGTCCGGCAACGCCGACAGCGCCTTGGCGACGAGTTGGCAGCGTTCCTCGCGCTCGGGTTCGAGCTTCGGATCGCACTCGCACGGCGCGACGAGGTCCTTGCGCTCCTCGACGTTCGCTTCGATGTCGCGCACGCGCTCGGCACGCGCGCGGTCGAGCGCGCGGCTGCGGGCGATCGTCAACAGCCACGCGAGCACCCTGCCGCGCTCGGGTGCGTAGCTCGACGCGCGCCGCCAAACTTGGAGGTACACGTCGAGCGTGACTTCCTCGGCCGTCGCGCGATCGCGCACGAGCCGCGTCACCAGCGTGAACACGAAGCGTTGCGTCGAGTCGTAGAGACTCGCGAGCGCGGCGTGATCGCCCGCGGCGATCGCCTGCACCAGGCGCGCGAGCTCCGCGGGGCTCGGCGTCGTCGCCGATGCGTTCGACGAGCCCGGGGAACTCGGCGTTGCTGCCGATGAGCTCGGCGTCGCCGCCGACGAACTCGGCGTTGCTGCCGATGAGCTCGGCGTCGCTGCCGATGAACCCGGCGTTGCCTGCGATGCACCCGGCGTCGCCGCGGGGGCCCGCGGCGCGGTCGTCGCGGGGGCCGGCGGCGCGGTCGTCGCGGGATTCACGGGGGGGACGCCGGACATCACGCGCATCCTACGCAGACTCGCGAGCGAGCGGATTCATCGATCTCGCGGATTCCGCGGCGCCTGCGAACGCGCGGAGAACGGGCTCGAAAAGCTGAATCCGCGCGTTCGGGCACCGCGTAGGTGGGCACGTCCCGGGCAAGTCCTTTCCGAAACAACCCTCTCGCTCCCATCCACCCATGCACACGCAACGCATCACCCGCGGCCGCCTCGCGCTCGCCGGCTTGGTCGGTGTCGCGGCGCTCGCGGGCTCGCTCGAGCTCGTCCACGCGTCGAGTCACCGCGAAGCTCCGTTCGTCACCGAGCACCCGAAGGTCGACGCCACCGACTTCTACATGTTCACGAGCTACGAAACGGGCCGCGAAGGCTACGTCACGTTCATCGCGAACTACCTGCCGCTGCAGGATCCCTACGGCGGTCCCAACTACTTCACGCTCGATCCCGAAGCGCGCTACGAGATCCGCGTCGACAACGACGCCGACGCCAAGCCGGACCTGACGTTCCGTTTCCAGTTCGACAACGTGCTCCGCGACCTCGCGCTCCAAATCGGCAATCCCGGACAGGAGAAGACGATCTCCGTGCCGCTGAAGAACATCGGGCCGATCTTCGCGGGCGACGAGTCCAACTTGAACGAGCTCGAGCGCTACAAGCTCGACGTCGTGCTCGGCGACGGCGCGGGCGCGAAGACCGTCGCCGTCCGCAACGCAGCGACCGGCGAGAAGACCTTCTCGAAGCCCGTCGACAACATCGGCACGAAGTCGATCCCCGACTACGACGCCTACGCGGACTCGAAGATCTACGACATCACGCTGCCCGACGGCTCGGTCGGCCGCATGTTCGTCGGCCAGCGCGACGATCCGTTCGTCGTCAACCTCGGCGAAGCGTTCGACCTGATCAACCTGAATCCGCTCGGCGACCCGAAGGGCGAGACGGACACGATCGGCGACGCGAACGTGACCAGCTTCGTGCTCGAGATCCCGAAGAGCTTCCTCGTCGAGCCGGGCCAGCCGACGATCGGCGCGTGGACCGCGGCGCTGCTGCCGCAGAAGCGCACGCTGCTGAAGCAGCCGACGTTCGACACGCCTGCGATCGAGACCGGGCCGTTCGTGCAGGTCTCGCGGCTGTCGATGCCGCTCGTCAACGAGCTCGTGATCGGGCTCAAGGACAAGGACCGCTTCAACGCGAGCCAGCCGCACGACGACGTGCAGTTCGCCGACTACATCACGCATCCGACGCTGCCCGCGCTGATCGAAGCGCTCTTCGCCGCGCCGGCGCCGACGCTCTTCCCGCGCACCGATCTCGTCGCGGTGTTCGCGACCGGCGTCGACGGGCTCAACAAGAACGGCTCGTTCGGCGAGATGCTGCGCCTGAACACGTCGATCCCGCCGGCGCCGAAGGGCCAGCAGGCGAACCTCGGCGTGCTCGCCGGCGACCTCGCGGGCTACCCGAACGGTCGTCGGCCGGGCGACGACGTGGTCGACGTGTCGCTGCGCGTCGTGATGGGTGTGCTGCTCGATCCGAGCGTCGCACCCGCGGGCCTTGCGCCGTTGACCGACGGCGCGTACGTCGACGACCAAGCGTTCTACGACCGCTTCCCCTACGTGACGACGCCGTTCCCGGGCTCGCCCGCCAACTGATTCCTCGCACCCCTCTCTCCGCCCGTCCCCGTCGCGCGACGAACTCCGCGCGGCGGGGCCGAGCCCCTCCCGAACGAGTTCCTCCATGCGCCGACTGATCGCTTTCGTCCTCGCTTCGTGCGCGCTCGCCTCGACGCTTTGCGCGCACGACTTCTGGGTCGAGCCCGAGACGTTCACGCCGAAGCACGGCGAGCTCTTGCGCGTGCGCCTGAAGGTCGGCGACTTCGGTCGCGGCGACAACGTGCCGCGCAGCGACCAGCGCCTGGTCCACTTCGACCTCGTCGCCGCGGATCGGACGAAGCCGCTGGTCGGCCGCGACGGCCAGGAGGTCGCGGGACTCGTGCGCGTCGAATCCGAGGGCACGCTGCTGCTCGGATACGTTTCGAACCACGCGTTCGTCGAGCTCGCGCCCGCGAAGTTCGCGGCTTACCTCGAGGAGAAGGGGCTCGACGCGGTCGCCGCGGCGCGCACCGAACGCGGCGAGCTCGACGAGCCCGGCCGCGAGCTCTACTCGCGCTCGGCCAAGTCGCTGATCACCGTCACGGCGCCGTCCACCGAGGGCTTCGATCGCGTCATGAACCTGCCGCTCGAGCTGATCCCGAACAAGAACCCGAGCACGCTCGCGCGTCGCGCCGACGGCTCGGGCTACGAAGCGCTGCCGGTGACGCTCTTCTTCGAGCAGAAGCCGCTCGCCGGTGCGCTGGTCGCCGCGCTGTGCCTCGACGAGCCGCGCGACGACGCGACCGCGACGATCTTCGCGCGCACCGACGAGCTCGGGCGCGCGTCGCTCGCGCTGACGCGCTCGGGCCGTTGGCTGATCGCGGCGGTGCACATGCGCGCGGCGGTCGCGAACGAACGCCACGCGGACTGGGAGAGCTTTTGGGGCTCGCTGACGTTCGAAGTACCGCCCGCGCTGCCTGCCGAGCGGCGGTAGAATCCGGCGCATGCTGCGCGCGCTCGTCCTGACGTCGATCCTCCTTTCGAGCTCGTTCGCGCAAGTCGCGACGCCCGCCGGTCCCGCGACGCTGCGCACACCGACGCTCGCCGCTCCCGAGCTCCGAGTGCTCGTGCCCGCGTACTTCTATCCCGTGACGAACTCGCCGTGGACGCGGCTCTCCGCGGTCGCGGCGCTGCATCCGAAGCGCATCGCGGCGATCGGCAACGTCTTCAACGGACCGGGGGCGGCGTTCGACGCGAGCTACTCGGCGGCGTTCGCCGACTTCCGCGCGCAGGGCGGAACGCTGCTCGGCTACGTGTACACGAGCTACGGCGCGCGGCCGCTCGCGCAGGTCTTCGCCGACGTCGATCAATGGCTCGCGTGGTATCCGCTCGACGGGTTCTTCCTCGACGAGATGGCGAACACGCCGGGACAGTTCGAGAGCTACTACCAAGCGATCTACCAGTACGCGCGCTCGAAAGTCGCGCACGCGCTGGTCGTCGACAATCCGGGCGCGTCGACCAGCCCGAGCTATCTGCACTGGAACAACAAGACCGTCGCGTCGGCGGTGTGCATCTACGAGGGCTCGACCGGGTTCTCGACGTGGCACTCGGATGCCTGGGTGAAGACGCGACCGCGCCAGGAGTTCTACGCGCTCCCCTACGCGACGCCGAGCTCGGGCTGGCAGGCCGCGGTCGACCACGCGTTCACGGAGAACTGCGGTTGGGTGTACGTCACCGACGACGTGCTGCCGAATCCGTGGGACACGCTGCCGGCGTATTTCGAAGCGCTCGCGGCGTACGTCGCGACGTTCTGAGCCGCGGCGAGCGATCGTTCCGCGCGATCGACAGCTCGCGCCGCGGTGGCGGCTCGCTCCGCGCAGCGCCGATGCGCGGCGCGCGGTCAGCTCGTTGCGCGCGAGCATTTCGCTGCGCACGGGCAGCTCGCTGCGCACGGGCACCTCGCCGCGCGCCGTCAGCTCGCGCATGCGGTCAGCTCGCCGCGCGAGGGGCTCGCTGCGTACGCGACCCGTGCTCGGCACGAGCGGTTCGCCGCGCGTGAGCCGTTCGCGGCACGCGACCCGCGCACTTGGCGAGCGACGGTTCAGCGGGCCACGTGCGGCGCGACCAGCCGCTCGATCCACTTGCCGACCAGGTCGGCTTCCAGGTTGACCCGCTGGCCGATCTGGGCGCGGCCGAGGTGGGTCTTCGTGAGCGTCTCCGGGATCAGCGCGACGTCGAACGTCCGTCCGCGCGGCTCGACCACCGTCAGGCTGATGCCGTCGATCGTCACGCTGCCTTTCTCGATCAGGTAGCGCTCGAAGCCCGCCGGCACCTCGAAGCCCATCCGCCAGCCGCCGTCGCCGGAGTCCTCGATCCGCGTGATCGCGCCGACGCCGTCGACGTGGCCGCTGACCAGGTGCCCGCCGAGCCGGTCGTCGAGGCGCATCGCGCGCTCCAGGTTCACCAGACGGCCGGGCGCCAGCTCGCCGAACCACGTCCGCGCCAGCGTTTCCGCCGACAGATCGAACTCCAACGCCGCCGAGCCTTCGCCATCCGCGGGGCCCACGAGAACCGGAGGGTCGCCGACTGGAACCGGAGGGCCGCCCACGACGACGGATCGGCTGCCGACGAGCTTCGGCGCGGTGCCGACGACCTCCGGCGGTCCGCCGCCGACCTTCGACCCGTTCCCGGCAGCAAGCGGACGCCCGCCGACGACCGTCAGGCAGCATCCGGACACCGCGACGCTCTCGCCGTGCTCGACCCGCCAGCCCGGAAAGGGCTCCGGCAGGGTCAAACGAGCCCCCGATCCACGGCGCTCCAGGGAACGCACGGCCACGCAGGCCTCGATCAATCCGGTGAACACGCGAAGCCCCTCGGTTTCCGCGCGCCTTGACGCGCAAGACCCGCCTTTCTACCCTGCTCTGCCTTTTCTTTCGAGAAGGGGCCCCTGTTGCCGCTCTTTGCCATCTTGACCCTCTTTCCGGAGGCCCTCGAACCCTACACGCACGAGAGCATCCTGGGAGTCGCCCAGTCCAAGGGTCTCGCCGAGATCCTGCTGATCGACCTTCGGGACTTCACGCGTGACCGGCATCGCACGGTCGACGATCGCCCCTTCGGCGGCGGTCCGGGCATGCTCTTGAAGCCCGAGCCGATCGTCGAGGCTGTGGAATGGCTCGAAGCCAAGTACGGCCGCTTCCGCAAGTTCGCCACCTGTCCATCGGGACGCGTCTTCCGACAATCGGTTGCGGACGAAATCTCACGCGAGGAACGCGTGCTGATCCTGTGCGGCCGCTACGAGGGCTTCGACGAACGCGTGCGCAAGCTCGTGGACTTCGAAGACCTCTCGCTCGGCGATTTCGTGCTCTCGGGCGGCGAGCTACCGGCCCTGACGATCGTCGAGGCCAGCGTGCGCCTGCTCCCCGGCGTCCTCGGCAACGAGGAATCGATCGCTCCAGAGTCCTTCCAGAAAGATGGCCTGCTCGACCACCCCCACTACACCCGACCGCGCGTCTACCGCGGCCTGGAAGTGCCGGAGGTGCTGATGTCGGGCGACCACGCGGCGGTCGAGCGGTGGCGCGAAGAGACGGCGCACAAGCGCACACGGGTCCGGCGTCCGGATCTACTTCAGAACACGAACAACCCAGAGAACGCGAGCAGTCCGGAGGCCGACGATGCACCTGATCGAGCAAGTTGAAAAAGAGTTGGGCAAGAAGACCCTGCCCACGCCGCACGTCGGCGACACGGTCGAAGTCCACTACCTGATCCGTGAAGGCGAGAAGGAGCGCGTCCAGCTCTTCATCGGCCTGGTGATCGCGATCAAGGGCCGCGGCATCCGCCGTTCGATCACGGTGCGCCGGATCGTCCAGGGCGAGGGCGTGGAGCGGGTTTTCCCGCTGCACAACCCGCGCGTCAAGGACGTGGTCACCACCCGCCGCGGCGAGACCCGTCGCGCCAAGCTCTACTACCTGCGCGATCGCGTCGGCAAGAGCACGCGCTTGAAGGAGATCGTCGGCGAACGGAGCGAAGAGGGCTCCGGCGCCGGCGCGGCCGAGCCCGCCGCCAAGGCCTGAGCGCGAGCACGCGAGTGCGCGCGCTCATCCATCCGTCCCGTCGATCCTCGCCGTCTGCGCGCGCCCCCAGGCCGCGGACGGCGAACGCCTTTTTCCACCCTGCCCCGCTTCCCCTGATCGCTCCGGAGCTGCAAGCTCCCCCTCGGACGCCGTCGCACGTCCCAGAGATCCGCGACACCGCGCTCGAGAGCGCTTGAAGAGAACGCCATGGTCGAGAACGTCCGACGCAAGATCGCCCTGATCGCCACGTTGGTGGTCGCCTCCGTCCTGGTCCTGGCGCTGCCGAGCCGGCCGATCCGCCTTGGTCTCGACCTCGCCGGCGGCGTGCGGATGGTGTACCGCCTCGACTTCGACGGCGCGATCAAGTCGGGCCAGGTCTCGCCCGACGAAGACAAGAACCAGCTCGTCGAGGAGTCGATCGCGATCATCCGCACGCGCGTCGATCCCGACGGCCTGCGCGAGCCGATCATCCGCAAGCTCGGCACCGACCGCATCGAGATCCAACTCCCCGGCTCGGCCGAGCTCACCGGCGCGGCCGCCCACGCAACGCTCGCCGCGCCGATGGCGGGGTCCGGAGTCGAGGGCGAGTTGCGCGCCGACATCCAGCTCGCGACCACCGATCCGCGCGAGCTCGAGGGCTTCCCCGCGTCGGGCGGCGTCATCCGCGTCGGCACCGAGCGCGTGCGCTACGGCGGGCGCAATGGCAGCAAACTCACGAACATCGAGCGCGCGACCAACAAGACCGCGCTCGCCGCGCACGACGCCGGCGCCGATGTCGAGCTCGCCAGCGACGACCAGATCCAAAACGCGATCGAGAACCTCGGCGACCTGCGTTTCTACATCGCGACCAAGGACGCGGAGTTCCTGGCGCTCAACACGACGCGCGAAGCCGAGCTCGCGAAGGCCACCGAGTGGCTCGCGAAGCCCGAGAACGCCGGGAACCCGATCCGCACCTTCAACGCGCTGCCGCGCGACGCCGGCGGGCCGCCGCAGAGCATCCGCTGGTTCCCGCGCCGCCAGGAGGAGGGCGAAGCGTTCCTGACGCGCGAGCAGCGCCTGGTCGCGCTGACCGAGCCGCAGGAGAAGTGGACGTTCACCGGCGACCACATGTCGCGCGTGTACGTCAGCTCCGACCACCTCGGCATGCCGGCGGTCAGCTTCGAGCTGATCGACGGGAAGAAGGGCTCGTTCGGCGACTTCACCGAGACGCACGTCGACGAGCCGATGGCGATCGTCCTGAACGACGAGGTCGTGTCGCTCGCGGAGATCAACGAGCGACTGCCGGGCTCCGCGCAGATCTCCGGCCGCTTCACCGACCGCTACGCGAGCGGGCTGGTCACCGTGCTGCGCTCGGGCTCGCTCAAGATCAAGCCGATCCTCGAGCAGCGCGAAGACGTCGGCGCGACCGTCGGACAGAAGGCGGTCGACCAAGGCTGGCTGATGGGACTCGTGTCCTACGCCTTCGTCGCCGGCTTCATGATGTTCTATTACAAGCGCCTCGGCATGTACGCCGCGATCGGACTCGCGTTCAACGTGCTGCTGCAGATGGGCGCGCTCGCCGGCTTCCAAGCAACGCTCACGATGCCCGGCATCGCCGGCATCATCCTCGGCATCGGCATGGCGGTCGACGCGAACATCCTGATCTTCGAGCGCATCCGCGAGGAGCAAGACTCCGGCAAGAAACCGGTGCAGGCGGCCAAGGCGGGCTTCGAGAACGCGCTCTCGGCGATCATCGACTCCAACGTCACCACCGTGCTCGCCGGCGCGATCCTCGCGTACGTCGGCACCGGACCGATCCGCGGCTTCGCGGTCACCCTGATCACCAGCGTGCTCGCGTCGCTGCTCGGTGCGTTGGTCGTCGTCCGCTTGCTGATCGAGCTGCGCGTCAAGAAGGCTCCGACCGAGCGCTTCACGATGCGCCGCTGGCTCGCGAACGCGAACTTCAAGATCATCGAGAAGACGCGCCTCGCGGTCGGCATCTCGATCGTGCTGATCGTCGCGGGTCTCGGACTGTTCGCCTACAACGCCGGCACGCGCCCGAAGGACGCGTTCGGCATCGACTTCCTCGGCGGCGCGACCGCGAAGGTCCGCACCGAGGAGCCCAGCACGCGCGACGCGGTCGAGTCTGCGATCCGCGCGATCGGCGGCGAGATCGGCAACTCGGCGGAGATCGCGGAGCTGCCCGCGAGCAAGACCGCCGACGGCCGCTACACCGAGTTCCGCGTCACGTTCAAGACGGTTAGCGACGGCGAGGCGAGCGGCAACGAAGAGCTCTTCAAGAGCGAGATCCGCGACGCGCTCGCGGGGCTCCTGCAAAAGGGCCCGGTCGACTTGAAGGTCGATTCGACGCCGACCGCTTCGACGCTGACCGGCACGCTCTACTTCGCCGAGGCGCACGCCGAAACCGACGTCGTCGAGCAGCTCGAGACGGCGAACTTCACCGCCGTGACCGCGACCGCGCGCCCCGGCCGGCCGGAGCTCGTCGCGATCACGGCGACCGGTCCCGGCGGCGACAGCGCCGCGGCGGCGACCCAGCGCATCGTCACGGCCTTCCGCACGAAGACCGACTCGGCGGGCAGGCGCTACGAGCTCGCCGAGCCGATCCCGGAGACCAGCGTGATCGGCCGCCGGGTCGTCGGCGAGCTGCGCGACTCGGCGCTCAAGGCGCTGTTGCTCTCGATGCTCGTGACCGTGATCTACATCCGCGTGCGCTTCGCGGAGTACTCGTGGGGCTTCGCGGCGATCGTCTCGCTGCTCCACGACATCCTGATCACCGTCGGCGCGATCTCGCTGCTCGTGGTCATCCCGTTCATCAAGGTCGAATTCGACATGGGCACGATCGCCGTGTTCCTGACGATCGTCGGCTACTCGATCAACGACACGATCGTCGTGTTCGACCGCATCCGAGAGAACCTGCCCAGGATGAAGGGCACGTTGGAGGAGATCGTCAACACGTCGATCAACCAGACGTTCTCGCGCACGGTGATCACGTCGACGTCGATGTGCACGATCTTCATCGTGCTGATCTTCAACCTGGGCACCGGCAACGCGCTCGAGAGCTTCGCCTTCACGATGACCTTCGGCATCCTGACCGGCACGTTCTCGTCGATCTTCATCGCGGCGCCGGTCTTCATCTGGCTCGAGAAACGCAACCTCGCGAAGGCCGAAGCGGAGTCGCAGAAGCCGACCCACCCGCCGGCGGTGCAATCGGCGAGCTGAACGCTCGGCCTAGGGATGCCGTGCGGATCGTGATCTTGCTGCTCGCGCTGGTCTGCGCCTTCGGCGCCGCCGCGTTGTGGCAGCAGGGACGCGTCGCCGACCACAAGGAGCGCCAGAACGAAGCGCGGCGCATCGCCGCCGGTCAGGCCGCGAAGACCGAGGTCGGCGTCATGCCCGACGGCTGGGGCGTCGTGCTCGTCGGGAAGCCGGCGGGCGACGAGCCCGCGGTGGAGCCGCGCGCCGACAGCTCTGGCCCGATCACCGAGCCCGGCCCTGGAGCTCCGACGCCGCCGACGCCTCGGCCGCGTGCGGACCCTGCGGAACCCGCGGACTTCGAGCTCGTCGTGCAACCGGGCGCCAGCCTCTCGAAGCTCGCGGCGGCGCACTACGGCACGTCGAAGAAGGAGCTCGTCGACGCGCTCGCCCACTACAACGGGCTCTCGAGCGCCGACGCGCTGCAGGCGGGTCAGAAGCTCAGGCTGCCGTCGCCCGCGAAGCTGCAGGCGTTCGCGCAATCACGCTGAGCGGCCCCGATCACGCGGCGGGGCCATCGTCGAGCGCGTCATGCGCCATCCACGGCGCGAGCGGCGACTCGCTGTGCGTGCGCGCGCTTGGCGTCGAGAGCACCTTGAAGCGCACCGTCTTCGCGACCGAGCGCATCAGGTTGCCGAGCGAGCTCTCCGAGACGCGCATCCGGATGCGCAGCAACACGTCGTCGATCACCTCTTCGGAGAGCACGGCGCTCGCGCGCTTCACGAGCGCGGCGCTGCGGCCATCCGCGAGCGGCACGTCGATCTCGACCAACGCCGAACGCGCGTCGACGCGCCGCGCAACCGCCGCGGTCAGACGATCGAGCCCCTCGCCGGTCGCCGCGGAGATCCGCACGACCTCGCAGTCGCGGTCGGCCGAGAGCAATTCGAGCGCCAGCGGATCGGAAACCCGATCGACCTTGTTCAGAACGAGCAAGTCCGCGACGAGCGTCGGCGACAGCGACGTCAGCACTTTCTCGACCGCGGCGATCTGCGCGCGAGCCTCGGGATGCGACGCGTCGACGACGTGCATCAGCAGGTCGGCGTGCAGCGTCTCCTCGAGCGTCGCGTGGAACGACGCGACGAGGTGGTGCGGGAGGCGCTGGAGGAACCCGACGGTGTCCGAGAGCAGCACCGTGCGTCCATCCGGGAGCTTCCACTTGCGCGTGCGGGTATCGAGCGTCGCGAACAGCATGTCGGCCGCGAGTTCGTTCGAGCCGGTCAGGCGATTGAGCAGCGTCGACTTGCCGGCGTTGGTGTAGCCGACGATGCCGATGGTGAATTGGTCGGCGCGCGCGGCGACCTCGCGCTGCTTGCGAGCCTCGATCTCGACGAGCTCGCGCTTCAGGTCCTGCACGCGCTTGCGCAGGAGCCGCTTGTCGGTCTCGAGCTGCGTCTCACCCGGCCCGCGCGTGCCGACGGCGCCCTCGTGGCGCTCGAGGTGCGTCCACATGCGCTTCAGACGCGGCAGCAGGTACTCGGCCTGTGCGAGCTCGACCTGCAGCTTCGCCTGCTTGGTCCGCGCGCGGCTCGCGAAGATGTCGAGGATCACCTCGGAACGATCGACCACGCGCACGCCCCAGGCCTTCTCGAGGTTGCGGAGGTGCGCGGGCGAGAGGTCGTTGTCGACCGCGACCGCGTCGGGGCGCAGGTGCTCGACCTCGCGACCGATCTCCTCGACCTTGCCGCGGCCTAGCATCGTCGCCGAGTCGGCGCTCTCGCGCTTCTGCAGCACCGCTTCGCCGATCGGTTCCGCGCCGGCGGCTTCGAGCAGGCCGCGCAGTTCCGAGAGGTCGCCGTCGTGCTCGTGCGCCTCGGCGGGCAACACGACGCCGCACATCAGAAAGCGCTCGCGCGGACGCGCGGTCGGCTGGTTGAGGTTCCTCATCGGGCGAGCGTCGCTTCGAGCACCGGCTCGCGCGAGAGCTCGAGCGCTCGCACGTGCGTCGCCGTCACGCTGGGCTGCAGCACGGTGTGCGCGCGCCACGCGTCGGTCGGCTTCGGGAACTCGATGCGGAAGTGCGCGCCGCGCGATTCCTCGCGCGCGAGCGCCGACGTCGCCATCAGGCCCGCGACGGTCAGCATGTTGACGAGCTCGAACGCCTTCGGCTCGGTCGCCGCCTGGCCGATCACCGCGCGCGTCCAGAAGCGGATCTTGTCGCGCGCGTCCTGGATCGCCGGACCGGTGCGCACGATGCCCATCTGACGCCACATCAACGCCTTCAGCGAGTACGTCATGTCCTCGATGTTGATGCGCACGTCCTTGGGCGGCGCCGCGCGGTCGTGGCGGACCACCTGATCGAGCGGCATCGTCGGCGCTCCGCGCGACTTGGTCGCCGCGAGCTCGCCGGCGCGCGCGCCGAGCACCAGACCCTCGAGCAGCGAGTTCGAACCCATCCGATTCGCGCCATGGAGGCCGGAAGACGCGCATTCGCCGACCGCCCAGAGCCCCGCGACGTTGGTGCGGCCGTCGAGATCGACGCGAATGCCGCCGATCATGTAGTGCGCACCCGGACGCACCGGGATCGGGTTCTTCGCGATGTCGATGCCGAAGTAGTGGCAGATGCGACTGATGCCGGGGAAGAGCTCGTGCGGATCGCGCTCGAGATCGGAGAGGTCGAGATAGACGTTGGTGTCGCCGGTCTTGACCATGCGATCGAAGCACGCGCGGCTGACGACGTCGCGCGGAGCGAGCTCCGCCTTCTCGTCGTACTCGGGCATGAAGCGCACGCCGCTCTTGTCGAGCAGCTTGCCGCCCGCGCCGCGCACGATCTCGCTGACGAGCACGCGCGCCGCGCCGGCGATGTACAGACACGTCGGGTGGAACTGGAAGAACTCGAGATCGCGCACCGCGGCGCCCGCGCGCAGCGCCATCGCGAGGCCGTCGCCGGTCGCGATCGACGGATTGGTGGTCTCGCGGAAGACCTGGCCCGCACCGCCGGTCGCGAGCACGATCTCGGAAGCCGCGAAGACGACGAGCTCGCCGCGCGCGCTCTGGCAGAGCACGCCGATCGCGCGCCCCGCCTCGTCGGTGAAGAGATCGAGCGCCATCGTGCGCTCGAAGGTCGTGACCTCCGCGCGCGTCGCGACCGATTCGTTGAGCGTGCGCTGGATCTCCGCGCCGGTCGCCGCGCCGCCCGCGTGCACGATGCGCGCGCGCGAGTGACCGCCCTCGCGGGAGAGATCGAGCATGCCGTGGCGAGTCAGGTCGAACCGCGCGCCCCACTCGATCAGGCGATCGATCGCCGCCGGTCCGCCGCGAACGACGCGCTCGACCGCATCGACTTCGCTGAGGCCGCAACCGACCGCGAGCGTGTCGGCGACGTGGATCTCGTACGAGTCGTCCGGCCCGAGCACCGCCGCGACGCCTCCTTGGGCGTAGCTCGTGTTGGTCTCGGCGAGCGTGTCCTTCGCGATCAGCGCGACCGACGCGCCTGCGGAGGCGGCGGAAAGCGCCGCCATGTTCCCGGCGACACCGCTGCCGAGCACCACCACGTCGAAGCGGTAGAGCGGCAGTTGCCGCAGCTGGAAGGGGATCAGATAGCGGTCGAGGTCGATCTCGACGCGCGACAGAGGCTGGGCGTGCGGCTTCAGGGTCGGGGTCCCGGGTGAGGGTGGCTCAGGATTCTACGCCTCGGCGAGGGTGGGAGGAGCGTCGCGGGGGCTGAACGGGCGGGTCCTTCGACGGCTTCGCTCGCGCCGGAGGGGTCGACTCGAACGCGCGGAGCCGTTGCGCTTTCCTCGAGGACTCCGTCCAGGCGCCGTGTTGCCGCCGCTGCGCGGCGACGTCGCGAGCGCGCCCGGCGTCCACGCCTCTTCGTTGAGCCTTGACCCTAACTGCGCCCTAACTTTTTCGAGTTTCGAGTCCATGGCCGGCGAGCGCCGCCGATACATTAGGTAGGTGTTAGGGTTCGCGGCGAGACGGCGTACCGCACGTCGGCTCACCCCAGCAATCGAAAGGAATCGAAGCCATGGCCAACGCGATCAAGCTCGCCCGCAAGGAAGCGACCACGTTGCTCTTCTTCGGACTGCTCGTCGTCCTCACCTTCTGCGTCTGACGCCGGATCTCCCCCATTGAGCAGGCTCCCCCTCACCAAGCGTCAGCTCCAGATCCTCGACTTCTACAAGGCGTACACCCGCGAGCACGGGCTCTCCCCGACGCTCGAGGAAGTCGCGCAGCACTTCGGGGTCAACAAGGTCACGATCTTCGGCCACGTCTCGGAGCTCGAACGCAAGGGCGTGCTGATCAAGTCGGCCGCCAAGAAGAGCCGCGCGCGCCAGCTCGCGTTCGAGGACGTCGCGCCACTCGCGCCGCTTGTTTCGACACCCGTCGGCGACCGGCGAGGCGTCGTCACGATCCTCGGCCGGATCGCGGCGGGCTCGCCGATCGAGACGATCGAGGATCCCGAGGAGCTCGAGCTCGCCGACCTGCTGCCGCGCGACCGCGAGTGCTACGCCCTGCGCGTCCGCGGGAATTCGATGATCGAGGACGGCATCCACGACGGCGACCTCGTGCTGGTCGAGCGCAAGCAAACCGCGCACGACGGCGAGGTGGTCGTCGCGGTGCTGCCTGACGAAGAGGCGACGCTCAAGCGCTTCTACCGCGAGCCCGACGGCGTGCGCCTCGAGCCCGCGAACTCCTCTCTCCAGCCGATCCACGCGCCCTCGGTCGAGATCCGCGGCGTCGTGATCGGCGTCGTCCGCCGGTACTGAGCGTCGCGCCCGCCGGCACGGCGCGGCGCCGCGCCCACGTGCCACGGCGCGCGTCCCGCGTCCTCAGGTGCTCGGCAGTGCCGCGCGCTCACGCTCCGCCGGGCTTGCCCGGCCTTCCCCGATCTTCATCTGCGTTCATCGAACACCGCCGGCCTCCGCCGGACTCCAAGAGCAACCCGCGTCGAGCCGCGAGCTCGGCGCGGGTTGCAAGCGTTCCGGCACGCTCCTACCATCCGCCGCGCGTTCGCGCCCCCCCGCGCAACGCCATCCCACAGGCCCGCAGTGCTGCGCGAAGCGATCCAGAAGCTGACGCGCCACGCGCTGACGTACGCCGCCGCCGAGCAGATGTCGCGCGTCGCCGGGTTCCTGCTGATCCCGCTGTTCACCCACTACCTCACGGAGTCGGACTACGGCACGAAGGAGCTCTTCGCGGTCACGGTCGCGGTGCTCGCGCAGCTCTGCGGGATCAACATCACCAACGCGATGGCGCGTCACTACTTCGACGACGCCGATCCCGACCGCAAGCGGCTGGTCGTCAGCACGACGTGGCTCGCGGTCGCGACGCTCGCCGGCGCGGTCGTGCTGCTGCTCGGCGCCGCGACCTGGATGTTC
Source organism: Planctomycetota bacterium (assembly GCA_016220085.1). Classification (GTDB taxonomy): domain Bacteria; phylum Planctomycetota; class UBA1135; order UBA1135; genus JACRIN01. The sequence continues at coordinate 33,918 of JACRIN010000110.1, forward strand.
GACGGCCGCGGCTGGCTCGCCGAACCGGGAGGAGCGACGCTCGCGCGGCTCTCGCTCGCGATCCTGTGGTTCCAGCTCGCCCGTGAGGTGCTCGCGCGCTACCTGCAGACCGAGCAGCGCTCGCTCGCGTTCGGCGTCTTCTCGATCTCCAAGGTCGTCTGCGAGCTCGCGCTCCAAGTTTGGTTCGTCGCGGGGCTCGAGCGCGGGCTGATCGGCGCGTTCGAGGCCGTCGCGCTCTCGGAGGCGATCTTCGCGAGCCTGCTCGGCCTCTGGATCCTGCCGCGGATCGGCCTGCGCTTCTCCCGCGCGATCTTCGGCGGACTGCTCGCGTTCGCGTTGCCGCTGGTCCCGAACGGCGTGCTGCAGTTCTGCCTGCACTCGTCCGATCGCTACTTCGTCGCGGCGCTCGCGACGCGCGACGACGTCGGCATCTACGCGCTCGCCTACAAGCTCGGCTACATCGGGAACTACCTGCTGCTCGCGCCGTTCCTGATGGTCTGGTACCCGTACGTGTTCTCGCTGGTCGCGCCCGAGAAGCAGAAGCGCGTCATCGCCGAGCTCGGTCCGCACTTCCTCTACTTGATGGCGAGCGTCACGCTCGCGCTCTCGTGCTTCGCGCCGGAGATCGTCGGCGTGCTCGCTCGGCGCGAGGGCTACCTCGCCGCGGCCGACGCCGTTCCGTGGATCGCGTTCGGGTACCTGTGCTGGGGTTGGTTCCAGTTCGCGCAGACCGGTTTCCACGTCGCGAAGGTCACCGGGCCGCTGCCGTGGCTCTCCGCCGGCGCGCTGGCGCTGAATGTCGTCGCCAACGTCGTGCTGATCCCCCGCTACGGCTTCGTCGGCGCGGCGATCGCGACCACGGCGAGCTTCGCGGCGCTGGCGGTCGCGACCCAGCTCGCCGTCCGCCGTACGTTCGAGTACGACTTCGCGTGGCGGCGCGTCGCGCTGACGCTCGCGCTCGCGGGAGGCCTCGCGGTCGCCGTCACCTGGCTCCGACCGAAGGCCGGAGCGAACGCGCCGTGGGTCGCGGGGGCGGTGATCGTCGCATGGGTGGCGTGGGGTTGGATCGGCTACCTGCGCGCCGACGAGCGCGGCACCCTGCTCGCGACGTGGCGCGACCTGCGAGCTCGCATGCGCTCGTGACGGCGATCCGTCGTAGAATCACCGGGAGCATCGAGCACCATGGGAGTCAGCTGGAGCGAGCTGCGCCGCGTCTGCCAGACGCCGGTGCGCGACACGAACGACGTCGCCGGTCTGCTTTACGGCGACCACGCGTCGCTGCCGATCACCAAGCTGATGGTCGACCTGCGCCTGTCGCCCGACCTCGCCTCGATCGGCTTCTTCGTCTGCGGATTGACCGGCGCGGTGCTGCAGGCGACGAGCGGCGTGCTCGCGGCGGTCGCGTCGGCGCTGCTGGTGCTCTACTACGTGCTCGACTGCGTCGACGGCGAGGTCGCACGGTTCCAGCGCGTGTGCGACGTGAAGTGGGGCTACTTCGACTTCCTGTTCCACATGCTGGTCAAGCCGCTGGTGTTTTGCGGCGTCGCGGTCGGCCTGTGGCGCGAGACCGGCGCGGCGTGGCCGATCTTCGCCGCGTTCGCGGCATCGACGGCGACGTTGTGGCTCAAGCTCTTCCTCGAAACGCCTGGGATCGTCTTCCTGAAGGAGTTCCTGCGCCGTTCGCGCAAGGCGGACTTCATCGCGGAGACCGCGAGGCCGATGGTCGACCGAGCGAAGGAGGTCGAGCTCGGCGCCCCTGACCACGGGGGCTACGAGGGCACCGAGGACACCGCGGGCACGGGAAGCACCGGCGCGCCGTTCCGGCTGCGCCTCGATCGGGTCACCGCGCGCGCGTTGATGACCAATTTCGACATCGGGCTCGTGCTGCTGCTCGCCGCGACGCTCGCGGACCTCGCGGTCGCGCCGTTCGACGTGCCGGTGCTCGGCCCGGTCGGCTTCCGCGGCGCGTGGATCGCCTACTACGGCATCATCCTGCCGCTCGACTTCGCGGACTACCTGCGCACGTACCTGCTGAAGGGGCACTTCAATCGCGAGGTGACGCGCCTGCTCGCCCTCGCGCACCACTTCTCGCTCGACTCGCGCCGCGAGCGCTGAGCTACTCCCTCCGAAAGCGCTCGCGTGGCGGCGCTTCAGCGCTTCGCGAGCAGCGGATTCTCGACCCAGTACGGACCGATCGCCAGCGCGTCGATCCGACCGTCGAGGAAGGCGCGCACCGCATCGCGCGGCGAGCACACGATCGGCTCCTCGTGCATGTTGAAGCTCGTGTTGATCAAGCTCGGGATGCCCGACAGCCGCTCGTACTCGTCGAGGATGCGCCAGTACTCGGCGTTGACCTCGCGGCGGACGAGCTGCGGTCGCGCAGTGCCGTCGACGTGCACCGCGGCGGGGCACTGCGCTTTCATCTTCGGCGTGCAATCGAAGGTCAGCGTCATGAACTCGGCGGCGTGCTCGGCGCCGGCGAGGTGCTCGTAGCAGCTCGCGCGCGCCTCCCACTTCGTCACCGGCGCGAACGGCATGAACTCGGTGCGCGCGAGGCGTTGGTTCAGCCATTGGTTCACCTTCGGCTCGCGTCCGTGATAGAGGATCGAGCGATTGCCGAGCGCGCGCGGCCCGTACTCCATGCGTCCGGCGAAGCGCGCGACGACCAGGCCGGCGTGGATCTGCTCGGCGACGGTGCGCGCGAGCTCGGTCGGCTCACGGAACGCGAGCTGTTCCGCCTCCAGCGCGGCGCGAATCTCCGCGGGGGAGTACTCCGGACCGAAGTACACGTCGTGGAACGACTCGCGCACCCCGCCGGGCCACGTCAGGTTCAGCGCGAGCCCGGTGCCGCACCCGCCGTCGCCCATGTTCGGATACACGAACGTCCCCGCGACGCCTTCGAGCTCGTGGAGCCGTTGATTCATCTTCACGTTGGCGCACACGCCGCCGGAGAGCACGACGTGGCGGGCCCCGGTGCGCGCGA
>JACRIN010000109.1 GCA_016220085.1 Planctomycetota bacterium
CGCCGCGTTCCCGTCCCGGCTCGCCGAGAGCTACGGCCTGGTCGTCGACGAGAGTCTGGCGCTCGGGTTGCCGACGTGGGTCTCCGACCGCGGCGCGCTCGGCGAGCGCCTGGGCGCCGCCGGTCGCATCCTGCCCGCGGAGGACGTCGCGGCCTGGACGGATGCGTTCGAGTCACTACTCTCTCGTCCCTCCATGCTCGACGCAGCCCGCCTCGCCCTGCCGAACTCCCCGCGGCGCGCCGCCGACGCCGCGGCGGAGCTCGAGGTGCTCTACCAACGAGTCGCGCGGGAGCCGCGCCGATGACGCACACCTTTCCGCCGCTGGTCGAGCTCTCCGCGCTCCGAAAACGCGTGCTGGTCTTCGCTCCGCACCCCGACGACGAAGTGCTCGGCGTCGGCGGCACGCTCGCGCTGCACGCGTCCCGCGGCGACCAGGTGCGCGTCGTGATCGTGACCGACGGCGCCGCCGGCGCGCCGGAGCCCCCGCGCGCGGACATCGCGCGCACGCGTGAAGCCTGGCGCGCGGACATCGCGCGCACGCGTGAAGCCGAGTCGCGCGCGGCCGCGGCCGAGCTCGGGCTCTCCGACGTGCGCTTCCTCGGCCTTGCGGACGGCGCGCTCGGCGCCGACGCCGGCCTTTGCGCGAAGCTCGCGGCCGAGCTCTTGGAGTTCGCGCCCGAGGCGGTGTATCTGCCTTCGCCGTTCGAGTACCACGCCGACCATCGCGCGCTCTCGGCCGCCGCCGCGAGCGTCGTCGCGGAGAGCGGTGCGAGCGAGGCGCTGTTCTACGGCGTCAACGTGCCGCTGCCGGGCGGGATGCTGGTCGACATCACCGCGGTGCGCGCGAAGAAGCGTGCGGCGCTGGAGCGCTTCACGAGCCAGCGCGCCGTGCTCGATTTCGTTCCGCGCGCCGAGGCCGCCGACCGCGCACGCGCGTTGAACTGCGAGCTCCCCGGCGTCGAGGCGCTCGAAGGCTTCGCGCGGTGCCGAGCTCGCGACGCGCGCGCCGTGCACGCGCGGCTCGCGGCGACGAGCGAGTCGCTCGAGAGCTCCGCGCCGACTTTCGAGCGCTCCGCGCCGGCGGTCGCGCGTTCCGCGGTCACCGCGGTGATGACCGCGTTCAACAAGAAGGCGCCCGTGCTCGAGAACTTGCGCGCTCTCCACGCGCAGACCGTGCCGTTCGCGCGCGTGGTCGTCGTCGACAACTGCTCGAGCGACGGCACCGTCGAGGCGATCGAAGCGGAGTTCCCCGACGTGACGCTGGTGCGCATGCCGCACTCCGCGTACGGCGCGTGCGAGACGTTCAACATCGGCTTCTCGACCGCGACCACGCCGTTGGTCGCGATTCTCGACGACGACGTCGTGCTGCCGCCCAATTGGGTCGAGAAGATGACCGCGCGTCTCGCGCGCGAGCCCGAGACGACCGCGATCGTGTCGTGCGAGGTCGAGGAGCCCGGGATGCCCGCGGGCTACCTCGAGCAGGAGCATCTGAAGCGCGAGCGCTACATGAGCACGTTCCGCGGTTGTGCGTCGCTCGCGCGGCTCGACGCGTTGCGGCGCGCCGGCTACTACGACGCGCGGCTCTTCATCTACGGGAACGAGCGCGACCTGACGTGTCGCTTGCTCAACCTCGGCTTCCGCGTGCTGCAGTACCCCGAGGTGCGCGCGCTGCACAAGACGCCTTTCGGCATCAAGATGGGCAAGCGCAGTCTCTACTACCACGCGCGCAACGCGTGGATGTCGATGCTGAAGTACGCGCCGGCCGGCGATCTCGCGCGGTTACCGTGGCTCGTGTTCACGCGCGTCATCCTGCGCGGCGACAAGACCGAGCGCGCGGGCAACGTGTCCGACGCGACCGGCACGATCGGCATCGGTCGTTCGTTGCGCGAAACGCCCGGCGCGTGGTGGGTGGTCGTCAAGGCGGCGTTCGGCGTGCTCGCGAACGTGCCGTATTGTTGGAAGCACCGCCAACCCTGCCACGCACCGGATTTCGAGCTGCCGCTCAAGTGAACCAGGCCGATCGAGCGCCCGCCGACGAGTTCGCGCGCATCACCGCGGTGGTCGTGAACTACAACGGCGCGGAGCACCTGCCCCCGTGCCTCGAAGGTCTCGCGTTGCAGGGCGCGCGCATCGATCGCGTGCTCGTGATCGACAACGCGTCGACCGACGGCAGTCCGGCGCTGGTCGCGGAGCGTTTTCCGGCGGCGCGCGTGATCGAGCTCGGCGTGAACCGCGGGCCGTGTCCGGCGCGCAACGCCGGGCTGCGCGCGGCGAGCACCGAGTGGGTCCTGCTCGTCGACAACGACGCGGTGTTGACCGAGGGCGTGCTCGAGAAGCTCGTCGTCGCGGCTCGCTCGCGGCCGGACGTCGCGCTGGTGCAGCCGCGCAGCGTCTTCGCGACCGAAGCCACGCGCGTGCACTACGACGGCGGCGAGCTGCACTACGTCGGCCTCTTCGCGCTGCGCAACTTCTACGTGCCGCTCGGCGAAGCGCGCGGCGTCGGAGCGCTCGAGGTCGGAGGCGCGGTCTCGGTCGCGCTGCTCGTCCGGCGCGAGCTCGTGCTCGCGCTCGGCGGGTTCGACGAGCGCTATTTCATCCTGTTCGAGGACCTCGACCTCTCGTTCCGCTTGCGAGCCGCCGGCCATGCGATCCTGTCGGTCGAGGACGCGCTCGTGCTGCACCGCGGCGGCACTCCCGGCATCAGTTTTCGCAAGGCCGCGAACTACCCGCGGTCCCGGGCGTTCTTCCACTCGCGCAATCGTTGGTACTTCCTCGACGCGAACTACCGGCGGCGCACGCTGTTCCTCGCCGCGCCGGGGCTCGCGCTGTACGAGATCGTCTGGCTCGCCTTCTGCCTGAAGGAAGGCACGCTCGGCGGGTGGTTCGAGGGCAAGGTCGCGTTCCTGAAGGACGGCGCCGGCCGACGCGAGGCGCGCAGTCGAGCTCGAGCGGTCCGGCGCGTGGGCGATCGAGAGCTCTTGGTCGGCGGACCGCTGACGATCGCGCCGCAGCTCTCTCGCCGCGGGCTCGCCGCCGCGGTGTTGCGGATCCTCGACGGCGCGCTCGCGCTGTGGTGGAAGCTCGTGCGACCGTGGATCGGCTGACGCGGTTTCGGCGGCGAGCTCTCGAGTTCGCTCGGGCCGCGCGCCGAGTGCCGGATCGGAGCGTGACGCGCCGCCTCGCGCAGAACTAGAATCAGCGGGCTCGCGATGAAGGTTTTGCTCGTCGTCCACAACTTCCTGCCCAACCACGCGGCGGGAACCGAGGTCTACACGCTGCAGCTCGGGCAGGAGCTCGCGCGGCGCGGTCACGACGTCATCGTGTTCGCCGCGGAGAAGGACATTTCGCTCGCCGATCTTTCGGTGCGCGAGCGCGAGTACGGCGGATTGCGCGTCGTCGAGCTGATCAACAACCTGCACTACGCCGATTTGCGCGAGACGTGGGAGCAGCCGCGGATCACCGCGATCTTCGAGAGCTGGCTCGAGCGGCTCGCGCCGGACGTCGTGCACTTCCAGCACCTCTGGTACCTCTCGGTCGGCTGCATCGAGGCGTGCGCCGCGCGGTACGTGCCGGTGATCTTCACGCTGCACGACTATTGGCTGCAATGCGCGCGCTATGGCCAGCGCGTCCACGCCGACTCTTCGATTTGCCACACGATCGAGTTCCGGCGCTGCGGCGAGTGCTTGACGAGCTTCAAGTTCGCGCAGTCGTCGACCGAGCGCGGGCTCGCGCGCTGGATCGCTCGCGTGCGCGGCACGACCGGGCTCAATTTCGGTCCGGCCGCGCGCGGCGCCGCGCGCCTTGCCCAAGGCTGGAAGGACGGGCGCGGCGGGCCGAGCGCCGGCGATGCCGAGCGTGCCGCGCGGCGTGCCGACGTGCTGACCGAGCGCGTCGCCGAACGCGACCACACGTTCCGCGAGCGCATCGTGCCGAACGTGTACCGCTTCCTTTCACCGAGCCACTTCTTGCTGCGCCGTTTCGTCGAGTGGGGCATTCCCGAGGAGCGCATCCAGTTCCTGCGCACCGGCATCGATCTCTCGCGGTTCGGCAAGGTCGAACGCACGCGCTCGGAGAAGGTCCGCGTCGCGTTCCTCGGCACGCTCGCGCCGCACAAGGCGCCGCACTTGCTGCTCGAAGCGTGGCAGCGGCTCGCGCCCGAGCTCGCCGCCAAGGCCGAGCTCGTGCTCTACGGCCCGTTCCAGCACAACCACGAGTACGTCGCGGAGCTCCAGCGCCTCGCGGGCCTGGTCGGCGCGAGGCTTGCGGGCTCGCTCGCGCGGAACGACGTACCGCGCGCGCTCTGCAGCACCGATTTGCTGGTCGTGCCGAGCGTGTGGTGGGAAAACTCGCCGCTGGTGATCGTCGAGGGGATCGCGACGCGTACTCCGATGCTCGTCAGCGACCTCGGCGGCATGGCGGAGCTCGTGCAGCCCGGACATTCGGGCTACCACTTCAAGGTCGGCGACGTCGAGGACCTCGCACGGAAGCTCGCCGAGCTGATCGGCGATCGCTCGAAGCTCGACGCGCTCTATCGCGAAGTCGAGCCGATCAAGAGCGTCGCTCGCGACGCGGAGCAGATCGAGGAGATCTACTTCGAGGCGATCGACGCGCTGCGTGCCGCGCGCTTGACGGAGCGGCCGTGAAGGTCGTGCTCGTCGGGCACGGGCTGCCACCGGAGCTCGTCGGCGGCACCGAAGGCAGCGTCGAGTGCGAAGCGCGGATGCTCGCTGCTCGCGGCGACGACGTCTGCATCGTCGCGGGGACGCTATCGACCGCGGATTCCGAAAGCGAGCTCGTCGAGCCCGCGAGCGGTCGGCGTGTGCGCGTCGTGCGGCTCGCGCGCACGGATCTCTACTCGGATCACTGGCACAAGACGCTCGCGCCGGCGGTGACCCGCGGCGTGCGGCGCGTGCTGCGCGAGTTCGCGCCCGACGTCGTGCACGTGCACCACTGGATCCGGTTGAGCCGCGACCTGGTGCTCGCCGCCGCGCGCGAAGGCGTGGCGGCCGTCGTTTCCCTGCACGACGCGTGGACGGGCTGTCCGATCGCGTTTCGCGTCGAGACCTCGACCCTTTCGAGCTGTTCCGCACCCGTCGGGCCGCATCCGTGCCTCGCGTGCGCCGCGCGCGTCGGGCCGCGCACACGGTGGGTGAAGCGCGAGCAGGAGTTCATGCTGCTCGCCGAGCGGCAACGCGACCTCGCGCGCGAGCTCGAACTCGCGCGCGCGTTGCTCGTGCCGACCGCCGCGCATCGCGGCGAACTCGAGCGTGTCGGCGTGCTCCGCGCAGGCGATCCGCGCGTGGCCGTGCTCGCGCCGAGGCCCGCGGCGACCGCGTTGGAGCTCGGCGCCGCGAACGGACGCGCGACGAGCCGGCGCGAGCCGCGCGACGAAGGTCGGCTCGTGCTCGGCGTGCTCGGTCACCTGATGCCGCACAAGGGACAGGAGCTCGTGCTCGCCGCCGTCGCGCGCCTCGCCGGTCGCGTCGACATCGAAGTGCGCTTCGCGGGCGCCGACGCCGATCCGACGTTCGCGCGGGCGCTCCGCGAACGCGCACCGACCGATCGCGTGCGCTTCCTCGGCGCGTACGAGCGCGCGTCGCTCGCAGCCCATCCGGTGGCCGACGTGCATGCCTGGGTCTCGGCGTCGCGCGCGAAGGAGTCGTTCGGTCTCCTGCTCGACGAAGCGCGCGCGCTCGGGCTCGCGACCGTGCTCGCGGACCACGGTGCGTTCGCCGAGCGCGGTCGTGATGGCGGTTCGCTGCTCTTCGCGCCGGGCGACGACGCTTCGCTCGCGGCCGCGCTCGAGCGCTTGGCGATCGAGCCCGGGCTCTGGTCGAGCCTCGGTGCGCAAGCGCGCTCGCTCGCCGACGCGCGCGAGAGCGCGGATGCGTGGTGCGCGTGTGTGCGAGAGACGCTGCTCGCGGCGGCCGGACTCGGAGCACCCGTGGTGCCACCGGAGGAATGGTTCGCGGCCCGGATGGCGCAGGAATTCCTCGACTCGTGGGACCGCGGCGTGCGCGGCGGGGGAATCGCGTGAGGCGCGCGTGGTGGCTCCTCGCGATCGCGTGCTCGGGCTGCGGCGCGCCGCGGGCGAAGACGTCCGACGCGGAGGCGCTGGTCGCGGTCGAGCGTCTGCCGGCCGAACGTCGCGCACTGCTCACGGCGTACGGGCGCGGCGGCGCCGAATGGGAGGCCGCGCGCGAGCAGGCGCTGCTCGACCCCGCCGCGACCCGCTTCCTCGTCGAGAACCTGTTGCTCGAGATGATGCGGTCGTACGACACGTTCGCCGCGCGGACCGACCCGCGCGCTCGCGCGGCGTTCGTGCGCGCGGAGACCGAACTCGCGCGCTTCGGCGCGGCCGCGGCGACGCCGCTCGTCGAACTGCTCTGCGTCGGCGACGGTATCGTCGCGGATCTCGCGACGAAATCGCTGGTTCGGATCGGTCGGGATGCGCTCGCTCCCGCCGAGCCCGCGCTCGATCACCCCGAGCCGAAGGCTCGCCGTCGAGTCTCGGCGCTGTTCGCCGCGCTGCCGCACGCGGGCGAGCGCGAGCCCGCGGTGCGCGACGCGCTGCGGCGGCTCGCGCTCGGCGATCCCGAGTGGATCGTGCGGGCCGAGGCGGCGCTCGCGCTCGGCGCGCGCGGCTCCCGAGACGTCGAAACCGCCCCGTGGCGCCTGATCCTCGAGCGAGCTCTGGTCGACGCCGACCCCGCGGTCCGTCGTTCCGCGGCCGAGGGTCTGTTCCGGCTGGGCGATCCGCGCGCGATCCCCGCGCTCGCCAACGCGATGGCGCGGGCGGTCACCGAGGGCGAGGTCAAGTTGCTCGCCGTCGTCGAGTCGGCGCTCGCCGAACTCGCGGGCGACCGCCGCTCGCGTACGCCGCAAGCGTGGCTCGACTGGTGGCGCGCGCATCGCGGCGAGTTCTCGAAGCGCTGATCGATCGAACGCAGCGCGCCGAACCCGGAAGGCCGGACGCGGAATGCCGCGAGAAGCGTGGCTTTCGAAGCGCCGAAGCTACACTCAAGGGACTCGCAAAGGTCTTTCCGAGCCGAATGGACGACTGGAAAATCGAACGACGCCAACCGCAATGCGCGGCCTGCAGCCACGCTTTCGACGAAGGCGAGAGTCACTTCTCCGCGCTGTGCGTGCGCGGCGATGTCCTCGTGCGCGAGGATCGCTGCGTCGGATGCTGGAAAACGAGCTCCGCGTCGGATGGGCTGTTTTGGTGGCGAACTCGGCACTCTCTGGACAAGCGCCGAGGCGTGCAATTGAACCTCGAGGCGCTGGAGCAGCTCTTCATCCACCTCGAAGGCAAGAGCGAGCGGAAGCTCCGCGAGCTGCGTTACGTGCTCTGCTTGATCCTGTTGCGCAAGAGGCGGCTGAAGGTCCGTCAGATCGTGCGCGACCACGAAGGCGAGTCCTTCATCGTTCACCGACCGCGCCAGGCCGAGTCGCTCTCGGTCTTCGTGTTCGACTTCACGCCGGAGCGCATCGATCAGTTGCGCGCCGAGCTGCAGCACATCTTCGATGGGGCCGAGCCCGACTCGCTCCCGGAGGCACAGCTCGCCGCCGTGGCGCCCGCCGAGGCCCCCGCGCTTGCCGTCGATCCCGCGTACGCCGCCGCCCCTGTGGTTGCTGACTGCGAGCCCGAGTCGCCCCGACTCGCGGCGGAACCGGCGCCGCGTTAGGAACCGGCGCCGGTCGCCGCCGGCGTTCCCCGCTCTTTCTCACCCCCTGACTCCCACCGCGAACCGGTCGGTCCGTGGCTTCCGCGGCGCCCGCCGCGGTGGTTCTGTCCTGGCTCCGCGCCGGTGCTTAGCTGGCGTCGAGCTGATGTCGCGCCGGTGCAACTCGGCCGGCTGGCCGAGCGACCACTATTAGTTGTGGTTTTTCGCGCGGAGTCGCGACTCGCCTACCACCCGCTGGGCCGTCAAGAGCTGAGTGTTCCCGCGTTCGGGGCGTCGCCCCAAGTGTCGGCAAGTTCAGAACTTCCGGCAAAAAAATTCTCGCGAACAGCTTGCGGGTACCGCGGTGGGGGAGCAAACTGCGCGGGTGGTGGAAAGTGGTGCTCGGTGGAGGTCGTTCGGGGGCGTGGACACGCGAGTCGTGTCTGTGGCCGCAGGCTGCCCCGTGAACGCGTGGGACTCCGGTCGCACCTCGTCCACCTCGCCGGCTTCGAGGCCGCTCGCGGGGGTGGGGCATGTGGCTCGGTGAGTCCACCCACACGCTGGACAACAAGAACCGCGTGTTCTTGCCCAAGCGTCTGCAGGACGGCCTCGAGCGGGGGCCGGAAGGCAACCTGACGGCGATCCTGACGCGGGGCTTCGAAGGGTGCCTGTTCCTGTTCTCGACCGTCGGCTTCCAGGCCGTGCTCGAGCGCTTGAACACCCAGGCCTTCGAGGGCGCCGACGCGCGTCTGATGCAGCGGCTCTTCTTCTCGAGCTCCAACGCGCTCGAACTCGATTCCGCCGGGCGCCTGCTCGTGCCGGAGAAGCTCAAGACGTTGGTCGGCATCGACAAGGAAGTGGTGATGGTCGGCGTGATCGATCGCATCGAGATCTGGCCCGCGGAAGCGTGGCGTCAGCTCGAAGCGAAGCACGGCAACGACTTCGATCGGTTGGATCGTGTGATCTGCGGCGACAACCCGCGCGCCTCCGCGCGCGTCGAAGGGACCTGACGGGGTTCTCGCTTGCGGGCCAGGGGGAAGGTGGAGGTGATCTTGATCGGGCGCGAACGCGGCGGCGACGACCAAACGCGAGTGCACGTTTCCGTGCTCGCGGACGAGGTCGTGTCCGTGTTCGCCGCGGCCGACGCTCCGCGCGACGGTTGGATCATCGACGGTACCGTCGGTGTCGGCGGTCACGCGAGTCGCATCCTCGACGCGTGCCCGAGCCTGCGCGTGCTCGGGATCGATCAAGATCCGGAGATCCTACCGATCGCGCAGCAGAACCTCGCCCGCTTCGGCGCGCGCGCGCGCGTTCGCCGTGGCCGCGTGTCGATGTTGGACGAGTTGCTCGACGAAGAGGGCATCGAGCGCGTCGTCGGTTGGCTGCTCGACCTCGGTGCGTCGTCGTTGCAGTTCGATCGGCGTGAACGCGGCTTCTCGTTCTCGGTCGACGGGCCGCTCGACATGCGCATGGATCCGGATCGCGAGCGCACCGCGGCGGACATCGTCAATACTTGGGACGAGAACGACCTAGCGGACCTGTTCTTCCACGAAGGCGGCGAGACGCGCTCGCGCAAGGTCGCGCATGCGATCGTCGAATTGCGCCGTCGGGCTCCGTTCCGGCGCACGTTGGCGTTGGCCGACGTCGTCGCTCGCACGATCGGGCGCGGGGGCGCCGGTGACATCCATCCGGCGACGCGCGTCTTCCAGGCGCTGCGTCGCGCGGTCAACGAAGAGGGCGAGGAGCTCGTTCGCGGCCTCGAGCAGGCCCAGCCCTGGCTCGTCGACGGCGGGCGTCTGGTCGTGATCTCGTTCCACTCCGGCGAAGACGGCGTGGTGAAGCGCTTCCTCTCGCGCGGCGAAGCCGAGGGCGCTTTCCGTCCGTTGACGAAGAAGCCTCTGCGCCCGAGTTCGTTCGAAGCGCGCGCCAACCCGCGCTCGCGCTCGGCGCTCTTGCGTGCCGCGGCCCGCGTGCGCACTCGCGCTTCGGCCTCCGGCCCCGAGGTGAAGCCGTGACGCGCCCGATCTTCGCCTGGGTCTTCGGCGCCTCGGCGCTCCTCGTGACGCTGGTCACTTCGGCGATCCAATCCGAGAACCACGCGCGCGCGCACCGGCTCGCCGAGATCCAACGGCGTTGCGAGATGGTCGAGGCCGCGAACGTGCAGGCGCAGGCGATGGCGCGCGCCCACGTGTGGGGTGAACCGAACCAGCCGCTCGCGAAGCGCCGCGGCGCGAAGTCGAAGGACGTGCAGCAATGAGCTCGTCGCCGCTGCTCTCCGATTCCGCTTCGGGAGTTCGTCCGGCGGGCGCGTTCCTGCTGCTCGGCGCCGTCTTCCTGCTGCTCGCGCTGTGGCTCGGCCGGTTGGTGTTCGCCGACGACGCGCCGATCCGTCAGCGCGTCGAGAGCGATCCCGGGCCCGAATACGCGATCGTCGACCGCAACGAGCGTCCGCTCGCCGACTTCGTCCAACGCCTCGACCTGGTGTGCTCGCCGAACGCGCTCTGGCAGGCGCACACGCCGGAGATTCTCGCGCCGAAGCTCGCGAGCGTGCTCGGCGGCGACTACACCGCGGCCGAACTGCTCGAGCGGACGATGCCGGACGCGGAAGACGACGTCGTGAAGTGCACGGTGGCGCTCGATGCGCGTCAGGCCTCCGCGGTGCAGCGCTGGATCGAGACCGGCGTCGTCGATCCGACGGACACGCCCGCGCGCGTCGAAGGCATCGCGGTCGTCGCGCGTCCGGAGGGCGGCTGGGTCATCTGGTGGCGGCCGTCGGTCGTGCTCAGCGAGCGCGTGCGCTCCGCGCACTTCACGAAGGACAACAAGAATCCGCTGCGTTGGACCCGCCGGATCGCCGACGGCTTGGCGCGCGCGATCAAGGGCGACGCGGCCGCTGGGGACGCTAGCAGCGAGGACGAGATCGAAGCCCAGCGCGAGGAAATCTGGCGGATGCTGATGCCGCACACCTACACGGTGGCCATCCGCGGCTTCGACGCGGCCGTCGCGCCGAAGCTCTTCCAGCTGCTCAGCGACCAAGGCGTGCTGCACGTTCAGATGCACATCGCTCGCGACCGCGACCGCGTCTACCCGATGGGGGCGCAGCGCGTGCTCGGCGCGTGGGGCTACGTCGACCAGAAGTCCGCGCGCGACCTGGCGCTGCACGAAGCCGGGCTCGATCGCGAGCCGCCGATCCGCGAGAGCGGTCGGCCCGCGTTCACGCTCGCGCAGCTCGACGCGGCGAAGCGCCGCGCGGAGGAGATCCTCGCGGAGGTCCATCCGATCAGCGGGCTCGAGCTGGCCGCCGCGCGCGAGCTCCAGCGCTCCGACTGGGGAGAGCTCCAACGCGTCCCGGCGAGCTACACGTTCGAGCGCCACTCGCCGGTGCGCCGCAAGGAACCGCGCGTCGTGCCGCGCAGCTACTACATCGACTCCAACGAGGCCTCGGAGACGCCGCGCGTCGTCACCACGATCGACGCGTACCTCCAGAAGCGCGTCGGCGAGGAACTCGACGTCTTGATGGAGCGCAACCGGCCCGCGCTCGCGATGGCGATCGTGCTCGACGTCGCGACCGGCGACGTGCTCGCCGTCGATGCGCGCGAAGCGTATCGCTTCGGCGCGTTCGCGCCGCTCAAGCACCAGTTCACGCCGGGTTCGACGTTCAAGGTGATCGTGATGGCGATCGCGTTGGACGACGGCAAGGTCGAGCCCGACGACGTGTTCGACGTCGGCCACGGGGAGTACCGTCTGCCCGGCCGGGTCATCCGCGAAGCGGACAACCCCGGCAAACAGGGGCGGGTCACGGCTTCCGAGATCCTCGCTCACTCTCTGAACGGGGGCATGGTCCAAATCGGTCCGCGCGTCGAGGCGAGCGTCCTGCGCGACTATCTCGTGCGGCTCGGCTACGGCCAGGCGCCGCACGCGTCGCTCGGACCCGAGGCGAGCGGACAGCTCCCCGCCTTGCCGTGGAAGCCGAGCTGGACGCACGCGTCGGTGTCGTTCGGCCACGAGCTCATGGTGTCGACCTGGCAACACGCCGCGGGGCTCGCGACGGTGTTGCGCGGCGGCGAGTTCCGGCCGCTCCGAGTCGTCGAAGCGGTCGAGCAAGACGGCTTGCGCTACCTGCTGCCGCGCACCGCGCCGGTTCGGGTCTTCCGCCGGGAGACCAGCGATCGGATCCGCGCGATGATGCAGCTCGGCGCACGCGAGGGCACCGGCGAGCCGGTCGCCGGCCCGAACGTGCTCCATGGCGTCGAAGTCGGCACGAAGACCGGCACGGCGCAGAAGGTGCCGGGAGAGGTCTGTGTGCACGTCGACCTCGAGCACCAAGCGCGGCACTGGGCGGAGCGCTCGTCGTGCTCGTCGGCGTGCCGGAAGGCGCTGGTCGACGCGAAGCGCGATCACCTCCATTGCTACACCTCGTCGATGTGCGCATTTGGTCGCCTGCCGGGCACGGAGCGCGAGGTCATGGTGCTCGTGATCGCCGACGAGCCGCGCAAGGGCAAGTACGGCTCCCGCGTCGCCGGTCCGACGGCGATCTCGATCCTGAAGGAAGCCCTCGGCTTGACGCGCCTCGGCCAGGCTCCTCTCCAGGCGGTCCTTCCGGGGTTCGCGCCGTCGCCGCTGATGTCGATGGAGCTCTCCGAGCGCCCGTGGGCGGAGGCGGTGCATTGATGGTTCGCATCGGGGTGCTCCGCGAGGTGCTGGGCGGCGAGCTCGTCGGCGCGTCGACGTCCGTCGACTTGCTCGACGTCGAGCTCGATAGCCGCCGCGTGATGCAAGGCGCGCTCTTCGCGGCGCTGCCCGGCGGCAAAGCGGACGGTTCGACCTACGTGCGCGAAGCGATCGCGCGCGGCGCGGCCGCGGTGCTGACGCCGACCAAGCTCGAAGGCGTCGCGCCGCACGTCGTCCAATGGGTCCACGCGGACGCGCGGCGGGTCGCCGGTCGGGCGGCGGCTCTCGTCCACGAGCAACCGTCGGCGAGTCTGTACACGGTCGGCGTCACCGGCACGAACGGTAAGACGACGGTCGCGCACCTGACCGGTCAGTTGCTCCAGAAGCTCGGCCGGAACCCCGCGGTGCTCGGCACCGCCGGCAACAAGATCGCGGGCGGGCGATTCGAGCCCGCGACGCATACCACGCTCGACGCACCGAGCTTGCAGCGGCTGCTCGCCGCGCATCGGCGCGCCGGCGGTGATTCGGTCGCGCTGGAGCTCAGCTCCCACGCGCTCGACCAGGATCGCCATGCCGGGCTCGAGTTCGATGTCGCGCTGTTCACGAACCTGACGCGCGATCACCTCGACTACCACGGCGGTTTCGAGAGCTACGCCTCCGCCAAGGAGAAGCTCTTCGCCTCCCTCGCCGAGGGAGCGACCGCCGTGGTCAACGCCGACGACTCCGCAGCCGAGCGCATGGCAGCCGCCGCGCGCGCGACCGGAGCTTCCGTCCTTCGATTCAGTACCAGGTCGCGCGCCGACCTATGGGCCTCCGACGTCGTCATCGACCCGCAAGGCACCCAGTTTTCTGTCCACGGGATGGGGATTCCACGGACACGGGTGTGTTTGCCTCTGTCGGGTCGATTCAACGTCGAGAACGCACTTGCGGCTTTGGCCGCGGTACTCGTGTCGGGTGCGAGCCCCTCCCAGTGTGTGGAGGGGCTCGCAACCGTCTCTGCTGCTCCGGGTCGGCTCGAGTCGGTGCCGACCGGTGAACGTGGCTTTCGCGTCTTCGTCGATTACGCGCACACCGAGGACGCGCTGCGCAAGGTGCTCGCGACGCTGCGAGAGAGTCTTGACTCGACCCTTCCGAAAGCAGACAAGAGACGCGGTCGCTTGATCTGTGTCTTTGGTTGTGGCGGCGATCGGGACTCGGGGAAGCGCGCTCCGATGGGGCGCGTGGTGAACGAGCTCGCCGACATCGCCGTGGTGACCAGCGACAATCCCCGCAGCGAAGACCCCGCGGTCATCATCGATTCGATCCTCTCCGGCATGCGGCCGGCGCGCACGAGGATCTTGGTCGAGGCTGATCGCCGCGTTGCCATCGAACGCGCCATGCTCACGGCCGAGGCCGGCGACGTGGTGTTGATCGCCGGCAAGGGTCACGAGACGACACAAACGATCGGGCGCGACAGCCTGCCTTTCGATGACCGCAAAGTTGCGGCCGAGGCGCTTCAGTGAGCGTATTCCGAGTTCAAGAGATCCTCGATTCGACCGGCTCCGTGCTCGCCCGTGGCGATGCGCGCAAGTCCGTCGTCGGCGTCAGCACCGACACGCGCACGCTGCAACACAAGCAGCTCTTCATCGCGCTCTCCGGTGAGAACTTCGACGGCAATCGCTTCGCCGTGCAAGCGGCGCAGAGGGGCGCGAGCGTCGTGATGCTGCGCGGCGCGCCCGGCGATCCGCTGCCCGATTTGCCCGGCGAAGTCGCGATCGCGTGGCACCCCGATCCCAGGCGCGCGCTCGGCGATCTCGCCGCCGCGCACCGCGCGAAGCTCAAGACCGACGTGATCGGCATCACGGGCTCGTGCGGCAAGACCACGACCAAGAACATCCTGAGCGAGCTCCTGAAGAGCGTGCGCAACGTGGTCTCGTCGCCCGCGTCGTTCAACAACGACGTCGGCGTGCCGCACACGCTGCTGCTCGCGGATGAGACCACCGGCGCGCTGATCGTCGAGATGGGCACCAATGGGCCGGGCGAGATCGCCCAGCTCGCGCGCATCGCGCGACCGACCGGCGCGATCATCACGAACATCGGCCCCGCGCACCTGCAGGGACTCGGCTCGATCGAGGGCGTCGCGCGAGAGAAGTGCGACCTGTTCGCCGCGCTGCCGCGCGAAGCGTTCGCGGTGCTCAACCTCGACAGCCGCCACCACGAGCTCCTGCGCGATTCGACCGTCGCGCGCGTGATCACGATCAGCGTCGACGGCGAGGGCGAGCTCAACGCCACCGAGCTGCACTTCGACAGCGGGTTCACGACCTTCCGCCTGAACGGCGACGAGGTCGCGATGCCGCTGCTCGGGAAGCACAACGTCTCGAACTTGCTCGCCGCCTTGGCCGCGTGCCGGGGTATCGGGCTCGACCTACGCGACGTCCTCCCGGCGGTCGCCCGGCTGACGGGCGGGCGCCAGCGCATGGAACGCCATGCGATCGGCGACCTCGTGGTCATCGACGACAGCTACAACGCCAACCCCGACTCCGCGCGCGCCGCGGTGCGGGTTCTCGCCGGTCTGCACGGCCACGCGCGGCGTGTGTTCGTGCTCGGCGACATGCTCGAGCTCGGGCCGACGGCCCCGGAGCTCCACCACAAGCTCGGCGAGGAAGTGGCCCACGCGGGCATCGACCTCTTCGTCTTGGTGGGGGAGCTCGCCGAGTGCGCCGCGTCCGGCGCGCTGATCGCCGGCATGCCCAAATCTAGGGTGCTGCACTTCGCGACCGTCGAGGACGCGGAACGCGAGTTCCCGTCTCTCCTCGCGAGCGGAGACGTCGCGCTGATCAAGGGCAGCCGTCGGATGAGCCTCGAACGCCTGACGCGCCGCCTGGAGGAACTCCACCCGACGAGGGCCGCGTGAGATGCTCCCGGTAGTCCTCAACCACATCTTTGGAGTCGATCTCTTCGGCTACATCACGTTTCGCGTCGCGCTCGCGGGGCTGACCGCTTTCGCGCTCGCGCTCTGGTGGGGCCGGCCGGTGATCGCCTGGTTGAAGCGCCACAAGTTCGGCGAGGACGTCAGCAAGACCGACTCGAAGGAGCTCGCGGAGTACAGCGAGAAGATCGGCAAGAAGGACACGCCGACGATGGGCGGCGCGTTCCTGATCGGCGCGCTGCTGACCTCGGTGTTGCTGTGGGGGCGGCTCGACAACCTGCACGTCGTGCTCGCGGTGCTCGTCACCGCGGGTTTCGCCGCCGTCGGCTTCGTCGACGACTACAAGAAGCTGACGATCCCGAAGTGCAAGGGGCTGTCGCGGACCGCGAAGATGGTCGGGCTGACGGTCGTCGCGGTCGGAGCTCTCGCGGCGCTCTCGTTCTACGCGGTTTCCAACGGTCGCCACACGCTGCTGACGCTGTATCCGCCGTTCTTCAAGGACGTCAAGATCCAGCTCGCGAGCTACGGCTTGATCGGCATCGCCGCGTTCGTCGCGTTCGAGTGGTTCGTGGTCGTCGGCGCGTCGAATGCCGCGAACATCACCGACGGGATGGACGGGTTGCTCGCGGGCGTGATGCTGATCGCGGGGCTCGCGCTCTCGATCTTCTGCTACGTCACCGGCCGCGCGGATTGGACCGCGTACCTCAACCTGCCGCACGTCGCGCAAGCGAGCGAGATGGCGGTCGTCGGCGGCGCGCTGTGCGGGGCCTGCATGGGCTTCCTCTGGTACAACGCGTTCCCCGCGAAGGTGTTCATGGGCGACTCGGGGTCGTTGCCGCTCGGTGGCTTGCTCGGGTGGATGGCGCTGGTCGCGAAGCAGGAGCTCGTGCTCCCGCTGATCGCCGCGGTGCTCGTCTTCGAGCTCGGCACGAGCTGGTTCCAGCGCCTCTACTTCCGTAGGAGCGGCGGCAAGCGCTTCTTCTCGATGGCGCCGATCCACCACGGGCTCCAGCAGACCGGCGTGGTGTTGTTCAAGAACAAGGGACGCGCCGCGCCGTGGCACGAGGTCACGGTGGTGACGCGCCTTTGGATCATGGCCGCGGCCTCCGCGATGGCGAGCCTCGCGCTCCTGAAGGTGCGCTGACATGTCCGGAGCCCTCCAATCCTCCTCGGCGACCGTCAAGCCGCGTCAGCTGACGCTGAACGACCACCTCGACAGCCTCGCGCGCTTCGCGCGAGCGCACGATCCGCGCGGCCCGGCGACGGCGCTGTTCTGCATCGTGCTCGCGCTGATGGGCATCGGTCTCGCGGTGCAAGCGAGCCACGCGTCGACGATCATGGCGCCCGAGGAGTTCCACGGGCAGCTCGCATCGCAGATGTGGTTCCGCGCGGGCGGCTTGATCGCGCTGATCCTGTTCTCGCGGATCGGGCCGAGCGGCGTGCGGCGCTTCATCCCGGCTCTTTGCATCGTGATGACGATCCTGCTGATCGCGGCGCTCTTGCCCGGCATCGGCGGCGCGATCAACGGCTCGCGGCGGTGGCTCAATCTCGGGTTCTTCAAGTTCCAGCCCTCCGAGCTCGCGCGGATCGTCGTCGTGCTTTGGGCGGCGCACAAGTGCGTCACGCTCGGGCCGCTCGCCAGCGATTTCAAGCGCGGAGTGCTGCCGATGCTCGCGGTCGGCATGTGGTTCTTCGTGCTGGTCGCGGTCGAGCCCGACTTCGGCGGCTCGCTGCTCCTGTTCGTGTGCTTGCTCGCGACGATGTGGGTCGGCGGCGCGCGCTTGAACCACGTCAGCGCGTTTCTCGGTTCGGTCGCGACCGTCGCGCTGGTGCTCGGCTGGTTCTTCGTGCCGCACGTGCACCGGCGGATCGAGATGTTCCTCGGACATCGCACCAGCGATCAGGTCACCGGCGCGGTCCAAGCGATGGCCAACGGCGGCATGTTCGGCGCCGGCGTCGCGAACGGCGACGCGCGCAACCTCGGCGTGCCGTACCTCGAGTCCGACTTCGCGTTCGCGCAGGTCGGCGAGGAGTTCGGCTGGCTCGGCGTGTTGCTCGTGATCGGGCTCCTGCTCGCCTTCATGTGGCAGAGCCTGCGCCTCGTCTATTCGATCCGCGACCGGTATGAAGCGATCGCGACCTTCGGGCTCTTGATCTCGACGGTCTTCCAAGCGCTCTTGCACATCCAAGTCGTCGCCGACGTCGTGCCGCCGAAGGGCATGACGCTGCCGTTCATCTCGCACGGCGGCACGTCGCTGATCGTCGCGTGCATCGGCGTCGGGCTCGCGATCGGCGCTGCGCGCAACAGCGCAGCCGACGTCGCGCCCGAGCTCGCGTCCGGCGTTCCGGGAGGCGTGCGTTCATGACGCGCCCCCGCGCCCATTCTTCGTTCACGGTCGAGCTCGACGCGCTTCGAGCCCGAGCCGCAGTCCAACTTCCCTCGTCAACCGCGCGCGCTCGTTCCGCGGAGCGCACGTCACCCCACTAGCGGAACCTTCCATGCAACGCATCGAAAAGTACGCCGTCATCGCACTGGTACTCCTGCTCGTCACGATCCTCGCCGTCTCCTTGTGGAGTCAGAAGAAGGGCAAGAGCCCGTTCTCGTTCTTCAAGAAGGGCACCGACACGAGCGAGGTCGCGCAAGGTCCCGGCGCGACCGATCCGGCCGCCGCCACGGGCTTCGAGACGACGCAGATCGGCGCGCAACCGCAAACCGGCCTCGCGCCGATCGGCGAGCAGACCCCGCAGAATCTCGACCCGCGCGTGCCGCCCGCCGGTTGGAAGCCGGGGGAACCGTGGGTCAACCGCGGACGCGTCGCCGCGCAAACGCACCCGAACGACGGGCTCGGCGAAGCCGTCCAACAACCGTCGACGCAGCCGGTGGGTTTCGACGTGCAACGACCGACGTCGGGCTTCGTCGCCGACGAGGTCGCGGTGCGCGCGACTCCGTCCGCCGAGAAGTCGTCCGTCGCTCCGGCCAAGAAGCCGGCCGCGAAGAAGAGCACCGTCGCCGCCGGTCCGACCTACGTCGTGCAGGGCGGCGACACGCTCGGCGAGATCGCGCAGCGCGAGCTCGGGAGCTTCGACAAGTGGAGCGACATCGCCGCGCTGAACGGCAATCTCGATCCGAAGAAGCTCAAGAAGGGCATGAAGATCGTCCTGCCGGCCGGCGCGAAGTCGGCGTCGAAGCCGAAGGTCAACGGCACGGGCGCGGTCGCTCCGGGTGGCGAGTACGTCGTGCAGAAGGGCGACACGCTCTCCGGCATCGCGCAGAAGCTGCTCGGCAAGAGCGCGCGCTGGACGGAGATCGCTTCGCTCAATCCGTCGATCGACCCGAAGCGTCTGATCGTCGGCGCGCACCTCCGCCTGCCGAAGGGCGTCGCCGTGCGTTCGAGCAACGTGGCCAAGGCCGAGAGCAAGAACCGCGTGCGATGAACCGCAAGATCCACTTGATCCTGGTGCTCGGCTGCGTGTTGATCGCGGTGCTCGACGCGCCGCGTGCCAGCCGGCTGTTCAGCGAGGGCCTCGCGGGGCCGTACGAGGAGAGTGCGCGCGTGCGATCGGCTCCGGTCGATCCGCGCACTCAGTCGCTCGTCCCCGCGCGGAACGCAGCGGCCCCCGTCGCGCCGAAGGCGGAGCCGGCGAAGCCCGTTCCCGCCTCGGTGCTCCTGAACTCGAGCGTGCGCCCCGACCCGAACGTCGATCCGGACGAAGAAGCCGCGCGTTGAACGTCGTGACGTCGGATCGCGTGCGTCCGAGCGTCGTCGCCGAAACAGCGACGACCTCGGGCGCGTTGCGCGTCGCCCTCGCGGGCGGTGGGACGGGAGGGCACATCCTCCCGGGCCGCTACCTGCTGGAGCACGCGCACGCGAACCGCCGCGTCGCCGACGTCGTCTGGTTCCAGACCGGTCGACCGGTCGAGGATCGTGCGATGGCGGGCCTCGCCGAGCACCTCGCCCCGATCGCGCTCGAACGCGTTGCTTTGCCGCTCGAGCCCGAAGGGGGCGGGGCTCCGTCGCTCGGCCGCCTCGGCGTGTTGACGCTGCCCGCCGCCCGGCGCGCGCGCGTCGCGTTGAAGCGTCATCGCGCCGAGGTGCTCGTCGGTCTCGGCGGCTTCACGACGTTGCCCGCGGCGCTCGCCGCGCGCTCGCTCGGCATTCCGATCGTGCTCGTCGAGATCAATGCCGCCGCGGGGCGCGCGACCCGTTGGCTCGCACCGTTCTCGGCGCGCGTCGCGCACGCCTGGCGCGCGACGCTCGCCCACGGCGAGGACGCGAAGCACCATTGGATCGGGCCGCCGCTCGCGGAGCGCTTCCAGCACGGAGCGCCGAGCGAGCTCGAGACCCGCGCCGCGGCGGACTCGCTCGGCTTCGACCCCGACCGGCCGCTCGTGGTCGTGCTCGGCGGCAGCCAGGGCGCGCTCGGTCTCAATCGCTTCGTCGCCGCGCACGCGGCGTTCTTCTCGGCGAACGGCGTGCAGGTGTTGCACCAGACCGGGCCGGGACGCGCGCGAGAGGGCGCCGGCTCGGCGCTCGAAGGCTATCGCGCGATCGAGTACGTCGACGACGTGCAGCGCGTGCTCGCCGCCGCGACGTTCGTGCTCTGCCGCGGCGGTGCTTCGACGCTCGCCGAGGTCGGAGCCCTCGCGCGGCCCGCTTGCGTCGTTCCGTACCCGCACAGCCCCGATCACCATCAGGAACTCAACGCGCGCGAGCTCGGAATCGGTGTGCGCGTCGTCCACGAGCCCGGGCTCGACGCGGCGTTCGCCCGCGAGCTCGTGCGGCTCGTCGGTCCCGCCGGGGAGCGCGAACGCTCCGCGATGAGCGCGGCGCTCGCCGTGGCGCTGCCCCGCGACGGCGTCGCGCGCCTGTGGACCGAGATCGAGTCCCTCGCTCGCTCGTCGACTTGAAGTCCGCGCGTTTGGAGTTGGAATGAACCCCGTCACCGTGACTCGCTCGACCCCGCATCTCACGATTCCGAGCGTGGAGGCTCTCGAGCTGCCTCCGCTCGGAAAGCTGCAACCCTTCGCGATGGTGCCGCGCCGCGTCCACCTGTTCGGCGCGGGCGGAGCCGGCGTCTCGGGCGCCGCGCGCTTGCTCGTCGAGCACGGTCACGTCGTCAGCGGCCACGATCGCGCGCCCTCCGATCACGTCGAGCTCCTGCGCACGCTCGGCGTCGCGGTCGAGGTCGATCCGTCGAACGCGAAGCTCGCGCCCGCCGACACCGAGCTCGTCGTCCGCTCCGCCGCGATCCCGCTCGACGATCCGCGCGTGCGCGACGCCGAGGCCCGCGGGCTCACGGTGCTCAAGTACGCGGAGCTCCTGCGCCGCGTCACGCCTGAGCGACGCACGCTCGCGGTCGCGGGCACGCACGGCAAGACGACGACGTCGTGGTTCCTCTTCCACGCGCTCGCCGCGCTCGCGAACGAGTTCCGCGCGAGCCAACCGCGGCCCGGTGCGTTGGTCGGCGGCATCTGTCGCCGACTCGGTCAGAACGCGACCAGCGCCGCCGAAGGCGGCTGGTTCTCCATCGAAGCGTGCGAGTACGACCGCTCGTTCCTGCAGCTCTCGCCGTTCGGCGCGGCGATCACCAACGTCGAAGCCGATCACCTCGACTACTACGGCACGTTCGACGCGATCAAGGGCGCGTTCGCGCACTTCGCGGACCGCTTGCCGTTCGAGGGCCTGCTGGTCGTCGGACAAGAGGTGCCGCGCCTGGTCGAGGAGGCCGCACGCTGCAAGGTGTGGCGCTTCGGTCGCGACGTCACCGTCAAGCTCCGCGGGGAGCGCATGGGCCGCTTCGCGTTCGACCTCGCGGGCCCCGGTTTCGAAGTCGCGGGCGTCGAGCTCTCGATCCCCGGCGCGTTCAACGTCGAGAACGCGGGCCTCGCGCTCGCGCTCGCCGTCGGCACCGCGGCCGCGCACGGCGGCGTCGACCTCTCCGCGGCGGCGCGCGCCGCGGCTCGCGGGCTCGCGGGCTACGCCGGCGCGAAGCGTCGCTTCGAGACGTGGTTCGAGAGCGACGGCATCACCGTCGTGCACGACTACGCGCACCATCCGACCGAAGTGCGCGTGACGTTGGAGGCCGCGCGCCGCGCGTTGCCCGGTCGGCCGCTGCACGTGCTCTTCCAACCGCACCAGCACAGCCGCACCGCGCGGTTCTTCGACGATTTCGTCGAGGCACTGCGTTTCGCCGACCGCGTCGTCGTCGCCGACGTGTACGGCGCGCGCGCGCACATCGATGGCGAGCACAGCGCGGGAGCGAGCGAGCTCGCGCAAGCGCTGCTCGCCGCCAAGGTCAATGCGGTGTGGGGCGGCAAGCTCTCCGCGAGCGTCAAGCGCTTCGTCGAAGCGCTGCCCGCAGACTGCGCGGCCCTGGTCATGGGCGCGGGCGACGTCGAGGACATCAAGGATGAGCTCCAGAACGAGCTGGCCGTGCGCGGCACTCGCCAACGCGGATCTCGCCGATAGGACCACGATGCGCGTCGGCGGCCGCGTCGAGTGGCTGCTCGAGCCGACGACGCCCGCCGAGCTCGTCGCCGCCTTCCAAGCCTGCCGCGAGCGCGGGATCGCGCCGCGCATCCTCGGCGGCGGTGCGAACCTCTTGATCGACGACGGGCTGCTCGCCGGCGCGGTGTTGACGACTTCGCGGTTGAACAAGCTCTTCCGCGCGCCGCTCGAGACCAGCGCCGCGGAAGCGCTCGACGGCGACGAGAACGACTACTCGCGCGTCGCCCCGCCCGAGCGCGATCGCAATCCGCGCTTCGTCGCGTGGGCGGGCTCGACGCTGCCGTCGGTCGTGCGCGCGGCGAGCGATCTCGGATGGAGCGGGCTCGAAGGGCTCGCGGGCGTGCCGGGCAATCTCGGCGGCGGCGTCGCGATGAACGCGGGCGGACGGTGGGGCGACATGTGGGACGTCGTCGAGCGCGTGCGCGTGCTCGATCCCGACGGCACCGTGCGCGACCTCGCGCGCGCCGAATGCTCGCCGCGCTACCGCGACGGCGGTCTCGGCGCGTCGATCGTCCTCGGCGCCGTGCTCGCGTTCCGCGTCGACGATCCGCCGAAGGTGCGCGAGCGGGTCCGCGACTACCTGCTCGAGAAGCGCCGCATCCAACCGGTGACCGAGTGGTCCGCGGGCTGCATCTTCAAGAACCCGCCGGCGGAGCAGTCGAACGGGCGCTCCGCCGGACGTTTGATCGACGAGGCGGGGGGAAAAGGTCGCTCGCGCGGCGACGCGATGGTCAGCGAGCTCCACGCGAACTTCATCGTCAATCGCGGCGGCGCGACGGCGGCCGACGTGTTCACCCTGATCGAGGACATGCGCGACCTGGTGCGGCAGAAGACCGGCGTCGAGCTCGAGACCGAGGTCAAGGTCTGGCGGTAGGCACCTCGCGCGCCCGAAAACCGTCGCCGGCGAGGCGATTCCCTCGCGCGGGGCCGAAAGTTTTGCCGCCTGCACGATTTCGCCTCAGGGTTTCGGTGACGCCACCGATACCTCTCGCGGCCGCCATCCCTGTCGGCCAGCTTCGGCCTCCGGGCACCTGCTCCCCCCACACCTTCCTTCCACCGATATCCCCCATCGGTACGCCCGGGTGAGACGAAGCTGGTCTCAGGGATTGGCGGCCTTATTCTTTTCGCTTCGCTCGTCCGAGCCTCGGGCCGGACGGGGCTCGAGCTCGCCAGGTCGGCGGGCCGAGTCGAACGCTCCCGAGGGCTCGTCGCACCAGGTAGGCGCGACGGGACACGCCCAGCCCTTTGACTCATCATGCAACAGGAATCAGCGGCTCCCCAGGTGGGGGAACCCTTCCCGCTCTCGACCTTGCGGCACTCGGTGTCGCACTTGATGGCTTCGGCGGTCGAGAAGCTCTACCCCGGTGTGCGCTTCGGCTTCGGCCCTTCGATCGAGCACGGGTTCTACTACGACTTCGAGCTGCCCGAGCCGCTCGAGGAGAAGGACCTCGCGAAGATCGAGAAGGAGATGCGGCGCATCGCACAGAAGAGCCCCGAGCTCGTGTGCGAGGAAGTGACGCGCGACGAAGCCAGAGCGCGCCTCGTGAAGCTCGGCCAGACGTTCAAGATCGAGGCCGTCGACCTGATCCCGGAAGGTGAGAAGATCACGTTCTGGCGCCACGGTGATTGGTTCGACCTCTGCGAAGGACCGCACGTCGACCGACTGAACCGCGGGTTCGCGTTCAAGCTCTTGTCGATCGCGGGCTCGTATTGGCGCGGTGACGAGAAGCGGCCGATGCTCCAGCGCATCTACGGCACCGCGTTCTGGAAACAGGAGGAGCTCGAGGCGCACCTGAAGTGGCTCGAGGAGATCAAGCTGCGCGACCACCGCAAGCTCGGGACCGATCTCGATCTCTTCAGCACGCACCAGGAAGCCGGCGGCGGCTTCATCTTCTGGCACCCGCACCTCGGCGCCGTGCGCCGCGCACTCGAGGAGTTCCTCGCGGTCGAACACCAACGCCGCGGCTACGACTTCGTCTACACGCCGCACGTACTGCGCCAGCAGGTGTTCGAAGTCTCCGGCCACCTCCAGAACTACGCGGACATGATGTACGCGCCGATGGAGATCGACGAGATGCCCTACCGCGTCAAGCCGATGAACTGCCCGGGCCACGTGATGATCTACAAGACGCGCGCGCACAGCTACCGCGACTTGCCGCTGCGCTTCGCAGAGCTCGGCACCGTCTATCGTTACGAGCGTTCGGGCGTCCTCCACGGCATGATGCGCGTGCGCGGCTTCACCCAGGACGACGCGCACATTTTCTGCACGCCCGAGCAGCTCGAGAGCGAGCTCGCCGGCGTGATCGACCTGATCGACGTGATCTTGAAGACGTTCGGGTACACCTACAAGGCGTACCTGGCGACGCGGCCCGAGAAGTCGATCGGCACGCCTGAGTTCTGGGAGCGCGCGACGAACGCGTTGAAGCGTGCCGCCGAGCTGCGCGGGCTGCCGCTCGAACTCGACGAAGGCGGCGGCGCGTTCTACGGACCGAAGATCGATTACAAGATCCGCGATTCGCTCGGACGCGAGTGGCAGATGTCGACCGTGCAGTGCGACTTCAACCTGCCCGAGCGCTTCGACATCGCGTACACGGACTCCGACGGACACCACAAGCGTCCGATCATGCTCCACCGCGCGATCCTGGGCTCGATGGAGCGCTTCATCGGCGGCTTGATCGAGCACTTCGGCGGGAAGTTCCCGGTGTGGTGCGCCCCGAAGCAGGTCGCGCTCATCCCGATCCGCGAGGAGCACGCCGACTACGTGCGCGAGCTCGCGAAGACGTTGCAGAACGAGCTCTTCCGCGTGACGTGCATGGACGACCCCGGCCACATGAACAACAAGATCAAGGAGGCGCAGAAGCTCCAGACTCCCTTCATGTTGATCGCGGGCGATCGCGAGGTCGCGGAACGCGCCGTCGCGGTGCGTCGCCGCGGCACGCGCGAGCAAGAGGTGATGTCGTTCGCCGACTTCCGCGCGTTGCTCGTGCGGCTGCGCGACGCACGCTCGCTCGAACTCGCCTGAGCGTCCGCGCAAGAACCCAAGCCGGCTTGGGACGTGCTGCGGCGCGTCCTACTGCGTCGAAGCTCCTCCACGACTTCACGAAGTCGTGGAGGAGCTTCTATTCCCGGACAAGCCCGGTACCTCCTCGGGTCGACGCGAGGAGGCTCTCACGGACTCGGAGTCCGGGGCTTCGGACGTCTCGAACGCGCTCGCCGCCGGCCCTCGGCCCTCAGCGCGCGCGGCGTTTCATCGCGGCGAGGCTGGTTTGCGCGCGTTGGAGCGCGCGCTCGCACATCAAGTCGCAGAGTTCGCGCAAGCGCTCGTCGCCGAGCGAGTAGATCGCGTTCGTGCCGACCTTGGAGCGCACGACGAGGCCGGCTTGCGCGAGTTGGGCGAGGTGCTTGCTCGCGTTCGCCTGGCTCATGCCGGCCGCGGCGGCGAGCTCGTTGACGTTCGCCTCGCTCTCCATCAATCGGTTGAGCAGCTTGAGCCTCGCCGGTTCGCCGAGCGCTTTGAACTGCTCCGCGACCGCGTCGATCAACGCCGTGTTCATGCCTTGTGCCATCGCGTCCCTCAGCGCAGCTCACCTTCGCCGACCTCGACCGCGAGCTCGCTCCTCGCCGCCCATTCCTTGAACGACCCGTCGTACCAACGCACGTTCCGGTAGCCGAGCACGTAGCGCAGCGTGAACCACTCGAGGCTCGCTTGGTGGCCGGTGCGGCACGTCACGATGATCTCGTCGTCCTTCGCGAAGCCGAGCGACGTGTACGCGCGCTCGAGCTCGTCGAGCGGCTTCCACCAGGTCCCTGCGTCGGTGACGATGTCTTCGGTGTACGGCCGGTTGCACGAGCCCGGGATGTGACCTCCGCGTGCCTCGGTGACCTTGTCTCCGCGGAACGCATCCGCCGGACGGACGTCGAGGATCTTCGCCGAGCCGGAGCGACTCGTTTCGGCGACGCGCGCGAGCTCGACGGCGAACGGAGCTCGCGCGAGGTTCGGCGTGTACGTCTTCGGCGCCGGCGCGCGCGGCGTGGTCGAGCGCGCACGGCCCTCGGCCCTCCACGCGGAATGCCCGCCTTCGAGCACCGCGACGCGCTCGTGACCGAGCGCAACCAGCGCGAGCAGCACTTGCGTCGCGTCTTGGAGTTTTTCGTCCGCGTAGACGACGACCGGCGTCTCGCCGTCGATCCCGAGCTCGCCGAAGCGCTTCGCGAGGTCGGGCGCGAGCATCAGCTCGTCGGGTACGTCGCCGCGCGTCGTGCGCAGCGACGTCACCGGGCAGTGCAGCGAGTTCGGCACGTGGCCTTCGGCGAAGCGCTCCGGCTTCTCGCGCGTGTCGAGCAGCACGACTTCGGCGCCGTGCGCCTCGAGCCAAGTCGTCGAGACGATCGTCGGGGCGCTGAGCACTTTGGGATCGCTCGCGAGCACCGCGTGCTCGGGCTTCGCGGTTTGCGCCGCTTGGGCCTTCGCGGGCGCCTCCTGGCCGAACACGAGTGCGCGCAATGCCGCACGCGATTCGGCGGAGCTCCCGGCCGGGTCCGCCGCGCCCGACGCGGGGTCCGCCGCGAGCCACGCGGGACCCGCCACGAGCGACGCGGGCATCAGCTCGCGCGCCAGGAAGCCGTCGAGGCCGTCCTCGAGCATCCGCACGTTGGTGTAGCCCGCGCTCGCGAGCTCGACCCAGGCCTGGCCCGGATGCGTCATCCCGTTCGAGTAGAGCACGACGAGTCGATCGCGCGACCGGTCGAGCAGCGCGCGTCCGCTTTCGCCGAGCAACTCCGAGAGCGAGAGGTTGACCGCGCCGGGCAGGTGCAGCGCGGCGAATTCGTCGCGTGGACGAACGTCGATCAGGACAAGCGAGTCGGCCCGCGCGAGCAGACGTTCGGCGAGCTCCGCGGTGCCGAGGTGGTCGCCGCCGGCTTCGATTTCGCTCGCCCACGCCGCGGGCTCGACGCCGACCGCGCGCACCGGACTTCCGCGCTGGCCGACGATCGCGGCGGACACGGCGAAGGCCATCGTTGCGACGGCCGTGAGCTGTTGGATGGAGTTCGACATAGGAATCGCTTCGCGGGCCTCAGGCGGCGCGCGCTCGTTGCCAGCGTTCGAGGAAGACAAAGACCGAGAACGCCATCGCGACGACCGCGACCACGATCCAGGTGGGGGAGATGCCGAGTGCTTCGGGCAGCGTGCTGATGCCGCATGCGCCGAGCTCGGTGAATCCGGCGAGCGACGGCAGCGCGAACGCGTACGCCACGCTGCCGAGCATCGCGCCGCCGAGGAAGACCAGCGCGTCGAGTTTGCCCGACGCGAGGCCGACCAACGCGGTGCCCGGGCACCAGCCTCCGACGACGAAACCGACGCCGAAGACGAGGCCGCCGACGATCTGCGGCGCGAGCACGGTCTCGGTGCGATAGAGGTGCGTCACGTCGACCCAGCCGAACAGCCCGAGCACGTGCAGCACGACCAACGCCGTGACGATCGCCGTGAACATCACCTGCAACACAGCGAAGTCCCTCAAGAAGAACATCGCGGTGAGCTTGCGGCTCGAGCCGAAGCCCGCGCGCTCGAGCCAGAACCCGAACGCCGCGCCGATCACCAGAGCCCAAGCCCAAGCCTGCGGAGTGCCGAGCGAGTCTTGTTCGAAAAAGTTCACGCTTGCCACTCCTTGCGCACGAACCACGCCGCGCCGAATGCGCCCGCGAAGACGGCGAACATGAACGCCCACGAGCCCGACAAGAGCAGCGCGCCGCCGGACAACGCCTGCCCGGAGGTGCAACCTTGCGCCATGCGGCTCGCGAAGCCCGCGAGCGCTCCGCCGCCGAGCGCGTAGCCGAGGCGCACGAACGCGCTCGCACCCGCGCCGCGCTCGATGCCCGGAGCGACCCGACCGGCGTTGAGCGCCGAGCCGAAGCCTCCGAGCAGCACGCCGACCGCCATGAACACGAGGTAGTGGGCGAGCGGCGAGCCCTCGGCGAACCACGGCGAGAAGTACGCGTTGTGCCGGACCGCCGCGGGCGCGACGCGGTCGGCGAGCACCGCCGACGTGCGCGCGATCGCGCCGGACGCACCGAGGCCCGCGCCGAGCACGACGTACGAAAGCACCAGCACGAGTCCGAGCCCGATGCCGGAGAGGTAGGGATTCCAGAAGGGAGTCGCTTGGCGTTGCACGAAGACCTCCTAGCAGCCCGCGGGGCGCGGCTTGGCGACGGATTTCGGAGCGGGCGGTCGCGCCGCGGCCTCGGCCGCGGGCTTGGCCGTCTCGGCGGCGGCGCGCGGCGCGCCGGACTTCGCCTCGACCTCGAGCCAGAAGCGCGCGGTTCCGCCGGCGAGGACGCGCAGATCGCGCGAGCCGTCTTCGGCTAGCAACTTGCCCGCGAGCGCCCACGCGAGACTGCCGTCGCGATCGATCAGGACGACGCGTCGGCCGCCAGCGAGCTCGGCGACGCGCGCCGCGAGCTCCTCCGGAGCGACGTTCGTCGCGCCGGGCACGTGGTACTCGTCGAACGCGGCGCGCGGGCGCACGTCGAAGAGCGCGTACGACTGCGGTTGGTCGGCGAGCGCCGCGGCGAGCGAGCGCGGCTCGTGCGGCTCGGGCAGCAAGAACGCTCCGCCGCTGCTCCCGACCGGCGCTTGCGCGGGCTTGGCGCACACCGGCGCATTGCCGAGGGTCGGCAGCCCCAGGGCGAGCCACGCATCGAGGCCGCCGTCGAGGCTCGCGACGTGCTCGAAGCCCTGACGTTCGGCGAGACCGACCGCCATCGAGCTCCGGTACGCGGAGTTGCAGACGAAGAGCACCGGTTGCGCGGGATCGAGCAGCGTCTTGAAGCGCTCGTACTCGTGCAGCGGCACGTTGGCCCAGTCACCGAGGCGCAGCTCGGCGTACTCGCTCTCGCTGCGCACGTCGACGACGATGGGCTCGCGTCGCGCGGCGATCGCCTGGCTGAGCGCGAGCGGATGGATCCGTTCCGAGGTCCGCGTCGGCAGTCCCGCCGCTCGCCACGCCTCGACCCCGCCCGCCAACCGACCGCGGACGACGTCGAGCCCGATGCGACGGAAGCGGAACGCGGCCTCGCGCACCTCGTCGTCGGAGCCGACGAGCACGATCGGCGCTTCGAACGGGACGATGCTGCCGGTCCACGTGTCGAGCCTGCCGCGCACGGACACGTTGACCGCTCCGCGCACGTGCAGCGTCGCGTACGGCTCGGCGTCGCGCACGTCGACGAGCCAAGCGCCGGCGGCGAACTCGCGGTCGACCTCCGCGGGCGCGAGCGCGGGCGGCAACTCGACCGTCCAATCGACGACCGGAGGTCCGCGGCGGTTCAGCGCGACGTTGTAGGCGAAGTAGCGCGGAGCGAGCGGCAGACCGGAGACGACGCGCGACACGAACTGCGCGCGACTCAGCGGTGCGAGGTAGGGATTGCTCGCGAGCTCGGCGCCGATCGTCGACGTGGTCTCCGGCGACAGATGCGCGCCGCACAACGAGCCCGCGCCGTGCGCCGGCAGCACCACGACGTCGCCGGGGAGCGCGGCGAGCCGCGCGATCGAATCGAACGCATGTCCGGCGAGCACCATCGGCGTGATGTCGCCGCCGACGAGGTCCGGCCGACCGATCCCGCCGACGAAGAGCGTGTCGCCGGTGAGCACGAAGCGTGCGTCGACGGCGCGCGCGTCGGGCCGCACCAGGACGCACATCGAATCGAGCGTGTGCCCGGGCGTCGCCCAGAACTCGAGCGACGCGGCTCCGAGCGCCGTGCGCTCACCGTCGGCGAGCCCGTGGTGGGGGAACCGCGAGCCCGAGCGGTCGCTGATCAGGATCTCGGCGCCCGTGCGCGCGGCGAGCTCGGTGTGGCCCGCCACGAAGTCGGCGTTGGTATGCGTCAGGACGACCTGCTCGATCACGAGGCCGAGCTCCCGCGCGTCGCGCAGGTAGTGCTCGACGTCGCGTTGCGGATCGACGACCACGGCCTTGCCGCCAGAGCCGATCAAGTACGTGAGCTGCGAGAGGCAGCCCAACTGGTACTGGCGGAGGACGAAGTCGCCCTCGCGGACTTCGTGGGAGAGCTTCGGCGCGGCGGCCTCGCTCCCGTGGGTCAATCGCTCGGCATCCTGGGCGAGCGCCGGGGTGGTGGTCAGGAGCGCGAGGAGCCAAGCCGTGCGGAGGAGGTTGTGTCTCATGGTGAGAATACAACTATATCGGCATATACGGCGACTTCAAGCGACCCGATCGGGAATTCCGCGACCGGCGCCCGGGCGCTAGCGTGGGGCGATGCGCACCCTGCTACCGCGCGTGTCGCTCGCCCTCGCCGTCAGCCGGCGTGGGACGACGCGCACCGTGCGTACGCGAAGTCGCTCGCACCGAGCCTGGATTGGCGCAACTTCGGCGGCGTGTCGCGCTTCCTGATGCTCGACGATCCCGCGGGCTTCGAGCGCGAGCTCGCGGCGTTCCTCGCGACGTTGCCCGACTCGCGCAGCTCGACCTCGGCGACGCCGCCTCGGTCGGCGGTCCGTCCGGCGCGCGCGCAGCAAGTCGGTGGCTGCAGTGAGAACTGGGAGCGGCCGAGATCCTCCCGATGAGAGCGGGGCGCGGCCGAGCCTCTCTCCGACGAAACGGGGAGGAGCCAAGCTCCTCGCCGAACGAAACCGGGGAGGAGCCAAGCTCCTCCCCGTGCAGCGTGCGGACGCTATTCCGTCACTTGCGACGCGTGTAGTCGATCTGCATCGACTTCGATTCCTTGCCATCGGCGCCGGTGACGTACATGTCGAACGTCGCGTGGTCGGCGTCCTTGATGGCGAGGACATGGCGCATCTTGAGGCGCTGGCCCATCGTCATGTTCTCGCCGGTGAAGTGGAACGCGCGCGTCTTGGCGTCGTACGTGCCTTCCATCCAAGTGGGCGAGGCCTCGGTCACGTCGACCCAGAGGCTGACGAACTTCTTCTTCTCGGGGTCCCAGCTCATGACGCCGTGGCCTTCGAACTGCATGCTCGGCATGTCCGCAGTGAATTCGGACACGAGGTGGAAGGGCGCGAGCGCGCGGTTCTTCTCGACGCCCTTCATTCGCTCCGGCTCGCCGGGACCCATCCACATCTGCATCTCGCAATCCCACGTGCCGAGGCGTTCCATCAGGAGCTTGTGCTCCGGCGCGGGTTCGGGCCTCGGCGGTGCGCCGTCCTGGTTGACGGTCATGGCGACGGCGCCGACGGAGAGCAACGCCGCACACGCGGCGACGACGAGACTCGAGCGTTTCAAATTCATGTGTCGGATCCTGTAGAGAAGGTCAGGGGGACCACCCGAAAGCGCGCGGAGTCTAGCGCGCGTGCGCGGAACGTGCTCGTCGGTGCCCGAAGGCAGCCGCGGCGTCCCGACTCCGGTCCGTCCCCGCGCACGAGGACCGCCTTCGAGCGGGCTCTGGGTCCCAAGTCCCGGCGCACTGGAATGGCGGGCGCTCGGCCGAACTCGCCCCGTTCACCGCTTGCCGTGCTCAGCTCCGTGGCGCTGCCGGAGGCGGGAACTTCACGTGGATTCGGTGACGAGCAACGCGAGCCTGCCGGGAGGACGACGTCCATCCGCGACGACCGGACGGTCGGATTGAAGCTCCTTTGAAGAATTCGGCGTCTTCGACCCGGCACGCCGACCTCCCACGGCCCGCCGTGGACCAGGGAGCGAACGAGGAGAGCTCCATCGGAGCTCTCCTCGCCGAACGATCTCGGGTGGACGCGCGACGGCGCGTCGGTCAGTTGCGACGCTTGTACTCGATCGTCATCCCGGTCATCGGCTTGCCGTCGGGTCCCGGCGCCTTCATCGTCATGGTGATGTGGTTGTCGTCCTTCCACTGGATCGTGTGGGTCATCGGCTGCTTCTTACCGTTCATGACGCACTCCGCGTTCGTGGTCAGCGTGCGCGTGCTCGCGTCGTAGGTCCCTTCTCCGATCGTGGCGGTCGCCTTCATCGTGTCGACCCAGACCGAGGAGTACTTCCGCTTGGTCGAGTCCCACCCGCACACCTCGTGACCTTCGAAGGGCTGGCCCATGTGCTCGCCCTTGAAGTCGCTGACGAGCCAGAGCTCGCCGACCGCGCGGCACGTCATCGTGCCCTTGCTCTTCTCCGGCGAGGCCGTCATGTGGTTGGTGACTTCCGCATCCCACGCGCCGACCCACTTCTTCAGCAGCGCGTGTTCGGTCGATGCGCGCTCGGGGGTCATCTCCGCGGACGTCTTCTCCTTGGATTGGGGCGCCTTGTCTTGGGCGATCACCGCGAAGGCGCTCGCAGAGAGGACGACGAGGAACGCGGCACCGATGATGGAACGACTCGAGAACTTCATGGAAGGCTCCTGCTGTTGAACGGACTCGGAAGTGACGATCCGACCGCCGTTTCAACTGTCGGTCCGCGGCCGATGACACTTGGCACTCGTCGACACACCGACCGCGATTCCGCATCCGACGCGCCGCGAGCGCGCCGGCTCAAACGCGGTGCGTCGGCGCGAGCCAAGCGATCGTGCGCGCCCAAGCGTCCGCCGGACCGACTCGCGCGCGATACCCGAAATCCCTGAGTGCCGGCGCCATGTCGTACGAGTGCGACCGGCCGAGTTGCAACGCGAGGAAACGCGTCAACGGCGGTTCGTCCACGCGGCGTAACGCGGTCCAGAGTGCTTCCGCGCCAAGTCCGAGTGCGCGGGCGAGACCGAGGGGAAGTCGGCGCTCGACGGGCGGAAGCTCCAACTCGGCGAGCAGCGCGCCGATCCACGGCCAGAGCTTCACCGGCTCCTCGTCGCCGACGAAGTACGCGCGCCCGGCGTGCGGCGCTCCGGGTTCGAGCGTCTCCGCCGCGAGCACGTGCGCGAGCGCCGCGTTCTCGATGAAGCTCAACGTCACTTCGTTGGTCCCGTCGCCGACGCGCACGAGCTTGCCCGCGCGCGCGCGTGCGACCAAGCGCGGCAAGAGATGCGGATCGCCCGGCCCGTAGATCAGGTGCGGCCTAAGCGCGACCGTCGTCAAGCCGTAGCGCGCGTTCGCGTAGAGCACGTCGCGCTCCGCGATCGACTTGGTGCGCGGGTATTCGGCGAGGTAGCGCTTCGGATAGGGCAGGTCGTTCCGCGCGCGCACGTGGCCCGAGCCGTCGAAGCAGACGCTCGGCGAGCTCGTGTGGACGAAGCGTCGCACGCGCTCGGCTTGCGCCGCCGCGACGACGACGCGCGTGCCGTCGACGTTGACGCGTTCGTATTCGCGCCGCGGGCCCCACACGCCGGCGAGCGCCGCGCAGTGGAAGACGACGTCGACGCCCTTTGCACCGGCGCGCACGGCGTCTTTCTGCGTCAGGTCGGCCTGGATCACGCGTACGCCGCGAGCCTCGAGGTCGGGCTGCGGCTTGCGACCGAGCACGCGCACCTCCGCGCCGCGCGCGAGCAGCTCCGCGACGATCGCGCGACCGAGGAAGCCGCCGCCTCCGGTCACGAGCGCCTTCACGCGAGCTCGCGTTCCGCCCAGAGCTTGAGCGCGCTGCGATCGATCTTCGCGTTGTGGCGCGGATCGACCGGCAGCGAATCACGGAACAGCACTCCTTCGACCACGGTGCAGCACGGAAACCACGCGCCGGTGCGCAGGATGTCCATCGCGAGCTTCTGTTGGAGTCGGCGATCGCGGGGGAAGCGCTCCTTCTTCGGCACGACGATCAGGTACGGGCGCTCGGCGCCCGCCGCGCCGACGCCGACGAGCGCGCTGTGTCGAACGTACGCGTGCAGGTCGAACACGCTCTCGATCGGCACCGGGAACACCAGGCCTTTCGGCGTCGCGACGCGGTGCGACTTGCGGCCGAGCAACCAGAGCTCGCCGGACTCGTCGAGGCGACCGAGATCGCCCATGCGGTGCCAAAAGCCCGCGCCGTCGGCGATCTTCGCGCGCGCGGTCGCGTCGGGCTCGAACGCGTAACCGCGCGTCGCCACCGGGCCGCGCACGCAGATCTCGCCGGCCTCGCCGGGTTTCACGCGCAGCGCGTCGCTCCAGGTCGCGATCGGTTCGTCGCCGATCCGGATCAACGCGAGCTCGATGCCGGGCGCGAGTCGACCGAGGAACGCGCCCGAACCGCCTTCGGCCTTCGCGCGCACGCGCTCGAGGTCGGTCGCCGTCGCGTTGGCGACCGGCAGCGCCTCGGTCGCGCCGTACGGCGTGTGCACTTCGCCGTTCGGCAGCAACGCCTTCGCGCGCAGCACGAGCCGCGGCGGCACCGGCGCGCCGGCGATCATCAGGCGCAAGAGGTGCGGAAACGTCTTGCCGTGCGCCTCGGCCCACGCGACGACGCGCGACCAGATCGCGGGCGAGCCGAAGCTCTGCGCCGCGCGCGTCGTTTCGAGCGCGGTCGCGATCGACGCGGGGTCGCACTCGGCCGGACGCGTGAAATCGAGCGCGGGCAGGATGCTCTCCAGCCCAAAACCGGCGTTGAACAGCGCGAACAGCGGGAAGCACGCGAGATCGACCTCGCCCGCGCGGATCGAGTAGAGCTCGCCGAGCGCGTCGACCTGCGCGACGAAGTTGGCGTGCGTGTACTCGGCGCCTTTCGCCGGACCGGTCGCGCCGGACGTGAAGAGCACGGCGGCGAGCTCGTCCTCGCGCGGCTCGACCTGGCCCTCGAACGGCTGCGCGCGCTCGGCGAGCCGCGCGACGTCGCGCCCCACGAAGGCCTCGAGGCCGAACGCGAGCTCGACCGACGTGAACGACGAGCGATAGAGCCAGCGCGCGAGCTGCGCCTTCGACGACCCGACGAACACGCGCGGCGCGATGCGCTTGCACGCGGCGAGGAAGCTCGCGCGCTCCATGCCGGGGTCGATCAGCACCGGCGCGGCGCCGAGGATCCAGAGCGCGTGGATCGTGCACCACCAGTCGCGCGAAGGCGGCGCGAGCACGAGCACGCGATCGCCGCGAC
Organism: Planctomycetota bacterium; assembly: GCA_016220085.1. GTDB lineage: Bacteria > Planctomycetota > UBA1135 > UBA1135 > JACRIN01. The sequence goes on from JACRIN010000109.1 coordinate 34,670, forward strand.
GCACGCCGGAGTCCGCGAGCACGCGCGCGAAGCGGCGCGCTCGGTCGCAAAGCTCTCGCCACGTCCAGCGCTCGATTCGGCCGCCCGACTCGACGCCGAGGCCGTGCGCATCCGGTGACGCCTGCGCGCGACGATCGAGGTACGTGGCGACGTTCACGGCGCGCCGCCTTCGGCGAAACGGACCAGCGCGTCGACGGCGGTGGTGCCCGCGTCCTCGAGCAAGTAGTGCCCCGCATGCTCGAAGCGGCGAACCTCCGCGTGGGGGAGCCTCTGCTGCCATTCCTCGCGGAAGCGCGGCGTGAAGCAGAAGTCGCGCTCGCCCCAGAGGATCGCGGTCGGCAGCGATGCGAGGCTCGGCAGGCGGCGCTCGAGCTCGACCAACGTCGTCCAGGACGCGTCGCGCGCGCCGAGCGGGATGTCCTCGACGAAACGCAACACCGCGACGCGGCTCTGCCAGTCGTGGTACGGCGCGAGGAAGCCGCGCTTCGCGGCGGCGGTCAACGGCTTCTCGACCGCCATGCTCGCCGCCGCGCCGGCGAACGCGTTGAAGCCGCGCACCGCGAGCGCGCCGAAGAGCGGCGTGCGGCAGATGCGGATCCGCCACGGCGCTGCGAGACCGGTGAAGCACGCGGTGTTGGTGATCACGAGCCGCTCGAAGCGCTCGCGCTCCTCGAACAGCGCGCCGAGGCCGATCGGACCGCCCCAGTCGTGCACCGCGAGCGTGATCCGACGCAGATCGAGCTCGCGCACGAGCTTGGTCAGGTTCGCGACGTGCCGGGCGAGTCGGTATTCGTAGTGCTCGGGCTTGTCGGAGAGTCCCATCCCGACGTGATCGGGCGCGACGCAACGCCACGTGCCGGAAAGCGCTCGGATCGGCGCGCGCCAGAGGAACGACCAACTCGGATTGCCGTGCACGCACAGCAACGTGCGCCCGTCGCGCGGCCCGACGTCGACGTACGACAGCGTCGCGCCGCCGACGTCGAGTCCGCGCGGCTCGAACGGGTACTCGTCGGCGAGCCCGGCGAGCAATCGCGTGCGCTCCGCTTCCATCACGGTCACGGACGCTCCTCCACGCGCATGCCGGCGTCGCGCCACTCGACGTCGAAGACGTCGGCGTCGACGCAGAGAGCGACGAGGTGCGAGTCGAGTTCGCGATGGAGCACGCTGCGGCGCACCGTGCGGTGCGCGATCACGAGCTTGCCCGACTCGCGACCGACGAGCACGACCTGGCCGAGCGCCTCGAGCCCCGCGCCGGCGAGCTTCAGCACCGCTTCCTTGGCGCTCCAGAGCTCCGCGAGGTCGCGCGGCTCGAACGAACCGAGTCGCGCGAGTTCGTCGGGCTCGAAGAAGCGACGCAGCTTGGTCAGACGTTGGGAGCGCAGGTCCTCCAGGTCGGCGCCGACCGGCCGATCGGCGAGCACCGCGAGCGCGAGCGTGCGCGTGTGCGCGAGCGAGACCCACCAACCGGGCCGATCGACGCGCGGCGCGCCGAGTTCCGACTTCGAGAGTCCGAGCGGCGCGAGCCCGAGTTCGGCGGCCGCGCGCGCGAGCGCACGTCGCGCCGCGGCGCTCTGCTCCGCGACTCGCTCGGGGCCGGTCGCGGCGGCAGCGACGGGCTCGAACACGACGAGGACGCGGGTCAAGGCGCTCGCTCCTCGCCGCGATGGAAGCGGCGCACGATCTCGCGATCGAAGAAGTTGGTGCCCATGCCCGCGTCGACGACCAAGCCTTGGGCGTTGATGCCGGAGCTCCTCGGCGAGAGCAGGAAGACCACGCTCGACGCGACTTCCTCGGTCGTCAACGCGCGATGGCGGAGCGTCGCGGCCTCCGCGAAGAGATAGTTGTCGAGGTAGCCCGGGATCCCCGCCGACGCCGAGGTCTTCAGCGGTCCGGCCTTGACCGCGTTGAAGCGCAATTCGCCGGTCGCCGCGAAACTCTTCGCGAGGAACACGACCGTCGAGTCGAGAGCGGCCTTGATCGGCGCCATGTAGCCGTAGCTCTCCGCGGCCATCGTCGTCGTCGAGATCGAGAGCGCGACGACCGACGCGTCGCGCGCGAAGCGAGACTCGAGCGCCTTGGCGAGCGCGACCAACGAGAAGCACGAGACGTCGACGGCGCGCAGGAAGTCCTCACGCGCCGCGTCGTGGAAGGCGTGGACGCCCTCTCGGTAGTTCGCGAACGCGATCGAGTGCACCAATCCGTCGAGCACGACGCCGCGCTCGGTCAGCGTGCGCGCGAGCGCGTCGATCTCGTCCTGCCTCTCGACGTCGCACACGAACGCGTCGCCGACGAGCTTCTTCTGTTCGTCGCGCACCTCGGCGCTGCGCACCGCGTGGAGCACGTTCGCCCCGGCCTCGACGAGCGCGCGGGAGACGAAGTGGGCGACGCTTTTCTTGTTGGCGACGCCGGTGACCAAGATCGTCTTGCCCGCGAGCCCGAGGAAGTCGCTCATGCGAGCTCTCCTGCTTCGATCGACGTCAGCGCGACGGTGAATGCCACACGCGCGACGTTCTTGCCGTCCGAGGTGACGCGCGCGGTCATCAGCCGCGCGGGGCCGATGCGCTCGTCGAGACTCACCCGGAAGCGCAGCGTCTCGCTCGGCCTCACCATGCGTCGGAAGCGCGCTTCGCCGAGCTTGACCAGCACCGGCACCTGACCGACGGGCGTCGCTTCACGCGGCTCGAGCGCCGCCAGCAGCGCGCCCGCTTGCACCGCGGCTTCGCAGAGCAGCACGCCCGGGACCAACGGGAAGCCCGGATAGTGGCCGCGGAAGAAGAACGAGTCCTCCGCGACGCGCCATTCGGTCTCGATCGAGTCCGCGCCGTGCGCGACGACTCGGTCGACGAACAAGAACGGCGCGCGATGGGGGATCAGCGCCTCGATCGCGGCACGATCCAAGCTACAGGCCTCCGGAGACGTCGAGCACCGACCCGGTGACGTAGCTCGCCTCGCGCGAAACCAGCATCCGCACGGCGAACGCGACTTCCTCGGCGCGACCGAAGCGCTTGAGCGGCACAGACGCGACGTGTTTCTTGCGCGTCTCCGGATCGAGGTCCGCGAGCAGCTCGGTGTCGATGAAGCCCGGCGAGACGCAGTTGACGGTGATGCCGCGCGACGCGGTTTCGCGGGCGAGCGAGCGCGCGAGACCGACCTGTCCCGCTTTCGATGCCGAGTAGTTGCCCTGCCCTTCGAAGCCGTGCTCGCGCGCCGGCGACGTCACGAGCACGATCCGTCCGTAGCGGCGCGAGAGCATGTGCAGCGTCGCGTACTTCGCCATGTGGAACGAGCCGTCGAGGTTGGTCGACAGCACCTCGCGCCACTCTTCGCGCGTCATCATCGCGACCACTCGATCGCGGCGGATGCCCGACGCGTGGACGAGGATCTGCACGCCGCCTTGCACGCCGGACTCGGCGCGCTCCCAGAACGCGCGCACCTCGTCGTAGTCGGCGACGTCGACCTTCTCGGTGGAGATACGTCCGTCGAAGCGCGAGTTCTCGGTGAGCAGCGCGCGCGCGGCGCTCTCGTCGCTCTTGTAGATCGCGAGCACGCGACAGCCGTGCGCCGCGAGGTCGAGCGACACGGCGCGACCGAGGCCGCGCGTGCCGCCCGTGACGACCGCGGTTTGCCCTTCGAAACTCATGGATGGACCTCGTTCTTAGCTCGCAGGAACTCGTCGACCTTGCTCGCCTGGATGACGCCGTAGTTCGCGGCGCCGAGCCAGCCCGACATGATGATGCCGACGGAACCCGCGTGGTACAGCCCTTCGATCTGACGCTGCATCTCCAGCGAGTAGCGGAGCCCCTCGAACTTGGTGCCGAAGGACGCCCCGGCGACGTGCTGCGTGTAGAACTCGAACGTGCGCGGCGTCGCGGCCTCCGCGTGATCGAGTTTCGCGCGGATTCCGGGCAAGTAGCGCTCGAGGGCGACCAGCGTGTCCTCGATCAGGCGAGCTTTCGCCCGCGCGTACTCCGCGTCGTCGAGGTTCGCCCAGTCCGCGTAGTGGGCGTTCGTGGAGCTGACGATCGTGTACCGGTTCGAGCCCGGCCGCGACTTCGGGTAGTAGAACGAGAACGTGCGGCTCTCGCCTTGGAAATCGCAGAGCGCGGGGGAGTCGAAGACCGGCCGCGTCGACGTGAACAGCAGGTCGGTCACGAACGGGATCGATTCGCCGTCGCGCAGGCCGAGGTAGACCTGGGTGCTCGAGTTGTTCAGTCGGACGCTCTCGACGCCGGCCGCGAAGTCGGGAGCGAAGTGCTCGCGGCCGACCAACTTCTCGACCGTGGTCTTCAAGTTCGCGTTCGAGACGACGACGTCCGCGCCGAGGAAGCGGCCGAGCGCCTCGACGCCCTTCGCGCGGCCGTCCTCGACGACGATGCGGTCGACTTGCACGTTGCCGAAGAGCTCGACGCCGTTCTGCACGAGCTCCTCGCGCATCGCGCGCACGAGCCGCTCGGTGCCGCCGACGAACGTGTAGACGCCCTTCGACATGAAGTTGGAGAAGACGATGCCGTACGCGATCGCCGGATCCTCGAGCGTCGAACCGTTCGCGTACGCGATCGGCTCCAGCAGCAGTCGGTGGACGTCGTTGCGGCCCGGGAAGAACTCCTCGAAGACGTCGCGCACGGTCGCGCGGTCGTCGTCGTAGAAGTTCATCGCGCGCAGACGCTCGAAGAAGCGCTCGATGGTCGCGAGCGGAAGACCGAAGACCTGGACGAGCTTGCGGGTGAAGTCCTCGCGCGTGAACTCGGTGTCGAGGCGGAACTGCGGGTTGTCGAAGCGGATCGACTCGAGCTTGACGATCGAATTCGCGATCGCGGGCGACCAATGACGGCGACAAGTCTTCACCATGCCGGCGGGGAAGCCGTGCAGCGACACGTCGAACACGTGGCCGCCCCGGCGCTTGAACCACGTCGCCATCCCGCCGAAGTTGTAGTGCTGCTCGAGCACCGCGACCTTGTGGCCGAGCTTCGCGCAGACGTTCGCCGCGGTCAGGCCGCCGAGCCCGCTGCCGATGACGATCACGTCGTAGCGCGCCTTGGCGTCGGCGAGCGGGTCGAACTTCAGCGGCCGTTTTCCGTCCCTGCTGCCCTTGAAGTACTTCTGCTCGGCGCTCACGACGCGCTCCCCGCGCCCTCGAGCGCGCGTCGATTGACCACGGTGATGCCCGAGAGCAGCGCGCCGACGATGCCGACGAAGCCCTGATCGGTGCCGACCAGCGAGAGCCCGTCGATCCCGGTCTTGCCGTCGGGCCGCTTGTGCGCGGAGCCGTACACCGCGCCGCCGGCGTGACCGGTGAAGCGCTCGATCGTCAGCGGCGTGAACGTGTCTTGGAAGACCGCTTTGCCTCGCACGTCGAACGCGAAGCGCGCGGCGGCGGCGAGCGCGAGTTCGGCGGCGCGCGCCTTCTCGGCGACGTAGCGCTCGGGATCGAGCGCTCGCCACTTCGCGTGGTTCGCGAGCAACGTCACCCGCAGCAAGCCCTCGGTCAGCGGCTCGGTCGTCGCGTAGTTGTTCGGCGTGCAGATCACGCCGCTGTGCGGGTCCACAAGCGCGTCGGGGCTGCGGTAGTCGAAGCGCGGCGAGTCGTTGAAGAAGACCGCGGTGCCGTCGAAGCCGAGCGCGCGCGGCTCCTCGGCGGTCACCGTCAGCGACTCGAAGAAGCTGAGCGGCCCGGGCTCGACCGGTCCGACTCCGCGCGCGTGTTCGGGCGGACACAGCGCGAGCGTCTCGACCCAACCGGCCGACGAGTAGACGTGCTCCGCGTCGAGCTCCTCGCCGTTCTCGAGCACGACGCCGCGCACGCGGCCGTGCGCCGCGCCCCGGTCGAAGTCGCGCGCGATGCCGCGGTCGACCCCGCGGTCGAGCGCGCGGTCGACCCCCCGCTCGACGACGATGCGAGCGACGCCGGCGCGTAGCCGGAGCTCGCCGCCCTCGGCCTTGTAGCGCTTCACCAACAGATCGAGCACCGGACGGATGCCGCCGGCCGGCCGCGCGAACCCTTCGAGGAAGATCGCGCGGAAGAGGATCGCGAACTGCTGCCAATCGAGGTCGTGCTCGCGCGCGCCGCCGTAGTAGCAGAGCGGGCAGAGCAGCATCTCGACCAACAGCGGCTCGCGGAAGCGGCCGGCGAGTTCGGCGCGCGCGGAACGGCCGGAGCTCGAGCCGTCGAGCAACTCGTAACCGGGCAGGTCCGCGAGCAAGCGCTCGAACGCGTCGGCCTCGCCGGGGAACGCGCGGGCGATCTCCGAGCGCAGCAGCGCGAGGTCGTTCGAGAAACGGAGCTCGATCCCGGGGAAACGGACCGCCGACCAGCTCTGCTCGCCGAGCTCGAGCGCGTCGTGGTCGATCCGTAGCTGGCGCAGGATCCTGCCGAGCGGCTTGGTGCGTTCGCCCCGCGGCGCGTAGTTGGTCAACGCGTGCAGTCCGCTGTCGAACAACCTGCCGCCGAGCTTGTAGAACGAGTTGAGCCCACCCCAGACCGTGTGCTTCTCCAGGATCGCGACGCGCTTGCCGAATTGCGCGAGGCGGATGCCCGCTCCCAAGCCGCTGAGCCCCGCGCCGATGATCAGGGCGTCGTAGCGCATCGGCGAGGCACGCGCTCAGGCGCGCGACGCGAGCTTCAGCTGCTTGTCCGCGAGTTTCGGACCGAGGTACTTCACGCAGCCGTCGAGGGTCGCGAGCTCCAGGTAGTCCTGCTCGGGCACCTGCACGCCATAGCGCTTGCGCAGCTCCATGACGATGTCGAGGAAGTCCATCGAGTCGAGCTCGATCTGCTCGCGCAGGCGCACGTCCATCTTGAGATGGGCGAGTTCCTCGTCCGGAGCGATCGTGGCGATGATGTCCTTGATGGCGAGGACGATTTCGTCGTTCGTCATGATGTGGCTTGGGTGGGATTCAGCGGGGACGTCCGACGACCACGGCAGAGTTGATGCCGAGCATTCCGAAGGACATGTTCAAGATGGTGTCGACGCGCGCGACGCGAGCGGGCTCGCCGAGCACGAGGTTCTGGATCGCGCACGCGGGATCGAGGTCGTCGACGTTGATCGTCGGGTGCACCAGGCGATCGTCGAACGACGGCAGGTTGCCGGCGAGCTCGAGCGCGCCTGCGGCGCCCATCGCGTGGCCGATGAAGCTCTTCGTGTTGTTGACGAAGGTCGTCGGGCAGTCCGCGAAGACCTCGCGGATCGCGCCGGCCTCGACCTCGTCGCCTTGCGGCGTCGACGTCGCGTGCGTGTTGATCAGGTCGACGTCGCGCGGCGCGAGGCCGGAATGCGAGAGCGCGAGGCGCATGCACGCGGCCTGGCCCTTCGCCTGCGGCAGCACGAAGTCCGCCGCATCGGAATTCACACCGTAGCCGAGCACCTCGCCGTAGATCTTCGCGCCGCGCGCGCGGGCGTCGTCGAGGCGCTCGAGCGCGAACAAGCAGCCGCCTTCGCTGACGACGATGCCGTTGCGCGCCTTGTCGAACGGTCGCGACGCCTTGGTCGGATCGGTGTGCGACGCGAGCGCACCCTGGCTCCTGAAGCTCGCGAAGATGCCGAACGTGTGGATCGACTCCGAGACGCCGCCGCCGAGCGCGAGGTCGATCAGGCCGAGCTGCAGGAGCTGCACGCCGTGGATCAACCCGAGGTTGCCGGCCGCGCACGCTCCGCCGAGGCAGTACGCGGGACCGGTGATGCCGAGGTTGAGCGTCGCTTCGCCGGCGGGGTTGTTCGCGACCGTGCGCGGATTGTGGTGGTGCGACCAGAACGCGAGGTCGAAGCCGTACTGAGCGACCTCGTGGATCTGGTTCTCGGTCTCGACGTTGCCGTGTTCGGTGATGCCCGGGAACACGCCGGTGCGTTCGGGCGCGTAGCGCGTGTCGCGCGTCGAGTCGTAGCGGCCCTGCGCGAGCCCGGCGTCGACCAACGCCTCGTGCGCGCACCAGATCGTGATCGCGCCCGCGCGCGTGCCGCGCCGGACTTCCTTGCGGCTCTGGTAGCGCAGCGCGTCGAACTCGGCGACGCCGGCGAGCGTGTCGCCGACGTGGCGGATCGAGTACTTGCGCACGCCCGAGCGGCCGGCGAGCAGGTTCGCGCGGAACTCGGCGAGGTTGGCGCCGTTCGGGCTCGCGAGCCCGACGCCGGTGATCACCACGCGCGGCAGGCTAACCACGGCGCTCCTTGTGCTTCGCCGCGCTCGGCACGCTGGTGTGCTTCGCGGCGACCGGCGAGCGCTTCGCGGCCTTCGACGAGGCGTTCGCATCCGCGCGCGCCGCGTCGCTGGCGCCGCCGTCCAGACCGATCCGTCCGTTGCGCCCGTTGCGCCCGTTGGAATCGGGCAGCGTCGAGCGCTCGCGCGGAGCCTGCGGCAACAGCAGCTTCGACGGCATCGCGAAGCCGACCTTGAGCGCGGTCGAGACCGCGCGGTGGAGCAGGCTCTGGCTGTCGTCGAGCGCGTTCGCGACCGAGCCGACCACGAGCTGGATCACCGCCTCTGCGATCTCGCACGTCGACACGATCGAACGCAGCGTCATCACGCGCGGGTCCTTGTCTCCGTAGCGTTCGGTCACGTAGACCAGCGTGCGCGACGAGGCCGCCTTGAACTGTTGGAACGCGACCTGCTCGCGGCGGCGGATCACCGTCGCGGCGATCGAGAGCGTGTTCGACACCGGCGCGTGCAAGTGACAGCGGCGCTGGCTGTCGAACTCGGTCGTCACCGCGCCCCATTCCTCGAGCTCCTTCAACGCCTGGCTGGTCGCGCCCTGCGACAGCGAGAGGCCGAGCTGGATCTCCTTCGCGGACAGCGGCCGGCCGATCAGCACCAAGAGGCCCCAGATCCGTCCGTGGACGCGCTTGAAGCCGAACGTCTTGAAGAACTGCTCGAACGTCGGCAGTTGCGCGGCGAGTTCGGCGTCGAGGCCCTCGAGGACGCTCTTCGAACCGTCGCCCGCGGTCGGATCGATTTCGGACATGGCAAGGGGGTGTGGGCGCGCGGATTTCAGATTTTTCAGATATCCGAGCGCCGCGTAGTGAAGCCGACCGACCCGAGAAAGTAAAGCGCGCTCGGACGACTTTCCGGGGATCCGTCGGTCACCAGCGCAGGGCCAGCATCTGGCACTGCAGCCCGCTGCCGATCCCGAGGCCCGCGACCCGGTCGCCGGGCCGGATCGCGCCGGTCTCCGCCGCCAACGAGAGTGACAAGGGCAGCGACGCCGACCCCATGTTCCCCAAGGTCTCGACGGTCGGGAAGTCCCGCGATCGGTCGAGTCCGAGCGTTTCGAACAGCGCGCGCCGGTGCGCGACGCCGACCTGGTGGGTGACGACGCGATCGATGCTCTCCCGCGTCCAATCCGCCTCGTCGAGGAACGGCCCGAACGTGCGCGCGGCGAGCGCGTTCCCCGCGACCAAGAGCGCCTCCGAGTCGGTCTCCATCCACGGTCCGCCGAGCGCGTCGACGTGGTCGCCGTGGCAGAGCCCATGGTGTTCGCTCGCGGCGCGCGCGAGCGTCGCGACGAGCCGCGGCGCGTCCGGCGCGAGCGACGCGTGAGTCAGCAACATCGCGGCGGCGCCCGACCCGATCGTCAACGACGCGAACGCGGTCTTGAGCATCCGTCGGTCGACGTCCGCGCGCGTCAGCAGACCGGTGAGCGTGCTCTCGACGAGCGACCGTCCGTCCTCGGCGGAGACGATCAACGCCGCCGCGACATCGCCGCGCGCGATCTGGCCTGCGGCGACCGTGATCGCGTTCGCGAAGCCGAGGCACGCGTTCGAGAGATCGAACGCCAGCGCGCGCTCGGTGAGCCCGAGCTTCGCGTGGACGAGCGACGCGGTCGCGGGCTCGATGAAATCGCGGCACACCGCGGCGTAAATCAGGAGCTCGATCCGCTCGCGTGCGATCGAAGCGCGAGCGAGCGCGAGCTCGGCGGCGCGCGCTCCGGCGTCGGAAGGCTTGGTGCCGCGCGCGAAGAAACGTCGCTCGCGGATGCCGGTCATCAACTCGACCCGCCCGCCGGAGAGCCCGAAGCGCTCGTAGAGCGGCGCGAGCCTCTCTTCGAGCGACGCGGAGGTCACCACTTCGTCGGCGAGGACGTGGGCGAGGGAAGCGACGGCGACGTTGTCGAAACGCATGCGCGGGGAAAAGAGGCCGCGGAGCTTACCAACGCAGACACTGCCTCTCACCGCTGTGCCGAAAACGCGCGATCTCCGCCACCACGGCGGGGTGGTGCGGTCTGTGCGACTTGGACTCTGAAACAGGGTCGACTTGCGCAGCACCTGGGCGATGGCGACGAAGGTGCGCTGGCTCGAGGGCCCTCGCGAGCTGGAGCTGCTACCGCAACTCCATCCGCGCCAGGATCCACCGCAAGCAGCTCGAGACGCCGGCGATGAAGCTCGGCCTCGAGGGTCATCCATGGAGCCTCGGCGAACTCCTTCGCCGGCGCGTCTTCCCCTCCGTCTTGGCACAGCGGTGAGAGGCAGTGTCCCAGTGACCGGCCGCTCCTGTCGCTCGCCGACGGAGGGCGCACCGCGCTCGCCGGCGCGCGCGCCGCGCTCGAGCGCCGCCGGCGACCCTGCGCACACGGCGGGTTTGACGGAATCGGTCGCGCTCGGGCACCCTTGGGGCGCCATGCCCAGTCCGACGACGGTCCTCCACGTCGACATGGATGCGTTCTATGCGTCGATCGAGGAGCGCGACGACCCGCGGCTCTCCGGTCGGCCGGTGTGCGTCGGCGGCGCACCCGAGAGCCGCGGCGTGATCGCGTCGGCGAGCTACGCGGCGCGCAAGTTCGGCGTGCGTTCGGCGATGCCGTCGCGCCAGGCGCTCGCGCTGTGCCCCGGGCTCGTGCTCGTGCCGCCGGACTTCGACAAGTACATCACGGCGAGCCGCCAGATCATGGCGATCTTCCTGCGCTACTCGCCCTTGGTCGAGCCGCTGTCGCTCGACGAAGCGTTCCTCGACGTCTCCGGAACCGAGCGGCTCTTCGGCACGCCGGTCGACATCGGTCGCGCGATCAAGCGCGACATCCTGCGCGAGACCCAGCTGATCGCGTCGGTCGGCGTGGCGGGCTCCAAGTTCCTCGCGAAGCTCGCGAGCGATCTATCCCAGCCGGACGGTCTGCGCGTGATCGAGCCCGGCGAGGAGCGCGCGGTGCTCGATCCGCTGCCGGTGTCGGTCATCTACGGCGTCGGGCCGCGCACGGCGAAGCGGCTCGCGGCGCTCGGTGTGCGCACGGTCGCCGACCTCGCGTCGCTCCCGCGCGAGCACGTGATGGTGCGCTTCGGCGCGAGCGGCGCGTGGATCCACGACCTCGCGCACGGTCTCGACGTGCGCCGCGTCACGCCGCGGCGCGACGAGAAGTCCTTCAGCCAGGAGCGAACCTTCGCCGAGGACGAGTCCGATCGGGAGTCGCTCAAGAAGCGCCTGCTCGAGTTCAGCGAGGAACTCGCGTATCGCTTGCGCTCGCACGGCCTCAAGGCGCGCACAGTGACGATCAAGGCTCGCTACTCCGATTTCAAGACCGTGACGCGCACCAAGACGCTCGACTCCGGCACGCACCTCGGCGTGCGCATCTATGCGGCGGCGCGCGAGCTCTTCGAGCGCGTGCCCGTCGGCGCGCTGCGCCTGATCGGCGTGCTGGTTTCGAGCTTGGAAGACGTCCGTACGCCGTCGCAGGCGCAGCTCTTTCCCGCGGCGACGCTGTTCCCGACCCCCGAGACGCGCGAACGCGAGCGCGAGGAGAAGCTCGAGCGCGCGCAAGCCGGGCTCGATCGCCTGCGGGCGAAGTTCGGCGCTCGCGCGGTGATTCCCGCGAGCTTGCTCGGCGAAGTGCCGACGTCGCCGGTGCCGAGCAGCGAGCCGCGCGTCGAGTTTCCGCTCGACGAGGACTCCGTCGAGCCGACGCAGCGCGTTTGACACTGCCCTCGCCGCACCTTAGAACGCGGCGCGGACCATGGGCGCCGAATCTCGAACCGCAGCGCGCACCAGTGGTGTCACGCTCGCCGCGTGCGGGCTCGCCGCGGTGGTGGCGCTCGCCTGCTTCTATGCGTGGTACGGCTTGCTCTCGCTGCCGTTCTTCGGTTGGGACGCGTACCCGCTGATCGCTTCGGCGCACGTCGAAGGCGTTGGCGACGTCGGCAAGCTGCTCACCGCCGAGCTGATGGACGGCCGCTACCCGCTCGGCGACTTCTACCGGCCTTGGGTGCAGCTCTCGTTCGCGATCGATCGAGCACTGTGGGGGGTCGAGCCGTTCGGCTTCCACTTGACCGACCTCTCGCTTTGGGCCGCGGCCTCGCTCGCGACGTTCGTGCTCGCGCGGACGCTCTTCGGCCCGCGAGCGCTCGCGGCAGCGCTGTTCTCGGGGCTCTTCTTCGCGTTGCATCCGCTGGGTTGGGAAGTGCTGCCGGCGCCCGCGCGTCGCGCGGACCTGATGGCGGTGCTCTTCACCGTCGCCGCGTTCGCGTGCGTGCCGCGGACCGAACGCCCGGCGCGCCTGCGCGCGTGGCTCGCGGGGCTGTTCGCGATGCTCGCGTGCGGCTCGAAGGAGAGCGGCGTGCTCGTCGCTCCGTTGCTCTTCGTCTTCTTCGCGCTCGCGAGGCCGGCAGTCGGCGGCGGCGCCTCGCTCGGACCGCGGCTGCGCGCCGCGCTCGCGTTCGCGGCGCCGGCGCTGGTGTCGACCGCGCTCTACCTCGCCGCGCGCTTCGTCGTGATCGGCGGCCTCGGCGGTGGCGCGCGCGCGAGCGTGCTCGGCGGCTTTTTCCAGATGCACGAGGTCATGGCGAGCGCCGCGGCCGCGCTCTTCCCGCCGTTCGGCACCGACGTGTCCGCGCACACGAGCGACCTGCTGACCGTGCTCGGGATCGTGACGCTGATCGGCGCGGCGGTCGCACTCTCGCGCGGCAAGGCGGAGCCGAGCCTCGCCGAGCGCAGGCCGCTGACCGGACTGCTGTTCTGGGCCGGGCTCACGATCTTCGTCACCGGCGTGTCGGGTGACAAGCGCGCTTGGTACGCGCTGCCGTTCCTGCCGATCGCCGCGTTGCTCGTCGGTTACGTCGCCGAACACGCGCTCGCCTTGCAACGCCGGGGCGCGAAGCTCGGCGGCGCGGCGCTGCTCGGGCTCGCGCTGCTCTTGCTCGCGTACCCGGTGCGCTCGGGCGGGCTGGTCCGCGAGACGCCCGATTCGATCGCGCTCGGCGCGCGCTCGATCCAGGACTTCTTCGCGCGCTTCGACACCCAGCTGCTGCTCTCTCGCGCCGGCCAGACGCTGACGGTCGAGGCGTTGCGCCCCGAGCTCGTCTTCACCGCGAACGGGCGCGAGAAGCGGCTCGCGCTCCACACCGACTACAGCGTCCGCGCGTACGCCGAGCTGCGTTACCCGGGCGTCAAGCTGCGGATCGAGCGCGTCACCGCGACGCCGCCCGAGCCCGCGGCGAGCGACGAACGCGTCGTCGTGCTCGCCTTCCCGCCCGCGGCCAACTAGAGGAGCCTCGCATGTCCAAGATCCAACTGAACGGCCACGAAGCGCGCCTGCTCGGTGTCCTCTTCGAGAAGGAGCGCACGACCGCGGAGCAGTATCCGTTGTCGCTGAACTCGGCGACGGTCGGTTGCAATCAGAAGTCGAACCGCTGGCCGGTGACCGATTGGTCCGAGGCGGAGGTGCACGTCGGCTTGCAGGGGCTCGTGATGAAGCAGCTCGCCGGCCGCGTCGTGCCGACGGGCAGCCGCGTCGAGAAGTATCGCCACAACGCGCGCGAGTGCCTCGGCCTCGTCGACGCGGAGCTCGCGGTGCTCGCCGAGCTCTTGATGCGCGGTCCGCAAACGCCGGGCGACCTGCGCGCGCGCGCGAGCCGCATGGCGGAGATTCCGACGCTCGAACGTCTGTCGGCGGTGATGGTCGAGCTGATCACCAAGGGCTACGCGAAGCGCATCGACCCGGCGCCGGGCTCGCGCGCCGAGCGGTTCATGCAATTGCTCTCACCGAACCTCCATTCGCAGGACGAGCCGGCGGCGCCGGGTTCGAGCGACGCGCCGCGCTCGCACGCGCCTGCGAGCACGGCCGGTGTCGAACCGCGCGTCGCGACGCTCGAGACCAAGGTCGCCGAGCTCACCGCGCGCCTCGAAAAGCTCGAACGCGACCTCGGCGGACGCTGAACCCGCGACGGAAGCGCCTCAGTCCGCCAGGAGCGCTTCGACCCGCGCCTCGCCAGCGGGAGGAATCGCGACGGTGCCTGAACTCGCGCGGCCATCCGCCGCGGTGACCGACCACGCGTACTCGCCGTTCGGGAGTCCGACGAAGGCGACGCGCCCTGCCGTGTCGCTCTCGGGCTCGACCGAACCGAGCCGCCCGTCCGCGAGCCACTGATCGGTGGACTCTCCGAACTCGGCCGATGTCAGCACGGCTCTCGCGCCCGCGACCGCCTCGCCGAGCGAACCGCGGACGTCGAGCACGACTCGACCGGTGCGGCGAACTTGGAGAACCTGCGGCGGCTCCGATGGATCGCGCGCGAGGAGGCTCACGCGAGCGCTCCACAGTCCCTGGTCCTCGGCGCGGACTTCGTACGCGGTTGCGCCGACGCACTCCCACGTCGCGGTTCCGGAGCTGTCCGTGTAGCCGGGGGCCAGCGGCCACACGCTCACCGGTTCGACCGCCGCGAGTCGGTAGCCCCGAAGCGGCGTTGCTCCGTCACGAAGCTGCACGCGCAGGGTCGCATCCGGCCCCAAGCGCACGACTTGTTCCGGCTGTTCGTCGATGTGTACCTTGCACGCCAACCGCGGATGGTTGCCGAGAACGCTGAGGACGACATCCGCGCACGGTGGCCATGCGAATTCGACCTCGCCTTGCTCGTCGAGCGCCAGCTCGAACCGCGAGCGGACCTCATCGCCCGCGCATGTCAACAGCGCTTGCGCGCCTCCGTGCGGGCGCCCATCGGCATCCAGTACGCGTAGACGCTTCCGGCGGCAGTCCAACGCGACTTCCAAGCTCTGCTCGCGATCGAGCGTCGGCTCGTAACGGCACGACGCGATCACCTCTTCCCCGGAGTAGACCCAGACGTCGAGCGTGCGTCTCGGTAGCCGGTCGATCGTCGCTCCTCCGTCGGCGTCGAGAACCAGCCAACGCATCACATCGGTGGTGCCGTCGTCGTAGGCGATCGCGACGTTGTCCCCTTCGCGAGCGATGCAGTTGCCTCGAGAGCGAGCGGTCAGCCTGAGTTGGAATTCGCTCTCGATCCGGTGACGAATGGTGTTGGGCACGGCTCGGTGGATCCAGCGCCGGATCGTCACCAACGAGCCGTCCGGATAGTCGATCAAGAGCCTGATCTGTCCGATCCCACAGCCGGGGATCGAAAGCCGTCCGTCCGGACCGAAGGGCTCGGGTCCGTGCATCAACATCACGTCTGCGCGGAGCGAGTACTCGGTGAAGTCGATACGCGGGACCGACTCGAGTTGCACGGTGATCGGGACCTCGCGATCCACTGGAAAGACACCGAGATCCTGCTCATCGCTCTCGCGCGCGACGATCTGCGGCATCAGCCAGTGGTAGCCGGGCGCTTGGATCCAGATCGTGTTGTCCCCGGGCCGGAGCTCGGCGACCTCGAACCGGCCGTTGCCGTCGGCGGGCGCGGGTTCGGCTTGCGGCGTCATCAACTGGCCTTCCCACGAGTTCCAAACCCATGCGCTCGCTTGGGCAATCGGCTGGCGAGTGTCGGAGTCGACGATGTGGCCGAAACCCCGACAAGGAGGCGCGAGCGCGAGGTCGTACGGTCCGGCGACGTCCTCGGAGAAGGCGACGGATACGGGCTCGCTGCGCGGGTACTCGTCCGATCGTGCATACAACATCAGCGGCCGGACCCGGACGTCCTCGATGACGAAGCGACCGTCGCTCCGACCTTCGAATCGCTGCGTCGCGAGATCCGCGTACTGCAAGGGCGGGAAGTACGCGATGTCGAAGTCGGTCACCGGCTGGCCGCCGAACGTGACCCGTCCCTCGATGCGGCCTCCTTTCTGGAGAACGACGTCGACCTGTCGTTCGCCGTCGGCCGTGACCAGGACCGGTCCCTCTTCCTCCGTCGCGTAGCCGCCTTTTCGGGCGCGGACCCGCACCGCGCCTTCCTGAGGCACGACCAGACGAGCGATACCGTCGGCATCGCTGAGCGCGGGAAGCGCGATCGCGGTCTGACCGAGCGAATCGACGGTCCAGGACGCGCCGACCGCAGCTTGCCCCACGGGTCGCGCGTTGGAATCCGTGATGCGCACGTCGAGGTTGCCCGACGCCTCGCAATCGAACCGTACGAAGATCTCGCTGCCGACGGCCGGCGGATCGACGGTCAGGTACTGCGGCAGGCAGGATGCAGACAACAGGTAGAACCCCATTCTCCCGGTTCCGGAGATCGGGCAATCGACGGGTCCAAACGTGCCGTCAGGTCGCACTGGGACTTCAATGGAGATCGATGCGTCGTACGTGCCGTGCGGCTCCGCCATGACTTCGGCGAACTCGCCTCCGAATCGCGCTCCACCCTCCGACACCTCGCCGCGCAACCGGAAGCTAGGCAGCAGCACGACGGAGACGTCGCCGAGCAGCGGGCCGACTCGTTGTGGAGCAACGAGAGCGCCCAGTTTCGCAACCAACGCGAAGTGCTCGTCCGTCGCGAAGATCTCGCGCCACTCCTGTCCGCTGACGGTGATCACTCTGTGGAAGACTCGGCACGCGTCGACATCGCGTGCCGGCCTCGAACCCCGTTGACGCAGTGCAACGCTGCCAAAGATCTCGACCCTGACTTGCTCGCCGCTCGTCAATTCGTTGCCGAGGACTCGGAGTCGTGACTCCGCGCGACGAAGCTCGATCGTCCCGAAGGTCGCGAGATCGCTCGCTCCAGGGAAGCCGCGGACGTACGCGTGGAAGTGAGGCGCCGTCACCGCGAGAGCGACGGGTCGATCGGGGCCCCACTCGTCCGGCAAGCGCAACGTGACGCCGCCATCGGCCCGGGAACGCGCGGTCAATGTCTCGCGGTCTAGCGCAGCCCAGTCGGTCGCAAACCACTCTCCGGTTGCGGCAAGGACAGGGATCGGCGTCAACGTGACTTCCGCATCGGGAATCGGTTGCTGCTCGGCGTCGAGGACTCGGAGCGAGAGATTCAGCGCGGTCACGACGTCCACGCGCTCGTTCGTGGAGGGATCCGCGTCTAGGCCGACTGCCGGCCTCGCGTCCGGATCACCCACGGGCGACACGGCGTTGGCGGTCGCGGCGTCGCGATTGCCTTGCGTGGCGGTCGGCGTGCTGTGTCGCCGGATCTGGAACCAGAGCAGCAAGCCCAGCGCAACGCAGCTCGCGCAGAGCAGGCCGAGCACACGTACTCGCATGGCGTGGCGGACCTACGGCTTCAGAATCGCCTTCGTGGGAATCGAACTGCTGCCGGTCGAGCCGCCGCCCGTGGGGGTGGCCATTCGAGGACCGAGCGACAACGCTAGGGAGGTCGTCACCAGCCAAACGACCGCGATCGCCCCCACGCATGCACGCACGACACGACTAGACGAACGCATTCACCACACTCCTGGCAGAGCCTGTCGACCGATCGAGCTGGCGTAGGGCCCACTCTCGGCATTCAACCGGGTAATCGATGTCGGTTCCCAGCACACGCTTCACGCGCGCCGAGACTTGGTCCACGACCGCCGCGGCGACTCCCCGGTCGATCTGGGCCAAGACGCTGCACGCCGTTGCGAGCGTGGCGTCGTTCATCTGCCGCTCCGGATTCTGCAGTAGCGCCTCGTGGTTGCACTTGGTCAGCGCGCGTTCTCCGATGCCGAATGGATCGTTCTCGATCAAACGGCCGAGGATCTCCGACGGCGAGCCGTCTCGGAGGATTGCGAGTCGCGGATCGTCATCGGGGTGGCGGGCGGCGCTGGAATCACGCGGACCGGTCATGCGGCTCCTCGGACGCGGAGTATCCGTCCGACCCAGAAGATTGCCAAGGCCTCCGTCGCTCGAAACTCGCTCGTCGACCGCGGTCGGCGGGCAGCGGAGATCGAAGAGCATTCCCGGCGGTGGGCCGAAGTCAGGTCTTCGCGGCAGGCGCGACCGGCGACCCTCGGGTCGAACGCGCTAACGTCTGCGCGAGATCCAGTCGCCGAACGCGCGTTCGACGCTGTCGGTGCCCGCGCTCGCGGGATCGAGCGACTTGTTCGTCCACTTTTCGAGCGCCTCGAGCAAGTCGTCCGGAGCTTCCTGGCTCGCGTCGTAGGTGCGTGTCTGCAGTTCCGCGAGCACGAGGTGCAGCAAACGGTCGTTCTTGAGCTTGGTCTCGAACAGGTAGTCGACGAATCCCGCGCAGTACGCGCGGAAGAACTCCGCGAAGCCCTTCTTTACTCCGTCCGGCGCGGAGGCGATCGAGTCCGGCAGCACCGCGCGCGCGCCGAGCAGCGGACCGCGCTCGTACTGAGCCACCTTGCCCGCGTCGAGGTCGAGGATCGCGAAGCCGCGCTTGGCATCCCACGCGGCGGCGAGCTCCTTCAGGAAGAAGCGCGGCGAGCTCCCTTCGCGATAGGGCGACGCTTCGCGCGTCACCCACACCAGCATGCCCGCCGGGCCGCGCGCGGTGTTGCCGGGACCGAGCTGCATCATCGTCTGCGTCTGCTCTCGCACGCCGGTACACATGGTCTCGTCCGCGCCGGTCGCGCGGATCGTATCGAAGAGCGCGAGCCCCTCCGCGAACCACGTCGGGGCGACAGGCGTCACGTTGCTCGTCACCGTGTGCGACAACGTATGGATCACCAGCTGCACGCGATCTTGCGGTTCGAGCGGCTGCGTCTCGCAGTGCGGCCCCTCGTCGGTGTTCGGACCGTACGCGAATGGCACCAGACACGATCCGCGATAGAGCGGCGTGCCAGCGCTTCGCCGGCCCGACGGATCCCAGAACCACTTCTGGTAGCGGCCGTCGAGCACGCCCGCCGCGCCGAGCAGCGCGAGGTAGTGCGGTCGCTCTGGTGCGAGCAACACGACGATGCCGAAGGGCTTCTCCTTGCCGCGCGACTTCGAGTTCGACGGGTCGCGGCGGAAGCATGCGGACAACCACTCGTGCTCGGCGACGAGCTCCGGAGTCGACTCGGCGAGTCGCGGCGCGGAAAGCGAGTTCGCCCAGCTCTCGATGCGCGTGAACGCCTTCTTCGCGCGCGCCGCGTTGCCGCCGTCGAGGCCCGCGAGTTCGGTCCACTGACGCTCGAGTTTGAGCGTGGCCTTGGCGATCGGCGCGACCTGCGCGAGCGGCAGCGCGGGACCGAGCTTCAGGTCGCACTGGATCGTCACCGCGGGGACCCAGAGCTCGATCGCGCCCAGACGGATGCGCTGGTGGAGCGGCTCGATGCGCCGCAGGAACAGGAGCTCCGCGTCGTCGCCTTCGGTCACCGGCTCGCCGCCGCGACGGGCGTCGGCCGCGGCGATCAACGCCAGGCCGAGGGCTTCGAAAGGGATCGGGGGAGCGGGCTCACGGTCCTGCGCGCGCGCGGGGGCGGTGCACAGGGCTGCGAGGGTGGCGAGCAAACTGCAAGCGAGCATGGGGGACCTCCACGTTTCCTCGTCACTCGTTTGTAGTCGCGCGTTCGAGGTCCGTCACCCAGATTGTCGGCGGCTTCGCGTGGAGTGAGCGAGGAGCTCAGGGAGCGTGAACAAGTCGCGCCCTCGCGCCACGTGAGTGTTTCGATGTTCGAGAGCGCGAGCGAACGCCAAACAGAGGGCTCCGTGGACGGTGGGATCGATTCCTTCACACACTCTCAGTCCTCGTGCACCGGTCCGCCGCGCCCCGCGGCGGCGCGCAGTGTCCGCCGCACCCAGACGGGGACCATTGCCTTGCGCCACTCGTGATCGCCGGGGATGTTCGGCAGCGGGTGGCATTGTTTCGCCGCGGTCGACGCGACCGCCTCGACCGCGCGCTCGAACTCCGCGCCGTGCGCGGCGATCCCGATCAAGAGCTCGGCGACGCGCGCGAGCCGCTTCGGCTGGGCCGCGAGCGCCGTGACGACGATGTCGACCGCCTGCACGCGCTCCGAGGCGTCGACGTCGAGTCGCACCGCGACGCCGAGCAGCGGGAAGTCGATCGAGTTGCGCTCGCGCAGTTTGCCGTACGCGCCGCGGTGTCCGGCCGCGGTCGGCGGGACGCGGACTTCGGTCAGAAGCTCGGCGTGCGAGAGCTTCTTGTTGTAGATGCCGTCGGCGATCCAGAAGTCGTCGAGCGGTTGCGAGCGTCGACCGGCCGCGCCCTCGAGCTCGAGCGTCGCGCCGAGAGTCATCAGCGCCGGCGCTGTATCGTTCGAGGCCGCCGCGACGCACTTCTGGCCGCCCTCGACGACGTGGCACTTCGTGCCGTCCTTCTTGAGGCAGAAGCCGAGCGCCGAGCGCCAGAAATACGACTGGTTGATCCACTGGCAACGCGTGTCGAGCAACACGTTGCCGCCGAGCGTGCCCATCGTGCGCAGCTGCGGTCCGGCGACCAGCGACGCGGCCTGCGCGAGCGCCGGCGCGCGCGTGCGCACGAGCTCGCTCGCTGCGACTTCGGCGAGCGTCGTCATCGCGCCGATCGCGAGCGCGCCATCCGCGTCGACGCGGATGCCGACGAGTTCGCGGATCGCGGCGAGCGACACGACGAGCTCCGGGGTCGCGAGCTCGTGCTTCAGGTTCGGCAGCAGATCGGTGCCGCCGGCGACGACCAAAGCGCTCGGGCCCGCTTCGGCGAGCAGCGCGATCGCCTCGCCGACGCTGGTCGGCGTCGCCACCTCGAATTTCGGCAGACGGAGCATCAGCGGGCTTCTCCGGCGAGCGTGGGCTCGCCCGAGTGCGCGCGGAGCTCCGCGAGCGCGGCGAGCACCTTGCCCGGCGTGAACGGCAAGTGCTTCAAGCGAATCCCGACCGCGTCGAAGATCGCGTTCGAGATCGCGGGAATCGACGGGTGAAGGGGGCCTTCGCCCGCCTCCTTCGAGCCGTACGGACCTTCGGGGTCGAGGCTCTCGACGATCAGCGCGGCGAGCTCGGGCGTGTCGACCGACGTCGGGATTCGGTAGTCGAGCAGCGACGGCCCGCGGTGCAGACCGAAGCGGTTGACGGTGTGCTCTTCCATCAACGCTTCCGCGACGCCCATGTAGGCCGAGCCTTCCATCTGGCCCGCGACCAGCATCGGATTGAGCGCGCGACCACAGTCGTGGGCGATCCAGACCTTTTCGCAGCGCACACGGCCGGTCTCGACGTCGACCGTGACCTCGGCGACGTGCGCGGTGAACGAGTACGCCGGCGACGCGCCGATCGTGCCGCCTCGGTAGGGACCGCCGAGCTCGGGCGTGTTGTAGGAACCCGTCGCGCCGAGCGTGTCGAAGCGCTCCTCGGCGAGATGAAAGACCTCGACGATCGGAAGGTGATGGGTCGAGTCCTCGAGATCGAGCGCCTCGCCGTGGATCAGGCGCACGCGCTTCGCGTCGATCTTCCAGTGCGCGGCGAGCGCTTCGACGAGCTCTGTGCGCAGCTTGCGGCACGCGTCGATCGTCGCGTTGCCGACCATGAACGTGACGCGGCTCGAGTACGCGCCGAGGTCGACCGGGCAGAGGTCGGTGTCCGCGGCGACGACGCGCACTTGGTCGAGCGCGAGCCCGAGCTCTTCCGCGACGATGTACTGCACGACCGAATTCGAGCCCTGACCGATGTCGTTGCCGCCGGTGAACGCGAGCACCAGGCCCGAGCGGTCGACCTTCAGCTGGATCCCGGCCTGCGGCATCTGGTTCGGGTAGACCGGATAGTTCGTGCCCGAGATGTACATCGAGCCCGCGACGCCGAGTCCGCGGCCGAAGGGCAGTTTGCCGTGGCGCGTCTTCCAGTCGCTCGCGCGCTCGACTTGGTCGAGGCAGGCCAGGAAGCCGTTCGACGTGATCCGTTGGCCGTTGACCGTCGTCGTGTGCTCGCCGACGAAATTGCGGCGGCGGATCTCGATCGGATCGAGCGCGAGCTTCTCCGCGAGCTGGTCGAGCTGCACCTCGAACGCGAAGCGCGGCTGCACCGAACCGTGGCCGCGTTTCGGTCCGCACGGCGGCTTGTTGGTGAAGACGCGCGTCGAGTCGAAACGGTAAGTGGGGAACGCATAGGGTCCGGTGAGCAACTGGCCGGCGTAGTAGGTCGTCACCAAGCCGAACGAGCTGTACGAGCCGCCGTCGATCAAGACCCTCGCGTCGACGCCTTGGAGCTTGCCGTCCTGCGATGCGCCCGTGCGATAGCGAAGTTGCATCGGGTGACGCCCGCGGTGGCAGTAGAAGACCTCTTCGCGCGTGTAGAGCATCTTCACCGGTCGGCCGGTCTTCATCGCGAGCTTCGCGACACAGAATTCGAGGCTGAACGGATCGCTCTTGCCGCCGAACGCGCCGCCGAGGCACGGTTGCACGACGCGGATCTTGTGCGGCGGGAGCTCGAGCACGCGCGCGAGCGCTCGATGCACGTAGTGAGTGATCTGAGTCGCCGACCACACGGTCAGGACGCAATCCGCCGAGTATTGCGCGACCGCGCAGTGCGGTTCGATCGCCGCGTGCGTCGTGCCGTGGAAGGTGTACTCGTCCTCGACGATCACGTCGCTCGTCGCGAGCGCCTGATCGACCGCGCCGAATTCGAGCAACACGTTTTTCGAGACGTTGCCTTCCTTGCGGCCCTCGTGGATTGCGGGGTCGTGGCGAGTCAGCGACTCGCGCGGGTCGAGGTAGGCGTGGAGGAGCTCGTACTCGACCTGGATCCGCTTCAGCGCCTCGTTCGCCGTGTCCTCGTCGACCGCGGCGACGGCGGCGACCGGGTCGCCGATGAAGCGGACCTTGTCGACGGCGAGCGCGTTCTCGTCCGGCGTCCAGGGAATCACGCCGTACTTGACGGGCAAGTCCTTGCCCGTGATCACCGCATGGACGCCGGGGAGAGCGAGCGCCTTGCTCGCGTCGATCGAGACGATCCTCGCGTGCGCGTGCGGGCTGCGCAGCGTCTTCGCGTGCAGCATCCCCGGCAGCGCGATGTCGTCCGCGTAGATCGCGGCGCCGGTCGCTTTCGCGAGCCCGTCGACCTTGCGCTGCGGCTTGCCGACGATCGCGAACTCGCCCCAGGGCGCGTCCTTGCCGTGTCGATCGCGCGCGGCCACGTCAGGGGCTCCCTCTCGGCTCGGCGGACTCCCAGCTGCGCGGCGTGGGCCGTTTGCCGGTCGCCTCGGCGATCGCGAGCTCGACCGCCTGGTAGATCTGCGTGTAGCCGGTGCAACGGCAGAGGTTGCCCGCGAGCGCCGCGCGCACGTCCTCGTCGCTCGGATTCGGATTGCGGTCGAGCAGCGCGCGCGCCGAGAGCATTATCCCGCTCTGGCAGAAGCCGCATTGCAGCGCGCCGCAGCGATCGAACGCGTCCTGGACCGGATCGGCGCCTTTGCCTCCCGCCGCGACGTGCGCCGGCATCAGGCCCTCGATCGTCGTCACCGCGCGGCCCTCGACCGTGCGGGCGAGCGTCAAGCACGAGAGCACCGGCTTGCCGTCGAGCAGCACCGTGCACGCGCCGCAATCGCCCTTGTCGCAGCCCTGCTTCGAGCCGGTCAGGCCGAGGCGGTAGCGCAGCACCTCGAGCAGCGTCCAATGGCTCGGGGCCGCGACCTCGACATCGTCGCCGTTGATTCGGAGATGGAGCAAGCCCATGCGGCCGCGCATTGTCGCAAGGTCGCGCGCCAGGGCAAGCTCGGGCAGCCGCGCGTCGGCTGCCCGACCGAGGATCGTCAGCGCTTGCGCGTCTTCTGCGCGGGCTTGACCGACGCCGGGATCAGTCGCCGGGCGTCGCGGAACGCCTCGGTGATCCGCTTCCACACTTCCGGGCCGGCGTGGCGCTCGAAGACCGCGGCCTGCGACGCCGCGTCGAGCTCGAAGTTCGGCTTGCGCACCCAGGAGCCGTCGGCGTGCGTCTCGCGGCTTTGCTCTTCCCACGCGGAGCAGAGGTCCGCCAGGATCTTCGGCAGCGCCTCGCGCTCGCGCTCGACGAAGTAGCGCGCCGCGCCCCAGGCCCGCGCCGCGGCGTCGGCCTGGAAGCAGCCGCGGGTGAGGCGGCAGAGCTCGTCGATCGTGATCGGCGGTCTGCCTTTCGGTTTGTAGAGCGACGCGAGCTCGCTCGACCAACCTCCGTGCTCGGCGACCGACACGAAGTCGCTGCGGCCCGGGAAGCAGTAGATCGAGCCGCGCACGTCCTGCTCGAGGGTCCAGGAGAGCCCGACCCGGAGCCAGTTCGGCTGGTGGCCGAAACGCTGCACCAAGAGCAGGTGCGACGTGCGGTGCGCGACCTCGTTCATCGGATCCCACTCCTCGCGCTCGCCGGTGAAGAATGCGAGCGCGCCAACGACCGGATCCTCGAGCACGAAGTCGCTAGGCTTTGCCGCGATCGTGCGCAGCCAATCCGCGGCGTACGGATTCTGTTCGGCGAGCTCGTCCATCGCCGCGCCGAAGCCCTGTGCGTCCGCGAGATCGAGCAGCACCACCGGTCGAAGCGGCGATTCGCTCGCGCCGAGCACCTCGTCGAAGCGCGCGACCGTCGAGGTGATCACGGTGCGCACCTCCGAGAGGCTGGTGCGCGCCGCGGGATGCACGAACAGCACGCGACCGCCGCCGATCGATTCCACGCGCGCGCCGTGCTCGGCCGCCCACGCGGACCAGTGGCGTGCGTCCGGATTGTCCGGCAAAGGTTCGGTCGGCTCCGCGGCGGCGGGAGCGGCTTTCGGATTGGATGTGCCGCGCGCCGGTTTCTGCGACACCGCGGAGGCGGACAGCGCGAGCGCGAGTCCTCCACAAGCGGTCCACCGGACGGCGCGACGCACCAGACAGGCAAGGTTCGGGCGTTGCATCGAGTTTTCTCTCCAGAGCGAAGAACGGCAAGTGCGGCGAGAACGCACTCGTCGACTGACTTCTTGTCGAAGTTCTTCCTGCTCCGAATGGAAGACCTTCGATCGACCGACTGGTTACGGACGATCGAAGAAAAATTCAGATTCCGAGATGTCGTGCGATCTCGGCGAGGAATGCGGGACCCGGATCGATCAGCTTCTTCTCGCCGACGCCGGGGATCGCGCGCAGCTCCTCGGGGCTCGTCGGTTTGTGCTCCGCCATCGCGGCGAGCGTGCGGTCGTTGAAGATCAGGTAAGGAGGCACGCCGCGCTGGCGGGCCAGCTCGCGCCGCAGGGTGCGCAAGCGCTCGAAGAGCGTGCCGTCGACCGGGCCGCCGGGCACGACCGAGGTGCTCGTCCGCACGCTGCGGCGAGCCGCCTGCGGCAAGGCGAAGAGCACCGCAGGGCGCTCGCCGCGCAGCACGGCGACGCCGTCGCGCGTCAGCGAGAGTGTCGGGAACTCGCCGGTGTCGACGGCGAGCAGCTCGTTGCCGACGAGTTGCTCGATCCAATGCCGGAGCTCGCGCGTCGAGTGCGCCGCGAGCAGGCCGTACGTCGACAGCTGGTCGTGGCCGGCCGCGCGCACGCGCTCGTTCTTCGACCCGCGCAGCACGTCGGTGACGTGACCGCCGCCGTAGCGTTGGCCGACGCGCACGACGCACGAGAGGATTTTCTGGGCGATCACGCTCGCGTCCGGGAGCGGCGTCAGCTCGCCGAGGCAGACGTCGCACGCGCCGCAGCGGTCGGCGCCGCTCCACGTCTCGCCGAAGTGCTCGACCAGCACGCGGTGACGACAGCGCGCGCCCGACGCGAATCGCATCATCTCGGCGAGGCGCTCGAGCTGCCCGTCGAGATCGGTGCTCGATTCGCCGGCCTCGTTCGAGCTCTTTTCGACGAGCGCGCGCCACGCGACGAAATCCGCGGTCGAGAAGAACATCACGCACTCGGACTCGAGTCCGTCGCGGCCCGCGCGGCCGGTCTCTTGGCTGAACTGCTCGAGTCCCTTCGGCAGGCTCGCGTGGACGACGAAGCGCACGTCGGAGCGGTCGATGCCCATGCCGAACGCGACGGTCGCGACGACGAGCTGGACCTCGTCGTTGACGAAGCGGTCCTGGTTCTTCTCGCGCACTTCGGGCGCGAGGCCGGCGTGATAGGGGACGCAATCGACGCCGCGACGCACGAGCTCCGCCGAGAGCTCGTCGACGTCCCGGCGCCGCAGGCAATAGACGATGCCTGCCTCGCCGCGGTGGCGGCCGAGGACCTCGACCACCTGCTCGACGAGATCCCCGCGCGGTTGGAAGCGGTACGTCAGGTTCGGTCGGTCGAAGCCGCCGACCAGGCGCGCCGGATCGACCAGGCCGAGCTCGCGCACGATGTCGTCGCGCACCCGCGGCGTCGCGGTCGCGGTGAAGGCCTGGATCGGAACGTGCGGCGCGCGGACGCGCAGCTCGCCGAGTCGGCGGTACTCCGGCCGGAAATCGTGGCCCCAGTGACTGATGCAGTGCGCTTCGTCGACGACCAGCGTCGAGAGTCCGAGCTCCAACAGCTCGTCGAAGAATCCGTCGAGCACCAGTCGCTCGGGCGCGACGAACAGCAGCTTCACGGCGCCGCCGGCGAGTTCCGCGCGTGCGCGCCGGCGCTCGTTCGCGTCCTGCGCACTCGTGAGCATCACCGCGCGAACGCCGTTCTCCAGCAGGCCGGCGACCTGGTCCTTCATCAGCGAGATCAGCGGGCTGACCACCGCGGTCAGGCCCGGCCGCAGCAGCGCCGGCGCTTGGTAGCAGAGGCTCTTGCCGCTGCCGGTCGCGAGCACGACGAGCGCGTCCCGGCCCGCCAAGGAAGCCTGGAGCGCTTCGTCCTGCATCGGGCGCAGGCTGTCGAAGCCCCACACGCGGCGGATCAGCGCGTGAACTTCCGTCCAGTCGATCGTGCCGGCGTCGGTGGGTGTCATCGCTGCGCGTCTCAAGGGGACCGATTGGAGCGTCGAACGGTTGCACTTCAAGCACGAGATCGCGCTCGCGCGCGTTGACGCGTCGAGCGCGGGGGCCGATCATGCGCGCCATGAGCGAGTCCACCCTCGTCCCGGACTCGGCGGCGAGTGTCGGGTCCGCGCGCTACCGCGCCGTTCGCCGACGGACGGAATCGATCGCCGCGCCGCTGACGCTCGAGGATCACGTCGTCCAGACGATCGCGGACGTCTCGCCGCCGAAGTGGCATCTGGCGCACACCACGTGGTTCTTCGAAGCATTCGTGCTCGCGCGGTTCTCGCCCGGATGGCGAGCGTACGACCCGGGCTTCAGCTTCCTGTTCAACTCCTACTACGAGGCGGTCGGTGCGCGCACCGAGCGCGCGTCGCGCGGCACGCTGTCGCGTCCGACGGTCGACGAGGTGCGCCGCTACCGCGCGGCGATCGACGACGCGATGGTCGAGTTCCTCGACCGCGCGGGGACGCCGAGCGCGGAGCTCGCGCTGGTGCTGGAGCTCGGGTTGAACCACGAGGAGCAGCATCAGGAGCTCTTGCTGACCGACTTGAAGCACATCTTGGCGAGCAACCCGTCGCGTCCGGCGTATCGACCGCGCCGCGAAACGCTCGCGCGCCGAGAAGCACGCTCGGCGAGTTGGATCGAGTTCGCCGGCGGGCTGGTCGAAGTCGGCCACGACCGCGCGGGGTTCGCGTTCGACAACGAGGGGCCGCGTCATCGCGTGTGGCTTGGACCGTTCTCGCTCGCCGACCGACCGGTGACCAACGGCGAGTTCCTCGAGTTCGTCGAGGACGGCGGCTACCGCCGTTCGGAGTTCTGGCTCTCCGATGGCTGGGCCGCGGTGCAGCGCCTCCAATGGAATGGTCCGCTCTACTGGGAGACGGTCGACGGCAAGCGCTGCGAGACGACGCTCCACGGCCGCCACGCGCTCGAGCGCGACCTGCCGGTCGTGCACGTCAGCCACTTCGAGGCCGACGCGTACGCGCGTTGGCGCGGCGCGCGCCTGCCGACCGAGTTCGAGTGGGAGCACGCCGCCGAACTCACCGGGCTCGAGCGCGCGCTCGCCGACGCGAACCTGTTCGACGGCGCTGAAGTGCATGTCCGGCCGGCTCCGCGCGACTCGACCGGCCTCGCGCAGCTCTTCGGCGACGTCTGGGAGTGGACCGCGTCGGCGTACTTGCCGTACCCGGGCTTCCGCACGCTTCCGGGCGCGCTCGGCGAATACAACGGCAAGTTCATGAGCGGTCAGCTCGTCCTGCGCGGCGGCTCGGTTGCGACGCCGCGCGGTCACGTCCGCGCGAGCTATCGGAACTTCTTCCAACCCGAGAAGCGCTGGCAGTTCACCGGCGTGCGCCTCGCGCGCGAGCAGTCGGCCCGATGACGATCTCCGCCCGTCTGATCCAAGCGTCCGAAGTTCCGTCCGCGGAGCGCGCGGCGTTCGCGCGCGACGTGCTCGAAGGCCTGTCCGCCGAGCCGAAGCACCTCTCGTGCAAGTGGTTCTACGACGCGCGCGGCAGCGAGCTGATCAATTCGATCATGGACCTCGACGAGTACTACCTGACGCGCTGCGAGGCCGAGGTGTTCGAGCAGCACGCCGTCGAACTCGTGCGCGCGCTCGGCGACGAGCCGTTCGAGCTCGTCGACCTCGGAGCGGGCGACGGGCGCAAGACCGGCATTCTGATCCGCCGCTTCCTCGAGCTCGGCGCGCGTTTCGAGTTCTTCTCGATCGACATCTCCGAGTCGGCGAGCCGTTCGCTCGCGGCGACGCTCGCGCGCGAGTTCCCGACGCTCGCTGGCGAGACGTTGGTCGCGGAGTACGCGAGCGGACTCGCGTGGCTCGCCGAGCGTTCGACCAAGCGCAAGCTGGTGCTCTTCCTCGGCTCGAACATCGGCAACTCGAGCCTCGACGGCGCGCGCGCGTTCCTGGGCGAGCTCGGGCTCGCGTTGCGCGAGGACGACCTCGTGCTCGTCGGCGCGGACCTCGTCAAGGACGTCGACGTGCTGCGGCGAGCCTACGACGATTCGCGCGGGCTCACCGCTGCGTTCAACCTCAATTTGCTCGCGCGGATCGATCGCGAGCTCGGCGGCCGCTTCGAACGCGGCCGTTTCCGCTTCTACAGCACGTGGGAGCCGCGCACGAGCGCGATCGAGAGCTACCTGGTCAGCCTGGCGGAACAGGAGGTCGCCATCGACGCGCTCGGACGCAGCTTCCACTTCGGCGCGCACGAGGCGATCCACACCGAATCGTCGCGCAAGTACACGCTCGCCGAGCTCGCGCGCCTCGCCGAGGTCTCGGGCTTCGCCGGCGAAGCGGTCTTCCAGGATCGCCGCGGCTGGTTCGCGGACGTGCTCTGGCGCGTCGCCAAAACGAAAGGGCGCGTGCTCGCGCTTCCGCAGCGAGCACGCGCCCGGCGCTGACGCGCCTTCTCCCTCCCTGCAGCGCGCTGCGAGCTACGCGCTGCCTCCCCTCCTCTCCTCCCCGGCGCCTTCTTCGCGCGTTCGTCGCGCACGCCGAAGGCGTTCTCGTAGCGGTAGTAGACCTCGAGCGTGAGCACGTTCAGCGCCGTCGAGTACACCGGACCGCCGGTGTAGCTCCAGCGATCGGGCACGAGCCACGCGCCTTGCGAGCAGCGCTCGCGTTCGCGCTCCTGCAGGCCGACCAGCGCGTCCGCCATCGCGTGGTTCCACGGTCCCCAGTACTTGTCGGTGTGCGCGGGACTGTCCGGTCCGTCGAACTGGTTCAGCGCGAGCGAGCCGTAGTACCAGTAGTAGTAGTCGACCGAGAGCCGATCCTGGCTGACCACCGGCAGGTCGCGCACGAGCTGTCGAGCTGCGGCTTCGAGGAACGGATCTCCCGCGTCGTGCGCCAGGAAGGTCCGCCCGCACATCGACAACGCGCTCATCGCCGCGGTGTGGTACGCGAACTGATCGTTGAAGCCGCTGATCGACAGGCCCGCGCCGTCGGGCGTGAGGTAGCCCGCGCGGCCGTCGTTGCGGGAAACCCAGCGCACGAACTCGAGCGCGCCGTCGAGACTTTCCTGCGGCACGTCGAGACCCGCGAGCTGCGCCGACTTCAGCGCCATCACCGCCCAGGTGCTCACCGAGAGATCGCTCTCGAACGCGGCGAGCGCGGTTTCGTCGCCTTCGAGGTCGGTCGTCGTCACGTCCTCGCGCGGACCGTAGCGCCAGCCCCAGAAGCCCGTGCCGCGCGGGCTGCGCTTCTGCGCCGCGACGACGAACGCGACCGCTCGCTCGGCGCTCTCGCGCCACGGCCGCGCGCCGCTCAGCCAATAGGCTTCGCAGAGCGCCATCGTGCAGAGCGCTTCGTTGTACATGAACGGGCGCGCGGCGCTGAAGGAGCCGTCGTCCTTCTGGCGCGAGGTCAGCGCGCGCAAGCCTGCCTTGACGATGTCGCCGACGCGGTGCTGGCGCGCCTTGATCGGATCGACCAGGAGCTCGGGCGACGCGTGGTGGTAGCCCGCGCCGAGGAACGCGAGCAGCGCGAGGCCCGTGAGCCCCTCGTCGTAGTGCTCGGTGTAGCTCGCGGCGTCGACCCGGCAGGTCGGGTCGGCGCACATGTCGCCGAGCCGCGCGATCGACCACGAGCCGTCTTCCTGTTGGTGGCGGGCGAGCCAGCGCATGCCGTGCAACACCGCTTCCTGGGTCGCTTGCGGCGGAGCGAGCGGCGGCCGTCCGCCGACCTCGGTGCCGTTGCCGCGGCCCGGTCCTCGCGTGGTCGGACCGTTGCCGCGGATGCCCGGACCGCCCGTGCCGATGTTGCTGGACCCGCTCGGCGAGAAATCGTCATCGCTCGGCGGAAGATCCGGGTCGCCGATCGGAACTGAGAGGTCGAGCTGATCGGTCGGGATGTAGTCGATCAGCGCTTCCGTCGGAGTCACGAGCTCGCGGACCTCGTCGGCGGGCGGCGGCGTGCGATCGATCGGGGGCTCCTCGGGCGGGAGCTCGATCGGCGGAGCCGTCGACTTCGACGGCGCGACCGAGAGCAGCGTCTCGTCGAATGGGTTGGCTCGGTCGCGCCACGAGACGATGCTCAAGGCAGCTCCGAGAATGACGTGGGCCATCACGGCGATGACGACCCACGGTGAGTTTTGCCACGCGTTGCGCGCGAAGCGGAAGAGACGCAGAGTCGCGGAGTTGGCCATCGGGGGTTTGCCTCGGCAGGAGGGTCCGCTCGCGAGAGCGGCGCGGGTGGGGGCCCGCGGGGAAAGGCAAAGGGAGGAAGGCCGGGGAGCGACTCAGCTCGATGCGCTCGCTCTATTCGGCGGCGTGCAGCCGGTTACTCGAATGTCACGGTCGGCTTCTTCTCGCTTTCGCGCGGAGCGGATTCGAACGAAGCGCGTCTCGCACAGCGACTGAATCGGCGAGCGAGCTCGCTCGAAGTCGCTCGGTGATTGGGCTCCGCCAGTTCGAAGTCTCGCGCACTCTGCGGGCGCACGCAGTTGGATACGTGAGCTCGGGCACTCGAACGCGGGCACTCGAACGCAGAACGGCGCGTGAGGCACGCGCCGTTCGTTCACCGAAGGACTGGCCGGAGGATCGGCCGATCGCGAGGGGTGGGCTCAGCCCTTGCCCTTTTGCGGGCTGACGCGCCCTTGGATCCACTTGACGATCTCGGCGGGCACGCGCTTGTCGGCGAGCGTGGTGCCGCTGCCTTCCTTGGACGGCAACACGGTCAGCGCGTCGGCGTTCTTGACGCTGGTCGCGCGCGAGGCCGCTTCGACCAAGCGCTTCTCCGAACGGTCGTCACCCTTGGGCAGCACGACCAGCGTCGGCAAGCCGCCGAGGCCTTCGACGTCCTTCATCACGCTCAGACCGTACTGGTCCGCCTGCGGGTCGATCAGAGCGAGCGCGCGCACCGCCTCGTCGCGCAGCGCATGGCGCGTGACCAGGGTGCAACCGGTGCGATAGCCGACGAGCGACAGGCTCGCGACCTGCACGCCGGGTTGCTCGCGCAGGAAGCTCAGGCTCGCCTTCACGTCCGCCAGTGCGGCGTTCCAGAGCGTGGTCTTGGCTTGGTCGTCGAGGGACGAGAACTCGGTGCCCGCGACCGCGCTTTGGCCGTGGCCGCGCAGGTCGACCGAGAGCACGAAGAACCCCTGCTTGAAAAACTTCTCGGCGAGATCTTTCACGTCGGCGCGGCTGCCGCCGGCGTCGTGGACCATCAGCACCGCCGGGGCGCCTTGCTTCGAGCTTTTCGGCGAAAGCAGCGTGCCGGCGAGCGTGGTCGTCGCGTCGACGGTGATTTGCACTTCGCGCTTCGTCGTATCGGCCGAGGCGGCGGGCGTGGGCTTGTCGGCGTACGCGGGAGCGGCGAGCGGCAGGGTCAAGGCCGCTAGCAGCAGGCTGGGAGCAATTCGCATGGGGACGGGTCGACGATAGCGGGGGTATCGGGGCTGACAGTGGCCGATGCTCGATCGATGCGTGGAGTCAGCGAACATACCCAAGCCTCCTGGGTTGGCAACCGCCTCTATCGGCATTTGGGGACCCGGTTAGAGCCGGTATTCGAGCGCTCGCCGCTCGCCGAACCCGAATGAAGAATCCGTCAGCCCAGTTCGAGCTGCGCGCGGGCGTCGACCTCGTCGCGGTTGAGCAGCGCCATCGCCTGCGCGAGCTGTTCGCCGAGATCCCACGCGGGGTCGATCGCGTGCTTCAACTGGCGCAAGAGCTGGAGCGCCATGCGGAAAGTCCTGCAGATGTCGCCGGGGCTCGCTTCCGCGAACTCCGAGAGCTCGTCGAACGAGCGGCCGTCGCACCAGGCGAGCGCGGCGCCGGTCAGCCCCCAATCGGGCGCCTTGAGCGCGTCGGGGATGCCGAAGCTCGATTCCTTCGCGGCGAGCGCTCCCATCGTGCGGTCGATCTCCCGCCGCAGGGGTCCGAACCACTTCGCCGGAACGAACGTGCCTCCGCGTGGCCGCCGATCTTCGTAGACCTGGGCGGTGAAGATCATCACCAGGGCTTGAGGGGGGAGATTTTCGAGCAGCCCGCTCCACGCGAGCTCGGTCAGCTGCACTTCGTAACCGTTGATCGCCCTCGCGGTCTTTCCGCGCGGCGTCAGCTCGTCGCCGCGGAGGTAGCCGAGCGCGTCGAGGAACGCGAGCCGGGCTTCGACGCCGCGGTGCACCCGTTTGCGGTCCTTGTCCTGGCGTTTCGCGCTCAGGTCGCGCAGTTGGAAGCGGTGGAAGCTCTTCTCCCACGCTTCCGCGACGCGTTCTCGCGACAGCCGCGACACCAGGTGCAAGAGCGACGAGTACGACAGACCGAAGTGGCTCTGCACCGGCTCGGCGAGCCCTTGCGACAGGCGCGCGAGCGGTGCGTCCGGTAGGTCGCGCGGCACGATCGCCGAGACGACGAGCCCTTCGGTGTCGATGCCCTGGCGACCGGCTCGACCGGCCATCTGCAGGTACTCGCGCGTCGTCAGCCAGTCGACGCTGGTGCCGTCGAACTTCTTCAGCGAGTTGAACACCACCGCGCGCGCCGGCATGTTGATCCCGACCGCGAACGTCTCGGTGGTGAACAGCATCTTGATCAACCCCGAGGTGAACATGCGCTCGACGAGCTCCTTCTCGATCGGCAGCATCCCGGCGTGGTGGTAGCCGAGCCCGCGACGCGCCATCGCGAGGTAGGGGCGTGAGAGCGCGTCCGGTTCGAGCTGGAAGAGCCGCGCGAGCTCCTCTTGGAGCGCCCGCATCCGCTCGTGCTCTTCGCGGGTCAAGAGGTCGCGTCCGCCGTTCCTGCGCGCGAGCTTCTCGCAGTCCTTGCGGCTGAACGCGAAGCAGAGGACCGGCAGGTCGCCGCGGGCGCAGAGCTCGTCGAAGAGCGCGTCGAGATCGGGGTCGACGAAGCGCTCGCGCACCCGCGACTTGTGCCCCTTGGCGTGATGGGATCTCCGGGCCTTGTCGAGGGCCTCGAAGGTCGTCAAACCGCGTCCAGGCTGCCAGATCCAGTGCGTCAGCGGCACCGGACGCCGGTGGGACTCGACCACGACGAGGTCGCGCTCTCGGATCTCGCCGATCCACTCGCCGAGCTCGGCGATGTTCGGAACCGTCGCGGACAGGCAGATGAACCGCATCCGAGGAGGCGCGAAGATCAGCGATTCCTCCCAGACCGCGCCGCGCTCGGGATCGTCGAGGAAGTGGATCTCGTCGAAGATCGTGTACTCGACGTCATCCAGATCGCGCGACCCCTCGAAGATCGCGTTCCGAAGGATCTCGGTGGTCATCACGAGCACCTGCGCCCTCGGATCGAGCGTCACGTCGCCGGTCAGCAACCCGACGTCGATCCCGGCGGCCTTGAAGTCGCGATACTTCTGGTTCGAGAGCGCCTTGATCGGCGCCGTGTAGATCGCGCGGCGGCCGAGCCGCACGGCGTCCTCGATCGCGTACTCGGCGACCAACGTCTTGCCCGCTCCGGTCGGCGCTCCGACGAGCACATTGGCGCCCGAGCGGATCGCGGTGATCGCGCGGCGTTGGAAGTCCGAGAGCACCAGTCCGTGGAAGCGCTCGACGTCGTCCGGTCGCGCGGAGCGAGCATCGCTGCGCGCGGGGGGAGTTCGATCGTGGCTCATGCTAGGTGTCGGTCGTGGCTCGAGGCGCGTCGCGCGAGATAGCGAGCGCGCTCTTGAGCGGCGCGGTGGATCGGGGTATCAAAGCGCTCGACTGTGCGCAACGAATCCCGCCGCGCGCGCCGCGGCGAGTTTCGCACGCGCCGAGTGCGCAAGCGAGCTTCGCGCACGAACCGCATCGCCCGACCGAACCCGCCACCCCACACATCGCGACGGAGCACGAGCTCCGCGCCCCCGACCTTCATGGAAGCCCTGAGCTACGCCAAGCAGTCCGTGCAAATCACCCGTCAGCTGGCCACGCTGAAGATCGTGTCGCGGTTGCTCTCGCACGAGCTGCACGCCCAGCAAAACTCGAAGTCCGTGACGCTCTCGCGCGACGAAGTGCTCGAGCTGCAGACCTGCATCGACCTCTTCATCGAAGAAGCGTCGCGCAAGCAGGTCCCGTCGACTCCCGCCGCTGACGCGTCGGTGGTCGTCGGCGCGCGCAACTGACGCTTCGGCGCATCCTCCGCGGCCGTCCTGCGGCCGCGGCGATCGCCATGGAAACGCCCGCGCTATCCGCCCCGCCCGCTCCGGTCGATTCGAGCGCGAACCTCACGCGCGCGCTCTTGCGCGTGTCGGCGGGCCTCGCGCTGGTGATCGTCGTCTGGTTCCTCTACCTGATGGGCGAGGACGTGCAGGCCTCGGACTTCGCGCAGGTCGACACGTCTAAGGTGCGCTTGCTCTCCGGCGCGACGTGGGTCGATCCGCGTTGGGAGAACGAGCTGCGCGTGAAGCTCGCCGCGCTCGGACCGATCGCGAGCGAGGACGACGAGTCGCTCGACCGCGCGGTCGCGGCGATCTCCACGCTGCCGTTCGTCGCCGAAGTGGCCGATCCGAAGGTGCTCTGGCCGGACGGCCTGCGCCTCGACATCCGGCTGCGCACTCCGATCGCGTGCGTGCAGATCGGCGGCGAGTTCCAGCCGGTTTCCGCGGACGGCTACCTGCTCCCCGGACGCTGGCCTGCGCCGCCGGAGCACAACCGGGGCGGCTACCTGCCGGTGGTCGTGGTCGGCGCGAGCGTCGAGCGCCTGCACCCCGGTCCCGTGGTTTGGCCCGATGCCGCGGTCGACGGCTTCGCGGTCGCGCAGTCGATGTGGGAGTCGCTCGAGCCGCGTTCGCTCGACGAGCTCGGCCGCATCGTGATCGACGCGCGCGAGTCGCGCACCGCGACCGTCGAGAACGGCGGGACCGTGATCCTGATGGAAGCCGGCCGACGCGTGCTGTTCGGCCGTGCGCCGAACACCGACGAGCCCGGCGAATTGCCGGTCGCGCAGAAGTGGACGAGCCTCGATCAGGCGCTGCGACACCTCGAGCCGATCGACGACCGGGGCACGCCGAACTTCGACTGGGAGATCGCCGACGTGCGCTGGGACATGCCCGAGATCCTGCCTCGCGGCGGCTTCCCAAAGGACGATCCGCGCTCGAAGCTCGGCGCGAAACCGAAGCGGGCGGAGTGAGCGCGGTGTCGGGCTCGCCGCTTCGACCTCCGACCTCGCGCTTCGAAGGCGCTCGCTGACGTGCGTTCGCTCGTGCTCGCTTGCGCCTTCGCGGTTTCTGCGGCGAGCGTGCTGCTGGAGCTCGTCGGCTCGCCGGCGTGGACGCTCGCGCCCGCTTCGCACGTCGGGTGGGTGGTGTTGGTGTGGTCGGCCGCGCTGACGTTCGCCGGCTTCGGCGAGCGCGCGTGGTCCGCGCTTTCGAGCGTCGCGGCGTGTCTGCCGGTGCTCGCGCTCGCTCTCGGCGCCGACTTGCGCTCGGGCGACCCTTGGGCCGAAGGGAGCGCCCGCGCACTCGCCGCGCTCGCGGTGTTCGCGGCGTGGGGCGTCGCGCTCGAGCGGAGCGCGCGTTCCGAGCTCGGCGCACGGATCGGTCGGACGGTTTGGTTCGTGCTCGCGCTCGGCGTGCCCGCGCTCGTCGCCGCGCTGGAGTGGGGTGCCGCCGACGAAGCGGCGCGCGCTCCCGTGTGGCTCGCGTTCGCGAACGAAGCGAGCCCGCTCGCATGGAGTCGCGAGCTCGCCGCGCGCGACCTTGCGTCCGGTTGGCGCGCGCTGCCGCTCGCGCCGCTCGGCGCGGCGTTGCTGCTCTTCGCAGTCGCGACGCGGCTCGCGCGCAAGGAGCGAGCGTGAATCTCGCGCTGCTCGTTTGCGCCGCGCTCGCCGCCGAGGCCCACGCGACCGAGACGCACGCGACCGACGCGTCGCGCCTGCGCATCGCCGAGCTCGCGGCGACCGGTCCGCTCGCGAGTGCGACGCTCGATTTCGGCGGCGCCGGTCGCGCGACGCTGTTGCTCGACCTCGCGGCGGGCGAATCGCGCACCTTGAACGTGCCGTTGCCGACACGCGAGGGCTTCGACGCGCTCGTGCCGAGCGTGTCCGATCCACGGCTTCGGTTCGTTGGTTGGCGCCCCGACGCGGAGCGCGAGCGCGCGTTCGCGGCGTTGCCGCTCGCGCTGCGCACTCGCAGCGCGCCGCCGCCGCCCGCTCGGTCGCTCGCGCCGAGCCTCGCCGCGTTGACGCTCGTCGTCGCCGGCGTGCTGTTCGTCTCGCGCGTGCGGGCGAACCGAGCTCGCGCGCTGCTGGTCGGCGCGCTGACCGCCGTCGCGGTGCTCTCGCTGGAGCTCGCGTTCGATGCGCCGCCGCGCACTCGG
This sequence comes from Planctomycetota bacterium, assembly GCA_016220085.1. Classification (GTDB taxonomy): domain Bacteria; phylum Planctomycetota; class UBA1135; order UBA1135; genus JACRIN01. The sequence continues at coordinate 71,798 of JACRIN010000109.1, forward strand.
ATCGTCCTCGACTTCGAGCTCGGAGCCGACGGTTCGGTGGGCGACGGCGTGCGTTGGGTCTCGGCGCGCGACCGCCTCGACCTGGGAGTCGAGCCGCCGCTCGCGCTGGCGGTCGAACCGGCACAGACCGCGCTCGACGTCCGAATCGACGCGCGAGGCGCCGGGCCGGCTCGGACGACCGTGCTGGGCACCGGGGCGCTGCTCGGCCGCGCCGACGCCGCCCGCGAAGCGCCCCCGGACCGCGCGGGCAATCGCTGGGGCGACCTCGCCGCCGTTTGGACCCGTGACGAGGCGGGCACTTGGACCGAGCACGGTACTTGGCCGTTCGCAAGCCCGCTGCCGGCGGCGCTGGCCGGGGATCGACGTCCGCCGGGTTGGATCAACCCGGCGCTGCCGCAGGGACGCAAGCTCTTGATCGGGCTCGCGAGCGAGCCGGAGCCCGGCGCCGCCTCGCCCGGCGCTCGGCCACCCGGCGTTCCATCGCTCGGCGTCCCGTCGCCCGGCCCCGAGGTCTGGATCCGGGTCACCGGTCCCTGACGGAACCTCGGCGCTGGGGATTGATGGCCAGGTGACGCGTCGCTACCTTGTTCCGCCCTTCGGACCCGCCGCGCGGGCCGGTCTCTCCGGTCAGACGGCGTCGACGGTCCATTGGGCGCACAGGACGAGTTCATGAGCACCACCTATTTCCGTACCCACGAAGTCGAGCAGCGCTGGCTGCTCTACGACGCTTCCGAGCACAACCTCGGGCGCATGGCCGCCAAGATCGCCATGAGCCTGATGGGCAAGGACCGTCCGACCTACACCGCGAACCACATCACCGGCGCGCACGTCGTCGTGATCAACGCGGAGAAGGCGAAGCTCACGGGTACGAAGGGCGAGACCAAAGAGTACGTCCACTACACGAAGTACGCCGGCGGCCAGAAGTCCGTGCCGATCGCGCGCGTGCGCGAACGCCGTGCGACCGACGTCGTCACGCTCGCCGTGCGCCGCATGCTCCCCAAGTCCAAGCTCGGCCACGACATGCTCCGTCGCCTGAAGGTGTACGAGGGCGTCGAGCATCCGCACGTCGCGCAAGGTCCCGTGAAGGTGGAGGCCTGATCCCTATGTCCGATACTTCGCTGCAGTGGGGCCTTGGCCGTCGCAAGAGCTCGGTCGCCCGCGTTCGTCTCAAGCCCGGCGCCGGCGGCTTCGTCGTCAACGGCCGTCCGATCGAGGTCTACTTCCCGGTCGAGGATCAACGCCGCAAGGCGCTCGCGCCGCTCAAGCTCGCCGGCCTCGACGCGTCCTACGACGTGCACTGCAACGTCTCCGGCGGCGGCCCGATCGGCCAAGCCGGCGCGGTGATGCTCGGCGTTGCGCGCGCGATCAAGGAGATCAACCCGTCGCTCGACTCCCAGCTGCGCGCCGAGGGCTACCTCACGCGCGACAGCCGGATGAAGGAACGGAAGAAGTACGGCCGTCGCGGCGCACGCCGCGGCTTCCAGGTCTCCAAGCGCTAAGGCTCGGCCGGCGCTCTCCAGAAAACTCGCGCGCGGCTCCTACGCCGCGCGCGGTCGTTCCGGCCCTGCGCGGAGCCTTCGGGAGATCCCGCGAGCGTCCGGTTGCTCCGGTTACGATCGAAGCCTTCGAGCTCCATTCGCCATGGCTGGTCACTCACACTCCGCCAACATCGCGCGCCGCAAGGGCGCGGTCGACAAGAAGCGCGGCAAGGTCTTCAGCAAGATCTCGAGCCTGATCATCTCCGCCGCGCGGACCGGCGGCGGCGATCCGGACATGAACCTGCGCCTGCGCTACTCGATCGAGGCGGCGCGCGCGGCGAACATGCCGAAGGACACGATCGAGCGCGCGATCAAGAAGGGGACGGGCTCGAAAGACGGCGACTGGCAGGAGCTCGTCTACGAGGGCTATGCGCCCGGCGGCATCGCGCTGATGGTGACGTGCCTGACCGACAACCGTCACCGCACCGCGCCGGACATCAAGCACATCTTCGAGAAGCACCACGGCAACCTCGGAGCGCCGGGGTCGGTCGCGTTCCTCTTCCAACACCGCGCGATATTCGTCGTCGAGACCGCCGGGAAGAACGAGGAGCAGATCACCGAGCTCGCGCTCGACGTCGGCGCCGACGACATCGAGTACGACAATGACCTCGCGGTGATCTTCGCCGCGCCGGCGGAGTTCCTGACGGTCAAGGCCGCGCTCGACAAACGCGGGCTCGTCTTCCGCTCCGCGGAGCTCGCCTACGTGCCCCAGAACCGCGTCGCGCTGGCCGACAAGGACGACGCCCGACGCATCCTGAAGTTGGTGGAGGCGCTCGACGACTTGGACGACGTCCAAAACGTCTTCGCGAACTACGACATGCCGGCGGAGTGGCTCGAGGAGCTCTCCTCCGGCGCCTAATCCGTCCTCGGTGCTTGACGCCGGGACCGCGGTATTCGACGCTCCTTTCGAGGCCGTACGGCGCGTCCATTCGGCCCGCGACGGACTCTCGAGGTGAGCCCCAAGGTGATCCATGGCTGAAGCACTGCGCACCGTTCGCATCGTGACCGCAGACGAATCGATGTTGGCGTCCACCCGAGCCGCCGCGAGCGGGCTCGCCGGCTGGCAATGCGCCCACGTGCGCGGCGTCGACGAGCTGATCGAGAAGCCGCCCGCGTCCGGCGACGTCATCCTGCTCGACGGCAACCTGCGTCCGAACGCCTACGAGTCATGCCGCCGCCTGACCGGCAAGACACGTTCTCGCACCTACATCATCGTCGAGAAGTCGAACACGTGGGCGGAGCCGATCGCTCACTTCTGCGGCGCGACCGGCGTGCTGCCGCGTCCGGTTTCGGCGGGCGATCTGCGCGGCGCGCTCGAGAAGAGCGCCGGTCCGCGCGCCGCGCTGCCGACCGATTCGCGCGGCGCCGCCCACGAGCCGAACTTCCCCGAGAAGCTGCTGCGCGACCTGACCGGTGCGATCAACAAGTCGCTCGTGGTCGCGCTCACCGACCCGGAGACGAATCTCTTCAACTACGCGTTCCTCAACTACAAGCTCGACGAGGAGTTCAAGCGCGCGCTGCGCTTCGGGCATCCGCTCGCGTGCGTGATGCTCGGCTTCGAAGGCCAAGCGTCCGAGGACGTGCTGCACCAGCTCGCCGGCATCTTCCTGTCGAGCGCACGCGACACCGACGTGCTCGGCCGCTTCGACGAGAATTCGTTCTTGTTCCTGCTGCCGAACACCGGCCCCGACGGTGCCCAGGTGATGGCGAAGCGCGTCGGTCAGTCCGCCGAGGAGCTCAAGCTGCGCGACCTCGTCGGCGATCCGCTGCAGATTTCGGTCGGCATCTCCTTCTCACCGCACCCCGACGTCAAGAAGCGCGAGGACCTGTTCGCGCTCGCGCGCCGCTCGTTCCTCGCCGCCGAGCAGGCGGGCGGCGGCGTCGTCACGACGCCCTGAAAATCAGCGCGCGAAGCCTGCGCACTCGCTTCGCGGCATGGCCCCTCGAGTGCGTTTCCAGCTCGCGGTCGACGACGCCGGCGAGTTCTTGGTCGTCGGCGGCGAGAGCCTGCTCCTCGGGCACGCGAAGAATCGCGACGCGGATCTGCCGGTGCTCGCGGACCTGTTCGGCGAGCACGCGCGGCTGGAGTTTCGCCCCGAGACGTTCCACGCGCCCGCGACTTGGCGCGTGACGCCGGCCCGCGAACTCGCCGCGCACGGCCGAGCTCTGATCGTCGACGGTCGCGCGATCGCCGACGCGCACGATCTGGCCCACGGCGAACGGATCGAGTTCTCGCCGCAGCTCGCCGCGCGCATCAGCGCTCCGGTACCGGCTTCGAGCACGTTCCTGCTCGAGTTCGAGCGCGGGGCGGAGTGTCTCGGCGCACAGCGCGTGCTGCTGTTCGCGCCCGGTCCCGGCGGCCTGATCCTGATCGGTCGGCGTGCTCGTTCGCACGCGCGCGTCGCGCGCCTCGGCGGAGAGCTGCGTCTTTTCGAGGATCGACAGCGCCTCGTCGCGGTGTCCGACGTCGCGCTGCGCGCGGATTCGGGCGAACTCGCGACCGAACATCGCATCGAGCTGCCGCCGCGCGAACGCGTCGCGCTGACGTTCTCGCGCGCCGCGCACGGCGAGCCGCCGTTCGTCGTGACGCTCTCGCCGCTCGCCTGAGCGCCCGACGGCGGAAGTTTTTTCCGCGCTTTCGTCGTGCGAGCGTCACGGGGTCCCCGCCTCTCGGATCGTGCGGTAGCGTTCCTCGTCGGCCTCGGGCCGGCGGGCCGAACCGCCTCCGCCCGCCCCCTCGCCATCGTGGAGCAACGCAGCGTCCGAATTCCGCTCCGACTTCCGAGGCGAGACCTGCCAGCTCCGCCGTTCTCATCGACCTCCAGCTCTCGAGTCCAGCATCCATGCAACGCAACGCGCTCTCGTTCCTTCTCGCCGCCTTCTGCGCGGCGCCCACACTCGCCCAAGTCCAACCGAACGCCGGACCCGACCAGAGCGTGACGCTCGACGTCGGTGCGACGCTCGCCGGCGCGCTGCCGGGCCGTTCGCCGCTCGCGTATTGGACCGCCGACGGCAACGCCGCGACCGAGAACGCGATCGTGTTCTACGACGATGCGACCGGTGCCACCGCATCGCCGGTGTTGCACGACGCGGCGGGCAAAACCTTTGGTTGGCCGAGCGACCTGCTCGAGATCGACGGCTTGGTGTACGGCATCGAGAGCTTGCACCGCTATCTCTACACGGTCGACGTGACCACCGGCCTCTGCAAGGCGATCGGGCCGGCGAACTCGTGGAAGAACGTCTACTCGCTCGCCTACGACCCCGCGACCGATCGCATCTTCGCCGTCGACCAGTACAAGAAGCAGTTGCTGCGGATCGCGCGCACCACCGGCAAGGTCACCGGCGTCGGTGGGGCCACGCTGAAGGGCTACACGTTGGTCCGCGCGCTCGCCTTCCGCACCGCGGACGCGCAGCTCTACGCGGTCGACCAGGGCAGCGACAAGCTCTTGCGCCTCAACCCGACGACCGGCGTCGTCAGCGTCGTTCGGACGCTCCCCGCGGATGCGTTCGCGCGCATCGACGAGCTCCACTTCTTCGGCGACGACCTGTACGGCACGAACGCGATTCAGAATGCCGCGGGCGATCTGATCGCGTGCCAGCTGCAGCGCATCCCGCTGACGGCCGGCGTCGCGCCGGAGAACGTCGGGCCGGTGATTCCCGAGGTCTCGCCGCACGCGTTGGTGATCCACTCGGTGCCCGAGCGCTTCCAGTGGTCGCAGACGTCCGGTCCCGGCGTCGCGACGTTCTCGAACGCGCAGACGCTCACGCCGAGCGTCGGATTCTCGGTCGCCGGCGTGTACGGCTTGACGTTGACCGCGTTCACGCTGACCGGGCCGGTCTCGGACAGCGTCACGATCACGGTCGCGCCGGCTCCCTGATCGCGCGCCCACCGGTAGACGCCGGAGGCCAAGCGCCGAAGGGCGAGCGCCGACGGGCACGAGTAGGGGCGGGGGCTCGCGTTCGAGCTCCCGCCTCGCGCGTTTCCCGTCCCGCTCGAAATGCGCGCGGCGAGCGGTCGTAGCGGCGCCGCCGTCGGCGGCGCGACGTGCTCGACCGTCGCCGCCGCGCATCGCATGCTCCGCCCGCATCCGCTATCGTCTTCGAAGAGCGCTGGAGCGTTGGCGCGGCCGCGCCGCTCCGCGTCGCCGCGATGATCGACTGGGAAGAGTTCTATCAGAGCTTTCGCAAGCCCGGGTTCATCCCCGGTTACGAGATCCAGAACCGTCTGGGCGGCGGAGCGTTCGGCGAGGTCTACAAGGCGCGCAAGACCTCGATCGGCAAGCCGTACGCGATCAAGTTCCTGAAGGTCGACGACCAGTCGGGCCGCGAGGCGATCGAGCGCGAGCTCGAGCACGTCCGGCACTTCGCGCAGATCGACCATCCGAACCTCGTGACGATCGAGGACATGGGCGTCGTCCGCGGCGTGCCGTACTTGATCATGGGCTACGCCGGCGAAGACACGCTCGCGCGCCGACAGAAGCGCGAGCGCATGAGCGTCGAGCGTGCGCTCAACTACTTCACGCAGACCGCGCGCGGCGTGCTGGCGCTGCACGATCGGCGGTTGGTGCACTTCGACCTGAAGCCCTCGAACATCTTCCTGAAGGGCGAGATCGCGCGCGTCGGCGACTACGGGCTCGCGAAGCTGATGACCGACGGGCGTTCGACGCTTTCCTTCGGTCGCGGCACGCCTCACTACATGGCGCCCGAGATGCTGAAGAACCGCGCGGACCATCGCGCGGACATCTACTCGCTCGGCGTCATCCTCTACGAATCGCTCGCCGGCGCGCTGCCGTTCGCGGAGGGCAACGGCTCGGACTTCGTCGTGCGCGAAGAGGACGTTCCCCCGAGCTTCCCGGCCGACTTCCCGATCCCGCTGCGCGCGGTGGTCGAGCGCGCGCTGCGCCTGGACCCCGGCGCTCGCTACGAGGACGTCGAGGAGCTGATCTCCGAGCTCGGTCAGACCGGTCGCCAGGGTGATTCCATCGTCGTCCCGCGCACGCTCTCCGACGCCGAGGTGCGCGTCGTCGCGCCGACCCGCGCGAGCGGCCTCGCCGAGCGCACGCCGACGCCGACCGCGAATCTCGCGCCGACGCCGACGCCGCTCGTGCCTCCGTTCGTCGAGCCCGCGAAGCCGGCGGAGCCCGCTCCGACGCCCGGGGTCGCCCGCGCCACGTCGCGCGAGCTCGCGCGCGGCGCCGCCGAGGTCGCGCTCGGGGTCTGGGAGGGCTTGCGCAGCGTGCGGCAGCCTCCGTCGGTCGACGCGCGCGCGCCGACGGTTCCGGCGCCGCCCCCCGATCCGCAGGCGACTTCGCCGGTGGCCCAGGCGTCCTCGCCGGTCGCGCACGCTTCTTCGCCTGCGCCGCAGGCGCCTCCGCTCGGGCCCCAGGTCGCCGTCGCGCTCGCCGGGACCGTTCCGGTTCCTCCGCGAATCGAAGGCGGCGTGCTCAGCACGGTCTTCACGACGCTCGCGCTCGGCCTCGAGGTGCTCGTCGCGTTGATCCTCGCGCCGATCCGGCGCGCGGCGTCCGACGTCGGTCGCGCGGGAACCGGCTTCGTCAAACGCGGCCGCGGTGGCTTCGGCGTCGCGTGGCGACTGCTGCTGCTGCTCGTCGGTCTACTCGCCGCCGGGTGCGTCGTCGCGCTCGCGGCCTCCCTCGCCTACCTCTTGTTGATCGGTTGAACGCGCGTGAGCGACTGGATCCCCGACATCGCGAAGCTGCAGCGCCTCGACGACGACGAATGGCTGAAGGTCGAGCGCGAGTACGCAGGACGCCTGTACCACTACGTCGCGCGCCGCGTCACCGATCGCGAAGCGCGCCACGACGTGCTGCAGGAGACTTTGCTCGGCGCCGTGCGCGGGATCGGGAGCTTCGACCCGACGTACACGTTCGAGCAGTACGTCTTCGGCATCTGCCACAACCGCACCGTCGATTGGATGCGACGTCGTCGGATCGACACGCTGCAATCGGAGACCGACGAGGACGAACCCTCGCCGATCGAGCGCCTCGCGACGTCGAGCGAGACGCCGAGCCAAGTCGTGCGCCGCGCCGAGTTCTCCGAGAACGCGCGCCGCTTGCTCGCGATGCTCTTGCGCGAGTGGGTGCAGGAGACTTGGGGGCAAGGCGAGTTCGTGCGCTTGATGGTGATCGAGGCGCTGTTCTTCGGCGGCTGGCGCAACAAGGACACGTGGAAGCGCTTCGGGCTGAACGACGAAACCTCGGTCGCGGGCATCAAGTTCCGCGCGCTCGTCCGCATCCGCGAGCTCGCGCAAGAGCGCCCCGAGGCGGCCGAGCTGTTCCTCGCGCTCTCGCGCCTCACCCAAGCCGGCGAAGCGAACTTCGATTTCGACGTCAGCGAGGTGTGGCGCGCGTCGCGGGCGTCTTGCCCGGCGCGCGTGTGGCTGGCGCGCACGCTCGCGGGCACGCTGCCCGCCGGCCCGAAAGCGTTCGTCGATTTCCACCTCGACGAGATGCGTTGCGAGTTCTGCCGCGCGAACGTCGAGGACCTGCGCACGCGCTCGAGCGAGGAGCTCGACAGCATGCACGAACGAGCTCGGGCGTCGACTCTCGGTTTCCTGCGCTCGCGCGGCGGCTCGGCGTAGCCGCGAGCGGCGCTTCTACACTTCCTTTGCCGCGCCGGCTCGGACGCGCGGACGCGAGCGCATAGCATGGCGTGCCGGTCGCCGGTCTCGCGCCCGCCCCCAAGCCATGAAAACGATCTCGCGCCTCGTCCTCATCGCCTTCGCCGCCGCCTTCGCTCCGACGGTGGGCGCCTCGGGCACGGCACCGACTTCAGTGACGCCGACGAACGCCTCCGTGACGCTCGTCGAAGCACTGGAGTCGATCCGCGCCGACGCGATCAAGGCCGACCTGTACTTCATCGCGAGCGACGAGCTCGGCGGACGCGACACGCCCAGCCCAGGTCAGCGCGTCGCCGCCCGCTTCATCCGCGCGCGCCTCGAGCGCCTCGGTTGGCAGCCGGGCGCGAAGGACGGCTACCTGTACGAGTGGAGCCGTGAGTCCGTGATCACGCTCGACGAGATGGCTTCGTCGCTGACGATCACTCACGACGGCAAGGAGCAGCGCCTCGAGTTCGGCCTCGACTACTTCTGCTCCTCCTCCGGCGTCGTCTCGCTGGAGCGCGACGGCGCCGCGACGTTCTGCGGCACCGGGACGAAGGCCGACTTCGAAGGCAAGCAGCTCGCCGGCCGTTGGGCGGTGTGCTTCGACTCCGACATCGCGTGGCGCGATCGCGACAAGGCCGCGCGCGCGAGCGGTGCGATCGGATTGCTCGTCGTGCCGCCCGCCGACCACAAGGGCGAGAGCTACGAGTCGCGCTTCGCCGGCGACGTGCGGCGCTTGCGCCAAGGTACGTCGAGCCGCCGCTCGCGGAACGCGGACGACGTGCCGTTCCCCACCGCGTACTTGGCGCCCGCGGCGGTCGCGGGGCTCGCTCCGGAGACCTGGCAAGTCGGCGCCGAGCTCGCGTGGACCGCGCGCGACGTGCGCAAGCTCGACAAGGTCGTGCTCGAGAACGTGTGCGGCTTTTGGCCGGGCTCGGATCCAGAGCTCAAGAAGGACGTGATCATCGTCTCGGCGCACTACGACCACGTCGGCACGCGCGACGGCGTCGTCTTCAACGGCGCGGACGACAACGGCTCGGGCACGTGCGGCCTGATGGCGATCGCGGAAGCGCTCGCGAAGCACGGTCCGCTCCCGCGTTCGGTGATGTTGATGTGGGTCTCCGGCGAGGAGAAGGGGCTCTGGGGCTCGGATGCGTGGACGAAGAATCCGTGGCTGCCCGAGGGCTGCCGTGCGTTCTGCGACATCAACATCGACATGATCGGCCGCAACGCGCCGGACAAGCTGCTGATCACGCCGACCAAGAAGCACAAGGCGTACAACGGGCTCGTCAAGATCGCGGAGAGGGTCGCGCCGCTCGAGGGCTTCCCGACGCTCGGTTCCGCCGACGAATATTGGGATCGATCGGACCACCGGAACTTCTCGGTCAACCTGAAGATCCCGGTGACGTTCCTCTTCTCCGACGTCCACGAGGACTACCACGAGTCGACCGACGACCCGGAGAAGATCGACTACGACAAGATCCGCCGCGTCTCGCGCATGGTCGTGCGCATGCTGGGCGAGATGCAGGCGCCGGATGTCGACCTGAACTAGGGCTTCAGCCAGAAACCCCGCCGTTGGCCGTTGCGTCGCGAACAGTCGCGACAAGGCACGGCATGACAATTCCGGTCCGCCGCGTGTTCCGAGCCTCGCTGCTGTTCGTCGGAGTTGCTGCCGCGAGGGACGTATTCGCGTGGCAGGGCGACGGTGATCTCTTCGGCTCGGTCGCTTGCGCGGCAGGGGACCTCGACGCGGACGGTGTCACCGATGTACTGGTCGCCGCGCCGTGGGCGGGAGGCGTGCTCCGACTCTCCGGGAAGGACGGTCGGATGCTCGGCGTGTGCGCGGCTCATGGTGCTGGCGATGGCTACGGTGCTGCGCTCGCCGCAGGCGCGGACATCGACGGCGATCACGTCGCCGACTTCGCCGTGGCTGCCTCCGCGAGCTGTCGCGGCTTCGGTGCGGGGTACGTGGAGTTGCGTTCCGGAGCGACGGGAGAACTCCGGCGCACGATCTTCGCCGAAGCGATCGACTGGGTGTTCGGCAGAGCGATCGGCTTCGTCCCCGACCTAGACGGCGACGGCATCGACGATCTCGCCGTCGCATCGGAGCGCTGTGAAGACGTCGACTGGCGCACCCGTCGCGAGCGAGCGTGGGGTGTGCTGAGTCTCTACTCCACTCGGGACGGAGCACGACTCGCGACGCTCGAGTCCTCCGCGACACCCAAGGGCTTCGCCAGTTCCTTCCTACGCGTGTCGGACCTGGATGGTGACGGCTTCGAGGACCTGATCATCGGCGCCAGCGCTCAGACGCATCGCGGCCCGGCGATTCTCGCGGCGTACTCGTCGCGCTCGGGTCGTTCACTCTTCACGCTCGAGTATCGGAGCTCGATCCCGGGCGAGCTCGGCCGCATGGACGTGGGTGATCTAGACGGCGACGGTTGTCCCGATCTCTTGGTCGTGGACGACACCAGCCTCGCGGAGGAAGACAGTCGCGTCGTCGCGTTCTCCGGGACCGGTTATCGGCCGCTCGCGTGCGACGTGGTGCTTCGGCCGGGGAACGGAGCGAGATTGAGGGTGGTCGGCGACGTCGATCGCGACGGCGCGGACGACTTCGTCGTCGCTTGCGACGGATTCTGGACCGACGAACCTGCGCGGCTCCACTCCGGGCGCACGGGCGCCGAGCTTCGCGAGTGGCCTGGCACTGCGGCCTGGTTGAACGATTGGCATCAGCCGGGAGCTTCGGTGGTCGCGACGGGCGACATCGACGGGGATGACGTGCCCGACTTGCTGCTCGGCGACGTGAACTCCGCGGCGCCCGGCGTTCCTGGGTGCGTCGAACTGGTGTCCGGAGCGACAGGCGAACTGGTCTGGCGCCAAACGTGGCTCTGCGCGATGACGGGCACCATACAAACGCCGCGCAGGTGACTCGGGTCGCCCCGAAGTCGCCGGCGCGGCGTGCTGGGTGGGGACCCGATTACTTCTTCGCGGAGAGCGCGGCTTGCGCCGCGGCGAGGCGGGCGATCGGCACGCGCAGCGGGGAGCACGAGACGTAGTTCAAGCCGATCTCGTTGCAGAACTCGATCGAGCTCGGATCGCCGCCGTGCTCGCCGCAGATGCCGAGCTTGATCCCCGGACGCGACTTCTTGCCTTCCGTGCACGCGATGCGCATCAGTCGGCCGACGCCTTCGCGGTCGAGCGCGGCGAACGGGTCGCGCGCGAAGATCTCGTGCTCGATGTACTGCGGGATGAACTTCGAGCCGTCGTCGCGCGAGATGCCGTAGGTCGTCTGCGTCAGGTCGTTGGTGCCGAACGAGAAGAACTCGGCGGTCCGAGCGATGTCCTCGGCGATCAGCGCCGCGCGCGGGAGCTCGATCATCGTCCCGACGAGGTAGGGGATCGTGACCTTCTTCTCCGCGAACACGGCGGTCGCCGTGTCGCGCACGATCTGCGCTTGGAGCGCGAGCTCTTTCTCCGTCGCGACCAGCGGGATCATGATCTCCGGGATCGGCTTCTTCTTGGTGCGCAGCGCGACGTCGCACGCCGCCTCGAAGATCGCACGCGCTTGCATCGCGGTGATCTCGGGGTACGTGATGCCGAGGCGGCAGCCACGGTGGCCGAGCATCGGGTTGAGCTCCTTGAGCTGCTCGATCTTCGCGTGCAGTCGCGCGGCGGGGACCTTCATGTCCTTCGCGAGCGCTTGGATCTGCTCTTCCTCGTGCGGGAGGAACTCGTGGAGGGGCGGGTCGAGCGAGCGGATGGTCACCGGGAAGCCCGCCATCTCCTCGAAGATGCCGTCGAAGTCGGCGCGCTGCAGTGGCAGGAGCTTCGCCAACGCGCGCTCGCGCTCGGCTTTCGACTCCGCGAGGATCATCTCGCGCATCGCGTCGATCTTCGAGCCTTCGAAGAACATGTGCTCGGTGCGGCAGAGCCCGATGCCCGCGGCGCCGAACGTGCGCGCGACGTGGGCTTGGTCCGGCTGGTCGGCGTTCGCGCGCACGCCGAGCGTGCGGACCGCGTCGGCCCACTCCAACAGATCGCGGAACGCGCGGTAGGTGCCGCCCTTCTTCGCCTTCGCGTCGCCGTGGAAGAGCGCCGCCATCACTTCGGAGGGCTGCGTCGCGAGCTTCCCGCCGATCACTTCGCCGGTCGAGCCGTCGAGCGAGAGCCAGTCGCCCTCCTTCAAGCACGTCGATCCGACTTTCATCGTCTTCGCGACGTAGTCGATCTCGAGCGCGCCCGCGCCGGCGACGCAGACCTTGCCCATCTGCCGCGCGACCAGCGCCGCGTGGCTGGTCATGCCTCCGCGCGCGGTCAGGATGCCGCTCGCGGCCGACATGCCGCGGATGTCCTCGGGGCTGGTCTCGATGCGGACCAGGATCACCGCTTCCTTCTGCGTCGCGGCCCAGTGCTCCGCGGTCTCCGCGTCGAAGACGATGTGACCGCAGGCGGCGCCGGGGCCGGCGTTCAAGCCCTTGGTCAGCACGCGGCCCGCTTCGCGCGCGGCCTTCTGCTCGGCGAAGTCGAAGATCGGCTGGAGGAGCTGGTTCAGCGCCTCCGGTTGCACTCGACGGATCGCTTCCTCGCGCGTGATCAGTTTTTCGCGGACCATGTCGGTCGCGATCTTCACCGCGGCGAAGCCCGTGCGCTTGCCGCTGCGACACTGGAGCATGTAGAGCTTGCCGCGCTCGATCGTGAACTCGAGGTCCTGCATGTCGCGGTTGTGCTTCTCGAGGAGCTTCTGCACGCGCCCCAGCTCCTTGAACGCCTTCGGCAGCTCGTGGACGAGCTCGGCGATCGGCAGCGGCGTGCGGATACCTGCGACGACGTCCTCGCCCTGCGCGTTCATCAAGAACTCGCCGTAGAACTCTTTCGCGCCGGTCGACGGATCGCGCGTGAAGCACACGCCGGTCGCCGACGTCGCGCCGAGGTTGCCGAAGACCATCGCCATCACGTTGACGGCGGTGCCCCAGTGGCCGGGGAAGTGGTTGAGCTGGCGATAGACGACCGCGCGTTCGGTGTTCCACGATTCGAAGACCGCGCCGATCGCGCCCCAGAGCTGGTCCTCGGGCGAATCCGGGAACTCACGGCCGCAGCGCTCGCGCACGATCGCCTTGTACTTGGCGACCAATGCCTTCAGGTCGTTTTCGTCGAGGTCGGTGTCCTGCGTGACGCCGCGCTCTTGCTTCGCGTCTTCGAGCGCTTGTGCGAAAGGGTCGAAGCTCTCGGTGCGTGCGCCCTTCAGTCCGAGCACGACGTCGGCGTACATGTGCACGAAGCGCCGGTACGCGTCCCACGCGAAGCGCGGATTGTTCGACGCAACGGCGAGGCCCTCGACGGTGGTGTCGTTCAGGCCGAGGTTGAGGACGGTGTCCATCATCCCGGGCATCGACACGCGCGCGCCGGAGCGGACGCTGAGCAGCAGCGGGTTCTGCGAGTCGCCGAAACGCTTGCCGGCTTCCTTCTCCATGCGCGCCATCGCGAGCTCGACCTGGCGCTTCAGGTCGGACGGATAGCGTCGGCCGTTCGCGTAGAAGTACGTGCACACCTCCGTCGAGATCGTGAAGCCCGAGGGCACCGGCAGGCCGAGCCTGCACATCTCGGCGAGGCCCGCGCCCTTGCCGCCGAGCAGTTCCTTCATCGCGCCGCCGCCTTCGGCTCGGCCGTCGCCGAACGAGAACACGAAGCGCTTCTTCTGGGCGGTCGACTTCTTGTCCTTGGAGGGACGAGAGGGAGCGGGTTTCGAACGACGAGAGGCTCGCTTAGTGGCGGGCATGGGGGAAAATCCGGGGTGAGAGCTAGGGGCGGTCAGCCGTGTCTTCGAGGAAGTCATCAAGCTTCCACTCGTACCCCACGCGGAACTCGCTGATCGATGCGTTGATCAGCGTAGCGGCGTCCTCGGGGTCGAGTGCGACCCGGGTGGAGAGCTCCGAACTCGCCGGATCGAGCGTCCAGGGCGTTGCTCGGGGCAAGGAACCGTCGAGGACCCGCTCTTTGCCCTGGTAGATTTCGTAGAAATCCTCTCTTACGAATCGCAAACGGACCGTACGGCCGGCCGCCCGAGCCACGATCCAATGCGTCCCCGGCCCTTCCGACCGTTCCTCGACCACTTCGACGCGCGCCGCGAGGCGCAGCAGCGGCTGCTCGCGTTCCAGCTGGTCGCGGAACTCGCGCCAGGTGATCTCGGAGATCCGGTTGCGGCGGCGGAAGTCCGCGGAGAGACAGCGGAACTCCAGCGCGTAAATCCGGTAATCGAACGCCGCGAAGAAGGTCTCGAAGGTCTGGAGCGGCGAGCGGAAGCCGGTTCGAGTCAGCGTCTCCGGCGGGTGGCTCGGACCGAGACAGCCGCCGGTCCAGATCGCGACGCCCGTCAGCAGGGCGAACGCGAGCGCGCGCAACGTCCGCGCTCCACAGCTCCTACCCTGGCGGCGCATCACGCCGGCCAGGATACGTCGTACTCCGTGCCGGGCCAAATCGAGAGGCAGCCCGCTCGGCTCAACGCTTCCTTGTGTCCGCCTCGCCGTCGGATCGCGACTGTTGCTTTCGATCGGATCGGCGCAGCCCTACAATCCGGGGCCCTCTAGCCCCACGCAACCATGAACATTCGTGTCCGTCCCCTGGTGTCCGTGTTCGGCGTGCTCGCGCTGTCGTCCACGCTTTTCGCTCAAACCCCGACGCCGCCCGCCCCGCAAGGCGGTGCGACCGGCCAAACCCCCGCCGGCCCGCCCGCGCGGCTCGATGTCGACAAGTCGGACCACGACTTCGGCACCGTGATCGAAGGGGAAGTCGTCAAGCACGTCTTCCAGCTCAAGAGCTCGGGCCAAGGCCCGCTGATCATCACGCAAGCCAAGCCGACGTGCGGTTGCACGCTCGGACGCCTGTCGGTGAAAAAGGCCGACGGCTCGCTAGAGCTCTACAAGTTCGGCGACCCGATCGCGCCGAGCACCGAACTCGAGATGGAAGCCGAGCTGAACACCAAGAACAAGCACAGCGCTGCTTCGAGCAAGATCAACGTCTTCTGCAACGACCCGCGCGGCAACGTGACGCTCGGTTTGACGGCGATGGTCGACACCTACTTCCGGATGACGCCGTCCGCACTCGATTTCGGCGAGCTCTCGGTCGCCGACGTGATCGAGAAGACGTGCGAGGTCACCGGCAAGCGCCCCGGCCCGTTCATGCTGTCGCTCGAGCCGCGTCCGTTGCCCCAGGGTGTCAACTGCGAGCTGACGGCGATCAACGCCGGTCCCGACGGCAAGTCGGACAAGTGGACGGTCAAGGTCACGGTCGGTCCCGATTGCCGCGAAGGCAACCTGGGCTATCCGCTCCTGCTGCTCAGCGACCAAGAGATCACCGGCGCAGCCGCGGGTCCCGATGGCAAGCAGCCGCGCTATTCCGCGACGTTGATGCTCCAGGCGCGCGTCCGCGGCCTGATCTCCTACGAGCCGCAGTACCTCTCGTTCGGTCTCGTCCGTCCCGGACAGATCGTCTCGCGCACGCTCCGCGTCCAGAGCTTCGACCCGAAGTTCCAGATGGGCCTGCCCGAGCTGAAGGTCATCGGCGCGAACGATCAGAACCCCGAGTTCAAGTTCAAGGATCAGTTCACCGCCAACGCTCGTCCGACGGCGGACGGCAAGGCGATCGAAGTCGAGCTCACGCTCAACGGTCTCCCGGAAGCCGCCGACGGCGCGTTCCAAGGCCGTCTGGTGATCAAGACCGGCCACCCGGCGAAGCCCGAGATCCAAGTGCTGTTCTCCGGCGTCTGCCGTCAAGCGGCGAAGACGCCGCCGGCGACGGGCGAACCGAAGACCGGCGGGCAGTGACCCGACTCGGCTGACTCTCCAGCGCACCCGCGGCGGCTCGACCGACGCGGGTGCGCGCGCTTTCGGGCATTGCTACCATCCGCTTTCCCTTGGCCCGCGCCTGCCTGGAATTTGGTACCGCGGTCGGGCGAGAGGGTTAGAGGAGCGCGTGACTCAGAACCTGGGCGAAGTGCTGGTGGCGCAGGGCGCGTTGACGCCGGAACAGCTGCGCGAGGCGCTCGCCTTCCAGCGCAACGGCGGCATCCGCCTTTCCGACGCGCTGGTCAAGCTCGGCTTCACCGACGAGGTCTCGGTCTCGCGCGCCCAGGCCAAGGTCGAAGGCCTTCCGTTCGTCGACCTCTCGAAAGGCAAGCCGCCGGACAAGCTGCTCGCGCGCGTGCCCGCCGATTTCGCGCGCCAGCAAGGGCTGTTGCCGGTCGCCGAGAAGAACGGACGGTTGGTGGTCGCGGTCGACGACCCGATGAAGCGGATCCTGGTCGACCAGCTCTCCTTCATGATCGGCGGCGAAGTCGCGTGCGCGCTCGCGGCGCCGAGCGCGCTCAAGGGCGCGCTCGAGCGCTGCTACGGGCCGACCGCCGAGGAGGCGGTCGCGCGGAAGATGGGCGTCGCCGACGCGACCGAGAGCGACGACGCGCCGATCGTGCGCCTGGTGCGCCGGATGTTCGACGACGCGCTCACCGCGCGCGCGAGCGACATCCACGTCGAGCCGTCGCCGTCGCGCGTTCGTGTCCGGTTCCGCGTCGACGGCATGCTCCGCGACGTCGCCGAGCACCCGCCGCACTTGCATGCGCCGCTGGTGTCGCGCCTGAAGATCATGGCGTCGATGGACATCGCCGAGAAACGCAAGCCGCAGGACGGCCGCATCGAGCTCGCGCTGCCCGGCCGGCCGATCGACGTGCGCGTCTCGATCCTGCCGACGAACCGCGGCGAGACGATGGTGATGCGTCTGCTCGATCGCTCGAAGAGCCTGATCGGTCTGCAAGAGCTCGGCTTCGGCGACGAGGACTACGCGCGCTTCAAGAAGTGGATCCAGCGACCGAACGGGCTGGTGCTCGTCACCGGGCCGACCGGTTCGGGCAAGACGACGACGTTGTACGCGGCGCTGTCGGAGCTGAATCGGCCCGACGTGAAGATCCTGACCGCCGAGGATCCGGTCGAGTACCACATCCGCGGCATCAACCAGGTGCAGGTGCACCCGAAGATCGGGCTCAACTTCGCGCGCATCCTGAAGGCGATGCTGCGCGCCGCTCCGAACATCATCCTCGTCGGCGAGATCCGCGACGTGGAGACCGCGGAGATCGCGATCCAAGCGTCGCTCACCGGTCACCTCGTCTTCTCGACGTTGCACACGAACGACGCGCCGAGCGCGATCACGCGCATGGTCGACATGGGCGTGAAGCCGTTCCTCGTCGCGGGCTCGGTGCACGGCGTGATGGCGCAGCGTCTCGTGCGCCAGGTGTGCAAGGAGTGCGCGGAGAGCTACACGGCGACGCCGGCGGAGCTCGCGACGCTGGGCCTCGATTCCTCGCTCGTCGGCACGCCGACGGTCAAGCGCGCGCGCGGCTGCCGCACGTGCGAAGGGAGCGGCTATCGCGGTCGGCTCGGGCTCTTCGAGCTGATGGAGATGAACGAGGAACTCAAGGAACTCGCCTTCCGCGGCGCGTCGCTCGACGAGCTGCGTGCGCGCGCGTTGGCGAACCGTTGCTTGCGCCCGTTGCTCGTCGACGGCGCGCGCAAGGTATTGCTCGGACAGACCACGACCGCCGAAGTCCTGCGCGTCGCGCGGGCCGCGGACGATCAGAAGGACTGACCCGATGAAGAAGTCACCTAGTCGGCTGCTCGGGCTTCGGCGTTCCGTCGTCGAGGTCGGAGCCTCGTGCTCGGCGGCGATGCAGGTCGCCCGCGCCGGCTTTTCGAACTCCTCGACTCGCCGTCGTGCGCTGGGCCTCGCGATGGTGCGTTTCTCGACGGGCCGCTAGGCAGGAAGAATTCGACGTGGACGCTCAAGAACTGCTCTCCCTGACCATCCAGCGCGGTGCGTCCGACTTGCACCTGAATCCGGGGCGTCCGCCGGTGTTGCGCGTGCTCGGCGACCTCGTCGACGCGACGACCGAGCTGCTCGACGCGACCGAAACGGAGCGACTCTGCCGTTCGATCACCGACGAGACGCACTGGCAAGAGCTCCAGCGCGTCGGCACGACCGACTTCGGTCTCCCGCATTCGAGCGGCAATCGCTTCCGCGTCAGCGTGATGCGTCAACGCGGCCATCTCTCCGCCGTCTTGCGCCTGATCCCGAACAAACTGCTTTCCTTCGAGCAGATCGGGCTGCCGGAGAGCTGCCGCGAGCTGATGCGCCGGCCGCGCGGGCTCGTGCTCGTCACCGGACCGACCGGTTCGGGCAAGACGACGACGCTCGCGACGATGGTCGACTGGATCAACACCAACCTCGACCGGCACATCGTCACGATCGAGGATCCGATCGAGTACTACCACGCGCACAAGAAGAGCGTGGTGACGCAGCGCGAGCTCGGCGCCGACGTGCCCGACTTCCCCGAAGCGCTGCGCCGCGTGCTGCGCCAGGACCCGGACGTGATCCTGGTCGGCGAAATGCGCGACCTCGCGACGATTTCGGCCGCGATCACCGCCGCGGAGACCGGCCACCTCGTGTTCGGCACGTTGCACACCACCGGATCGTCGCGCACCGTCGATCGCATGATCGACGCGTTCCCGGTCAATCAGCAGGAGCAGATCCGAGCTCAGCTCTCGGTGTCGATCGTCGCGGTGATCAGCCAAGTGTTGATGCAGCGCAAGGACAAGAAGGGGCGCATCGCCGCGTTCGAGGTGATGCTGATGAACCCGGCGATCGGCAACCTGATCCGGAAGAACGAGACCAACAAGATCCAGTCGACGATCCAGACGTCGCGCCGGCTCGGCATGGTCACGCTCGATGACTACTTGCTCGACCTGGTGAAGAAGGACGCGATCACGCGCGAGGAAGCGCTCGAATCCGCGCAGGACGCCAAGGACCTCGAGGCTCGGTTGTGAGCGCGGACGTCGTTCCGGAAAAGAGCGGCCGCAAGCTGCTCGGCCAGATCCTCAAGACGCGCGGTGTCGTGCGCGAAGGGCAGATCCAGGAAGCGCTCGCGGTCCAACGCAAGCAGGGCGGTCTGCTCGGCCAGATCCTGATCGAAACCGGCGCGTGCACGTCGGCGCACGTCGCCGCGGCGCTCGCGGAGCAGGCCGGGCTCGCGACGGTCGATCTCGACAAGGTGAAGATCGGGCCCGACGCGCTCGCGGCGCTCGACGCGAGCCTCGCGCACACGTACGGCGTGCTCCCGCTGACGCTGCTCGGCCGAACGCTGACGGTCGCGATCGGAGACCCGTTGAACACGGCGTTGCTCGAGGACCTGCGGTTCACCACCGGGCTCGACGTCAAAGGCGTGATCGCCGATCCCGAGCGGATCAAGGCGAAGGTGCGGGAGCACTACGGCGAGGAAGGCACGCTCAAGGACGCGATCGCGCAGGCCGCGAAAGCGGTCGGCGGCGACGCACAGAGCGCGGCGCAGAGTCTGCCGGTGGTGCGGCTCCTGAACTCGATCCTGCACCAGGCGATCAAGGATCGCGCGAGCGACGTGCACTTCGAGAGCTTCGACGAGGAGTTCCGGATCCGTTACCGCGTCGACGGAGCGCTGTACGAGATCGAAGCGCCGCCTTCGCACCTCGCCGTGCCGCTGGTCGCGCGCATCAAGGTCATGGCCGATCTCGACATCGCCGAAACGCGGATGCCCCAGGACGGGCGCATCGAGCTCTCGATCGATGGCCGACCGGTCGACCTGCGCGTCGCGACGATCCCCGGCATCGCGGGCGAGGGCGCCGTCTTGCGCGTGCTCGACCGCAGTGCGGTGCAGCTCAATCTCGCCGCGCTCGGACTGTCGCCGGTCGAGGAGGACGTGTTGCGCGAGCTCACCGACTTGCCGCACGGGATCATCCTGATCACCGGACCGACCGGCTCGGGCAAGACGACGACGCTCTACGCGATGCTGTCGGAAGCGAACGACCCGTCGGTGAAGATCATCACCGCGGAGGACCCGGTCGAGTACGACATCGAAGGCATCGTCCAGGTGCCGATCAACGACGACATCGGCGTGACGTACGCGCGCGTGCTGCGCACCGTCCTGCGCCAGGACCCCGACAAGATCCTGATCGGCGAGATCCGCGACCAGGAGACCGCGTCGGTCGCCGTCGAGGCGTCGCTGACCGGTCACACCGTCTTCGCGACGTTGCACACCAACGACGCGCCGAGCGCGGTGACGCGCCTCGTCGACATCGGCGTCGAGCCGTTCCTGATTTCAGCGACGCTCGAAGCGGTGATCGCGCAGCGGCTCGTCCGCAAGGTCTGCTCGAACTGCAAGTCGTCGTACAAGCCCGACGAGGAGCTCCTGCGCGAGCTCGGCTCCGACGCGAAGGGCCTCGAGGCCGCGACCTTCTGGTTCGGCAAGGGCTGTGCGCAGTGCCACCACACCGGGTATCGCGGACGCACCGGCATCTTCGAGATCGTCAAGGTCGACGGCGCGCTCCGCCGCGCGATCCTCGAGCGCACTTCGACGCAGGACCTGCGCCAAGCCGCGCTCGCGTCGGGGATGACCACGCTGCGTCAGAGCGGCATCCGCGCGGTCGCCGAGGGGCGCACCACGGTCGAGGAAGTTCTCCGCGAGACCACGCTCTAGCGGCCCGTTGAAAAAGTCACCTACTCGGCTGCGCGCGCTTCGGCGATACTTCGTCGCGCTCCGAACATCGTGCTCGGCGGCCATACAGGCCGCCTGCGCCGCTGTTCTGTCGCGCTCCTCGTCTCGCCTTAGCGCGCTCTGCCTCGCTACGGTGCCTTTTTCAACGGGCTGCTAGCAGCTTTCGATCCCGAGCAGCCCCCGCTAGGCTCCACCCGCAACCGTCCCGATGGCCAAGAAGATCCAACGCGCCGCCCCGGCCGCAGCCGCGAAGACGGAGATCCGCGCGCGAGGCGCAGCCCCGTCGTCCGGCGGCCCCGGTGCTTCGAGCGGCGAGCGCAAGCGCTACCGCGGCCGCGTCGCGTCGCAG
Organism: Planctomycetota bacterium; assembly: GCA_016220085.1. Lineage (GTDB taxonomy): Bacteria > Planctomycetota > UBA1135 > UBA1135 > JACRIN01. The sequence goes on from JACRIN010000109.1 coordinate 92,869, forward strand.
ACGATCACCGACTTCACGACGCAGCTCGCGACGCTGACCGACGCGGGCATTCCGATCGTCAAGGCGTTGACGATCCTCGAGGGCCAGACTCGGCCGGGCCCGTTCAAGACGATCCTCGGCGATCTGGTCGAGGACGTGTCCGCCGGCACGCCGCTCTCGGAGTCGCTCGGCAAGCACGAGCGTTCGTTCGACCGCCTCTACTGCAGCATGGTCCGCGCGGGCGAGGCCGGCGGCGTGCTCGGGCGAATCCTGACGCGCCTCGCGGCGTTCCGCGAGAAGTCCGCGGGCGTGCGCGCGAAGGTCACGCAGGCGCTGATCTACCCGGCGGTGGTCTCGCTGGTCGCGATCGGCGTGGTGACGACGATGATCATCGTCGTCGTGCCGAAGTTCGAGGAGATTTTCCGCGAGTTCGGCGGCGAGCTGCCGAAGGTCACGCAAGTCCTGCTCGACACCAGCCGGTTCGCCGCCGATTACTGGTACCTGGTGCTCGGTCTGCCGATCGTGGTCGCGCTGACGCACTTGATGCTGATGCGGCGGAGCTACGGCTATCGCTTCGCCGTGCACAAGCTGCTGCTGCGCGTGCCGTGGGTCGGAGTCGTGCTCTCGAAGTCGTTGATCTCCGCGTTCGCGCGGACGTTCGGCACGCTGATCGAAGCCGGCGTGCCGCACCTCGACGCGCTCTCGATCGTGCGCGACTCGACGGGCAACGAAGTGCTCGCGAAGGGCGTCGACGAGATCCGCACCACGGTGCGCGAGGGCGAAGGCATCGCGCGACCGATGGGGGAGAGCGGCGTGTTCGACGACCTCGTCGTCAACATGGTCGACGTCGGCGAAGCGACCGGCGAGCTCGACAAGATGCTGATCAAGGTCGCCGACGCCTACGACGTGCAGGTCGACCGGCGCACGCAAGCCATGCTGACGATCCTCGAGCCGATGCTGATCATCATCATGGCCGCGATCGTCGGATTCATCGTCGTGGCGCTCTTCATGCCGTTGCTCGACATCATGAGCAAGCTCGGAGAGGCATGATCGGGCGTCGCGGCGGCCTGCCACCGCTGCGATCCAAGTGAAGTTGTCCCTGCGCAAGCGAGTCCTGCTGCTGCTCGTCGCGATCAACGCGGCGGTGGCCGCGCTTCTGTTCGGGTACTTCACGCCGGAGGTCGCGAAGAGCTACGAGGCCGGCGCGCTCTCGGTGGGCGAGGACCTCGTGTACGCGATCCGCGGCACCATCGACCCGAAGGGCTCGGTCAACGCGGCGCGCATCCTTTCGTGGCCGAACTGGTCGCAGTTCGCCGACGCGATCCTCGTCGACGCGAACTTCGAGCAGACCTCCGAAGGCTGGCGGCCGCGCGGCGTCGCGCTGAATCCGCTCGGCGCGGCGCGGCGCGGCGCGGTCTTCGATCTCGATCGCATCCACGAACCACTCTCGCGCGCCGCGCGAACCGGCGAGGTCGTCGCGGCGGTCGCCGACGGACGGGTGGTGCCGATCCAATACCCGGGCGGCACGTGGGGCGCGTGTTGGTATCGCGTGCGCACCGGCAGGAGCACGCTCGAGCTCCTCTTGCGCTATTTCCTGCCGGGTTTCGTGCTCTCGACGATCCTGATCTCGGCGGGGACGTACTTCGTGCTCTCGCGGTTCGTCATCGTGCCGGTCGAGAGCCTCGCCGGCGCGGCGCGCTCGATCGCGCGGGGCGATTTCTCCGTGAGGCTGTCGAATCCGCCCGCGCAGGACGAATTCGGCGAGCTGTTCGGGACCTTCAACGCGATGACCGATCGCGTCGAGGGCTTCAATCGCACGCTCGCCGCCGAAGTCGCGCGCGCGCGCGCCGAAGCGGAGCAAGCGACGTCGGCCGCGATGAAGGAGCGTCGGCTCGCGGCGATGGGTGAGCTCGCCGCCGGCATCGCGCACGAGATCAACAATCCGCTCGGCGGTTTGCAGAACGCGGTCGAGGTGCTCGCCGAGGAGCGCTTGCCGCCCGAGAAGCGAGCGCAGTACTACAAGCTGCTCTCCGGCGGCCTGGAGCGCATTCGCTTGACGGTCGGACGACTCTTGCGCTTCACGCCGCGCGCCGGGCAGGAGACCGTGTTCTCGCTCGCCGAGCCGGTGGTCGACGCGATCCAGTTGGTCACGTATCGCGCGGGCCGCGCGCGAGTCGACCTGAAGCTCGCGGACGCCGCCGGCACCGGTCCCGCGGACGAGGTCGCCGCGCGCTGGGCGAGCCTGCCGCCGCAGAAGGGCGAGCGACACGAGGTCGCGCAGGGCGTGCTCAATCTGTTGGTCAACGCGCTGGATGCGTTGGAAGAGCGCGACACACCCGACAAGACGATCGAAGTCCGGCTGACGCTGGAAGGCGGGCGGCTGCGACTGGACGTCCGCGACAACGGACCCGGCGTTCCGGCGGAAGCTCTCGCGCGCGCGTCGGACCTCTTCTTCACCACCAAAGCACCCGGCAAGGGCACTGGGCTCGGCCTCGCGATCGTCCATGGCATCGCGGCGCGCCACGGCGGCGAGCTGCGGCTCGAGAGCTCCCCTGGCCAGGGCTTCCGCGCGACGCTCTACTTCCCGGTGGCGCAGTCTCCGCGCGCCGAACCTTGATCCACGCTTCGCCCTTCCTCGTAGGCGTGCTCGTGCTGCTGCTCGCGTGCTCGGCGATCGCGAGCGCGTCCGAGACCGCGCTGTTCAGCTTGAGCGACAAGGACCGCCGCAAGGCTGGCGAGCGCGTCGAGTCGTTGCTACGCGATCCGCGCGCTCTCTTGATCGCGATCCTGTTCACCAATCTGTTGGTGAACCTGATGTTCTTCGCGTTCGCGAGCAACGTCGAGGGCGGCGAGGAGGGTTGGAAGGAGCTCGTCCGCGATCTCGTCACGGTGTTCGCCGTGTTGACGATCGGCGAGGTGTTGCCGAAGACCCTCGCGCTGCGCGCGCGCATCCCGCTCGCGCGCGTCGCCGCCGTGCCGTTCGGCGCGCTGACCGCGGCTCTGCGGCCGCTGATCCGGCTCGTAGCGTGGGCGATCGAGGTCGCGTACCGTGCGCTCGGCGAGGCCGGGCGCGAAGAAGCCGGGATTCGCTCGGAGGACCTCGAGAAGGCGCTCGAGAAGAGCGTCGAACGCGGGCTCTTGCACGATTCCGAGGCGGAGATCCTGTCCGGCATCGTCGGGCTGCAGAACGTCCGCGTGCGCGAGATCATGACGCCGCGCGTCGACATGCTCTTCCTCGATCGCAACGCCGCCGATCGGCGAGCGATCCTCGAGAAGGCGCTGGAGCGCAAGGAGCCGTGGATCCTGGTCGTCGACGAGCATCCCGACAAAGTGCTCGGTCGCGTGCGTTTGCGCGACCTCGTGAAGGATCCCGGGCGTCCGCTCGAGGAGATCTTGACGCCGGTGCGCTTCGTGCCCGAGGTCGCGAGCGCGCTCGCCGCGCTGCACGACTTGCGCGACTCGCACGTCGCGCAAGCGGTCGCGGTCGACGAGTGGGGCGGCACTGCGGGGCTCGTCACGCTCGAGAACATCATGGAAGAGGTCGTCGGCGACCTGCGCGTCGAAGGGGAGACGCCGGAGCGCGCGGTCGTGCCGCTTGGCCCCGGGCACTTCCGCGTCGTCGGCGACTTGCCGATCCGCGAGTGGAACGAACACTTCGGCCGGCGCGTCGTCGCGACCGAGTTCGAAACCGTCGCCGGGCTGGTCGGCGCGTTGCTCGGCCGGATCCCGCGCGTCGGCGACGAAGTGCGCAGCGGCGGGCTCGTGCTCGCGGTGCACAAGATCCAGCGTCGGCGCATCATCGAGGTCGACATCCGCGTCGACGCCGCCGCTCCCGCGCGCGAGGAGGCACGGCCGTGACCGAGCTCGCGCTGCTCGCCGCACTCTGCGTGTGCGTGTTCGTGTCGGCGGTGCTCTCGGGCGCCGAGACCGGCCTCTACGCTCTCTCCCGCACCCGCGTCGAGGCCGAAGCTCGCGCCGGCGCCCGAAGCGCGCGCTGGATCGAGTTCCTGTTGCGCGACGACGCGCGGCTCTTGATCACGCTGCTGTTCGCGACCGCGCTGGTCGACGAAGCCGCGACTTCGGCCGGGCTGCTCTTGTTCGAGCCGCTCGGCCTGCCCGGCGCGTGGCACGAGGTCGTCGTGTCGCTCGCGCTGACCCCGGTGCTGCTCTTCTTCGGCGGAATCCTGCCGAAGGACCTGTTCCGTCGCAGGCCGCACGCGCTGGTCGGGCGGGTCGCGCCGGCGGTCGCGGGCATCAACGTCCTCCTGCTGCCGTTCGTGTGGCCGCTGCGGGTCGCGGTCGGAGCGCTGTTCAAGGCGATGTCGCTCCACGAGCACGAACTCGCCCGCGTCAGCGGCCGCGAAGCGGTGATCGAGCTCCTCCGCGAGCGCGACGAGGAGCTCACGCCGGAGCTCGAGCGCATGGCTCGCAAGGTGCTCGAACTGCGGTCGGTGCCGGTCGAGCAGGTAATGGTGCCCTGGAAGAAGGTCGACGTCGTCCGCGCCGAGTCCGGGCCGGCGGAGCTGCGGGGACGGCTCGAGCGATCCGGCTATTCGCGCCTGCCGGTGGTCGAGGACGGCGGTGCGGTCGTCGGCTACGTCCACCAGCTCGAAGTGCTCGCCGCCGGCACCTCCGCGGGCGTCCAGGAGCACCTGCGGCCGCTGACCGCGCTGCCGCCGGGGCTGTCGATCGACCGGGCGCTGGCGCGCCTGCGCAAGAGCGGCCAGCGCATGGCGGTGGTCGGCACCCTCGGCCGGCCGCTCGGGCTCGTGACGCTCAAGGACCTGGTCGAGGAGATCTCCGGAGAGCTGTACCGCTGGTGAGCCTCCTTTTGGCAACCGAGGCGGGCCGCTAGGATAGTCACCCCCGGAACGCCGGACGCCGAACCCGAAACCACGCGCATGCAGAAGAGCTCCTTGTACGACACGCACGGTTGGCTGCTGGCCGCCGGAGTGCTGCTCGCCGCCGTCGGACTTTGGCGCGCGCCGGCGCAGGGCTCGGGCGGTTCGACCGGCGAGCAAGGCGAGGAGACGCAAACGCTCCCGCCGATCGCGATGGCCGCGACCGCCGACTCGAACAACCGCATGATCGCGGTCACCGGTACCGACATCACCGGCGCCTCGATCCTGTACGTGGTCGACACCGTTTCGTACCAGCTCGCCGTCTACCAGGCGGTCGGCGGCAGCGAGTCGTCGCAGGGCGTCAAGCTCGTCGGCGCGCGCCGCATCGACCTCGACTTCAAGGTCGACGGCTACAAGGACCGCTCGCAGTTCACGTACAAGAAGCTCCGCGAGGAGTTCGACAAGCAAGAGCGCGAGAACGCCGCGACGTCCAACGGCGGCGCGAACCTCTCCGCCGATCCCACGAATCAGTGACGCGGTAGCGCGTCGCACGACCGCGAAACCACCCCGCTTTCGCGTCTCACCCTCCAAGCCCCCATCCATACGCCGACCAGGAGATCCCCGAACGTGGCCGAGAAGGAGTTCTACAGTTTCGAAGAAGCCCTGAAGGAGCTGCGCCTCAAGGAAGAGGAGCTGAAGCGCCTGGTTTCCGAAGGTGAGATCCGCGCGTTCCGCGAAGGCGAGACGATGAAGCTCCGCAAGGCGGACGTCGAAAGCCTGCGCCAGGAGCTCTCCGGCGGCGAAGTGGTCGAACTCGGCGGAACGACCGAGGAACTCGTCTTCGAAGACGACACCGAGATGGACGCCGGGATGAAGACCGAGGAGATCTCGGAGGCGGACACCATCCTCGAGGAAGACGTCGAAGAGGTGAGAGAGGTCGCTCTCGACGAGGACGCGGCCGAGGAAGCGGCGGAAGAGCCCGCGGAAGGGCGCGGCGACGACGAGGACGACGAGCCGATCGCCGTCGCGGCGGTCGAAGCCGAGGAAGGCGTGCCCGAGGGCATGTTGGTTCGGTCGCTCGTTCTCGTGACGACGTTGATCGCGCTGCTGACCACGCCGGTGATCGCGTCGCTCTCGACCGGCGCCCACACCGACATCGCGGTCGGCATCGCCCGTCTCTTCGGCGCGATGAAGTAACGCCGCGGCTAGAGAGAAAGTCGCATCTCGCCTTTGGAGCGCGACGGCCCGGCCGCTACTCTCTGCGTCCGGGTACGCGCACGCTTCGACGTTTCAGCGTCGTTGTCGTTGCACGCGGCCCGCCAACCGTTCGCGTGCGCGCGGTGCGCGTGCACGACTTTCGAAATCCGGGGAGTTGGGGGAGCCCCGTTCACCCCCAAGTGAGGTTCGTCAGGGATGTTCGATCAAAAGCTCTACGGTGCGCGCCGTTCGACGTTCGCGCCCGCCATCGCCTTGTCCTTCGCCGTGCTGGTTTCCGGCGCGTGCGTTTCGCAGCAGAAGTACGACGAGACCCAGCTCGCCGCCAAGCACTACCAGAAGACGTCGTTCGACTACGAGCGCCAGATCGCCGCGCTCGAAACCGAAGCCGCGTCGCTTCGTCGCCAGCTCAAGGCGGGCGAGACCAACGTGCAGAGCGCGAGCGCGGACCTCGACGAGCGTCTGCGTTCGCTCAACGAGAAGATCGCCGAGCTCGGCGCGAACCCCGGTGACATCACCAAGTTCCGCGTCGACGGCGGCTACGTGTACCAAGTCAAGGAGGCGATCCTGTTCGCGCTCGGCTCCTCCGACCTCAGCGAAGATGGACGCAAGGCGCTCGTCGAGACCGTCGCTCCGGACATCAACAGCCGCGCGCACGGCCGCATCTACGTCCGCGGACACACCGACAGCGTGCCGGTGAAGAAGCCCGAGACGCTCGCCAAGTTCCCGCACGGCAACCTGCAACTGTCGTCCGCACGCGCGGTCGAGGTCGCGGCACTGCTGATCGAGAAGGGCAAGGTTGCCAACGACCGCGTCGTCGTGATGGGCTTCGGTCCATCCGACCCGGTCGCGGCGAACGACACCGCGGAGAACCGCCAGAAGAACCGTCGCGTCGAGATCTTCGTTTCCGACGAGGGGATCGACGCGCAGCCGATGGCGAAGCCCGCCGAGGCGAGCACCGAGCTGACCGACGACGTCAAGTAGTCCCGTCACGTCGCGCGGCCTGATGACCAGCGTGCGCGCCCGAGTTTCCGATGCACGCCGCCTCCTCGCTTCGTCGAGGGTGCGGCGTGCTCTCGTCGCGAGTGCGCTCGTCGGCCTGGTCGCGTACACCGGTTCGTGCGACGGAGGAAGCGACGAGGCGGAGCAGTCGCTGCGCGACCTCGAGCGTTTGACCTTCGTGCCCGCCGGCCGCGTCCCCGCCGCGAACGCGAGCGTCTTCGAGGATCTCTTGGTCGACGAGTTCGAGGTCACCCGCGCGTCGTGGCGGACATTCCTCGCGGAGACCGGCCTCGCGGCGACCGACGAGTGGCGCGCGAAGCTCGCGCAGTGGCCGCTCGAAACGGGCGATTGGCCCGCGAGCTCGATGACCTGCGACGAGGCGGAGCGCTTCGCGAACACGCGCGGCATGCGCTTGCCGACCTCGATCGAATGGCTGGCGATCGCCGCGGGACCGCAGGGCCGGCTCTATCCGTGGGGTGACACGCGCTTCGATTCGGTCGCGAACACGCTCGAGCTCGGTCTCCTGCGTCCGCTGCCCGTCGGCGCGTTCGAATCCGGCAAGACGCCCGCCGGCGCGTACGACGTCGTCGGCAATGTGTGGGAGTGGTGCTCGGACGCGCTGAACACGCTCTCGGACGAGAGCGGCAAACGCTGTGCGTTCGGCGGCTCGTACCTCTACTTCACGCGGCCGATCTACAGCCACGCGGGGTCGGAGTACTACTCGCTCTCGCTCGATCCGTCGTTCCGTGCGGATGACATCGGCTTGCGCACGGTGGTCTCCGCGCGCGAGTACCTGTGGCGCGAGGCGGTTCGGTGGGGAGATGGCCCCGCGACTCGCGCTCGCCTCCAGCGCGTGGGCGAGCGCTTCGGTCCCGCCTCGGTCGAGCTGCTCGACGAACTCGCGGCTCGCCCCGGAGCGCCGCGCACGTTCGCGTCGCTGATCGAAGGGGCGCGCCCGTGAGCACTCCGAGCACCGACCGTCCGAATTGGTCGCTCGTCGAGCGCGAACTGCTCGGCGGCGGCTTCCATCCGTCGCGCCGGCTCGGCCAGAACTTCCTGCGCGACCCGCGCGCGATCGAGTCGGTGGTCGCGGCAGCGGAGCTCGCGCCCGGCGCGCGCGTCCTCGAAGTCGGACCCGGCTACGGCGTGCTCTCGTACGAGCTCGCTGCGCGCGGCTGCGAGCTGGTCGCCGTCGAGATCGACCCGCGGCTCGCCGAGCTCTCCGAGCGGATCCTCGCTCCGTTCCCCGCCGCGCGCGTCGTGCGGAGCGACGCGCTCGGAGGCAAGCACGCGCTCGCCGAGCCGTTGCTCGCGGCGGTCGCCGCGTGGAGCGATTGGTCGCTGGTCGCGAACCTGCCTTACTCGGTCGCTTCGCCGTTGATCGCCTTGGTCGCCCGGCTGCCGGCGCCGCCGCGGCGCATCGTCGCGACCGTGCAGCTCGAGGTCGCGGAACGCTTGCTCGCTCCGCCGGGCGGGGGGGACTTCGGGCCGCTGTCGGTGCGGGTCCAGCTCGCGTATCGCGGCGAGCTCGTCCGACGGATCGGGCCTGGCGCGTTCTCCCCGCGCCCGGAAGTCGACAGCGGGATCGTGTGCCTCGACCTTCGCCAGGATCGGCCCGCCGCCGCCGACTGGCCGCCGCTCGATCGCTTGGTCGACGTGCTCTTCCAACAGCGCCGCAAGTCGGTGCTCGGCGTGCTTCGCGCCGAGCTCGGGGGCGCCGACGCAGCCCGCGCGCTGCTGCTCGCCCACGACGTGGCGCCGGAGCTTCGGCCGGAGAAACTCGCGCCCGAGCGCTTCCTCGCGCTCGCTCGGGATCGCCGGTGGCGCGCCCACTTCGAGGGCTCGCCGTCCGCGGAGGCGGCCGAGGCCACGGGGAGGGCTGGTCGGGGACCTGATCGGTCGGATTGACCGCGTAGGCCCGATCGGAAGGCCTTTCTCTTGCCAGTTGAAATGGCGCTGAGCTATAAGCGCGGGCTTTCGCTGACCGCCCGCGTCCGCCTGCGACCCCCCTCGCGACCCGGCGGCCTTCCCAGGGGTAGTCTTGGTTCGAGTCCGCCGCCGCCTTCTCTGGAAACGATCGACCCGTTCCGGGCGGTCTTTGCGTTCCTCTTTAAGTAGAGGGGTTTCTTTTTTTCTTCTGGGGGTCTCGCCGCCCTCCGCGCTTCAACGCCCGACCCGTGAACGACGACCTCCGCCGATCGATCGACGACATCAAGCTGCGCACGCCCATCGAGGATGTGGTGCGCGAGCGCGTGCCGTCGTTGCGCAAGCGCGGTCGGCTCTGGGAGGCTTGTTGCCCGTTTCACGAGGAGAAGACCCCCTCTTTCAAGGTCGATCCCGCGCGGGGCACGTGGCATTGCTTCGGCGCCTGTGCGACCGGTGGCGACGCGATCCGGTTCGTCGAGCGCTCGCAGAACGTCGAGTTCATCGAAGCGCTGCGGTACCTCGCGGCCCGCTGCGGCGTGACGCTGCCCGAGCGCAAGACCGAGCGTGATCGCGTCGAGGACGTCGAGCGCGATCGGATTTACGGCGCTCTTGCCCGTGCCTCGGAGTTCTACCGGCGTGCGCTGCACACTCCGCAGGGTGCGCCGGCGTTGGAGTACCTGCGCTCGCGCGGATTGACGACGGCGACGATCGACGCATTCGGCGTCGGCTATGCGCCGGCCGGAGGCGAGGTGTTGAGCTCGCGCGCGCTCGCCGCGGGCGTCGGCGAGGAGTGGCTGGTGCGCGCGGGGCTTTCGCGGCGCGACGACCGCGGCCGGGTCTACGACTTCTTCCGCGACCGGCTGATGATCCCGATCCGCGACCTGAAGGGGCGCGTGGTCGGATTCGGCGGGCGCCGGCTCTCCGACGCCGATCCGCGCAATCCCAAGTACGTCAACACCTCGGAGACCGAGGTCTTCCACAAGGGCCGGCTGATCTACGCCTTGGATTTCGCGCTGGACCACGTGCACCGTCGCGGCCACCTGATGCTGGTCGAGGGGTACACGGACGTGATGGCGGCCCACCAGGTCGGCTTGCGGACCGTGGTCGCGGTGCTCGGGACCGCGACGACCGACGAGCACGCGGGCTTGGTGCGCAAGAGCGGCGCGCGGCGGGTGTCGCTCGTGTTCGACGGCGACGAAGCGGGCCGCAAGGCGACCTACAAGGCGCTGACCGGCTTGCTTTCCCTCGACGTGACGATCGATGTCGTCCGCATCCCGGGCGACGAGGATCCCTGCGACCTGTTGGTGCGCGAGGGCCAGGCGCCGCTCGAAGGTCTGCTCGAGCACGCGACGCCGTGGTTCGACTTCGTGGTCGCCGGCCTGATCGAGCTTCCGCCGACGCAGCGCGCGCGCGCGATCGACACCGCGCTGGAGCTCGTCACGCGTCTGCCGCGCGCGCTCGATCGCGACGCGCACTTGTCGTTGCTCGCCGAGCGACTGGGCTTCCCGCTGGACGGCGTGCGTTTGCAGTACGAAACGCTGCCGACGCGGATCCGTGAACGTCAGCGCCAACGCGCGACGGCGCCCATGACTGCTTCCGGGACTGCTTCCGGCGCGTCAGTGACACCCGAGGCCGCGCTGCCGCGTTCGCGCGACGACGAGCTCGTTCGTGTCGCGTTCGGTGAACTCGCCGGCGTCGCGATGCTCGACGCGCGCTATGCCTGCGAACTCGCACCGCTGGTCGAGCTGTGTCCGGACGCGGACGAGCACGCGCTGATCGACGCGATCGTGCGGCTCGCGCCGGAAGTCCCCGCGATCGGCGGCACGCAGGACCGCGCCGCTGCGGAGGCAGCCGGGATCGAGTTCCCGATCCAAGCGCTGATGACCGAGCTCGCGGAGCATCCCGCCGGCCACCTCGTCATGCCGCTGCTCGCCCACGCGGAGCGCGCCGAGCGCAGAGACACGCTGTTCGCGGAAGCGCGCGCTTTCGTGCAACGGATCCAAGACAAACGCCGAGTCGAAGCGGCGCGCCGCATGCTCGGTTCGAAGGACGACGACGACAAGCAACGAATGGCCGAGGCCTACGAACTCAACCGCCGGAACTACGTTCGTTCGGCGGAGACTCAAACGGGACGCATCTGAAGATGTCCGATCGCATCGAAGACACGATCAAGAGCTTGATCGAGGAAGGCCGACGCAAAGGCTTCCTCACCTACGTCGAGATGAACACCCTCCTGGAGGACCAGTTCATCCCGCCGGACCGCATGGACCAGGTCTTCCTCTCCCTCGAGGAAGCGGGCGTCGAGGTGGTCGACGACTCCGAAGCGGGCGGGGACGACTCGTCCGTGCCCGACGAGGATTCGGAGGACCTGCCGATCCCGGAGAGCGACAACGTCGCCGAGGAGGAAGACGAGGCGCCGGAGCCCGTGTTCACCCGCGGCGTGCTCCCCGAGAAGATCGACGACCCGGTCCGCATGTACCTGACGCAGATGGGCGAGATCCCGCTGCTCACGCGCGACCAGGAGATCTACCTCGCGAAGACCATCGAGATCACGCGCAAGCGCTTCCGCAAGAAAGCGATCGGCAGCGGCCTCTGCATGGATCACGCGCTCAAGACGCTCGATCAAGTCGAGCGCGGCGAGCTCGCGTTCGACCGCACGCTGAAGGTCAACCCGAACCCGAAGCCCGACGACGATCCCAAGATCGTCGAGACGTTGGGCAAGAACTTCCTCGCGAAGCGTCTACCGGTCAACCTGGTGACGATCCGTGCGCTGCTCAAGCGTGTACGTGAGGAGTACCAGCAGCTCTTCGACCCGAAGCTCTCGCGCGCGAAGCACACCGAGCAGCTTCGGAAGGTGCAGGAGCTGCGCCGCAAGTTGGTGATCCTGATCGAGGAGTGCCACCTCCAGGTCAAGAAGGTCCGTCCCTACATCGACGTGATGGATCATCACTACCGCGAGGCGCGCGCGATCGAGCGCAAGCTCGCGGCGCTCAAGGCGCAGAAGAAGACCGGACCGGTGCTCAAGGAGCTCCAGGATCGGTTGCTCGAGCTCGAGCTCATCGCGCTCGAGCCGCCGGATCGCTTGAAGCGACGCTTCGATCAGACGCGCTTGCACTTCGCCGAATACGAGGAAGCGAAGCGTCAGCTCTCGAGCGGCAACCTGCGCCTGGTCGTTTCGATCGCGAAGAAGTACCGCAACCGCGGGCTCTCGTTCCTCGACCTCATCCAGGAAGGCAACACCGGCCTGATGAAGGCGGTCGAGAAGTACGAGTACCGCCGCGGCTACAAGTTCTCGACGTACGCGACCTGGTGGATCCGCCAAGCGATCACGCGCTCGATCGCCGATCAAGCGCGCACGATCCGCATCCCGGTCCACATGATCGAGACGATGTCGAAGCTGCGCAACGTCACCAAGAAGTTGCTCCAAGCCAAGGGCCGTGAACCCTCGATCGAGGAAGTGGCCGAAGCGACGGGCATCTCGGTCGACGAGGCGAAGCGCGTCGTCAAGATCTCGAAGCACCCGATCTCGCTCGACCGTCCGATCGGCGACTCGGACGACAGCTACTTCGGCGACTTCATCGAGGACGAGTCGGCGGAGAGCCCGGTGCAGGCGGCCGGCCACGAGATGCTGAAGGAGCGCATCGAAGAGGTGCTCTCGACCCTGACGTTCCGCGAGCGCGAGATCGTCAAGCTCCGCTACGGCATCGGCGACGGCTACACTTACACCCTCGAGGAGGTGGGCCGGATCTTCCGCGTCACGCGCGAACGCGTGCGCCAGATCGAGGCGAAGGCCGTGCGCAAGCTGCGTCACCCGGTGCGCGCGCGGCAGTTGGCGAGCTTCATCGACGGAGTCGTCATCCCCGACGACGCCGACGCTTCGATGCCGCTCTGAGCGAATTCCGATTCCAGCGAACGCCCGGCCCGATGGCCGGGCGTTCGCGTTTCGCCGGGCGTTCGCGTTTCTCGGGGGGCCGCGCGCGGCCGGAGGGCGGGCCGCGGTGTTCGAAGATGGTGCCGGGAGCTTCGGGTCGCTATGCTCCTCGCCCTCCTTCCTCGCGCGCGCTCATGCAGGACACGATCAGGGCTCTCCGAGCACTCCAAGAACTCGACACCGACATCTATCGGCTCAAGGCCGAGCTGAAGCGACTGCCCGAGGAGCGCGCGAAGCGCCGCAAGGACATCGATCAGCAGCTCTCGAAACTCGAGGAGCGGCAGAAGTCGGCTCGCGAGCTCCGGACCAAGATCAAGGAGATCGAGGACACGACCAGCAAGGAGCGCCAGCGCATCCGCAAGCTCGAGAACGAGGCTGCGAACTCGCGCGGCGACGCGGCCTCGCTCGCGGCCTACCAGCACGAGATCAAGACGCTGAAGCGCGACATCTCGAACGCCGAGGAGCAAGGCCTCGAACTCGTCGGCCAGGCCGCGGGCGTCGAAAGCGACATCAAGTCTCAGCGCGCTTCGACCGACGACGCGGAGAAGACGTTTGCGGAGTTCGTGAAGAACGTCGAGCGTGAAACCGCCGAGGCGCAGCAAAAGCTCGACGCGTTGCTCTCGCAGCGCAAGCAGCGCATGGCGAAGGATCTCGCGCCCGAATCGCTCGGGCTGTACGAGCGCCTGCTCGTGGCGCGCGAAGGCGTCGCGCTGGCGTTGCTCGACGGCCGGATCTGCCAGGCGTGCTACATGGAGGTACCGACCAACCTCTATGTGCGCGTCGCGCGCGGCGTCCAGCTCACGCAGTGCCCGTCCTGCGATCGCATCCTGTTTCAGAGCGCCTCGTGAGGGAGTTCGCGCTCGCGGCGAGGTTCGCGCTCGCGGCGCCGTTCGCGGTCATCGGCTCGGCCGCCTGCCGTGCGATCGAGCCGTCGAACCGCGCCGACCTCGTTCGGAGAGCGCCGGTTTCGAGCCCCGCGCCGGCCGAATCCGCGGAGACCGTCTCGATCCATGCCGCGCACGCCGTCGACGTGATTGCAGGCAAGCTGCTCGACGACGTCTGGGTCGCGATCGAGGACGGTCGCATCGTCGCGCTGCGCACGGGGCTCGAACGTCCGCCTGACGGTCGGGTGATCGAGCTCGGCGACGTGACGCTCGTGCCGGGGCTCTTCGATTGCCACGTGCATCTCACCGGCTCGCTCGACGGCGACTACGTCAACCGCTCGGTGCACGAGACGGCGATCGACGGGGCGCTGCGCGGCGTGCGGAACGCGCGAGTGACGCTTGCGGCGGGGTTCACCACGGTTCGCAACGTCGGGTGCGAGGGCTTCGCGGACGTCGCGTTGCTGCGCGCGATCGAGCGCGGTGACATCGTCGGCCCGGACATCGTCCCGTGCGGTCATTCGATCGGCATCACCGGCGGTCACGCCGACGAGACAGGCTTTCGCCAGGGCGTCCTCGAGTCCGGCCCGGAGGCCGGCATCGCCGACGGACCCGACGAGTGCCGCAAGGCGGTGCGCGCGCAGCTCAAGTACGGCGCGCAAGCGATCAAGTGCGTCGCCACCGCGGGCGTGCTCTCGTTCGAAGCCTCGGTCGGCGCGCAGCAGCTCGCCGATGACGAACTCGTCGCGATCGTCGACGAAGCGCATCGCCACGGCGTCAAGGTCGCGGCGCACGCGCACGGCGCGGACGGCATCCTCGCCGCGGTGAAGGCCGGGGTCGACTCGATCGAGCACGGCAGCATGTTGACCTCCGAAGCGCTCGACCTGATGAAGTCGAAGGGCACGTTCCTGGTGCCGACGGCGTTCCTGCGCCGGCGGGTCGACATGGCGCACTTGGCGCCGCCGCAGCGAGCGAAGGCCGAGTCGATCTTCCCCGCGGCGGAGGCGAGCTTGCGCGATGCGATCGCCGGCGGCGTGCGCATCGCGTACGGCACCGACGCAGCGGTGTACCCGCACGGCGAGAACGCGCGCGAGTTCGCGGTGCTCGTCGAGGCCGGGATGGCGCCGATCGACGCCTTGCGCGCGGCGACGCTCAACGCCGCGGAGCTCTGCCAGAAGCCCGACCGCGGCGCGCTCTCGCCCGGCCTGCGCGCGGACATCGTCGCGGTCCGCGGCAATCCGCTCGCGGACGTCCAAGCGCTCGAGCGCGTGGTCTGGGTGATGCGGGCGGGCTCGGTCGCGATCGACGCGCGGCGCTGAGCCGCCGCGTCAGGCCGACACGCTCCGCAAGGCTCCTTGCCGCGAGCCGCGGCGTTCGAGCTCGCGCTCGAGCCGTTCGCGTACCGCGTTCTTGTGCACATCCCACTTCGGCGCGAGCAACGCGTCGTCCGGAGAGTCGGCGGTGAGGCGGTGGAGCACTTGCGCCGGCGCGAGGCGCTCGACGAAGTCGGCGAGCCAGTCGACGTAGGTCTCGACCGTCAACGCCTCGACGCGTCCCTCGCGCCACCAATGCTCGAGGATCGTGCGGCGCAGCACCATCAGGTGGTGCACTTTGACGCCTTCGACGCCCGAGCGCGCGAGCACCTCGGCGGTACGCCGCGCGCCTTCGCGCCCGTCGCCGGGCAGCCCGAGGATCGCGTGACCGACGGTCAGGAGTCCGCGCGCCTTGCAGCGCCGCACCGCGTCCTCGAAATCGGCGACGGTGTGCAGCCGATTGATCGCGACGAGCTGCGCGTCGTCGGCGACCTCGAGCCCGAGCTCGACCCAAACCGGCACGCGGGCGTTCCATTCGGCGAGCAGCGCGAGCGCGTCGTCGCCGAGCGTGTCCGGCCGCGTCGCGAGAGAGATCGCCACCACGTGCGAGCCGAGGTGGGGGAGCGTGACGCGCAGGACCTCGTCGAGCCGTTCGAGCGGCACGTACGTGTTCGAGTAGCTCTGGAAGTACGCGATCGCCTTGGCGCCGTCGCCGCGGCGCGCGATGCGCGCGAGGCCGCGCTCGAGCTGCTCCGCGAGCTCCGCTCCGAGCTTCAGTGCGCCGGTGCCCGAGCCCTCGACGTCGCAGTACACGCAACCGCCGCGCCCCTTCGAGCCGTCGCGGTTGGGGCAGCTCGAGCCTGCGTCGAGCGCGATGCGGTGCACCGGCCCGCCGAAGGTCGCTTGGAGCCACGGCTGCAGCGTTCGAAAGCGAGTCGGCGCGCTCATCGCCCGATCGTAGCGCTTTGCGGCCGACGCTCCTCGTCCGTCGGTCCGGTCGACGAAGCGCTTGCTAGGCTCTATCGCTCTCGATCCAGCGCATGCAGGTCCAAACGATCGCACCCATCGTCATCGGCACCGCCGGTCACATCGACCACGGCAAGTCGAGCCTCGTGCGCGCGCTCACCGGCGTCGATCCCGACCGGCTCAAGGAGGAGCAGGAGCGCGGGATGACGATCGATCTCGGCTACGCGCCGCTCGAACTCCCCGATGGACGCACCGTCGGCATCATCGACGTGCCCGGGCACGAACGCTTCGTCCGCAACATGGTCGCGGGCGCGACCGGGATCGATCTCGTCGTGCTCGTGGTCGCCGCCGACGATGGCGTGATGCCCCAGACGCGCGAGCACTTGCACATCATGCAGCTGCTCGGCGTCTCGCGCGGCTTCGTTGCGCTCAACAAGGTCGACCTCGTCGACGGCGAGATGGTCGAGGTCGCGGAGGACGACGTACGCGGCGCGCTCCGAGGCACGTTCCTCGAAGGTGCTCCGATCGTGCGCGTGTCGGCGACCAAGGGGATCGGGCTCGATGCACTGAAGCAAGAGCTCTTCCGCCAAGCCGCCGCGACCGAGCCGCGCTCCGCCGAGGGCGTCTTCCGCATGCCGATCCAGCGCGTGTTCTCCGCGCGCGGCTTCGGAACCGTCGTCACCGGCGTGCCGATGTCGGGCTCGGTCGAGGTTGGCGCGCTGCTCGAGGTCCAGCCCGGCGGCTTCGTCGGCAAGGTGCGCGGATTGCAAGCGTACGGAGCGAGCGTCGGTTCCGCGCGCGCGGGCCATCGCACCGCGATCAACCTCACCGACGTTCCGCACGAGAAGGTCGCGCGCGGCTCGGTGGTCGCGAGCCAGGGCTTCTTCGTGCCGATGACGATGGTCGCGGCGCGACTCGACGTGCTCGCCGACCTCGGAAGGCCGGTGACCAACCGGATGAAGGTGCGCCTCCACACGGGCACCGCCGATCCCGCGGGCGAAGTCGTCGTGCTCGATCAGGAGTCGCTCGCGCCCGGCGCGGGCGGGCTCGTCCAACTGCGGCTCGAGGAACCGGTCGTGTGCGCGCCGGGCGATCCGTACATCCTGCGGCTCGTGTCGCCGGCGATCACGCTCGGCGGCGGCGTGATCCTCGAGGAATCGAAGCATCGACTGAAGCGCTTCAAGGGCTTCGTCATCGAGGAACTCGCGCGGCAGGAGCAGAGCCTGGATTCGCCGCTGGAGCTCGCCGAGTCGATCCTCGCGCGCGCCGGCTCGCAACCGCTCTCGCTCGCCGACGTCGCCAAGGCGATCAAGCGCGAGCCGGAGGAGACCAAGAAGCTCCTGGAGACGCTCGCGACCTCGAAGCGCGCGCGTTCGCTCGGTTCGAACGGCAAGTGGATGCACGTCGAGCGGCTCGAGTTCGAGCTCGCGCGCGTCAAGGCCGCCGTCGACGCGTGGTTCGCGGCCAACGCGCACCGCCAGGTGATGGAAGTCGCGGAGTTGCGCAGGACCTCGGAGCTCGAGCCCGACGCGCTCGGGCTCCTGCTCGACGAAGAGGCGCGGCGGGGCGGTTGGGCGCTCGAGTCCGGCGGCTTCCTGCGTCCGAAGGGGCGCGCGCGCTCGCTCGACGACAAGACGCGCGAGACCGTCGATCGGGTGCACGGTGCGCTCGCGAAGGGCGGGACGCAACCGCCGACGCCGGCCGAGCTCGCCACCGCGCTCGCGCTCAAACCCGCGGAGATCCAGCGCGTGCTCGAGCTCCTGGTCGACGAAGGCCGCGTGAAGCGCGTCGAGAAGGACTTCTTCCTCGCGCTCGAAACGGCCGAGCGCGTGAAGGCGTCGATCGTCGCCAATTGCCAGAAGCACGGGCACCTCGAGATCCCGGCGCTGCGCGACGAGTTGCAGACGTCGCGCAAGTTCCTGATCCCGCTGCTCGAGTGGTTCGACACCCAAGGCCTGACGATCCGCCAAGGCGCGAACCGCGTGCTGCGCAAGCGCTAGCGACCCGTCGAAACCGCCACCTGATCGGCTGCGCGCGCCTCGGCGCTTGGCTCCACCGGTGTCTAGGCGAGCGGCTCGATCGGCTGCGGCAGCATCACGAGCAACAGACAGCCCGCGCGCGAGCTCGGCGTGTGCGCGCTGCCCGGTGCGTGGCGCACGTACGAGCCCGAACCGTACGTCGAGCCCGCGTCCTCGAGCGAGCCCTCGAGCACGAAGTACTGCTCGCCCGCCGGATGGCGATGCGCGCCGTAGCTCGCGCCGGGCTCGAATCGCAGGAGCACCGTCGACTCGCCGGTCGCGGCGTCGAAGAAGAGCTTCTTCCACCGCACGCCGACGTGCGGCGTGTCGCGCCACGGCACGGCGTCGGAGAGCGCGGCGAGGATCAGCGGCTTCACTTCAGCCCCTCGAGATACCGCGCGGCGCCGAGCCAGCCGACGCGCGCGCACCAACCCATGTTCCAAGGCTCCTTGTCGGTCGTGTTCTCCGGTGTGTCGCCCGCGGAGTGATAGAAGTTGTCGTAGTCGACCGAGACGTGGTCGCGCTCGCGCCACGACTCGCCGGGCATGCCGGGCGTGCGCGGATGCTCGCCGGGCTCGCCCCACGCGCTGGTGAAGAGCGTCAGCGCCGGCCGCGCGTGCTCGCGGCAGTACTTCGAGCCGCTGAACACGTACGAGTCGGTTCCGCCGAGGCTCTTGTTGGTCGCCCAGCGCGCGGGGAAGCCGGTCGCGCCCTCGTGATCTTCGAGCACCGCGAGCAGCACGCGCGCGAGCTCGACGTTCGCCGGCAGATCGTCGGGCTCGAGGTTGAGCTGATCCGCGCCGGAGCCGAAGCCCGCCTGATCGTAGTTGAGCACGCCGAGCAGGCCGCCCTCGGAGGGCACGCGCGTCTCGAGGTACTCGCGCGTCGACGCGATCTCGGAGCCCCAGATCGCGAATCGCACTTCGTGCGGGGGCGGCGGGAGCTTGCGTTCGCGCACCGCCTTCGCCCACGCGCTCGCGATCTCGATCACGACCGCCTCGCCGCTCGCGTTGTCGTCGGCGCCGGGTCCTCCCGCGTCGGAATCGCCGTGCGCGCAGAAGAGCAGGTAGTCGTCCTTCCACGCGTGCGCGCCCGACGCGTCGGGGAGTCGCGCGACGACCGTGCGTGCGCGCGCTTTCGCGATCACGCTGACGAGCTCCCACTCGATCTCGACCGCGGCGCCGACGGACAGCCACGCGCGCAGCGTCGCGCCCTCGTCGCGCGAAAGCCCGAACACCGCGGTCCGATTCGCATCGCCGGACTTCAGGTGGTGGACGACCGGGTGGCTGCCGTCGCGCGTCGTCGCGCCGTCGATCAACGCGAGCTTCGGCGTCGGCGCGCCCTTCTTCGCCGCGAAGCGCGCGCCGAGCCACGCGCCGCCTTCGACCGGTTCGAGCGAGAGCGCGAGCTTGCCCGCTCCGCTCGGCGAGTAGCCCCACGGCCAGGCGCGCGCGAGCACGAGTTCGGTGCCGTCGTCGAGCCGGCGCGCGCGCACCGCGAAGCGCGTTTCCTCGTGGCACCAACGCTCGCCGTCCTCGACGACGCGCACGTCGAGGCCGGCGTCGCGCAAGAGCTTCTCGCGCAGTGTCGCGGCGCGCGCGCCGGAGCTCGTCCCGCCCATGCGCGGCCCGAGCGCGACCAGCGCGCGCACGCGCGCCTGCATCGCGGGCTCGGAGACCGTCGCCGCGAGCTCGCGTTCGAGCGCGAGTCGATTCGACGTGGTCGACATCGCCGACGTCGTCGACGTGGCCTGCGCGGCCTGCGCGGCCTGCGCCGGCGCTGCGACTTGCGGTAGGAAAAGGCCGATACAGAGAGCGACCGGGAGCATCGCTTCCAGTCTGCGCGGGCCCTCGCGGGTCGCGAAAGATCTTCCCGCCGGCTTTCACGTCGCGACGGTGAAGAATGGGTCGCGCCGAGGTCGATCTAGCGGCCGGCGCCCGAGCGCGATCGGCGTGCGACCTCCCTGGGTCGTGGCCGCATTCGTCGCGCCTGCGTGTCCGCACCTATGGGGAATCACCAAGTTCACGGTCAGCCCGAACGCGATCCGCACGCGAGCACCGGCCCCGTCGGCAACCGTCCGGCGAACAACGCGCGCCTCGCGACCCCCGGCAGCGTGGTCGATCATCTGCCCCAGGGCCAAGGGGAGGCGGCCGACTTCCTCGGCCTCAATCAAGAGCTCGGCGCCGCGCCGCCCCCGCCTGTCGCACTCGCTCCCGCCGCTCCGCTCGCCGCGCCGCAACCGGTCGCAGCGCCGAGCGAAAGCGCGGAAGCCGCGGGCGCGAGCTGGCTCTTCCAGACGCAAGAACCGGAGACCGTCGTCGCTCCTGTCGTCGACGAGACGCCCGCCGAGCCGTCGCCCGAGCCGGTGCCGGAGATCGAGTACCACGAGCCCGAGCGGCCCGCGCGCAGGCTGAAGCCCGCGATGCTCTTCGCCGGCGCCGCCGCGGTGGTCGGCATGATCGGTTTCGCGACGTGGAGCGCGTTCCGTGCTTCGCAGTCGACGACGTCGGACGATCTGCCGCCGTCGGTGGTCGATGCGTCGGCGGTTCCGCAGCCGACGAAGCTCGCCGAGCCGGCGCCGACCGCGGCGTCGCGCTATCCCGGCCGCCGTTCGGTGGCGACTGGCGAGCCCGTCCCCGAAGTCGCGTTCGCCGAGCTCGCGCCGAGCGAGCCGAAGCCGACTCCGGACGAGGCGCAGGCGGGTTTCGGAGTCGCGAGCGAGCCCGTGTTCGATGCGAACGCGGACGCGGTCGCCGCCGACTCGCCGCCGCCGACGCAGTGGCTCGATTCCGGCGCGACCGAGCCCGGAGTCGACGATGCGTTCGTGTCCGAGGACGCGGGCGAGCTCCCGCCACTCGACGAAGAGGTCGACTCGTACGACGAGGTGCCGGACGTCGACGTCGGCGCGGACGCAACGGGCGCGCGCTCGTCGATCTCGACGTGGTTCGCGACCGATTCCGGCGGGCTGGTAGACGAGAGCGAGTGTCCGGAGCCGGTCGTCGCGACCGACGGCGAGCCCGCGCCGTTCGTCAACGAAGTCGAGCCGGTGCCGAGCGTCGCGATCTTGACGCCCGCGATCGCCGTCGAGCCCGAGCCGGTCGAAGTCGTCGAGATCGATGGGTTCGACGGGTCCGACGAGGTCGAAGCCGCGGGCGGAGATTCCGACGGCGTCGAGACTGCTGTTGTCGAAACCGACGCCGCGCTGCGCCCCGCGCCCGAGAGCGTGGTCGCGGTCGCGCCGGACGCGAACCCCGAATCCGTCGTGGTGGTGACCGCGCCGGTCGAGCCGGCGGTCGTCCCGCCGTTCGCGGTCGAGCCCCTTGCCGTGGAACCGGCCGCCGCGGCACCGGTCGTGACCGAGCCGCTCGCGTTGAGCGGCTCGTGGGGCGGCTGGTCGCTGATCGACTCGCCGTTGCCGAATCGTTGGCTCGACCAAGCTCCCGCGCTCGGCGTCGCGACGCTCGACCTCGCTTCCGAGCTCGAAGCGACGCCCGCGGCGAGCGAGCCGAGTGGCCCAGGCGAACCAGGCGCCCGCGGCGACGTCGCGCAAGCGCCGTCGAAGCCCTCCACGGTTCCGGAGAAACCCGCGGTCGCACCCGAGAAGCCGGTCGCGCACGCGAGCACGTCGAAACCGGGCGACACGACGCCGCCGACTCCGGTCGCAACGACCGGCGCGGAAGGCTCGCAGAAGGTAGAGATCCCGAGCGCGTCGCCGACCGCGGTCGCGCACGCGGCGAAGTCGACCCCCGCGCAGCCCGAGAAGACCACTGACGCGGGCGGACTACGCCGCGCGAGCGCCCAAGACCTCTCCGGCATCTGGACCGACAGCGCGATCCCGTTCGACTCGATCGCGGGCGACAAGCGCATGCTGACGCCGAGCGTCGGCCGCGTGCGCGTGCTGCTCGTCGAGAAGCAGGTGCTCGAAGGCCTGCTGTATTCCGTCGGGCAGAACCAGGTGACGATCAACACCGATCTCGGCCGCATCGGCGTCGCCGCGGATCGCATCCAGAAGATCGAGCGCATCGACGTCGCGAAGGTCGACCCGTCGAAGGACGCGGCCAGCGACGTGCGCATCAAGACGCCCGGCGGAATCGTCGTCGGCAAGGTCGTTTCGACCGAAGGCGGTCAAACCGTGGTGCAGACCAAGGACGGCTCGCGGGTCACGTTCGCGAGCAAGGACGTCCAGGTCCAGACCGGTTCCAAGGTGGCGATCAAGCCCTGACGGCGCGCTTTCGTGGAACCGCACACCGGCCGCGCGAGCGGCCGGTCGCGTTCCGTGGGGTTTCGCTCCCGGGCGACGCTTCGCGAGCGTTCATGCACCCGCTCCGCGCGAGACCGCGGACGACGAAACCGCGCGAGGCGGATGCGATAGGTTCGGCGAGCGGACTAGACTGCGGCTCCCTGCCATGTTCACAGCCCATCCCCTGCGCACGTTGTTCGTGGTGCTCGTCGCATGCTGCGCGCTCGCCGGCGGGCACGCGTCCGCCGCACCGCAATCCGACCCGGTCGCCGACTTCAAGAAGTACTTCAAGGAGTACTCGCGCGAGTACCAGAGAGCCGGCAAGGACGACAAGGAGCGGCGCGCCGCCGTCGTCACGATTCGCGAGACCGTGTTGAGCCTGAAGGGCGTCGATTCGGCCGACGTCGTCGACGCGATCCTGCCGACGCTCAAGCTCGAGGAGCCCGACATACAGTCCGGTGTCGTCACGGTGCTCTCGAGCTTCAAGAGCGAGCCACCGATCGCGCGCCTGGTCGAGGTGATGGCGACCGAGAAGCACGAGCCGACGCTGGTCGCCTGCCTCCAGGCATTCCAAGCCGCGAAGTACAAGACGTCCGGCGCGGCGCTCGCGAAGTTGCTCTCTAGCAAGAGCTGGGAAGTGCGCCGCGCGTCGGTGCAGGCGCTCGCCGCGAGCGGCGAAGCCGACGCGCCGAAGTGGATCGTCGCGGCGTGCAAGGACGAGGAACCGGCGGTGCGGTTCACGGCGATGGACGCGCTCGCCGCGGCGAAGTCGAAGCTCGTGCTCCCGTTCGCGATCAACGCGCTCTCCGATCCGATCTGGCAGGTGCGAGCGAGCGCGATTCGCGCGCTCTCGATGGTCCGCGCGGTCGAAGCGATCGATCCGTTGATCCGGCGCCTCGAGGTCGAGAAAGGACGATTGACGCCCGACCTCGTCGAAGCGCTCTCGCGTCACCTCGGCCGCGAGTTCGGCAACGATGCAAAGGCGTGGCGCGCGTACTGGGACAACCTCAAGGACGGCTACATCCTGATGACCGAGGAGCAGGTCCGCGAGCTGCGCAAGGGCCTCGGCCCTCGCACCGGAGCCGACGCGGACGGTCGCAACAAGTCGGGCTCGGGCGACGACGACCACGAGACCAAGGCGGTCTCGTACCACGACATCACCACGCCGAGCATCTCGATCATCTTCGTGATCGACGTCTCCGGCTCGATGGAGAACATGGTGGTGGAGAAGGACCGCTTCGTCGACGGCAACTACCCGTCGATGATGCGCATCGACATCTGCAAGACCGAGCTCGCGCGCACGATCGATCGCCTCGAGCCCAACGTGCGTTTCAACATCCTGTCGTTCGCGACCGCGGTGAAGCCTTGGAAGAAGGACTTGGTCGACGCGTCGCCGGCGAACAAGCTCGCCGCGCGCGACTGGGTGCTGCGGCTCGAAGCGATCGGCGGCAATTCGAAGGACGATCTGGCGCGCGTCGGTTTGACCGGCTCCGCCGGGCTCGATGGGGGGCAGACCAACACGTTCGGCGCGCTGATGGCGGCGCTCGGCGTGCCCGAGCGCGGCTCCCCGGTCGAGGCGACGTATGCGGTGAAGGTCGACACGGTCTTCTTCCTGTCCGACGGCCGGCCGTCGACCGGGGACTACGTCGACACCGACGACATCCTGCGGGAGATCCTGCGCGCGAACGAGCTCCGCAAGATCGTTCTGCACACGATCGCGATCGGCGAGTTCCAGAAGGACTTCATGAAGGCCCTGGCCGAGCAGAACGGCGGGATCTTCGTCGATTTGGGCCGCTGACGGCCCGTTGGTCGCTCCATTCGGGGGCCGCGGGTTGACGGCGGAGCCGGCGGCGCCTATCGTGCTTCGCTCTCACCGTCGGGGTGTGGCTCAGCTTGGCTAGAGCGCTGCGTTCGGGACGCAGAGGTCGTAGGTTCAAATCCTATCACCCCGACCAACCTGCTCTCGCAGGCTGGCCAACCTGCCCTCGCAGGCCGAGCGACCCGCGCTCGCAGTCCGTCACGGTGCCTTTCGGCCCGATGCGACTCGCGCTCAGCCGCCGGGTTCCCACAGCCCCGCGCCCGCCGCACCGCATCCGCCGCCCCGCGCCCGCCGCCCCGCGCCCTCGGATTGCTGGAATCCGTGTCCCGCACAATTCGAGCGCAGCTCGCGATCGCGTCGCCCGAACCCCCCGCGTCGGCTCCGCCGTGCTCGGCGCAGGAGCGACTCGCGCGTTCGACGAGCCTCGGCCTCCGAGTCGGCGCAACCCACGCGCCGAGCGCTCTCCGCTCGCTGTACCGCCCTGCGCGCGACGCCGCGCGAGCGAGCACGCGGCGCCCCGTGTCGCGCCTGATCGCGACGGGCCGCAGCTCAGGTCGACGGACCGATTGCTTCCTCCAACGGGCCGACCGGCGCTCCAAGCGCGCTCCGGAGCGGCTCCGAAAGGCGTCGGAATCCTGAAAAGGCGGTTCCGTCGACGCGTTCGATCGGGCATGCTTCATCGGTCGCCGAGAGCTCGCAGGTTCCGGCGGCCCCTGGACCCCACGTCCACCCCAAGCCCCGTCAGACGCCCCGAGTGGGCCGACGGAGAGCCGGGGAGGCCACGGCAACGCGTTCGCGATAGTGCGTCGCCGGGCAAGACGAGCGTCTTGAGGAAGATCTAGGACTGCCGAGCGAGCTCTCTCTCGTCCCTCTCGGGCGTGCGAAGGCCGGCGCCAACCAAGCGCTTCGACTCGGGAGTTCGCGGCGATCCTGGATCGTTCTGCCTGCGCTCGGCGCACGCCGGTCGACCGAGGAGTTTTTGACGCGGATCGACGCGCGAACTCCGCGGACACCACGGGCACGGGGACCGATCTCTCTCGAGGTCCAACTTGACCGAATCCAATCACGCAAGCAGCGGAGACCCGGACGACGTGCCCTTTGGCGCGATGATCTTCGGCGACGCCGCGTCGTCGAAGGGGCGCGAAGCCGGCGCCCCGGGCCCCGATGGCCCTCGTCGCGCCTGGCGACGCTCCGAGAATCGACGCGGCCACGGCCGCCGCGGCGGCCGGCGACGCCGGCATCCGGGCCAGGACGGCGAAGCGCCGCTCGACGGTGCCGATCCGCGCGCCGACGCGGCCGCCCAACCGAGCGGCCAAAGCGGAGCCGACGGCGCCGCCCGAGCGAGCGCCGAGACCCGCGGCGCAGCCGCGCCGTCGCAAGACGCGGCCGCGCCGCGAGCCGCCGGTGCGCCGGAGCCGCGCGAACGTGCGCCGGAGGCTCGTCCCGAGCGGCGCGCCGAGCGGCGTGGGCCCCGCGAGCGCTTCGATCCGCGTCGCGGGCGCGATGCGCGCGCTCAGTACGAGCCGCGACCGCAAGGCGACGGCGGTGCACCGAACCCGGAGCGCGATCCCTCCACGGAAGCGCGCGCTCCGGTCGGCGACCCGCAGCGCCGCGAGCATGGGGACCTCCCGCGCGACGGATTCGCCGACGGCGGCGCCGGACGCGATGGCGGCCGCGAGGGTGACTTCGGCGACGGGCGCCACGGGCGACGTCGACGGCGGCGGCGCGGTCGCGGCGGTCGAGGTGGGGGCTTCCAAAACGGCGCTCCGCGCGGACCGGCGAATCCCTCGAGCACCGCGATGGTCGAAGGCGGCGAGCCGCGCGTCGAGGTCGAACGTCCGCGCGAGGAGCGCGTCCGCGAGCCGCGCCCCGAGCGCGAAGCCCTCGCACCCGCGAGCGGCATGCTCGTGGTCGACAAAGGCCACACCGGCTACCTGCGCCGTTTCGAGAACGACCTCCTCGGCGCGAACGACGACGTGTTCGTCCCGCAGTCGCTGGTCACGCGCTACAAGCTCCGCGACGGCTCGTTGATCGAAGGTCCGATCGTCCGCGGCGGTCCGAGCAAGCACCAGTTGCAAGACGTGACGACGGTCGACGGCCAGAACCCGCGCGAGGTCACGAACCTGCCGGTGTTCAAGCGCTTGACCAGCATCGATCCGGACTTCCACTACGCGGTCGGGGATCCGTCGGGCGACGTCAACCTGATGATCTTGGACTTGCTCTGTCCGATCGGCCGCGGCACGCGGGGGCTGCTCGTCGCGCCGCCGCGTTCGGGCAAGACGATCCTGATGCGCAAGTTCGCGAAGGCGATCGAGGATCACTACCCCGACGTCGAGCTGATGGTGCTGCTGGTCGACGAACGCCCCGAGGAAGCGACGGAGTGGAAGCGCTCCGTCTCCCGCGGCCACGTCTTCGTCAGCACCAACGACGAACTCGCCGAACGGCACTGCCAGGTCGCCGAAGCCGTGCAGCTGCGCGCGCAGCGGTTGGTCGAGCTCGGCAAGGACGTCGTGCTCTTGCTCGACTCGATCACGCGCCTCGCTCGCGCCTACAACACCGCGCAAGCGGGCTCGGGTCGGACGATGTCCGGCGGCATCGATTCGCGCACGATGGAGAAGCCCAAGGCGTTCTTCGGCTCGGCGCGCAACACCGAGACCGCGGGATCGCTGACGATCCTCGGCACGACTCTGGTCGACACCGGCTCGCGCATGGACCAGGTGATCTTCGAGGAGTTCAAGGGCACCGGCAACATGGAGCTCGTGCTCTCGCGGCGCCTCTCCGACCGACGGATCTTCCCCGCGATCGACATCGAGAAGTCGGGGACGCGCAAGGAAGAGAAGCTGATCTCCGCGCGCAAGCTCAAGCAGATCCACATCCTCCGGCGCGTGCTCGCGAAGATGAACCCGTACGAAGCGATGGAGCTCCTGATCACCAAGCTCGAGGACGTCGAGAAGATCGAGGACTTCCTCAAGCGTTTCGAGGTCGACCCCGAGGCCTGACCCGGCGCGCGTACGCGTTCCGCGTCCGATCCATCCTCCCCCGAGCCCCCGCGTGAGCTTCAAGGCGATCTTCGGAGCGGTCCTCGTCCTCTTGCTCTTGCCGCTCGTGCTGCGGCTCGCGCCGATCGGCCACGGCGCGCCGCGCAACTACGTGCCCGACACGCACGTGGTCAAGAACGCGCTCGGGATGGCGAAGGACAAGGACCTGATCCCGCCGGTCGGCAAGTACTCGTCGTACCCGTACTTGATCCCGTATCTCTTGCTGCCGATCTACGGCGGCGAGTACGCGGTCGGTCGCGCGGTCGGCGCGTGGCATTCCGCCGAGGAGTTCAAGGTGCGAGCGCTCGACTCGCCGGCGATCGTGCAGATCCCGGCGCGCGTGCTGGTCGCGTTGTTCGGCGCGCTGTCGGCGGTCGCGGCGTTCGCGGCGGCGCGGGCGCTCGGCCTGAAGTCCGGCGCGTGGGCCGCCGCGTTCCTGGTCGGCACGTCGCTGCTGCACGTCCAGCTCTCGACGCACGAGCGACCGTGGATCCCGGTCGTGTTCTTCGGTTTGCTCGCGGTCGGCTCCGCGGCGAAGCACACGAGCGACGGCCGCGTGTTCTCCCTGCTCGCGTCGGCGTTGTTCGCAGCGTTCGCGTTCGCGTGCCACCAGTCGGGCCTCGTTTTCCTCGCGCTGGTCGGCCTCGCTTGGGCGTGCGCGCCGGGCGCGAACGATGCCGCGGGCTGGCGCCGCCGGATCGGACGCGGCGTGATCGCGGTCACGGGCTTCGTCGTGCTCGCGCTGCTCGTCGGGCATCCCTACTACTTGCGCTACGGTCGCGTGCTGCAGGAGCAGGTCGTCGGCGCCGACCAGGCCGCCGGCAACTTCTCGGTCGGAGGCCAAGCGGTGCGCTTCGGCTTCTCGTGGAGCTCGGTCGAGCACCTCGCCGTCTCGTTCTTTGCCTACGACCCGGTGTTGGTCGTGCTCGGCGTCGTCGGGCTCTTCCTCTGGGCGCGCGAGAGACGTTGGACGATGCTCTTCGCCTTCACGCTCGGTATCGGCGTGTTCTTCCTGACCAACCCGAGCGACCACGTGCGCTATCTGTTGCCGGTCGGCACTCTGCTCGCGCTGTTCGCCGCGAGGACCGTCGAGCTCGCGTGGACGCGCCCGGCGACGCGCGCGGTCGTCGCGCTGCTGCTCGCGGTGCCGCTGGTGCAGGCGGTGCGCTTCGACGTCGTGCTCGCGAGCGAGGACACGCGCGAGGAAGCGGAGCGCAAGCTCGCGGAGCTGCCGGAAGGCGCGCGCGTCGCGATCGACCACTATGGGCCCGCGGTCGACCTCGATCGCGACTCGCTCGAGCGGCTCGCGGACTTGCGCGAGCTGCGCCAGCGCGAAGCGAATCGGCTCGAGTTCCTGAAGCTCGGCGCGTATCCGCCCGAGCGGCTCGGACTCGACGCGGTGTTCGTCGAAGAGCTGCTCGGCGTCGATCCGCGGACCGGCGAGTACGGCGTACAGCCTGCGCTCGCGGCGCGCGGCGCGACGCCGCGGGAGCTCTTCGAAGCGCTCGGCGTCACGCACGTCCTCTTGGTCGATCGAGACGGTCGGGGCTCGCGGCTCGACGCGCTCGCGGCCGACGGACGCGAAGCCTGGCGGATCCATCCGTCGAAGCCCGGCAGCGACCCGGTCGAGGCGTTCCTGCCGACCGAGATGCGGTTTCCGCTGACCGCGCTCTGGCGGGTCGACCGACCCGGGCCGGCGATGCGTCTGATCGAACTCGCACGCGCTCGTTGAGCGTGTGCGGTGCGGCTCGCGTGCCGCGCGCCGACCGATTCCGACGCGGAAGTCGCGTGCGCACTCGCACGAGCGTGCGCGTGCACGGCGTCGAGAACAGGTCGCGCCTCCGAACCGGGTGAGAGACGAGGGAGACGGGTTGGCTCGGAAGCGCGACCGCACGAGAACACGCCGCCAAGCGACGAACGGGTTCAACGATTCCCGAGTCCGGCGCGGTTCTTTCGCTCCGACCGCGCCGCCCGCACCGATCGACCGCGGATAGAGTGAAGGCGGAGAGAGCAGAGGCGCTGAACCCGGAGCGAGTCGCGCGGCATGGAGCACGGCGAGTCACCGATCGATCCCGAAATGAGCTCGGAATCCCCCGAAGCGCTGCTCGCGCATTCGTCGTTCGTCCACGCGCTCGCGTCGCGCTTGGTGTTCGATCGCGCTGACGCGGAGGACATCGCGCAGGAGACGTGGGTGTCGTACCTGCGCTCGCGCCCCGACACGACGCGGCCGCTGAAGGGCTGGTTCCGGCGCGTCGTCCAGAATCATGCGCTGCAACACCGGCGCGGTTCGGGTCGACGCGACGCGCGGGAGCAAGCGGTCGCTCGCCCCGAAGGCGTGCCGTCGACCGACGAGATCGTCGAACGCGAGACTGCGCGTCGCTCGGTGATCGAGTCGCTCGTCGTCCTGCGCGAGCCGTATCGCACGACGATCCTGCTGCGCTTCTACGAAGACCTCTCGCCGGCGGAAGTCGCCGAGCGACTCGGCGTGCCGCTCGAGACGGTGCGCACGCGGTTGAAGCGCGGACTCGCGCTGTTGCGCGAGCGACTCGACGCTCGTTCGGGAGGCCGCGAGCAGTGGACGCTCGCCTTGCTGCCGTTGGCGGCGCCGCGCGGAGCGTCGTTCGAGGTCTCGCGGCAACTCGCGCGCGGCGCCGACGGTGCTTGGCGCGCCAAGCTCGCGGCGTTGCTCGGCGTGGTGCTGGTCGCGCTGTTCTTCGGCCGCTGGGTGCTCGACGACACGGGCGCGGTCGACGCGGCGCGCGCGGACTCCGCCGACGTCGCGAGCGCGTGGGCGAAGCCCGGCCCCGACGTCGCGCCGACGCCGTACGCGGTTGGACGGTTGAGCGCCGCTCCGGAGCCGCGCGTCCAACCGTGGCGCGTCTCGGTCGTGCGCGACCTCGATCAACTCCCGCTCGCCGACTTGGAGATCGACGTGCGCGTCGCCGGTCGCGAAGCCGAGCGACGACGGACCGACGAGCACGGACGCCTCGCGCTCGCTGTGCCGGTCGGCCGCGGCGTGCAGCTCGCCACCGCGGGATCCGATGAAGCGCTCGGGGGCGAGCTCGCGCTCGCGCCGGTCGAGACCGTCGACGACGAAGGAGCGATCGAGGCTCGCGACG
>JACRIN010000111.1 GCA_016220085.1 Planctomycetota bacterium
CGGTCACGGGCTCGGGCTGCATGGGTCGGGAAGCGTCGTCGCGCGCATCGTAACGCGCCGCTCGTCGAGCGACCACGCGACCCGCAGTACACTGCGCGATCTCCATGCGCCTCTCCCGAATCTCGCTCGGCCTCCCGTTGCTCCTCGCCGGCGCCTGCGGCGATGCCGCGTCGCCCGCGGTTCCGTCGGAAACCTCCACTTCGGCGCGCGCCGGAGCGCCGAACGACGGCGCGAACCCCGGCGCGAAATCGGCCCCCGTGCGCGACGAGCGCTTGCTCGCGCTCGCGGACGCGTTCGAGCGCGGCGAGCTCACCGCCGCGGACACCGGGCTGCTCGCGTTGCCCGAGCGCGGTGGTTTGGAGGGGGAGCTGCTGCGCGCGCGGCTCGCTTCCGCGCGCGGAGACGACGTCGCGGCGGTGCGCGTGCTCGAAGCCGCGAAGCTCGCGCATCCGCGCGACGCGCGCGTGCAAGCGACCGCCGCCGAGCTCTTCGTGCTCGCCGGGCGCATGCAAACGGCGGAAGACGAGATCCGCGCCGGGCTCGCGATCGAGCCGCTTTCGCCCGACCTGCGCCGCGCGCGCGGCGTCGTGTTGATCTCGAAGCCCGGCGGCGCCGAAGCCGGGCTCGCGCACCTGCTCGCCGCGCGCGCCGCCGATCCGAACGTGCCGTACCTCCATCGCGCGTTGGCGGAAGCGCATCGCTTGGCCGCCACCAAGGCGCTCTCGGAGCAGGATCCCGCTCGCGCGCTGCAGCACGTCAGCGCCGCGCTGCTCGAGGTCTCCGATCAACCGGACGCGCTGCTGCTCGGCGCGGACGCGCACATGCTGCTGAAGCACTTCGATCAGGCGCTCGCGGTGTACGAGCGGCTCTTGAAGGACGGTTTGGACGTCGGCGCGGAGCTCGCGCAGAGCTCGAAGACCGCCGCGACCGCCGCGTTGCTCGAAAAGAACCGTCCGCTCGCGCTCGAGCGGTTCCTGCGCGCCCGCGAGCTCGGCCTCGGCGGCGAAGCGCTCGGTTTCGGCGCGACGATGCTCGCCGACGAGGCGAAGGCGAAGCTCGAGGTCGGATGGAAGGCGTTCGACGCGGGCGACCTCGCGGGCGCCGAGAGCGCGTTCCGCGACGCATTGCGGTTCGATCCGAGCTCGCTCGACGCGCGGCGCGCGCTCGGCGCGGCGCTTTACTCGCGCGAGGACGTCGAAGGCGCCGCCGCGCAGTGGCGTTTGGTGCTCGAGACCGCGTGTGCGCGCCAGCTCGAGCTCTCCGAACCCGTCTACCTCGACCTCGCGCGCGCTCTCCATCGACTGCAGCGCATCGACGAGCTCCGTCAGCTGCTCGAAGAGGAACTCGCCGCGCGACCCGATGGCCCGGGCGCCGTCGAAGCGCGCGAGATGCTCGCCCGCCTCGCGAACTCGCCGACGCGCTGACGTTCGCGCGTTCGCGCCTCGACTTCGCCCGACGATTCGGCGCCGCGCCGCGACGTGACGCGCGGACGTGACGCGCAG
Organism: Planctomycetota bacterium; assembly: GCA_016220085.1. Taxonomy (GTDB): domain Bacteria; phylum Planctomycetota; class UBA1135; order UBA1135; genus JACRIN01. Next base: position 1,503 of record JACRIN010000111.1, read on the forward strand.
CACCGTTGCCCGCGTTCACGCTGCGCGCGTTCAGGCTGCGCGTCGGCGCGCGGCGCAGCGTGCTCGCCGCTCAGCGAATGCGCACGTACTCGCCGATCGCGGGGATGCCGAGGCGCGACACCGCGAACAGCATGTACCAGCCCGGCGGCGCGACGTTCCAGTCGTCTGGCAGCGCGACCTGCAGATCCCAGCGCAACGGCTGGTTGACGGGATCGGGTTGCGAACTCGCTTGGATCGCGAGCTCGACGAAGCGCTGGTTCTGGTCGAAGCCGTGCGTCACCGAGGCGGGCCGCAAGAGCGACACCTTCTGCACCGGATCGTCCGCGATGCCAAGGTCGACCGTGAGCGTGAAGCCGCCGCACGGCGTTCCGCCGCAGTAGCCGAGCGCGCTCGGCGTCGTCACCACCGTCGGACGCGGGCCGCGGAACAGATACGGCGGGCTGAAGAGCTCGACCGAGTGGCCGGGATCGAGCACGCCGCCCGCCGACAGGATCCGGCCGTCGCGGAGCAGCAGCGCGAGCGAGTGGTAGCTGCGCGGCACCACCTGCGAGTTCAGGCTGGTCCAGCGCCCGTGGGCGCGGTCGTAGTGCTCCGGCGTCGTGCGCGCGACCATCGAGCCGCTCGGGTTCGACGGGCCGGTCCACCCGAGGCCGCCGACGACGATGAAGTCGCCGTCGGGAGTTTGCACCGACACCGCGTGTCGTCGGTTGAAGCGCAGCGAGGGCTCGTCCTGCCAATTGGAGGACGAGTTCGGCGCCGGCGCGCGGATGGATTCCATCGAGTCGAGCACGTACCAGTCCGCCGCGCCGGACTTCGAGCCCGGGCCGAGGAACGACGAGAGCCCGCCGATCAGGTAGACCGACTCGGCGCGGCCGCCCGGCATCCAATCGAGGAAATGCAGCGAGTTGCCGGCCTCGCGCATCCGCGCGGCGGAGGGCGCGCGCTGCCAACGGAAGCTGCCGTTCGGCGCCGCGCAGCCGTAGTACTTCTCGGTCTCGAGCGGTCCGCTGACGAACGGCGCGCCGGCCGCGAGCCAGTGCGTCCACGGATAGCCCATGAAGCGCGCGCGCGCCGCGCCCGGTTGGCAAGCGGCGTCCGAGACGATGTTGAAGAACAGCGGGCTCGCCGTGCCGCTCGCGAGGTCGAGGATCTGGTGCGTCTCCTCCGGACCGATCGGTCGTTGCTCGTGGCCGAGCACCAGAAACTGCGCGCCGGTCGGCGTGCCCATCTCGATCGCGCACGGGTACCAACGCGGCGCGAGCGGATCGAGCGAGCCGACCGCTTGCCACGCGCTCGACGGCGTCCAACGGAAGACGCCGGTCGAGCCGAAGTAGCACGCCTGGGTGAGGTCGGTGCCGCCGAACGACCAGAGGTCGCCGTTCGGCGCGATCGCGTGACCGGAGCACCAGAGCTCCTCGCGCTGCGTGTTCGGCACGTGCTGGATCGCCGCGACCGCGTTCGGGTTCGCGGGATCCCAATCCCACACGAGCGAGTGCGCGTTCGGATCGAACGTCACGTTGCAGTTGCGGTACTGGTTCGCGACGAAGAACACGTGTCCGACCGGCGAGCCGCCCGCGTCGTTCGGCGGGACGTGGAGCGCGTGCGTGAGCTCACCCGACGCCGCGATCGGCGGCCAGAAGGGCCCTTCCCACTTGCCGCCGACGGACGGCACGAGGTCGGTCGCGCGCAGCGGTTGAAGGACGGTCTGAGCGAGGGCGGGAACGGCGGCGGTGCACAGGAATGCGAGCGAACGCAGCATGGCGGCTCCGGGGGGGGGCGGTGGGGGGAGTCGTCTCTCGGGTTCCAGCGTAGGCGACGTGCGGCGAGTCCGCCACCCACGCGGCGCTAGCGCGGCTTCTCGGCGAGCGGCTCTTTGCCGCCGAGCTCGACGTAGCGCCGATGTCGCGCTTCGGCGCCCGAGGCGTCACCCGTGCGCGCGAGCAGCCGCGCGAGCTCGAGGTGCGCATTGAGCAGCCGCGCGTCCTCGCCGGCCGGGCCCGCGACGATGCGCTCGAAGTCCGCGCGCGCGTCGGCGTCGCGTTGCTCCATCCGCGCGATCACCGCGCGGTTGAAGCGCGCGAACGCGTGCTCGGGATCGGTCTCGAGCGCGCGCGTGTACGCCGCGCTCGCGCCCGCGAGGTCGCGCTGCTTGCGGCGCGCTTCGCCGAGGTGGAACCAGCCGTTCGCGAACGTCGGCTCGGCTTGGGTCAACGTGACGAGCAGCGCCTCGGCGCGAGCGTACTCGCGTGCTTCGAGCAGGAGTTGCGCGAGACCGAGCTTCGGCAGCGGATCGTTCGGGTGCTCGCGGATCTGGATGCGCCGCGCGCGGTAGAAGCCGTGCCACGTGCCGAGCTCCTCGGCGCGCGCGAACCACTTGCGCGCGTTCTCCTGGTCATTCTGCGCGAGCGCCGCCTGCGCGAGCTGATGGCAAGCCGACGGACCGTCGGGCGACAACGGCGCGAGTTCGAGGAAGCGCCGGAAGAGCGGCGCGGCTTCGACGGTCTTCCCGAGTCGCGCGAGCGCGCGGGCGCGCACCAGCCAGCAGTCGGCGATGTCCGGGAAGCGCACCGGCTCGCCGTTCGCACCCGCGAGCGCGCGCGCGGCGACGTCGAGTTCGTCGCGCTCGAGCGCTTGGCGCGCGGTCTCGAGTTCGAGCCACGGCTTGGTCGCTTCGCTCGGGCTCGCGCGCACGACCACGGCGCGCGCGTCAGCCTCCGCGCCGGTCGCGAGCAGGGCCCGCGCGTAGAGTGCGACGACCTCGCCGTCGTGCTCGAACGTGCCGCCGTTCGCCGTCCACGTCTTGCCGCGCGCGAGCGCGTCGCGCGGCCGATCGAGCTCGAGATCCTCGCGCAGCGCGGCGACCGCGTCGTCGCGGCCGAGCTGCGCCGCGGCGGGCAGCGCGAGGCACGCGAATGCGAGCCAGGCGAATGCGACCCGCGCGAGGGCGACACGCGCGAATGCGACGACGCAGACGCGCTTCATCGCTTCGGAACCTCCGCGACGATCCCGCGACCTTCGCGGATCGTCAACGCGCGGTCGGCGCGGCCCGCCGGCAGCGATTCGACGCGGCCCGACGGCCAGAGGATGCGAATCGACTCGTACTCGGAGCTCGCTCCGAGCCCGAAATAGAGCCACGGCGCCGACGCCGATTGGTAGCCCTGCGCGGTGCATTGCGCGGCGAGCAACGCATGCTCCGCGCCGGCCTGCGTCTTCGGGACGACGATCACGCGCGCGCCGTGTCCGTCGACCGGCGTGCGCGCCGCCGTCGCGCCGGGCGCGGGCTCGTCGGCGGCGGGGCCGAGGCAGCGCACCGCGAGCCGGTGCGCGTCGGGGGCGAAGCGGTTGAGTCCGAGCGCGGCGGGACCGTCGATGCGCGCGAGCACGAGATCGGGCGCCAGGTCGCCGTCGAAGTCGCCGATCGCGGACCCGCGCGCGCCGAGCGTCGGGGCGAGCAGCGAGCGTTCGCTCTGCGGCACTACCGCGCGCAGCCGCGCGCCGAGATCGAGGTGCCACAGAGTCGCCGCTTGGCCGTAGCTCGTCCCGGTGCCTTCGCGGTCGGCCTCCGGGTAGACGTGGCCGTTCGCGGTGAAGAGCTCGAGCGCGCCGTCGCCGTCGAAGTCGACGAGGTGCGTGCCCCACGACAACAGCGGCTTGGTCGCCTTCGCGAGCCCGATGCGGTACGTCGCGCGCGAGAAGCCGCGTTCGGCGGCGAGGTAGAGCTCGGTCGGCTCGCCCGAGAAGTTGGTGACCGCGAGGTCGAGCTCGCCGTTGCGGTCGACGTCGCCGCACGCGATGCCCATGCCCGCTTGCGGCGCGCCGTCCTGGCTCAACGCGACGCCCGCGGTCAGCGCCAGGTCGGCGAAGTGCCCGCTGCCGTCGTTGATCAATAGGTTGTTCGGCACGCTGTCGTTGGCGACGTAGAGATCGTCGTCGCCGTCTTGGTCCGCGTCGAACGCGATCACGCCGAGCGTGTAGCCCGCGATCTGCGTCGGATGCCACGCGTCGCCGACGTCGACGAACGCGCCGTCGCCGGTGCCGCGGTAGATGCGATCGCGCTGCGGCACGAGCCCGTGCGGTCCGCAGTAGACGTCGTAGCCCTTCCACCGACATGGCAGCGCGACCGCGCCCTCGCCGACCTGGCCGACCGTCGGCGCGACGGGATCGAGCTCGAGGTAGTTGCCGACGTAGAGATCGAGCTTGCCGTCGCGATCGCCGTCGAACAGCGCGAGCGACGTTGCCCAACGCGGCGGGTGGCCCTTCTCGCGCGGCTTGCCGGGCTCGAGGCGCTCGGCGGGGCTCGCCGCCAACAGGTCGGCGCCGGGCACGAGCTCGCCGCGCTCGTTCTGCAGGAGCACGCGCAACCCGCCGAAGCCGCCGACGACGAGGTCCTCGTCGCCGTCGGAGTCGAGGTCGCCGCTCGCGAGGCCCGTCCACCAACCGGAGAGCCCCGGCCCGCGCGCGCGCTGGAACCGGCCCGAGCCGTCGTTGACGAACACCTCGACGTCGGCGCCGGGGCCCCGGAGCGCGTCGGCGACGCTCGCGAGGCCCTGGGCGAACACAATGTCGAGGTCGCCGTCCTTGCCGAGGTCGAGCACCGCGGCCCCGGCGCCGTTCGCTTCGAGGATCGTGCGCTTCGCGGGCTCGCCGGAGCGGTTGACGTAGTCGAGCCCGCGCTCGCGCGCCTCGTCGACGAGGTCGGGCGCGACCGACGCCGCGCGCGGCTCGAGTGCGGCCAGCTTGGGCCCGGCGGCTTGGGGCCCGGCCGCAGCGGGCGCATCGGGGGACGCCGCGGGCGCGTCGCCGCAGCCCGAGCTGCAAAGCACGAGGACCAGTGCGGACGTCGAGCGGGTGTGCGGCATGCCGAGCGGGGAGACGCCCCGCAATCTAGCGCGCAATCTAGCCGGAGCCCCGGCGCGACGCCCTCGGCGCGCGGCCGGAGTTCGCGACGCCCGGCGCGCGTGTCCGGGAGTCGCGGGCGGGGACGAGCTCGCGGCGCTCCGACGGATTGACCGGTGCGACCCCAGGCCTTACCCTCCTCACCCTTCGAAGTCCACGGCCCCGCGGCCTTTCGGCGCGCGGCGTGGAGCGTTCGTCGGACCCCCAGGACGAAGCCTCCAGGCGGAAGTGCTCGGGCCTCCGAGCACCCGCAGGATCGACCGCCATTTCCCAGCACAGCAAGAACCTGCTCGAGGCGTTCAAACACTCGAGCGCGGCCTCCAAGCCGGCCGAACGGAGCACGCCCCCGAGCGTGTCGCCGCCTGCCGCTTCGTCGGCCGCCGCGGCTTCGCCCGTGCAGCCGGTCGCGCCCGCTCCGGCCGCGGGCTCCGCGCCGCAAGCCGCCGCCGCGAATGCTCCGTCGGGCGTCCCCCGCGCGAACCGCGCGCGCAAGGCGCCGCTGGTTTCGCCTCCGGTGCTGATCGCGCTTTTGATCTTCCTCTGCATGGTCGGCGTGTTCTTCCTTGGGCGTTGGAGCAAGAGCGCGTTCCCCGGTGTCAGCGCGGGCGAGCGCAGCGACCGTCCGTCGCTCGAATCCGCGCTGGAGCAAGAGAGCGCGCAGCCGAACGTGGAGACACCCGCCTCCGGTCAGGGCGGCGACGCCAACGCCGCGGCGAAGTCGACGTTGCTCGCGCGGCCGCAGTCGCTCTCGGCCGCCGACGCCGCGCTGCTCGACGCGCGCAACCGCTACACGATCAAGGCGATCCAGTACGACGCCAACGAGCGCAACCTCGCGCTCGCGAAGGAAGTCGCGGCGCACTTCGCGAAGCGGTCGCTGCCGGTCTGCACTCCGTACCAGCGCGGCAACTCGCTGGTGGTCCTCGTCGGGGCGGCGGCGAACACCGCCGAGCTCGAAGAGCTCCAGCGCGCGGTCAAGTCGATGGATTCACCGAACGGCGGCAAGGGCGACTTCGCCTCCGCCTACATCGCGCCGATCGACAGCATCGTCCAACGCAACCCCTGAGTCCACCTCGTCCATCGCGGGCGTCCGCTCGCACGATTCCTTAGAGAAGAAACCATGTCGATCCACTCCAGTCTCCGCGGCACCAGTTCCTTGATCGGCGAGCGGAGCGTGCTCACGCGCCAAGAGCGCATCCTCAAGCTCGAGAAGGCCGGCAAGTTCGACGCGAGCAAGCGCTCGGCGATCGGGCTGCCGAAGGTCCGCACCAAGTTCCGCATCGCGGGCGCGAAGAAGGCCGAGAAGGCGAAGCCCGCCGAAGGCGCCGCCGCCGCGCCGGCCGCGGGTGCCGCTCCGGCCGCGAAGGGCAAGGAAGCCGCCGCGCCGGCCAAGGGCAAGAAGTAGCGTCCGCGCGGCGGGTCCGGCGCGCGCGCCGATTCGCCGCGAGACGTTCTCCGCGATCCGTTCGGCCGGGAGGCGCGAGCCTCCCGGCGTCGTCTCCGCTCCGAACTCCTCTCGCCATGGCTCCGTCGGCTCCCGCTCTCGCACCGGTGTTGGAGGTCTTCGCCTCGATCCAAGGCGAGGGCGCGTACGTCGGCGAGCCGCAGACGTTCCTGCGCCTGCGCGGCTGTCCGCTGCGCTGTCGGTGGTGCGACACGCCGGGCTCGTGGCGCGTGCACGAGCACGATCGCGCGAGGGTCGGCGGCCGCGAGCTCGCCGACCGCGACTCCGCGTGGGCCTCGCCGTTCCAAGCCGCCTGTTGGATCCGGGACGCCGAGGCGGGCGGGTTGGCTCGCACCGTCAGCGTCACCGGCGGCGAGCCGTTGCTCTGGCCCGGGTTCCTGCTCGGCTTGCGTTCGATGCTCGGCGAGCGACGGTTGCACCTCGAGACCGCGGGCGCGCACCCGAGGACGCTCGCGCGCGTGCTCGACGGCTTCGATCACGTCAGCCTCGACCTGAAGCCCGAGCTCGATCTCGATCCGCCCGAGGAGCTCGTGCTGCCGGACTCCGCGCCGCGCGCCGCGAGCGACGAGCCCGCGCCGCGCACGCGCGACGACTGGCGCCGTGCGCGCGAGGCGTGCCTCGAGCTCGTCCGCGAGCGCGACGCGTGCGGCAAGATCGTCGTCAGCGGCGAGCGCGGCGCCGCCGACTTCGTGCCGCTGTTCGACGAGGTCGAGCGAGTGAACCCGAAGCTCCTGGTCGTGCTGCAGCCCGCGACGCCGATCGGCGGAGCGACCGCGCCGTCGCACGAGCTGCTCGAAGCGTTGCTCGACCTCGCCGCGGAGCGCGCGCTCGTGACGCGCGTCCTGCCGCAGGTGCACCGCTACTTGCGCGTGCCCTGAGCGTCGACGACGCACCGCGTCTCGAGCTCGCGCACGAGCGCCGTGCCGGTTCCGGAGAGCCAAAGCTCGATCGGGCCCTCGATGTCCGCGCGGTCGAAGTCGAAGTAGAGGACGTTGCGGCCGCGCCGCAGTTCGCGTTGGCTCCCTTCGCCGGCCTCCGCGAAGCGCGAACCAAGGCAGCGGTACCTGAGCTCGAGCCGCGCGACTTCGGGCGCCTCGACCACCACCTTCAAACGCAGCCCGCGTCCGGCGCCCGTCAGCGCTTCGGGCACGCCGAGCCGGCGCGCATCGCTCGCGAGTTCCAGGCGGAGGATGCCGGTTCGCGCGCCGACGATCGTCACGGGTCGGAACGCGGGATCGATGTCCGGTCCGACGCCGGAGTCCGACGGGAGCCAGCGACCGACCACCTCGCTCGTGCCCTCGAAGCCGAGCGCCGGGTCGATCGAGGGCGGGAAGAAGTCGAACATCGACCCGTCGACGAGCTGGCGCTCGACCGTCAGGTCGATCACCACGTCGGGATGCGCTTCGGCGATCGCTTCGAGATCGAAGCGGCGCGACCATTCGAGCGTCAGCTCCGCGGTGTAGGGCGCGAGCGCGCGTTCGATGAACGGCATGAAGGAATCGTGGAACACCAGCACGTGCGGCGCGCGCGGTGTCCCGTTCCGGAACACGAGGTGACGGCCGGGCGTGCCGCTCGCGTCGCGGCCGACGACCGGCGGGCGTTCGGCGTCGACCGGCACGAGCACTTCCGCGCGCGTCGCGAACCAGCGCCCGAGGTACATCTGCAACAGCAACGAGTCGGTCGTCGGCGTCTCCTTCGCGCACAACTCGGCGCGCTGCGCGATCGGTGCGTCCGGGAACTCGCGCGCGAGGCGCTCGGTGAGCGCGCGAACGGCGAGGAAGCTGCCGCGCGGAGTCCAGTGCGTGCCGTCGCGCGTGTACAGGTAGTCGCCCTCGCGGTCGCGCGGCTTCGCGGCGAGGAACGCCGGGCGCAGATCGAGGATCTCGACGTCGCTGTACGCGTCGAGCAAGCGCACGAGTTGGTCGAGCACGGTCGCTCCGACCCGCGTGTAGCAGGCGGGGAAGTGCTCGGGGTAGATCGATTCCTTGTTGGGGGCGACCGCGAAGACGTACCGGATCCCGAGCTTCGCGAGGTAGTCGCGACGCGCCTCGAGGCGCTCGATCCACGCCGCGCGCTCCGCCGCGGAGAGCCGCACGAGCCCGCGGAAATCGTCGATCGACAGCGAGCCGCGGTAGAACACCCAGTCGTCGTCCCCGACGACGAACATCGGGGCAGGCGCGTTTTGGAACACGAAGTAGTGCAACGCCGAGTGCGCGGTCAGGAACGCGTCGCGCAGCCCGAAGCCGTCGCCGTACCAGCGCTCCCAGTCGCTCGGCCAGCGCTCGAACTCGGCGAGGTCCCGCGGCGCCTCGGGGCGCGGATAAGGGGTGCGGAGCTCGAGAACCGGCGCGCGCTCGGCGCGCCCTCGCACGAGCTCGTCGACCGTCGGCGCGAGCACCACGAGCAGGAAGAACGCCACGACGGCGAAGTCGTGGCGTTTGCTGGTCGGGGTGCGAGGCGCGACGCGCATGGGAGGCGAGTCGTCAGAAGCGGAAGTAGATGAAGGGGTTGTAGGCGCCCGCGGCGAGCTCGCACGTCGCGACGACGAGCACGCTCGCGAGCGCGACGTCCGCCGCGACGCGCCAGCGCGTCGGCAGGGCGCCGTCCGGTTCGCGCGAGCGCGCGAGCAGGCGCAGCGCGAGCTCGCGCACCCACGGCGTCGAGCCGATCGCGCCCGCAACTAGCGCGGTCCACTGCAGTCGCGCCGCGAAGCTCCCGAACGTGTGGATGCGCGCGTCGCCATGGCCCGGCGTGAACATCGCCCCGAGGTAGCCGAGCGCTCCATCGAGCGTCTCCGCGCGGAAGAAGACCCAGCCGATCATCACCGCGAGCAGCACGTACGCGTGGCGCAACGCGCGCGGCGCACGCTCGAGCCACTCGCCGACGGCGGTGCGCTCGAGCACCAGGAACAGCCCGTGGTAGAGGCCCCAGACGAGGAAGCTCCAACTCGCGCCGTGCCACAGCCCGCAGAGCGCGAAGACGGTGACCAAGTTGAAGTACGTGCGCGCCGTGCCGCGGCGATTCCCGCCGAGCGGGATGTAGAGGTAGTCGCGGAACCACGTCGACAGCGAGATGTGCCAGCGCCGCCAGAACTCGGTGATCGAGCGCGCGACGTACGGGTGCCTGAAGTTCTCGAGGAAGTGGAACCCGAACAGGTGTCCGAGCCCGATCGCCATGTCGGAGTAGCCCGAGAAGTCGAAGTAGATCTGCAGCGTGTACGCGACGATGCCGAGCCACGCGAGCGAGGGCGTGAGCTCGGCGGTCGGCAGCGCGAACACGCGATCCGCGATCTCGGCGGCGACGTTGGCGATCAAGACCTTCTTGCCGAGCCCGATCACGAAGCGCCGGATGCCGCTCGCGAAGCGCGTGAGGTCGACCGAACGCGCGTCGATCTGATCGGCGACGTCCTGGTAGCGGACGATCGGCCCCGCGACGAGCTGGGGGAACAGCGCGACGTAGAGCCCGAGCGCGAGCGGGTTTCGCTGCAAGCGCGCTTCGCCGCGCGCGACGTCGAGCACGTACGACAAGGCTTGGAACGTGAAGAACGAGATGCCGATCGGGAGGCGGATCGAGCCGCTCTCGGTGCAGAACACCGCGCGGAGCTCCGGCGACAGGCCGAGCGTCTCCGCGAGCGGCGCGAAGGGACGCGGCGACCAGCCGAAGCCGACCGCGAGCTCGCTCGCCATTCCGAAGAGCCAGTCGGAGTACTTGAACGCGACGAGCAGCGCGAGATTGACCGCGACGGCGCTCGCGACCGGCCACGCCACGCTCGCGCCGCGCGTTCTCGCTCGTGCAGCCCACAGGCCGAAAAGCCAGTTCGCCGCGATCGAAACCAGCATCAGACAGCCGAGCACGGGCTCGCCCCAGCCGTAGAAGGCGAGGCTCGCGCCGAGCAGCCACGTATTGCGTGCGCCGGTGCCTCGCAGCAGGAAGTACCCCGCGAGCACGATCGGCAGGAACCGAAACAGGAAGAGCGTCGAACTGAACAGCACGGTGGAGGACGGCGGACCATTGTCGCCTGGTCATCCCAGCTTGACCAGGCGGTGTCGCGCCGAGTCGCACGATGCGCGATTCGCGGGGGTCGACTCGAGCTCGCGAGGGCTCGATCGGAGTTCGCGAAGGTCGCCTCGAGCTCGTGCAGCGCGACCCGAGCTGGCGAAGTGCGACCCGAGTTCGCGAAACGCGACCCGAGCTCGCGAAGCGCGACTCGAGCTCGCAAGACGCGACTCCAACTCGCGAAACGCGACCCGAGCTCGCGAAGCTCGACGCGCGCTCGCGAAGCGCCTCGGGCGTGCCCGCGCACGCCGTCGCGCGCACTTCGCGGAGCTTCGGGTTGAGGCCGACCGACCGACGCCCTACCCTGTTCCGCCCTTCGAATCGATTCGACCATGACTGATTCTCCCGTCCAGCGCCTGCCTCGCGTCGCGATCGTCGGCCGACCGAACGTCGGCAAGTCGACGCTCCTGAACCGACTGTGCGGCAGCCGCGTCTCGATCGTCGAGCCGACCGCCGGCGTGACGCGCGACCGCGTCAGCGTCCCGTCGCGCATCCCGACGCACTGGGGCGAGCGCTGGGTCGACGTCACCGACACCGGCGGCATCGGCATCGTCGATCGCGACGACCTCGGCGAGGACGTCGAGCGCCAAGTGCGCTTCGCGGTCGAGCTCTCGGACCTCGTGCTGTTCGTCGTCGACGCGCGCGAAGGCCTGACGCCGCTCGACAAGGCGGTCGCCGATCGGTTGCGCGGGCTCCCGAAGCCGGTGCTGCTCGTCGTCAACAAGGTCGACGCGAAGGGCGTCGAGTGGGAGATCGAGAGCTTCCGCCGCCTCGGCGTCGGTCAAGGGCCGTACCCGATCAGTGCGCAGGGCGGCGAGGGTGTGCGCGAGCTCTGTTTGAAGATGAGCGAGCTCCTGCCCGCCGACACCAACGACCTGCTGCCCGCGCCGCCCGCGATGAAGCTCGCGGTCGTCGGCGTGCGCAACGCCGGCAAGTCGACCTTGATCAACGCGTTCGCCGGCGAGGAGCGCATGATCGTCTCCGAGATCCCGGGCACGACGCGCGATTCGGTCGACGTGCGCTTCGAACGCGACGGCAAGACGTTCGTCGCGATCGACACCGCGGGCGTGCGCAAGAAGTCGAAGATGCAGGACGCGATCGAGTTCTACTCGGACGCGCGCAGTCTCAAGGCGGTGCGCCGCGCCGACGTCGTCGTGTTGCTCTTCGACGTCTACCAGCCGCTCTCGGCGCTCGACAAGAAGCTCGCGCGCTACTGCGTCGACCACTACCGGCCGGTGATCCTCGCCGCGAACAAGTGGGACCTCGTCGACGGCCAGAAGCCGCGCGAGGACTTCGTCGAGTACGTCCGCAGCGAGCTCTCGGGCATGGCGCACGCCCCGCTGCTCTTCCTCTCCGCGAAGCACAAGCGCGGCGTCGGCGAGATCCTGCGGCTCGCGCAGGACATGTGGGAAGAGAGCCAGATCCGCGTGCCGACCTCGGAGCTCAACCGGGTGCTCGAGCGAGCTGCGGAATCGCGTTCGCCGTCGTCTCAGGGCCACCGCGTGCGCATCTACTACGCCACGCAGGTCGAGGGCACGCCGCCCACCTTCGTCGTCTTCGTCAACGACAAGGAGCTGATCAGCAAGGACTACATCCGCTACCTGACCAATCGCCTGCGCGAGGACACGCCGTTCAAGCGCGTGCCGTTGCACATCGTGCTGCGCGATCGCGATCGGTCGGACAAAGAGGACCGCTGATGGACCGCATCGGGACTTGGATCGCCTCGCTCTGCCTCGTCTTCGTCGCGAGCTGCGCGTCGGAGCGCCCCGAGCCCAAGTGGCGCGACGGCGAGGTCGCCGCGGCGAGCGAGAACGTGCTCTGGGAGGTCACGGTGCTCGCGCTCGACAAGGAAGGCTATCCGGTCGGCGCGGGGCTCGATCCGGCGAAGGGTCTCGCGATGTCGGGCTGGAAGAGCTCGCTCGCGCCGTTCAAGGGCAAGGGTTGGCGCGCGCGCGCCCACGTCAAGTACGAGCGCACCGCGCCGGGCCGCTACAAGCTCGAAGTGCGCGTCGAGAAGGAGACCAACGAGGACCTCGTTCGGCCGCTCGACCCGACGTACGCCGATTGGCAGCCCGCGCCCGACGATCCCGAGCGCGCGGGCGTGCTGCTGCAGCGCATCCGTTCGTACCTCGGGGGCGAGATCGACGTCGCGGCGCCGCCGAAGGCGCGCACGAGCCGCTGACGCATCGCGCGCGGCAGCCGCCGCAGCGCGCACGAGCCGTCGACGCGACTCGCACGTCCGCCGCCAAAGGCGTGTACCGTCCGTCGACGCGACTCGCACGTCCGCTCGACCGCCCGCGCGAGCGTGAATCGCGGCAGGAAAAGCTTGCGCTCGGGCCGCCGACATCGAAGCCTCTTCGGCGACGTCCGAAGGATGCATGCAAGCGACACGTGAACGCGAGCCGGGGGAGTGGGTCGAAGCCGGGCCCGTGCGCTTCGTCGACGGGCTCTCCGCGAGCGGGCGGCTCGTGCGCACGATCGCGGCGCGGCGCGAGTTGGTCGTCGCCGGTGTGCGCCGCGACCTCGCCGCGCGCTTCTCGGGCACGCTGCTCGGGCGCCTCTGGCCGCTCTTGACGCCGCTCTTCCTGTTCGGCGTCTACTACTTCCTCTTCACGCGCATCTTCGGGTTCCGACTCGAAGGGCTGCCGGAGGAGCGCCGCGCCGCGCTCGGCGTCTGGATGTTCATCGGGACCCTGGTGTGGACCGGATTCGCGGAGGGCGTGACGCGTGCGAGCACGGTGCTGGTCGAGAACGGCACGTTGATCAAGAAGCTCGCGTTCCCCGCGGAGCTCCTGCCGTTGCAGACGGTGCTCGCGAGCACCGTGACGCAATTGCTCGCGTTCGGCGTCTTCGCGGTCGTCGCGTTCGGCGCGTCGCTGTGGCCGTTCGCGGGCGCGGCGCTCGCGTGGGTGCCGGCGATCGTCGTGTTGCAGGTGCTGTTCGCCTACGGGCTCGCGCTGTGCGCGTCCGCCGCGACCGTGTTCCTGCGCGACGCGGCGGCGGCGCTCGGGCTCCTGTTCACCGTGTGGATGTTCGCGACGCCGGTGTTCTGGATGCCGGTGCGCGAGGTGTTGCCGACGATCGAGCCGTGGCTCCCGTGGATCGAACGGAATCCGACGCACTCGCTCTGCTACGCGTGGCGCGCGGTGCTGATGTCGTCCGAGCCCGCGCTCGCGTTCCCGCGCTCGATCGACGCCGAGCTCGCCGCGTTCGCGCCGTGGTCGCTCGGCGCGTTCGTCGTCGGCGCGACGTTCTTCGCGTGCGTCAAGCGGCGCTTCGCCGATGAGGTTTGAAGTGCTGGCGAGCTCTGACGTGGGGGACGGGGTCTGACGTGGGCGCCGCGGCGATCGAGATCGAAAGGCTCGGCAAGGCGTACCGGCGCTACGCGAGCGGCGTCGACCGCGGGCTCGAGCTCGCGAGCTTCGGCTCCGTGCGGCGCCATCGCGAGTTCTGGGCGCTGCGCGGCGTCACCGCGACGCTCGCGCGCGGCGAAGCGTTCGGACTGGTCGGCGGCAACGGCGCGGGCAAGTCGACGCTGTTGAAGCTGCTCGCGGGCACGACGTTCCCGAGCGAAGGCCGCTTCCGGGTCGCGGGCCGGCTCGGAGCGCTGCTCGAGCTCGGCGCGGGCTTTCACCTCGATCTCTCCGGTCGCGAGAACCTGCAGCTCGCCGGCGCGCTGCTCGGACTGAGCCGTGCCGAGCTCCGCGCCAAGGAAGGCGAGATCCTCGACTTCGCGGAGATCGGCGAGTTCGTCGACGCACCGGTGCGCACGTACTCGACCGGGATGGCGGTGCGCTTGTCGTTCGCGCTCGCGACCGCGATCGATCCCGACGTGCTGATCATCGACGAGGTGCTCGCGGTCGGCGATCTGTACTTCCAGAAGAAGTGCATCGATCGCGTGCTCGACTTCAAGCGCCGCGGCAAGACGATCCTGCTCTGCAGCCACAGCCTCTACGACGTGCGCAACCTGTGCGAACGCGCGCTGTGGCTCGAGCACGGCGTCGTTCGCGGGCTCGGCGACTCGGTTTCCGTCACCAACGACTACGCGACGTTCCAGCGCGAGCATTCGGACGCGTCCCTGACGTCCTCGGCGCCTTCGACGCCGCCCGCCGGGTTGCCGCGGGTGCTCGCCGCGCGCGTCGTGCGTCGCACGGACGGCGCCGAGGTGCACGAGATCGAGGCGGGCGAGTCGATCGAGGTCCGCGTGTGGTGGGAGAACTCGGACCCCGAGCGTCACGCGCTGCAGCTCGGTCTCGGATTCCTGCGCCAGGATCGCACGCTGGTCGCGGCCGCGGCGACGCATCTCGACGGCGTGACGGTCGACGCGCGTTCGGGCGCCGCGGTGCTCGAGTTCGACGCGCTGCCGTTGCTCGCCGGACAGTTCACGGTGCTCGTGGTGCTCTTCGACGGCGACGGAGTGCACCGCCATCACGAGTTCACGCTGCAAGAGCCTCTGACCGTGCGCGCGCGGACCAAGGAGCTCGGCCTCGTGCGCCTGCCGCACCGTTGGCGTTTCGCCCCGCTCGAAGCGCCGCCCGCGCGATGACGTTGCCGCGTCGACTCTCCGCGCTGGTCGTCAACTACGGCACGGCGCGCTTCGCGGGAGCGTGCGTCGCGTCGCTCGCTCGCGAGTGGCTCGCCGCCGGCGGCGAGCGCGAC
>JACRIN010000014.1 GCA_016220085.1 Planctomycetota bacterium
ATCGAACAGGAACGTGTGAGGGCATGGCTCGTTCTGAGCTCAAACACCCGTTGCAACAAAGCACGATGCCTGCATCGCTGCCACTACCGAGAGGCCAAGAAGTATGACACCGCTCAACAGCTCTGCCGTGATGAACTCCTTCCCCGTGACGAAGGGCGAGAGGACGGCGACGTTGCTCCGGTGGATGCATCGCAAGCACTCGGGGGAGGTCATCGGTAAGCCGTGTGCGGGAAAACCGCACGCACGGTTTGAACGGGGGCCGCAGGAAACGGAGCGCGCGCGCCGCCGCGCCTGAGGTCTACCAATGGCTGACGGTTCTGAGCTCGCGAGCGAAATGCGCGTGGTGTTGGTGACCGCGCCGGATCCGGAGACCGCGACGAAGCTCGCCCGCGAGCTCGTCGGACGGCGCATCGCGGCCTGCGTCAACGTCGTCGACGGCGTGACCAGCATCTATCGCTGGCGCGGCGCGGTCGAGGAAGCGCGCGAGGCGCTGCTCGTCGTCAAGACGACGGCGGCGCGCTACCCGGAGCTCGAGCGCGCGCTGGTCGAGTTGCATCCGTACGAGTTGCCCGAGTGCATCGCTTTGCAACCCGCGGCGGTCGCGCCGAAGTACGCGGCGTGGCTCGCGGGCGAGGTGAGCTGAGAGGCGGTGAAAGACGCCACGCGGGCTTCGGACGTGCCGGGTTGCGTCCTTCCGCGCCGAAGCTCCTCCACGACTTCGCGAGTTCGTGTCGTCGCTTCTCCTTGCGGGACACGTCCCCGCACGTCCTCGGTCCGACGCGTGGGTTCTTTCACGGACTCCGAGTCGTCGATGTCGGCCTCACGCGATCGCTTCGCTCCCGACGCGCCGGACGACGTCGAGTCGTCGTCGCCGAACGCGCTCGGTCCCTCGACGCGGCGGGTTCCGATGGTCACGATGGTGCGCGTGGGCTTGATCCCGAACCTCGTGATGGCTCTGCTCGTCCGGGTGAGCTTCGAACCGTGGGTCCGGTGCCTGTGGCACGTCGAACCGGGTCCGCCCGTCCGGGCGCTAGTATGCTTCGTCACGCCATGACCGTCCGTCGGCTCCCGTTCGTTCGCGCGGTGCTCGCTCGCGTCGCGTTCGTTTGCGTTTCGCTCGCGCTATTCGGCGCGAGTTGCGGCGGCGAGCTCCCGCCCCGGCCCGGCGCACCGCCCGAGCACCTGCTGCTGGTCACCGTCGCCGGGCTGCGCGCCGATCACGTCTCCGGCACCTATCTCTACCTGCGGCCGACGACCGCGTGGCCGCTCGAGACCGCGCTGAAGAACGACGGGCAAGCGCTCGCCGTCGACGACCTCTGCGAGCAGGGCGTCGCGCTCGCCGCGGCGTTCGCGCCGTCGCCGAAAGCGCGCGAGTCGCTGCTCGCGTTGCACACCGGATTTCCTTCCGTCGTCGTCGACGCGCGTCCGAGCGTGCCGACGCTCGCGGAGGCGCTCGCGAAGACGGGCTTCCAGTCGCAGGCGTTCGTCAGCTCGCGCTCGCTCGGCGACACCGCGGTGCTCGCGCGCGGCTTCGCGACGTTCGAAGCGCGCGCGAGCGACGCGGAGACGCTCGCCGCCGCCGCGCAGGCGCTCGCGAAGCTCGATCGCGCCGCGGCGCCGCACGTCTTCTTCTGGGTGCACCTCGACGGCCCCGATGCGCCGTTCGAGCCGCCCGCGCTGCCGCCGCGCGAAGGCGAAGCCGGCGGCGCGATCGACTTCGCGCGCCGCTTCGTCGATCCGCGCTACGCGGGCTCGATCGACGGCTCGCTCGCGACGCTCGAGAAGCTCGAGCGCGGCGAGCTCCCGCTCCCGGCCGCCGACCGCGATCGGTTGGTCGACCTGTACGACGGCGAGGTAGCGGCGACCGCGGGCCTGCTGCGCAACTTCGTCTCCGCGTGGCGCAACGTCGACGGCTCCGGCGAGTTCTTCGACCGCACGCTCGTCGTCTTCGCGGGCACCAGCGGCGTCGATCTGTACGAGCGAGCGCGCGCCGAAGCGCGCCGCGGCGCGTGGATCGGCGTCGAGCGCGTGCGCGTGCCGCTGTTCTTCCGTCACCCGGGCTCGCTGACCGGCTCGCGACTGCTCTCCGAGCTCGTCGAGCTGACCGATGTCGCGCCGACGGTGCGCGAGTGGTTCCTCGGGCTCGGCAGCGAGGACGTGCGCCCGCCCGCCGGCGGTCGGACGCTGTTGCCGCGATTCGACACGTACTTCGTGCGACCCTTCGAGTCGCGGGCGGCGCTGTCGTTCGACCTCGACCACCGCGCGGCCGCATTGCGCACGGCGGAGTGGACGTTGCTCTCGGTGACGCCAGCGGGGTCGACGACGCCCGAGCTGCGGCTCTACGACCGGCTGCGCGATCCGCGCGAGGAGCAAGACCTCGCCGCGACCAAGCCGGAGAAGTCCGCTGAGCTCGCGGCCGAGCTCGAGCGTCGCGTCGCCGCGCTGAAGGTGCCGTGAGCGCTACGCGCGACGCGGCGGAGGCGGGCGAGCGCGCGCTCGACCGTCGCTCGGCCTGGGCGCTCTTCCTGTGCCTCGCCGCGCTCTACCTCGCGACCGCGGTCGGCTTGCCCGACAATCCGGACGCCGAGGTCGAGTTCCAGACGACGCGGTCGCTCGCGCGCGAGCAGACGTTCGCGCTCGGCGAGACTCCGGAGGCGCAGGCGATCGAGGCGCTCGCGTTCGACATCGTGCGCGGCGTCGACGGTCGCGTGTACTCGTGGTTCGGCGTCGGCCAAGCGCTGCTCGCGGTGCCGTTCTACGGAGTCGGTGTGCTCGCGGCAGAGGTGTGGCCCGCGATCGAGGAGCGGCACGCCGCCGACATCGCGTACGGTTTCGCGCGCAGCGAGTACTTCGAGCACCTGTTCGTCGGACTGAAGAACCCGCTGCTCGGCGCGTGGACGTGCGCGCTGGTGTTCCTCGCCGCGCGTCGGCTCGGCGCGGCGCGCGGGTCGTCCGCGGTCGCGGCGGCGCTGCTCGGCGTGACGACGTACCTCTGGCCGCAGGCGCGCGCGTCGCTGAACGACGTGCAGGCGACGTGGGCGTTCGTGCTCGCCTTCGAGCGCTGGCTCGCGTGGCGCAAGAGCGAGCGCGTGCTCGACGCGGTGCTGTGCGGCGCCGCCGCGGCGTGGGTGGTGCTGACGCGCGTCGGGCTCGCGCCCGCGGTGCTCGTCCTCGTGCTCTGGATCGTCGTCGAGCGAGCGCGCGCCGGTCGCGCCGTCGCGATTTCGACGCAAGCGTTCCTGGCGACGTTGTGCGGCGGCGCGGCGCTGTTCTGCGGCGCGAACCAGGCGCGTTTCGGGCGGCTGTTCGAGACCGGCTACGGGCCGATGCTCGAGGACGGCACGTTCTTCTCGTACCCGTGGTACTCCGGCCTCGCGGGCCTCCTCGTTTCGCCGGGCAAGGGCCTGCTCTGGTTCGCGACCGGGCTCGTGATCGCGATCGTCGGCTGGCGGAGCCTCGAACGCCGCGTCGCGTTGCTCGTGTTGCTGCTCGTGGTCGCGATCTTCGCGCCCGTGGTCCCGACGCAGGCGTGGCACGGCGCGTACACGTTCGGGCCGAGGTACGTGTTGCCGGCGGTCGCGCTCGCGTGGATCGGCGTCGCGCCGGTGCTCGAACGCGCGTGGCGCTCCGCGTCGCGGTCTGCTCTGCTGGCGCTCGCCGGGCTCTTCGCGTTCGGCTCCGCGGCGACATGGGGCGGCGTCGCGGTCGACACGATGACGCACCTCGATCTCGCCGCGCAATGCGCTCGCGAAGCGTGGCCCGAACTGCCCGGCAAGGACGAGCGCGAGCGCGACGAGGCCCGGTTCGTCGCGCTGCAGTGGGACCTGCGCTTCGCCGCGCCGTTCGCGCACTGGCGGATCCTCGCGCACAAGCTCGGCGAGAGGAACGAGTTCTACACGCCGCGCGAGCTCTTCGGCCTCGCGTCCGAGAAGGTGGTCCAGCCCGGTCACGCCCGTGAGGAGGGCTTCCGCCACTTCGCGTGGGTCGATCTCTCCGAGCGGCTCGGCGGCGTCGTTTGGCCGGTCTGGGCGCTCTTGGCGGGCCTGTTCGCCGTCGGCGCGGTGCTCGCACGGTCGGTCGCCCGCGCGAGTGGGACGGGCGCGGGCCGCCGCTCAAGCCCGGCGCCCGCCGCTCCGAACTAGGGGCGGGGAGTCGAAGTTCTTGCGCGCCCATGTCCTTTTCGCGGCCGGGGTCCTCGCGCTCGCCGTTTCGGCGGGAGCGGGCGAGCCGTCGGCCTCCGACGTCGAGGTGCGTTCGGAGTGCTTCGCGCTCGAACTCGAAACCCAAGTCGAGGGCTCGCCGCAACACGTCGGCATCGCGAAGCTCACCCGCGCGTCGGTCGGAGCGGACACGCTGCTCGAGTGGGACCTCTTTTTCGCGACCGAGAACGTGCGCGTGCTCCACGTCGAGCGCTTCGGCGCGGACGGCGCGAAGCTCGTCTGGCGCGAACTCTCCTCCGGCCGCGGTCGCACGGTGCTCGCCGAGCTCGGCGTCGACGCGACGACGCTGCGGGTCGTCGATTGGTCGAGCGAGCGCGAGCGCGAGGACGTCCACGTCGACGCCGAATGCCTGCTGCCGCTCGCGCACCTCGAGCTCGCGCGCCGCGGCGAGCTGTGCGACGGGCTGCAGCGCGTGTTCGATCCGCTGACGCGCGCCCTCGAGCCGCTCGCGACCGAGACGCGCTTCGAAGCGGTGCCGCTCGACGAAGGCGATGGACTCGAGTCGTGGCAACTCGAGCGCGAGGTGTCGAGCGTGCGCGCGGACGGCACCCACGCGTGGTCGGCGCGCTTCGTCGGCGACGAGCTCCGGCTCTACCGTTGGCAAGCGGGCGGGCTCGTCGCGCGCCGCATCGAATCGGGCGACTACGAGCGCGAGCTCGAGAGCCTGGCGCCGGATGTCGGCGAGTCTCCGACGCCCCCGACGTCTTTGGCGCATGTGAAGAGCGAGTGAAAAGGGCGAGCGCCGCGGCACCGATCGGGGCCGGGGTGGTTCGAGCTGTGCCCCGGGCGTATCCTCCTCGGCCGCTCGTTGGACCCTCTTCCGCGCATCGCACCCCGCATGACCACGCGCCTCGCTCGGCCAGGTACGCGGCGCCCTCGGCGCCGGGCTCTCGAACTGTCCACCGGGCTGCTCGCGGCCGCGCTCGGGGCCTTCACGGCATGCCGGACGCCCGAGGAGTACCGCGCGGACGCCGACCAGGCGGCCTACACGATCCTGACGCAGCGCCGCGAGGCGCTCGGATTCGTCGACCGGCCGTTCTCGCTCGACCCCAAGCCCGGGAGCCTGCGCGAGCGGGTGCTCGACGGCGAGCTCGCGGGCGTCGGGCCGCTCTCGCTCACCCAGTGCCTCGACGTCGCCGCGGAGAACAGCCGCGACTTCCAGGATCAGCGCGAGACGCTGTTCCTGTCGGCGCTCGATCTGACGCTCGAACGCTGGGCGTTCGAGACCCAGTACGGCGCGGGGCTCGCCGGGCTGTTGACGGGCACCGGGTCCGCGGACAACGCGTCGCTCAGCGCGTCCGGCGGCCTGACGCGCGCGCTCGGCACCGGCGCGAAGCTCGTCAGCGATCTCGGACTCACGCTGGCGCACGATCTGGTGGCCGGCGACGGCTGGAACCTGACCAGCGACTTGTCTTTCGCGCTGACGCAGCCGCTCTTGCGCGGCGCGGGCGAGAGCATCGTCATGGAGCCGCTGACCCAAGCCGAGCGCAACGTCGTCTACGCCGTGCGCGAGTACGAGCGCTTTCGCCGCCGCTTCGCGATCGACGTCGCCGGTCGTTTCTATCGCTTGCTGCAACAGGCGGACACCGTCGCGAACGAGGAGAGCAACTACGCGAATCTGCAGCTCCTGCGCGAGCGCAACGAAGCCTTGGCGCAGGCCGGGCGGCTCTCCGACATCCAAGTCGACCAAGCCCTGCAGGACGAACTGCGTTCGCGCAACCGCTTGATCGACGCGCGCCAGTCGCTGCAGTCGTCGCGCGACGACTTCAAGGTCTTCCTCGGGCTGCCGATCTCGCTCGACATCGCGCTCGACGGCGGAGAGCTCGTCCGGCTCTCCGAATCCGAACCGGGCGACGTCGCGTACGAGGAGTCGCTCGTGCTCGCGCTCGCGCTGGAGCAGCGCCTCGACTATCGGATCGCGGTCGATCGCCGCGACGACGCGGAACGCAAGCTCGCGGTCGCCGCGGACGCGCTGCGCGCGGGGCTCGGCCTCGCGACCTCCGCGAACGTGCGTTCCGAGGCCGGTCAGCCGCTCGATTTCGACCTGGAGAACGTCCAGTGGGAGGTCGGGCTCGACCTCGATCTGCCGATCGATCGCATCGCGGAACGCAACGCGTATCGCGAGTCGCTGATCTCGCGCGAGCAACGCCGGCGTGACGTCGACGAGCTCGGCGACACGATCCAAGCGGACCTGCGCCAGGAGCTCGGCGACACGCGCACGAACCTCGAGGCGTGGCGCATCCAGAAGAACGCCGTCGCGCTCGCCGAGCGCCGGGTCGAGAGCACGCGTCTGAACCTCGACGCCGGTCGCGCCGCGACGCGCGATTTGCTCGAGGCGCAAGAAGCCCTGCTCGAAGCCCAGAACGCGGCGACGCAGGCCCTGATCGACTTCCAGCTCGCCAAGCTGGCGCTGTGGCGCGATCTCGAGATCGTGCGCGTCGAAGACCAAGGCATCGAAATCGAGCCCGCGCTCGAACAGCGCCTCGTTAGGAGTGAGCCATGAGCAACCGTTCCATCCGCTGGTCCACGTTCGCTTCCGCCGCGCTGCTCTGCGGCGCCGTTTCCTGCGATGCGTTCGGCGGCAGCCCCGACGAGCTGATCGAAGGCGCGGAGGTGCGCAAGGGTTCGCTCGCGATCACCGTCGTGGAGCGCGGCAACCTGAAGGCCTCCGACGTCGTCAGCCTGAAGAGCGAGATCGAAGGCTCGTCGACGATCCTGTACTTGATCCCGGAAGGCGTGCACGTCGAGGCGGGTACGTTGCTGTGCGAGCTCGACGCGACCAGCCTGGTCGACAAGCGCGTGTCGCAGGAGATCTCGGTGCGCAACGCCGAGGCCGCGATGGTCGAGTCGCGCCAGAACCTGGAGATCCAGAAGAGCCAGAACGAGAGCGACATCGCCAAGGCCGTGCAGACGCTCGAGTTCGCGCACCAAGACCTCAAGAAGTACCGCGAGGGCGACATGCTCGTGAAGGAGCAGGCCGCGCGCGAATCGATCACGCTGAAGACCGAGGAGTCGGCGCGCGCGAAAGAGCAGTTCGAGTGGTCGCAGAAGCTCGCCGAGAAGGGCTTCTTGACCAACACCGAGCTCGAGGCCGACCGCCTCGCCGAGAAGCGCGCGCAGATCTTGCTGGAGCAAGCGGGGCGCGAGCTCAGGCTGCTGACCGACTACGAGTTCCCGCGCGAGATCCAGAAGCTCGAGGCCGCGCTGCGCGAGGCCGAACGCGAGCTCGACCGCGTCAAGCTGCAGGCCGAGGCCCGGCTCGTCGACCGCACGTCGGCGCTCGAGACCAACGAGGCGAAGTTGAAGCTCGAGCAGGAGAAGCTCTCGAAGCTCGTGCGCCAGATCGAAAAGGCGAAGCTGATCGCGCCGAAGGCCGGAATGGTCGTCTACGCGAAGCAGGAAGAAGGCGGCCGCTTCGGCAACTCGCAACCGATCGCCGAAGGCACCAGCGTCCGCGAGCGCCAGGAGGTCGTCACCATCCCGACCGCCGGCGGCATGATCGCGCAGGCTTCGCTGCACGAGTCGGTGCTGAAGCAAGTCGAGGTCGGGATGCCGGTCGACGTGCGCATCGACGCGCTCCCCGGCCAGATCTTCAAGGGCAAGGTGAAGACCGTCGCCGTGCTGCCCGACCAGAACAGTTGGTGGGCGAACCCGAACCTGCGGCTCTATCGCTGCGACGTCGAGGTCAGCGGCGCGACGGCGGAGATGCGACCGGGTATGTCGTGCTCGATCGAGATCTTTTGCGACGAGCTCGCGGACGCGACCTACGTGCCCGTGACCGCCGTGTTCCGCCACAAGGGCGAGAGCGTCTGCTTCGTCGCGCAAGGCAAGACGTACGAGGTCAAGACGATCGAGACCGGCCGCAACAACGACAAGTGGGTCCAGGTCGTCAAGGGCGTGAGCGCAGGCGAGCGCGTGCTGCTCTCGTTGCCCAGCGACTTCAAGATCGAGGCGTCCGAGACCGAGGACGGCGCGGAAGGCCTACCGGTGGAAGCGGCGGCCGGATTCGGCGCGCCGGGCACGGGCGGCATGCCGGGCGCCGGCAACGGAGCGCCCGCCTCGGCGGGTGAACGCGGCGCCCCGGGCGCGGATGGCGGCGGCGCGAGCGGTCCCGGCGGAGACGGAGCGTCGCGACGCGGCGGTTCGCGCCGCGGTGATGCGAGCGGCGATGCGAGCGGCGGCCCTCCGGGCGGCGGCGAGCGTCCGCAGTGGAACGGCGAGCGGCCTGCCGGCGACCGTCCGGCGGGCGATCGTCCGCCGGGCGGCGGTCGACGCGGTCGGCGGCCGAGTGACGGCTCCGGGGGCGAAGGCTCGGGCGGCGAAGAGGGCGCGCCGAAGGACGGCGGCGGGAACTGAACGTGGCTGACACGCACTCCGGCGAGATCGTCGCCGAGCTCGAGCAAGTCTCGCGCGTCTATCGAATGGGCAGCGCCGAAGTGCGCGCGCTCGACGACCTCTCGTTCGTGTTCAAGCGCGGCGAGTATTGGGCGGTGATGGGGAGCTCCGGCTCCGGCAAGTCGACGCTGCTGAACATCCTCGGCTGCCTGGATCGGCCGAGCGAGGGCCAGTACCGCGTGCGCGGCACGCCGACCAGCGAACTCGACGACGACGCGCTCTCCGACGTGCGCAGCCGCGAGCTCGGTTTCGTCTTCCAGTCGTACAACCTGATCCCGCAGCTCGACGTGCTCGAGAACATCCTGGTGCCGCTCTTCTACCAGGACGATCCGCCCGCCGACGGAGAGTCGCGCGCGCGCAGGCTCGCCGAGCGCGTCGGTCTCGGCGATCGCCTCGCGCACCGGCCGACCGAACTCTCGGGCGGCCAGCAGCAGCGCGTCGCGATCGCGCGCGCTCTCGTCAACGATCCCGCGCTGATCCTCGCCGACGAAGCGACCGGCAACCTCGATTCGCAGACGGCGCTCGAGATCCTCGCGCTCTTCGACGAGCTCCACGCCGAGGGCAAGACGATCGTGCTCGTCACGCACGAGCCCGACGTCGCCGCGCGCGCCGAACGCGTGTTGCGGCTGAAGGACGGCAAGATCGAGTCGGTCTACGAGAATCGCAAGGTCCAGGCATGAAGCGCGCGAGCCTCTGGCGCACCGTCCGGCTCGGGGTTTCGAGCCTCTTGCTGCACAAGTTGCGCAGCGCGCTGACGACGCTCGGCGTGCTGTTCGGCACTTCGAGCGTGATCGCGATGCTCGCGATCGGCGAAGGCGCGAGCGAGAAGGCGCAGGCGGAGATCCGCTTGCTCGGCAGCCAGAACGTGATCCTGCGCAGCGTCAAGCCGCGCGAGGACTTCGCCTCCAACCAACAGACGCGCGTCAACTCGTACGGGCTGACCGACTCCGACTACGCGCGCGTCTCCGCGACGTTCCCCGGCGTAGGTCGCGTCGTCCCCGTGCGCGAGATCTACGAGGAAGTGCGCCGCGGCTCGCGCGCGATGAACCCGCGCGTGCTCGCCTGCCCGCCGGTGTATCGCGACGTCACCGGACGACAAGTGCTCGAAGGCCGCTGGATCACGGACCAGGACGAGCGCGGCATCGCGAACGTCTGCGTGCTCTCCGACGAGGTCGCGCGCTACCTGTTCCCGGTCGAGGCGCCCCTCGGTCAGACCGTCAAGGTCGGCGCCGACTACTACACGGTCGTCGGCACGCTGATGCCGCGCACGCGCCAGCGCAGCGACGCGCCAGGACTCGGCGAGCAGACGCAAGCCGAGGTCTTCATCCCGCTCGAGACCGGCCGCAAGTGGTACGGCAACCTGCAGGTCAAGATGCGCTCCGGATCGCGCGAGATGGAGGAAGTCGAGCTCCACGAAGTCGTGATCGAGGTCGATCAGCCGGACTCGGTGCCGACGGTCGCCGCGGCGGCGCGCGAGATGCTCTCGCGCTACCACACGCAGAAGGACTACGAAGTCGTCGTGCCGCTGGAGCAACTGCTGCTCGCGGAGAAGACCAAGCGCATCTTCAACCTGGTGCTCGGTTCGATCGCGTCGATCAGCTTGCTGGTCGGCGGCATCGGCATCATGAACGTGATGCTCGCGACCGTGACCGAGCGCACGCGCGAAATCGGCATCCGCCGAGCGCTCGGCGCGAAGCGTCGTCACATCGTCACGCAGTTCTTGGTCGAGACGGTGGTCCTGTCGGTCGGCGGCGGTTTGCTCGGCGTCGCGCTCGGACTGATCGTGCCGTTGATCGTCGAGCACTTCGCGGACATGCCGACGGTGATCACGCCGAGCGCGCCGATCCTCGCCTTCCTGATCTCGGCCGGCGTCGGCGTCGTGTTCGGGATCTACCCGGCGTGGCGCGCGGCGAACATGGACCCGGTCGAAGCGCTGCGGCACGAATGAGCACGAGCGGGGGAGGCGAGCTCGTCTTCCCTCGCGAGCTCCGCGCGCGTCTCGAGGCCTGGGCGCGCGAGAGCTATCCGCTCGAAGCGTGCGGCTTGCTCCTCGGCCGGCGCGAGGGTGAACGGGTCGAGGTCGTCGACGCCCGTCGCTACCCGAACGCCGTCCGCGAGCGCGCCCACGAACGCTTCGAGCTCGCGCCGCCCGACCTGATGGCGGCGGACCGCGAAGCTCGAGAGCTCGGACTCTCGCTCGTCGGCACGTGGCACAGTCATCCGGACCGCCCGGCGACGCCCTCCGCGTTGGATCGCGCCGCGGCTTGGCCGGATGGAGTGCAGGCGATCGTGTCGATCACGGCGTCGGGCGTGTCGGAGGTCGAGGCGTTCCTGGGCGAGCGAGCCCGGCCGCGCGAACGCTCGAGCACGCCACAGCGGGCGGCGCGGAACGCGGGCTCCGATGTCGGCGGCACGGTGCGCCGCTAGACGAGCGGCGAGCGCAACGCGAGCGCGCGTGCGATGTGGCGCGAGTCGACGCGCTCGTCGTCGGCGAGGTCGGCGAGCGTGCGCGCGACGCGGCGGACCGCTTGCGTGCCGCGCGCGGTCAGGACGCGGGTGCCCGTCGCGCGCGCGAAGAGCCGGCGGGACTCCGCGTCGAGCGGCGCGAGCTCGTCCAGCGCGTCCGCGAGCAACTCCGCGTTGCGCGCGCTCCCCTGGCGCTCGCGCATGCGCACGCGGGCGCGCACGACGCGCTCCGCGAGCTCCGCGCCCCGCGGCTCGAGCGACGTCGGGCGTGTTTCGCGCGGCGCGAGCTCGTCCAGGCTCGGCGCCACGAGCTCGACGCGCAGGTCGATGCGGTCGAGCAGCGGCCCGGAGATCCGCGACCGATAGCGCTGCACGTGCGACGGCGGGCAACGGCACGGGATCTTCGCGTGTCCTTGGTAGCCGCACGGGCATGGTTGCGTTGCCAATCTGCCAGTCGACCCTGAGGGCCCCGAGGCCTGCTGCGGGGTATCCCGTCGAGCTCCGAACGGTCGGCGAGCACGTTCGGCGTCGGCGCCTCGATCTCGGGCTCAGCCAGCGAGCTATGGCGGGCGAGCTCCGCGTTCACCCGGCCACGATCCTGAACTGGGAACGCGGCAAGACCGAGCCGGGTGCGCGCATGCTCGCACGGATCATCAAGGTCCTGGGCTATCACCCTCGCCTCGTTGGGAGCGATCTCCCGAGCCGCATCCGGGCGGCGCGAGAGATCCGAGGGCTCACCCAGGAGCAGCTCGCCGAGGACCTCGGACTCGATCCTTCCACCGTCCGGAAGTGGGAGCGAGGGCGAAAACGACCGTATCCCCGACTCACCCGGATCTTCGAGGCGTTCGTTGGCCGACCGAGCATCTGACTGGCAGCAGTTGCGCTCTCGCCCTTCGGGCTCCTGCCGAAGCGACTCGTCGTTCCCTCTTCCCTGACTTCGTCGCCTGCGGCCATGCCGCCGCGTTGCAGTAGGATGTCCCGAGCAACCGGGCGGCGGAGGGAAACTGTCAACTCCTGACAGTATCGGAGGGGTGTCCGGCTGGTGGCCTGAGCCCCGTGGGAAAGGACCCGGTCCGGGCTCAATCGAGTTCCAGGGTGGCAGTGCCGACCTCGGCCAGGAGGACGGGATGCCCCGTCAATCCCCGGGCGGCTCGACAGTCGCCTCTTCCACGAGGGCGTCGAGCCGCGCCTTCGACGAGCGGCTCGTTGAGGCGTACCGACGGCGAGCGCTGGTTTCGTCCTGATCGAGTCATGCTTGCCTCGCGGCTACTCCCACGGCATGTCGAACCACCGGACGAACTCGTCGATCGATGCATCGACGAGGCTGTACTCATCGCCTCGCCGGTTGGTGCGGGAGTGCGGAATGCCCGCGTCGTCGAAGAGTCGAACGATCGCCTCCGCGAGCTCGTCGTTTCCTCCACCCGGCTCGGGTTCCTGCAACGCGATCAGCAGGTCCTTGTCGGCGACAGCGTCACGACCTCGGCGGCGC
Source organism: Planctomycetota bacterium (assembly GCA_016220085.1). Classification (GTDB taxonomy): domain Bacteria; phylum Planctomycetota; class UBA1135; order UBA1135; genus JACRIN01. The sequence goes on from JACRIN010000014.1 coordinate 12,571, forward strand.
TTGCTGGCCGCCGCCGCGCGCGTAACCGATCGCTCGATAGGCATGGACCCGCTTCTCGAACATGCGCGCGAGCACCCCGACCCGCGGGTCGACGTAGTCGTAGATGCGAACCTCGCGTTTGTCGGGGTGCAGCCGATGCAGCCTGCCCGAGTACTGGATGATCGTGCCCTTCCACGAGATCGGCATCGCGAGGAACAACGTGTCGAGCCTCGCGCTGTCGAACCCCTCGCCGATGTAGCGCCCGGTGGCGAGGACGAGGCTCGGCTCACCCATCGTGTCCGCGTCGAGCTGAGCGGCGACCGCCTTGCGGTCCTTCGCGCCCATTCCACCCCGGAGCACAATCAGGCGTGGCACGAGACCACGCAAGCGCGCTGCGAGGAGATCGAGGTGGTCACGACGCTCCGTGAGGAGGAGTGGGAAGCGCCCCTCGCGCATTGCGCCGAGCACATCGTCCAAGATGAGGCGGTTGCGGTCCTCGTCGAGTGACAGTAGCCGGTAGACCTCCTGGATGCTGGCGGCCTCCTTTCCGTCGGGGAGCCCGAATGCCGTCTCGCGAACGACGAGCCGATGCTCGAACGGATGCGTCGCTGCTTGGCCCTTCGACTCCACGGCGAATCGCGCGGGACCGAGTTGCATCTCGAGTATCGGCTGGTGCCCATCGCGGCGCTGCGGCGTGGCGGTCAGCCCGAGCACGTATCGAGCCTTGATCTCGGCGAGCACGCGCTCGAACGAGACGGCAGGAACGTGGTGGCACTCGTCGACGATGACGTGCCCGTAGCGAGCGACGAGGTCGTTCACCGAGTCCTTTCGAACCAGGCCTTGAATCATCGCCACGTCAATCCGTCCCGTCGGCTTCGACGCTCCACCTCCGATGCGGCCGATCTCGCGTCCTTGCACGCCGAGGAATATCGAGAGCTGCGCGACCCATTGATCGAGCAGGGGCCGGCGATGAACGAGCACCAGCGTGCTGAGCTGGCGGCGCGCGATCATGTACGTGCCGAGAACCGTCTTGCCGATGCCGGGCGGCGCGACGAAGACGCCGGTGTCGTGGGCGAGCAGTGCGCGCGCCGCCTGCTTCTGCACCGGCGTCAGCTCGCCCTGGAATGCGAACTCGACCGGATCGCCATCCACGCGCTGATCATCGAGTACGAGTCGGACGCCGAGCTCGGACAGAAGTTGCTTCAGCGAGTCGAGGCAACCCCGCGGCAATGCGACGTGCTGGCCCAAGTCCTGAGCGCACGCAATCACGCGAGGCGTGAGCGCCGTCGATAGGCGCATCTTCTGCTTCTTGTAGAACTCGGGGTTCTGGAAGGCTGCGAGGCGCTTGATCTGGTTCAGGACCGGAGAGGGCAGGCCGGCCTTCTCGAGGAAAATGCGCTGAGCTTGGACCGCGCGAACCTCCGCGGGAAGCGGTTCGAGGATCTTCGGGGATGAGCGGCGCCCGGATGGCGGTCGCATCCAGGGCAGGGTGTCGCCGTCCTCTGTCGGTTCCGGATGGCGAGTGCCGAGAACCAGTCCGGCCTGCAACGCCTCGCGCGCGATCGACTCGACCTGGTTGGCGCTCAGGCGCGGCATTGCAGCTAGAAACGCCCACGGATCGGGCCAGGGCAAAAAGCCGTCGTCGACGAACAACGAGTTGCCCTGCTTACGGGCCTCATGTTGCAGCGGCATGGCGATCAGGTTCCCGAAGCCGCCGCGCGGCATGGTGTCTTGGTTCGGGAACAGACGGTCGTAGGAGTCCATGCGCAACTCGTGCCGCCGAGCCATGGTCTCCGTGAGGAGGTAACAGCCCATCTTCCGGGCGAGGCTGGCGACAACCGGCGACGAGAAGAAGAACCAGGCATGCGCTCCGTTCCCTGAACGCGAACGCTCGATCGCGCAGGGGACGCCCATGGCTCGACAGGTCTCTCGGAAGGCGCCGACATCCTCCTGCCACGAGGACTTATCGAAGTCGGCTGCCAGGAACCAACAGGTCTCGTCCTGCAAGAGCGGGTAGACGCCCATCACGTAGCGACCTCGGAGGTGGTCGAGGATCGCCTTGTCGTCGGCGGGGAGGAACGCCTGGTTCGAGCACTCGCCGCACTTCACCTTCGGCAACTCGCAGACTCCGCGCACGAACTTGTTGGCACAGGCTGGCGCGTAGCCGGCCTTGCCAGTCTTGCCGTTCACGAAGCGGGCCGGGAAGACGTCCGCCCGTCCCCGGAACAGGGAGCGAAACAGACGGACCTTCTCGTCGGGCGTCTGCGGCGCCAGGCCGCCGGTTGTGGATGCCGGCGTTGGCGGTGCGGTCGACGTCGGCCGCGAAGTCAGCGCAGCCCGGGCAGCCAGGACGCGTGCACGGAGATCCTCCCGTTGCTGATCGAGAGCCGCGAGCTCAGCCTCATCCCGAGCGAGTTCTTCGAGGAGTGTCTGCCGCCCATCAGCTTCCATCGTGTGACGATTCGCGAAGGGGCCCGTGTCTGGTCCGGTGGCGTCTGGAGACATAGGGAGGATACGGCCCCTGGCGGCGTGACCGACGACGATACCTCTCGGCATGGCTGATGTGCTCGTTCTTCAAATCTCCGAACAGCCGACGCCCGAGCACGCGCGCGAAGCGGCGGACGACGAAGAAGGCACGAAGCCTTCGAAGCAAGGGAAACGAGCGGCGAAGGGCGCGCACGGACGCAAGTCGCTTGCCCGACCGACCGGGCGTGGGTTACCACCCTCGCCTCTTTGGGAGCGATCTCTCGAGCCGGATCCGCGCTGCGAGGGGGATCCGGGGGCTCACCACGGAGCAGCCCGCCGAAGAGCTTGGCCTCGATCCGTCCACCGTCCGGAAGTGGGAGCGAGGGAGGAAGCGACCGTATCCCCGACTCACCCGGATCTTCGAGGCGTTCGTCGGGCGGATTGGAACGTGAACCGGCACACCCGGTTCCAGCACTCACTTCGTCAGGACCGGTCACCCGACACGAAGCCGCCAACTCGCGTATGTCTCAGTCTCGCGCAGGAGCGGCTTGCGTGACCTCCGGCGCTCGAACTCTCCACCGATTCGGGGTGGGGTGTGGAATCGCCGCGTCCTGCGGTCGTTCACGAACCCGCCCAAGACGCCGGCCTGCGCTGCGGCAGGCAACGCCACGAACCGCGTTGCAGTTCGACGATATCCGCCGGCTTGCCGACTGCATCGGACCCCCCGAACATGAAGGGTACCGAACGTCCAAACGAAACCAAGACTGGGAACCAAGCGGAGCTGTCGCAAGAATTCCGCGAAAATGTCGAGTGACATGCGAGCATTTCGCGGTACACTAATCGTAGAGACTCCGGTTCGGGCAGCTGTCCCACACCCACGGAATGGTGATATTGTATTCCTCGCAGAAGACTCTGGTTGTCGTTGGAGTGTTGAGCACTTGCGCGATAATCCTCCTCCTGGTAATTGGCTCCGACGAATCTGACGACAAGGGCGACGCGCCTGTGTCGTTCGCGCAGTCCGAGCAACTACCTGCGGATGGAACCGCAATCGCGTCGGCAGCGGATCAAGTCGACGGCCGCGACGAGTTGTCAGGTCAGGCGTCCTCCGCCCCGGAGTCAGCGGCGCAAGGGTCTGCTGAAAGCGTCGACCGACTGGTCGCTGCCAAAGACGACCTTGCGTTCTTCGCGACGGATTCGCTCAACGGGGTCATGTATGTGAATGCCGTGCTCGAGCACGTCCTCGCGTTCGCGTCGTTGCCGGTCGAGACACATCCGGACTTCGAATACGAGGACGATGATGCCATTGCCTACAAGATCACCGGACTCCCCGGTGGGATGGAGGGGCATTTACTGGTCGGGCTACAACCGTACAGCAACGAGAGCGGGAAGACGTGCCGGTATTTGCAAATGGAGCTCAAGATGCCGTCGGCCGAGCCAGAGTTCCTCGACGGGGCCATGCGGGACGGGCCGAACGTCTTCGTTAGCGTGTCTTACGAAACCGAGGCACCGAACGTTCCCGTTCGATTCGGGCTCATGCTGCAGCGCCGCGTAGATCTTTCAGCCTCACGCAAAGAGGGAATCGACGCGTACAGTGGGGTGCACACCCAGGGCGCTTACTACGCGCAGGACATGCTCGACGCCACCAGGGCGCCGTTTGCATCGACAGTCGGCCTCGTGAACGGGAACCCCGCCGACGGCAACTCATTCCCCGGCGTCAGTCCGCTTGTGGGTGACGTCCGACTCGATCCGGGGCTTCTTAGTGAAGTCCTGGCCCAATTCCAGAAGAACCTCTCGTCTGTGAAAGGAGAATAGACATGAAGCTCCGTGTTCTGTCCGCATCTGCGCTAGCAGTGGCCGCGTTCCTTTTTGTCAATGCACACCAGTCATCGACTGCTGCTCCGGTGAAGCCGGCACTGCTGGCCCAGGGCGGTATCCCCCCTCAGCCGCGAAGCTGCACGAAGAAGATCAATCCGCAACCCTGTACCGCGTGCTCAGAGCTCAACAAGACGGACGCCGAGTGCGTGTCGGGGACCGAGTTCCTGGAGTGCACTAGTTCGTACATCACGTGCCAGAACGGTGTGCAATGCGACGCGAATGTGGGTTCGGGGCAGTGTCCCTGATCGCGGTTTGCGGCTGATCGAGCCAAAACGTCGCCAGCCCGGAAGGGCAGGCCGAAGCCAGAAGCGGCGTGACCTGTTGCTGCTCGACGAACTGGTACTCCGCATCGGCTCTATTCTCGTGCTCCTTCGTCCGGGATCCCCCCGATTACGTTCGATGCGCGTTGAACGTGCTGGCTCGGTTCTGTGCGCTCACCCGCGCTGCGCTTGCGGCGCGGGTGTCCTGTCTTTCCAGTCGCCATTTCGGCCAGGGATTTCGCTCTCCCGGAGGTACCGTTGACCCCGCGCCGGTCCTTGGAATTGTCGCTGGGCGATTGTTCGCCCTCGAACCGAGGCGTTCATGGGGCGCACTGGAGGACGAATTTTGTGGCTCTCCTCCAGCTTGAGTGGGTGAACGAAGGTCGCCGCGCGCCGAGGATCGCGTGTGCCGTGAGAGCTTCTACCAGGACACCCGCGCGGCGCTCGCGATGGTCGCCGAGCAAACGTCGCGCGCGCGACCTCTACCGTGCTGAACGCGAGGCGATCCGCAGCAAGCTCGCTAAGCACGGCCTGGTCGACAGAACAACTGGAGGTGGCCGATCGTCTCGACCCTTAGAGCGGAAGGAGTTTCTGTGACACCACAAGCGACGCGAGAACCGACCAGGCCGGGCCGCCTTGCCGCAAACACGCGCATCAAGCGAGTGGCAGCACAGTGCCCGCGCAGGACAACATTATGGAGGAGTAGATGACACGGCCGAATGTGTTTCTATCGCGACTCATCAAAACTGTTGAGGGAATGAAGGACGCGATCGCATGTTGGTTGCGTCGGCTGTCTCCGGAATGGATAACGGCCGTCGCCTCGGTCATTGCGCTCGTGGGAGCGGCAGTGGCGGCCTCGCAGTTGTGGATCGATGCGCGGGGGCGACGGGCGGCAAGTGCGGTTGTCCTTGGCGAGATGTGCGATGAACTCGCTGGGCCAGCGTTTTCCTCTGACCTGCGGCTTAGGCCTCGCAGTATCGATGAGCTGTCCGCGTTCCGGCGGAGATTGGACGAGGTTCGGAACTCCGGTTATGACGGCCATGAGACGCATCCTTTGACTGCTGTGCTGTACTTGCACGAAGCACGATTCGAACGGCTGCGCGGGATAAGTCCAATGGAGTGCGGGTCCGCGGACTGCGAGCGCGTGATCCGGCGTATACAGGGCGCAGCGTTGTATTCAATTTGGGCGGAAGGTCGCACTGAAGCAGAGTTTAACACGCTAGTCGCCTACTACGACGACTGGGCGAGCAGCGACCAGGACGACGGATACCCGTTGGCAATCAAGGCGAGTATGTTGCTGATGCATGGGCCTCCGTCGGCGGCTGAGAATGTGATACTCGATGCGTTACGGCGACCGCTGAACCGCGCGCGGGCGTATGAAGTGCAGGGGCGAATTCAGGCGGCGCGAGCGGACTACGCATCTGCCATGAAGTCGTTTGACGAAGCTCTGCGCCTCGAACCGATGGACGTAGCTGCGAGAATCAATGCAGCAAACCTCCTGGCACGAGGAGAAACGTCGGACGTCTATGCAGCAATCCGAAGACTCGAAACGGTGTGCGTCCTCGACCCGTTCAATGCAACTGCGCGTTACAATCTCGGCATATGCGCAATGAAGCTGAAGCGCCACACGCGCGCTGTGGAGTATTTTGATGCTGCAATTGCCCTCGATCCTGCGGATCCCACTGCGTACATAGGTCGAGCCGACGCGTTGATCGCATTGGGTCGCTTTCAGGAGGCGCTGTCGAGTGCTGACTCTGCGCTCGACCGGGATGAGACAAGACCGGCTGCCTGGCACAACCGGTCGGTTGCGAACCGTCTGTCAGGCCATCCGACCATCGCACTCGCAGATGCCGAGCGGGCAATTGAACTGAAGGATCCCGACGAAGTCAAGATACGGAAGGTTGCGGCGTATGCCGCTCATCAGGCCGGAGAGCACGAAAAGGAGCGTGACCACGCGACTGCGGCGGTCGAACTGAATGATGACGACGGTGAAGCACTCGTCTTGTTGTCTCAGGCACGACGTGAATGCAAGGACTCAGACGGTGCGATGGCCGCCGCAGATCGAGCATTGGCTGTGAACTCCAAAGACGCAAACGGCTGGCTGGCCAAGGGATTCGCGTCAGCAAGTAAAGGAGGTACAGCAGACCGCGCGCTAGCGCTTCAGTGCTTCCGAGAGGCGCAGTCACGAGGATCGATGAACGCCCGGGCGTATGTTGCGATGGGCCAGCTATTGCGGCAGGCAGGCCGGCCATTGGAGGCCGCGTCGTCATTGAAGCGGGCCATTGCTCTTGATTCCAACGACGCAGACGCGTGGTACGAGTTAGGAGCTACGTTGCTGGATCTTGGGCATTGCGAAGACGCAGTGGCCGCGATGGACTCCTCGGCGAAGTTGGACGCTTACGATGCAAAGATGTGGTACGGCTGTGCGCGGGCGCGCGAAGGATGTGGGCGGTGGGAAGAGGCGCTCGTGCGGATAGAAACGGCGTGCGGCCTGGAACCTGGATCAGGGCAACTTCACGCGTTTCGCGCGGAGGTGCTCCACGAGCTCGGACGACATGGAGAGGCAGCCCGTGCGTACGAATCGGCGTTGGAGTCGGATCCGGCGAACGATGCTTGGATCTCGGGTCAAGCCCGCGAGCTTCAACATCAGGCGTCGCAATCGGGGTCGTCGGAAAACGCTACCAAGGGGGAGAGTCGCTAAATGAGATTGCATAGCGCGGGAAAGCGCATGACGAAGTGGGCCGATGTAGTTGGTTCAGGAGAACCTGCCTGAGCCGAAGCGTCGAGTGCGGAGATATGAACATTGGTCGACGATCGAGCCGCTACCGTCGCCGTTGAGCTACTGGAGGTGGCCCTTCGTCCCGATGCTCGTAGGGGATGGAGTGTCAGTGACGCCACAGCGCGCGTCGTTGGGCGAGGACTGGTCGTCGCGCTATTGAGCGGAAGGCGAGATAGTAAACTCCGAGGGAATGAAAACGCCGCTCCCCAGGGAGGAGCGGCGGCGAAGAAAGACCGCCCGATGCAGCCGTTGCCCTCGGGCACGCGCACCTCGCCGATCGCGCGGATCGATCGCCCCTCTCTTCGTTCGCCGGGTGGGTCAGGTCTTGTTTACCGCTTCCATCCTGTAGTGCTTGCACTTCCGTCCCGCCTTGCTACACTCCTCATATGGAGAACGACGGATAACATAGCCGGGAGGAGCCGCTCGTGTCTAACACTGGGGGGTGGGATGCTGCTGCATCTCGTGTCTATTACATTGCCGGCGGTGCGTACTACGTCACGCATTGGATCGGATTGCTCGGTGGCGTTGGCGCCATCGCCTCAGGTTTTCTATCGGCTCGTCTCGGGATGCCTTTGGCTTGCGCAAGCGGGGTAGCGTGCATCGTCGCTGGACGGATGTGGTTGCACTCATTTAGGCAGAGACTCGCTGGCTCCAACCCTGGACTCAGAGTTCAGTCTATGGAGGTTGGCTATCGCATTTTGAGGGCGCGTCGATATCGATCGACCCGTCGTGTGTGTGTAAAGGCACGGCGCGATGGCGTCGATCACTTCGCGCATAAGTTCCTGTGGACCGGATCAGGCACTCTCACGCCGGCTGTAAGCTCTCCTGCGAACGCGACCATATCGATCGAGAAGGACCCTCATACGGTCTTCCATGTGTGCAGGGTTTACCTAGCGAGGCCACTGCGACGCTCCGAAACTGTGGTGTTCGACTACCATATCGATTTGGAAGATGAGGAGGGCACGTCCAGGCCGTATGTGGCGATGACGACACATGACCCGATGCAAGAGCTAACCTTGTTTGTGGAGTTTGATCACGATCGACCGTCGCGCATACGCCGCCAATTGTTTTTATCGGGTGTCGCTGAGATACCAATGTTCGAAGACACTGGTGGGCTTAGTGGGAGCGCGCATCGATTCGAATGGAAAATCACACGACCCCGGATGTACTGGCGTTATCGCTTAGTTTGGGATGCGTCGTAATCTGCGTTTCCGCCGACTGAAGATGTGTGTTATGTCGAACACGAGTACACCACGTGCTGATGCGAACGCGTAACGCCGTCATGCAGACGGTGGAGAAGCTGCGTTACGCTGCGTACTTGGCCTTGCGGGGTAGTGTCGGTTCAGCAATCTCTTTGATTCGCTGGAAGGAGTTTGTATTTGTTGGATCTAACACGAAGGTTCGAACGTCCTCTACTAAGAGCACGTCCTCGAACCGCTGTTAATCTGGGTTCGGATATGCTCTCTGGAGGTCCATGGACAAGGACTTCTTCGACGTACCGGACGCGCTGTGGAGCCGCATCGAGCCGTTGCTGCCCGCCGAGCGCCCCAAACCCAAGGGTGGCCGCCCTCCAGTTCCCGATCGCGTCGCGATGGCAGGGCTCATCTACCGCGTGCGCACAGGTTGCCAGTGGAAGGCGCTGCCGCCGGAGTTCGGCTCCGGCTCGACGTGCCATCTGCGGATGATGCAGTGGGTCCGCGCTGGTGTGTTCCCCAAGATCCATGAAGTACTGCTGCGGCACTACGAGAAGCGACGAGGCATCAAGTGGGACTTCGCTTCACTCGACAGCGCCATGGCGAAGGCGCCGAAAGGGGGGGGCGACACGGGGCCGAACCCGACGGATCGCGGGAAACTCGGCGTGAAACGACACGTTCTCACCGACGGCCGCGGCGTGCCCTTGTCGGTGTTGATCGTAAGCGTCCGACGCGCGATCGGAGTGGCGCTTGAAGCGGACGAGGTTCGGCGCCGCAGCGTGGCGAGTGTAGCGGTCGGCGCGAGTCCGAGTCAGGCGGCCGGCTGAGCGCCGAAGAGCGCCTTCCAGCGGTCGGGGATC
>JACRIN010000018.1 GCA_016220085.1 Planctomycetota bacterium
CGAGGCCGACGCACGAGGCCGACGCACGAGGCCGACGCACGAGGCCGACGCACGAGGCCGACGCACGAGGCCGACGCACGAGGCCGACGCACGAGGCCAGCGCATGAGGCCAGTGCACGAGGCCAGTGCACGAGGCCAGCGCACGAGGCCAGCGCACGAGGCCAGTGCACGAGGCCAGCGCACGAGGCCGACGCACGAGGCCGACCCGCGAGTCCGATACACATGCCCGATGCACGCGGGGTCGTCGCGGTGCGTCGGCACGCGGCCGCGCGCGGCGAACGAGCCTCCGATCGACGCGCGGCTCGGATCGCTTCGTGTTCGCGCCCATCGCGGGCCTTGCTACAACACGGCATGCGCGCGGGTGGTGCGAGCGGGCGGGATTCGCGAGGGCTCTGGCTCGCGCTGTTCGGCGTGCTGCTCGCGGCTCTCGGCGTGGTCGCCGCGCTCGGTCCGTTGGCCGGCGCGCGTGGGCCGCTCTTCGGCGCGTGGATGGTCGGCCAGGCGGCGTGGCTGATCGCGTTCGCGCGGGCCGAGCGCGCTCCGATCGGCGCGAAGACCGTGTTCGCGGGCGCGTTGCTCTTGCGCCTGGTCGCGCTCGCTTCCGATGCGCGGCTCTCCGACGACGTCTATCGCTACGTGTGGGAGGGTCGCTTGCTCGCCGACGGTCGCAGTCCGTGGGCGGCGAGCCCGGACTCGTCGACGTTCGCCGCCGAACGCGCGCACGATCCGGAGCTCTTCGAGCGCATCAACCACCGCGAGGTCTCCGCGGCCTACCCGCCGCTCTACCTCGCCGCGAACGCCGGAGTCGCGAGCGCGTCCGAGCTCCTGCCGAGCGCGTGGTTCGAGAGCTCGCTCGCGCGCAGCGTGTTCGCGTTTCGCTTGGCGGCGACGTGCGCGGACCTGCTCGTGGTCGCGGCGTTGCTCGCGCTCTGTCGGCAGCGCGGTCGGCCGAGCGCGGCGGCGCTCGCGTGGGCGTGGAGCCCGCTGGTCGCGCTCGAGTTCGCCGGAGCGGCGCACATGGATGCGCTCGCGCTTGCGCTGTGGCTCGGAGGGCTCGCGTGGCTCGGCGCACGGGCGAACGCGCTCGGCGGTTGGGCGTCGGTCGGCCTCGCGGGCTCGCTGAAGTTCCTGCCGTTCGTCTCCGCGGCGTTCGGCGCGCGCGCGAGCGGCTCGCTGCGACCGCTCGCCAGCGCAGCGACGATCGCGGCGGCGACGCTCGCCATCTTCGCGAGCGTCGACGAGGGCGCGCGCGGCGTCTTCGGCGGGCTCGCGGAGTACTCGTTCCGCTGGGAGACGCCGAACCTCGCCCATCGCTTCGTCGAGGGGCTCTTCGCGCGCTTCACGGCGTTCGACGAGGGTTGGAGCGATCCGCGCAGGCTCGCGCGCGGCGTGTTGCTCGCCGCGTGGCTCGGTTGGGGTGCGTGGCTGCTCGCGCGGCGCGTCGAACCCGTCTCCGCCGCCGGGCGGATGGTCGGCGCGTTCCTCGTGCTGACGCCGACGCTGCACCCGTGGTACGCGGTGTGGATCCTGCCGTTCCTCGCGCTCGAGCCGCGGCGGTCGTGGGCTGTGCTGCTCGCGCTGTTGCCGCTCGCATACTGGCCGCTCGCGGAGTGGCAGGCCGAAGGCGCGTGGCGCGAACCGTGGTGGCTCTGGCCGGCGCTCGCGCTACCGTTCTTCGCCCTGCGCGTGCGCGAAGCACGCGGCGAACGCCCGTGAAGGTCTCCGATTTCGACTACGAGCTCCCTCCCGAACGCATCGCCGACGCGCCCGCCGAGCCGCGCGATTCGGCGCGCCTGCTCGTCCACGATCTCGCGCGCGGAACGACGGAGCACACGCACGTCCGCGAGCTCCCGAGCTTCCTCGCCGCCGGCGATCTGCTCGTGGTGAATGACACGCGCGTGCGCGCGGCGCGGCTCGTCGGCGCGCGAGCGAGCGGCGGCGCGGTCGAGATGCTGTTGGTCGAGCGCGAGCCCTCCGGCGTCTGGCGCGCGCTGGTCAAACCGGCGGGGCGCTTGAAGCCCGGCGAGCGGGTCGCGCTCGAGGGCGGCGCGCTGATCGCGCGGATGCTCGCGCGCGGCGCGGACGGCGAAGGCGACGGCGAGTGGCGCGTCGAGATCCGCTCCGGCGCGCCCGGGGTGCCCGGTGCGAGCGTGAGCGGTGTGAGTGGTGTGATCAGTGCAGGCGGTTCGAGCGGTTCGAGTCGTGCAGACGACCCGACTGGCGCGATCGCGAGCGACGCCGAGCTCGAGCGCCACGGCCGCATGCCGCTGCCGCCGTACATCCGCCGGCCGCGCGGCGACGATCCGCGGCGCGAGCTCGATCGCGCGAGCTACCAGACGCTCTTCGCGCGCGAGCTCGGCGCGGTCGCGGCGCCGACCGCGGGACTGCATTTCACGCCCGAGCTGGTCGCGCGGCTCGCCGCGCGCGGCGTCGAGCGCGCGAGCGTCACGCTGCACGTCGGCGAAGGCACGTTCCGTTCGGTCGAGGTCGAGGACACCGACGACCATCCGATGCACGCGGAGCGCTACGACTTGCCCGCGAGCACCGCCGCCGCGATCGCGGCAGCGCGGACGCGCGGGTCGCGCGTCGTCGCGGTCGGCACGACCAGCGCTCGCACGCTCGAGAGCACCGCGTGCGGCGACGGACTCGTGACGGCGGGTTCGGGCTCGACGCGGCTGTTCGTCGTGCCGCCGTATCGCTTCGGGGTCGTCGACGTGCTCTTGACCAACTTCCACCTGCCGCGCAGCACGCTGTTGATGCTCGTGTCGGCGTTCGCGGGGCGCGAGCGCACGCTCGAGCTCTATCGCGAGGCGATCGCGCGCGGCTATCGCTTCTACAGCTCTGGCGACGCGCTGCTGCTCGACGGCGCGCCGCGTCAGTCGCCGGGCTCGAGCATTTGACGCAGTTCGCGCGCGGCGCGCGCCGCGTCCTCCGCGCCGAGGATCGCCGACGAAACGGCGGCGCGGCCGACCTCCGCGAGCTCGACGGCGTTCGAGAGCCCGATCCCGCCGATCGGGAAGATCGGCAGCGGCGTCGCTTGTTGCGCGATCCACGCGGCTTCGGCGCCGAGGCCGCGCGCGTAACCCTTGGTCGCGGTCGCGAAGACCGGCCCGAAGCCGAGGTAGTCGAGCGCGAGCTCGCCCGCTTCGACCACCTGCGCGTGGGAGTGCGTCGAGCGACCGATCAATGCATCGTCGCCGAGCACCGAGCGCGCGAGGTCGACCGGGCAGTCCTCCTGACCGAGGTGCACGCCGGCGAGCCCGGCATCCAGGAGCGAGCGCGCGACATCGACGCGATCGTTCGCGAGCACCAGCGGTCGACGTTCGCGCGCGTTGACGAGCTCGAGCACGCGTCGGCACCAATCGAAGAGCTCGCGCGCGTGGGTCTGCACGAGCTCTCGAGCTCCGCCGCGCGGATCGAGGCCGCGATCGGGCGCCTTCGGCCGCACTTGGACGACGTCGACCCAGTCCAACACGCTCGCGAGCACGTCGAGCGGGTCGCGTGGAGCGCACGAGTCCGGCGTGAAGAGCAAGTAGAGCCGTGCGTCGCGCAAACGCTCGCGTCGCAACTCTCGGCTCACTAGCAACAGCTCCCGCCAGGCTCGCAACACGACGCGCCGGGCGCGACGTCGGCGCGCTGGACGCCGAATTTCGTCTCTTCGGGGGTGCGCACCGCACTCCGGCGACAGTCGAATTCGCGTGCGTCCTCCGGCGCGATCGCGACCAACGGCGCGACCTTGGTGATCTGGCCGCCGTACGGCTCGCGGCCGTAGAGCTCGAACGTCTTGCGGCAAACCGCGGTGCGCATGCCGCGTTCGAGCACGTGTCCGTCGTCGTCGACGACGCGCTTCCACGGCCCGTTGTAGATCACCGCCTCGTTGTGCTCCTTGCACGGGCCTTCCTTGCCCTTCCACGCGACGACCGTCAGCGAACGGAACTCGATGCCGCGCACGACAGCCCACGGCTCGCGTTGGTACGCGGCGATCTCGACGCCGTAGAGACCGGCGTCCGCGAACGCGTTCAGGAAGCGATCCTCGCGCAGCGCGCCCGAGATGCAGCCCGACCAGAGCTCGGGATCGCGCTGGAGCTCCTCGGGCACGTCCTCGTCGCACACGATGTCGGAGATCGCGCAGCGGCCGCCGCGCTTCAGCACGCGATGGATCTCGGCGAACAGCGCGCGCTTGTCGGCGCCCGCGACCAGGTTGAGCACGCAGTTCGACAGCACGAGGTCGACCGAGCCGGTCGCGACCATCGGCTCGTCGCGCGCGAGCCGCGTTTCCTCGGTTCGCAGCGCAACCAAATCGTCGAGCGTGCGCACCGGACGGCGCGAGAGGAAGCTCTCGACGCGCTCGAGATCGATCGCGAGGTCCTGGATGCGACCGCGGCGGAACTCGACGTTCGACCAGCCGATGCGCGCCGCGATCGCCTCGCGGTGCTCGCGCGCGAGCGCGAGCATCTCCGGCGTCGCGTCGACGCCGATCACGCGGCCCTCGGGGCCTGTGATCTGACTCGCGATGAAACAGATCTTGCCGGCGCCCGATCCGAGGTCGAGCACGACGTCGCCGCGCCGGACGAAGCGGCTCGGATCGCCGCAGCCGTAGTCGCGTTCGAGGATCTCGCGCGGCAGCACCGCGAGGTAACGCGCGTCGTAGGTGACCGGGCAGCAGAGCTCGGGCACCTGCGCGGCGGCGCCGCGCGCGTAGCGCTCGCGCACGGTTTCGAGCACGTCGGCGGAGGGTTCGGGGGTGTTCATGGAGCCTCGTGGGTCGCCGTTTCTACCGCCGCGGCGCGCCGCTGTCGCGTGTGCGTCGCTCCTCGACGCGTTCGGGCGTCTTATCGCGCGCGGATCGCGCGCCGATCGCTTGGCGGGCCCGCGCTCCCAACCGTTATGCTCGTCCTTCCGATGCTCTTCCACCTACAAGACACCGCACCGAAGCCGCCGGAGCCGCTGTTCGTCGAGCGCGCGGCGGAAACCCTCGGCTCGGTCCTGACGACCTGTGGGACGCGCGCCAAGGACTACATCCTCGAGGTCGATGGCGGCGGGCTCGCGCTCGCCGACTTCGACGGCGACGCGGCGCTCGATCTCGTCGTCGTCGACGGCTCGACGATCGAGCGCGCGAGCAAGGGCGAGCCGGGGTTCCCGCCGCGGCTCTTCCTGAACGATGGCCACGGCAAGTTCCGGCCGGCGGGCGAGACGTGGACGATGACCGGCGGGCGTTGGGGCATGGGTTGCGCGGTCGGCGACGTCGACGGCGACGGCTGGCTCGACCTCGCGGTGACGCAGTGGGGGCCGACGCGGCTCTTCCTCAATCAGAAGGGCCAAGGCTTCGTCGAGGCGACCGCGACCGCGGGCCTGGTCGGCGATTCATGGGGGACCAGCGCCGCGTTCCTCGACTACGACCGCGACGGACGACTCGACCTCGCGGTCGTCAACTACCTCGAATTCGTGATCGGCAAGATTCCGCCGCCCGGCGGCGGCTGCTCGTGGAAGGGCGTGCCGGTGATGTGCGGGCCCGAAGGGCTGGTCGGGCAGCAGGATCAGCTCTTCCGCAACCTGGGCGACGGCAAGTTCGCCGACGTCAGCGCCGCGGCGAAGTTTCAGATGGAGCAACCGGGCTACGGGCTCGGCGCGACCACGCTCGACTACGACGGAGATGGCGACGTCGACCTGTTCGTCGGCAACGATTCGACGCCGAACAACCTGTGGGAGAACCAAGGCGACGGCACGTTCAGGGAAGTGGCGTTCCTGCGCGGCTGCGGCCACGATTCGAACGGCCGCGAGCAAGCGAGCATGGGCATCGGCTGCGCCGACGTCGACGGCGACGGGCGCGAGGACTTGATGGTCACGACCTTCTCGGGCGAGAACAACTCGCTGTTCCTCTCGAAGCGCGACAAGCTCTTCCGGGAGAGCTCGTTCTCGGTCGGCCTCGGCGGGCCGAGCATGCCGTTCCTCGGGTGGGGCACCGCGCTTGCGGATCTCGACCTCGACGGCGACCTCGATTCGTTCGTCTTCAACGGCCACGTCTACCCGCAGGCGGACAACCCGGGCACCGACACGACGTACGCGCAGGTCGATCAGGTCTACGAGAACAACGGCAAGCTGAAGTTCACGATGCGTCCGCTCTCCGACGGCAAGCCGCGGGTTTCTCGCGCGTCGACGATCGGCGACCTCGACGGCGACGGCGACCTCGATCTGGTCGCGATCCAGCTCGACGGCGAAGTGCGAGTGCTCGTCAACACGACGCGCGAGCGCGCGCCCAAGGAGCAGACGCATTGGCTCGCGGTCGAGCTGCGCGCGAAGGACGCGAACCGTTTCGCGCTCGGCGCCGAGGTGCTCGCGGAATGGGAAGGGGGCCGACGCGGCGCGGAAGTGCGCACGAGCGGCGGCTACCAAGCGGCGATCCAGCCGCGTGTGCACTTCGGGCTCGGTTCCGCGGGGTTGGTGAAGAGGCTCGTCGTGCGCTGGCCCTCGGGCAAGGAGCAGTCGCTGAGCGACGTCGCGGTGGATCGCCTGCTCGTGATCGAAGAGGCTCTGCAGTGATCGCGACGTGCGCCGTGTGGTGCGTGCTCGCGTTCGCGCCGACGATTGGATTCGCGCAGGACGGTGCGTCGCCGAAGCTCGACGTGCGCGCGCGCGTCGAGCAGGCGCTGCAACGCGATCCGTCGACGCTGCCGAACGCGGCGGCCGGCAAGTGGGCCGATTGGGACGCGACGAAGCCGCTCGGCGACACGTTGGTGCGCGCGCTCGCCGCAGGAATCGGCGCCTACCAGCGCGGCGAGCTCGGGCTCGCGCTCGCCCAGTTCCACGGGTTGTTGGAAGTCGAACCCGACTTGCCCCCCGCGCTCTATCACGCGGGCCTCTGCTACTTTCGCCTGCGGCGCTACAAGGACTGCGCGACGCTGATCGAGCGCTTCGAAGCCGCGGCGCCGCGCGAGATCGGCGCGACGCGCGTGCTCGGGCACTCGTACTACTCGCTCGGCCGTTACGGCGACGCCCGCGCGCAGTACGAGCAGGTGCTCGCGGCGGTCCCGGACGACGTGGAAGCGCGGCGCGGCCTCGCGTTGTCGATGATGCGGCTCGGCCAGCTCGATGAGGCGCTCGCCGAGCTCGAGAACGTGCTCGCGAGGAAGCCCGAGCACGCCGACGCGCAGACGTGGAAGGCGCAGCTCCTGTTCGACCTCGGCCGCAGCGAAGAGGCGCTGGCCGCGGCGCTGCGCGCGCGGGAGCTCGGCCCCTTCGAGCCGAAGTCTTGGTACCTGGTCAGTCAGATCCAGCTCGACTTGGGACACGACGCCGACGCCGAGGCCGCGCGCGCACGCTTCGAGGTCCTCTCTCGCGCGGCGTCGGAGATCCGCTCGCTCGAAGCGTTGCTGTTGACCGATCCGCACGCGCTCGGCCCGCAGCACCGGTTGGTCGAGGTCCACGTGTCGATCGGCGACGCGAAAACGGTTCGCGAGCGGCTGGCGAGGCTCGTGTCGGAGGCGCCGAAGGCCGTCGAGCTCAGGATTTTCGCGCTCGACGCGTGGGTCGCGCTCGGCGACGAAGAGGGTGCTCGCAACGCCGCGCTCGAGCTCGAGCGCGAGTGTGCGGACGAAGCCGCAGCGTGGCAGCGACTCGAGAGCTTCTGGGCCTCCGTCCGCGACCGAGTGCGCCAGGTGCAGGCGTCGGAGCGCTACCTGCGGCTCAAAGGCGGCGTGAAGGACGCCCGCGAATAGGTCCGCGCCTCGCGGTCGGATGCACTCGACCGAGAGGCGCGGCAGGCGAAACGAGACTGACGGGTCAGGTGTCCGTGGTGACCGAGATCACGGGATCGCGGCGATCAGGCGGACTCCTTTTTCTGTTGGGTGTTCGGTTGGTTCTTGCGCGGACGGCCGCCCTTCGGGCGACGGTCTTCGAGCGAACGATTGAAGGCTTGCCAGTCTTCTTGGCTGAACAGCCGCACTTCGTTGCCGCACTGCACGCAGAAGCTCTTGTCCACGCTCATCAGGTAGGTGACGTAGGTCTGGCAGTGCGCGCAAAACTTGCGGTCGGCGTAGTAGTCCAGGTGTTCCATCGTGCGTCGTCGGTTGTCCGTCTTGGTGTGGTTCCGGGTGCTGTAGCGCAACGCGGTCGCCAAGCTTGAGCCCGTCGGATCATGCGCGCGTAACTCGCGGATCAAGCGCCGATTAGGCCCGCCGAACCCCCTTGTTTCCTCCCGCGCGCTGCCGCGCGCGAGTGTCGAGCAATGTGAACGCTCCGGCGGCGCTTCAAAGTCCGTCGAGCGGTTTTCCGTGTCGTGCACGCCTGGACCGAGGCGCGCAACGCATGCGGCGCACGTTCACATCCCGAGGCTCGGCAAGCACTTGGCGTCGACGGTCGGCGAGCCACGGAACAGCGGTGTTCACGTTCCTCGACGCCCGCGCGCCGACGTTCACGGAAGTGGACGGTGGTCGAGCTCCGAATCGGCGGTGCGTTCCATCCCGGTGCGCGCCCCGTCGTCCGACTCTCTCTCGCGCGCGACGTCGAGCGCCGAGCGCACGCCGGCGTCGCTCGCATGCGCATGGGCGAGAGCCCACGCCGCCGCCTCGCGAACCAGCGGAGCGGGATCGGACGCCAGCGCGGTGAGCAGCGCGTCGCGTCCCCGTTCCGACGGCACGTTGCCGAGCGCGATCGCCGCGTTGCGCGCGCGGCCCGCGCGCTTCGGGCGCTGGAGCGGCGAGCCTGTCCAGCGCTCCGGATCGGCATCGGAAAGGAGTTCGATCAGCCCGGCGCCGTCGAGCGCGCCGTGGGTGCCGAAGCGCCCCGAAAGATCGGGGCTCGCACGGCCCCACGGGCAGACCTCCGAGCACACGTCGCAACCGAACGCCCACGGGCCGGCGCGCTCGCGCAGCTCGTGCGGCATCGCGTCCGAGCTCTCGATCGTGTGGTAGCTCAGGCACAGGTTCGCGTCGACGACGCCGGGCTCGCGGATCGCCGCAGTCGGGCACGCGTCCAGGCAGGCGCGACACGTACCGCACGAGCCCGGCGCGGGCGTATCCGTCGGCACGAACTCGGCGTCGACGATCAGCGCGCCGAGGAAGAACCAGGGCCCGAAGCGCGCGTGGAGGACGTTCGCGGCCTTCGAGGCGAACCCTACGCCGGCGCGAACCGCGTGCGAGCGTTCGAGTAACGGTCCGGCGTCGACCAGACGGCGACGGTCGCGGATCCAGCCCTCGCGCTTCAGGATCCGGGCGAGCTTGAGGAGCTTCTCGCCGACGAGGTTGTGGTAGTCGCGGCCCGCGGCGTAGCGCGCGATCCGCCCGCCGCCCGCAAGTTCGAAGGCGGGGCGGGAGTGCGCGAAGCCGATCAGCAGGATGCTCCGGCCTTCTGGGAGCACGCGCCGGGGATCGAGGATGCGCTCGCGCTCGTCTTCGAGGTACGCCATGCCGGCGTGGTGGCCCGCCGCGAGCCACGCTTCGAAACGCGCCGCGTCAGGCGGCGGCGCGCACGGTGCGATCCCCGCGACGTCGAATCCGACCTCTCGCGCCGCTTCGAGGGCTCGTTGGGTCGCGCTCATCGCTCGGATTCTGCCACGATCGAGCGCGCGTAAGCGTTGGGGATTCCATGGCTTCCGTCGCGCGCGGTCGCGGCAATACGGATCTTGACGGTTTCCTCGGGCGTACACTCGTTACCGATCGCCAACCACGCCATAGAATCCGGCTAGCCCTAACCCCGGCCGTACAATTGTCAGCGGACGCGCCGGACCTCGGAACGACTCCTCACCCCACGTCCCCGAGCCAAGAGCCCGAACGATGCTGGACGCCGACCTGACCGGAGCTCCGGTCTCAGCGATCGCGAACGGTCTCGACCGCGCCACGCTGAGGCAGCGCATCCAAGCGCTCGGTCGGGACGTCACGCACGCCGAGGTCACTCGGATCGCCGCGATCATCGACGACCCGGCGCGCGCGGCGGATTCGGTTCGCGACGCGGTTTCGACGCGTTTGATGGAGGTCTTCCGGCAGCGCACCAACCGCGGATCCTTCGCGTTGCTCTACGAGCTCAACTCGACGCACTTGCTGGCCCAAGTTTCGAGCTGCCTGCGTCGGTACGGGAACCGCGCCGATCCGCGCGACGTCCTGCAAGAGGTGTTTTTCAACGTCTATCGCTATCCGCATCGCTTCAACTGCGAGCGCGAGGACGCCTTCCGGGTGTGGTCGGCGATGATCGTGCGCAACACGGTGCTCAAGCACCTGCGCTCGCACGGTCGCAACGGACGCATGGAGGTTCCTTTCGAGGACCTGGGCGATCAGCCCGAGCCGGAGATGCGCAGCCCGCTCGCCGGCGCGATGGATCAGGAGAGCGAACGCGAATGCGGGCGTGTCTACCTGACCTACCTGCACCTCTACTTGAAGTTCTACTCGATGCTGTCGGCGCGCGAGCGCTCGGCGATCCACCTGGTCGAGGTCGAGGAGTGCAGCTACCGCGACGCCGCCGACCAGCTCGGGATCAAGCTCGAGAACCTGAAGATGGTGATCTTCCGCGCGCGTCGGAAGATCCACCGCGCGATGCGACGCGTGTTCGAAGGTCTGCCGCCCGAATGCAAGCCGGCGCGCGACCCGCGACAGGCCGACCTGGAGCTCGCTGCCGGCGAGTTCGAGGCGGAGGAGGGCGAAGTGTCATGACTGGCTGGACGGAAGACATGGCTGACCTGTGCTCTCACTTCCAGGTCGATCTCTCGTGCATGGTCGACGGCGAACTCGACGAGTCCGCCGCCGGGCGCGCGATGGTCCACCTCGAGAGCTGCGACGCGTGCCGTCGCTTCTTCGACGACACGCGCCAGTGCATGCGCATGCACCTCGACATGGCGGATCCGGACAGGCTGATGGCGCGCATGGCGACGCTGACCGGCGCCGATCTGGTCGAGCAAGCGCGAGGGATCGAGCTCGTTCACCGCCTCGCCACGATCTTCTACCAGCTCGGCAAGGCCTACGTGCTCGCCGCGCTCGACCCCGACTACCGCACGCGCGTCTTCGAAGCCGCGGTGCCGATCGAGAAGACGCAGACGCAGGGACGCGGCTTCGTGGACGGCGTCGTGCATGGCGGAACGGCGCACGCCGGCGGCGTCGATTGGAAGAGCGCGCGTTCGATCCTCAACGGCCGCCTCAAGAAGATCGACGGGCCGTTGGAAAAGGGCCGCAAGCTGCTCGAGGAAGCGATCGCCGCCGATCCTTCGCACGAGGAAGCGCGCCTGTACCTGGCGTTCGTCAGCGCTACCGAGGGCCGCGTGCTCCAAGCGGCCGAGGAGTACCGCGCGATCTTCGACACCGCGATGGTCGACGAGAACCGCGGCCACGCGATCGTGCAGCTCGGCCGGCTCCACGAGGCCGAGCGGGACTACCGGCGCGCGCTGGTGTGCTTCCGCTGGGTGACGCTCAGCGGACTCGCCGCCCGCGATCCGCGCTTCTTCTACGTGCGCTTCAACATCGGACTCGAGTACGCGTTGCTCGGCGATCACAAACGCGCGCTAGCTTCGTTCAGGCGGCTGTTGGACCGCGACTCCGAGCGCCTCGGCGAGATCGTGACGCTGTTCGCGCGCTCGAAGAACCTGCAAAAGACCATCGAGGACCATCCTGGGTTCGCGCGAGAGCTGGTGGCCACGTGCCCCGAGCTCTTCGACGCGACGGCTGAGAGTTCCGGCCAGTGACAGTGATTTGCCAGTGACAGTGATTTGGAGGTGACCGTGATTCGTCGACGTGCCAAGCACTTCATCATCAAGACTTCGCTGCTCGCCAAGTCGCTGCTAGCGACAGCGTTGCTCGTCTGCGGCGTTTCGAGCGTCGTTGCCGGTGCCTTGGGAGGTGGGTTCGGCGGCGCCGGCGGCGGCGACGCCATCGGCAGCCTGCCCGGCACCATGGGCGGTCCCGAGGCCGGCGATGCTTCTTCCGTGTCGTTGTTGCCGGTCTTGACGCTCCGCGGTTCGCCTGACGAACTCCGTCGGGTGATCGGCGGCTCCGTCGGCACCGGCACGGTCGAGCAGGTCGTGATCGGCGAGAACCTGATCGAGCTCGTCTTCCACGGCCACGTCAGCCTCTGGCTCGACAAGGCCGCGCTCGCCGAGAGCACCGTCGCGGTGCGGTTCGACGTCCACCCGTGGTTCGGGTCGCACGTCGCGAAGGTCAAGTTCGACGGCAAGACGGTGTCGCGCTCGCTGCGCGCCGCGGTCGACATGCCGCTCTCGCTCGCCGCGATGCTCGCGATGCCGAAGGTTTCGACCGGCGCGCAGGTGTCCGTCGTGTTCGCGAACGCCGCGCACGCGAAGCAGGTCTTCGGCGTGCAGGACGTCGGAGCGACGGTCCGATTGGACCAACGCTACTGATCGACGCGCCTCGGCGCCTGCGGCCGATCTCGCCCCGTCCCGTCCAAGGCTCCGGCCGTCGGACGGGGCGGGGACTTTTTTTCCGCGTGGTCCGTTGCGTCTCTCGGCGCTCGGCGCTGCTCCGATAACCCGCGCGTCGGGGAGCGACCGTGCTCGCCGCGCGCATGGATCCGCTTTCCCTCCAATCGACGCAGGCCGTCGTCCTGCGGCCGACCGGCACCGGCGACGAGCTCGCCCGCGTGCTCCAGCGCGGCCAGGTGGTCGCGGGCGAGGTGCTCCAGAACACCGACGGCAGCGTGTTGCTCGCGATCGGCCGCCACCGGATCACCGCCCAGTCCCAGGTGCGGTTGGAGCCGGGCCAGCGCTTCTTGTTCGAGGTCGTCGAGTCGAGCGAGGGCATCGCTCTGCGCATCCTCGATCCGGGCGCCGCGTCCGACGAGCCGACGTTGCTGCGCGCGTTGCGCGCGGTGATGGGTCGCTCGCAACCGATCGGCGAGATCGTCGCCGAGCTGCGCGCGGCGCTGCTGAAAGCGCAGCCGACTCCCGAACCCGGCTCGCCGGTCGCGACGTTGCTCGACGCGCTCGCGCGGCACGTCTGGACCTACGCGGACGGCGCCGAGGAGCTCGCGAGGCTGCTCGCGCAGAACGGCACGAGCTACGAGGCGCACCTGCTCGACGCGGCGCTCGAAACCGGTTCACCGCGTGAGCTCGAGCGAATTGCGCAGGCGCTGCGCGCCGGCTTGTTCGCCGAGCTCGCGGACGACTCCGGCGTGCTCGGGCGCACACCCGACGAGTTCTTCGCGAAGCTCGGCGAGGGGCTGTGGCGCGAGCTCGCGCGCACCCTCGGCGTCGACGTCGCGACGGCGCGGGCGACCCTGCTCGCGGAACTCGACTGGAATGGGCTCGCGCGCGATCTGAAGAGCTGGCTCGGCCGCGCGCTGGCCTCGCTCGGCAAGGATCCGGCGGTCGCGGTGGCGCACGCGCGCCTCCAGGCCGTCGACTTCGAGTCCTGGACGCGCGAGGAGCGCCTGCTCTTCGCTCGCGTCTTGCTGGGCGCGCCGGTGGCGACCGAGGCGGCGCGCGATCCGGCGCGCATCCGAGCCAGGGT
Organism: Planctomycetota bacterium; assembly: GCA_016220085.1. Classification (GTDB taxonomy): domain Bacteria; phylum Planctomycetota; class UBA1135; order UBA1135; genus JACRIN01. Next base: position 13,443 of record JACRIN010000018.1, read on the forward strand.
CTCGCTGCTCGTCGCCGACCTGAAGTCCGAGCTCCTGATCGCCCTCGAGCGCACGCCCGCCGGCCCGGTGCGCGGGGCGATCGAACGCACGCTGGCCGCGCTCGAGGCCGAGCAGCTCTTCAACCTCGCGCGCGCCGAAGGCGGCGAAGCGCGGCACTGGAGCCTGCCGATCGCCGACGGGCAAAGGCTGGCGACGCTCGACCTGACGCACCATCGCGTCGAGGAACGGCTCGCGGGCGGCGGCGAAGGCGAGCCCTCGCATCGCCTGTCATTCGCGGTCGACTTCACGCACACCGGTCCGGTGCGCGCGGACCTGCTCGCGCGCAACGGCCAGCTCTCGGTCCGACTCTCGGTGGTCGAGCCGGCGGTCGTCGCGCACCTGCGCGCGGACCTGCACGAGCTGCAGACTCGCTTGTCGTCCGGTGGCCGATCCGTGCACGTCGCTCTGGTACCGGCGGAACTCGCCGACGTGCGCGTGAGGCCTGGGCCTTCGGAGATCCGCTACCTCCGCGAGCACCACGTGATGGATCTCCAAGGATGAGCGCGTTCGACGAAGCGGGGCGCGTTCCCCGGGCCGCCGCCTTGCGGTATGAACGCGCGTCGACACGCGCGCCGCACGTGCTCGCTCGGGGCCGCGGCGAGACCGCGGAGCGGATCCTGGCGCTCGCGCGCGAGCACGGCGGACCCGTGCGCGCGGACCCGGATCTCGTCGAGCTGCTCTGCGCGTGCGAAGTCGGCGACGAGATCCCGATCGAGCTCTACGGGGCGGTCGCCGAGATCCTAGGCTGGCTCTACGCGCACAACGCGGCGCTCGGCTCGCGCTGAAGGGCGAGCGAGTACACTGCGCGCCATGTCGCGTCCTGAAAGCTGTGCAGGACCAGGGGGAGTCAGCCCCGTCGCGGTAATCGCCGGAGAGCCGCGTAGCAGGCACCGGTCGAGCGTGGAGACACGACCGACTGAGCGGTGCGTCGAAAGTCCTCAGGCTCTCGCAAGAGAGCTGGGAGGAGAGCAACGTCGCAGGCC
>JACRIN010000006.1 GCA_016220085.1 Planctomycetota bacterium
CGCGCTGTTGCTGCTCGGCGCGGCGCTCTTCGATCGCGAGCACGGTTTCGCAGGCGTGTTGCAGAACACCGGCGCGACGTCCGAGGCCGCGCTCGCCGGCGCGTTGGTCGGTGCGTGGAGCTTCGCGACCGCGCGCGGCGCGGCGCGGGCCCTCGGGCTCGTCGCGCTCGCGGCGTTCGCGTTCTATGTCGGGCTCGCGCCGGTGTTCTGCAACACGCCTGCGAAACCGTGCTCGCGATCGAAGAGCGCCGCGCCGAGCAGCAACAGCGCGAGGCCGACTACCCCGGCGACGAAGCGCTCGCGCGCGCCGCGCCGCGTGCTCGCGCCTACGAGCGCGAGCGCGAGCGCGCCGAGCAGCAGCAGCGTCGCGCGGTCGGCTTCGAGCGTGTCCGCGGGCGGCCTGAGCCTCAGCGACGCGAAACAGCCGACCGCGTAGACGAAGAGCGGCGTCAGGCCGAAGGCGGCGGAGGAGCGGCGGGTCAGCGCGACGAAGCCGATCGCCGGCAGCGCGGCGAGCGCGAGCACCGCGGCGCCGGCGAGCTCGGGCTCGAGCGCTGTGCGCACCGGCGAGCCCGCGAACGGCCACGCGAGCACCGCGAGCGGCAGCAGCGCGAGCCAGCCGACGAGCGCGTACTCGTTCGCCTCCGCGCGCGACTCCTTGGCGGCTCCCATCGCCGCGCCAGACTAGCGTCGCCGCGTCGGCGTCGCACGTCGCACGTCGCGTGCGTCGGTCGTCGCGTGCGTCGGTCGTCGCGCCCGCGCGGCGAGAGGCGGCGACCCGCGCGGCGCCGCGTTGGCGGCTCGCGCTGATACGCGGTGGCTCACGCCGGGCGACGCTAGCTCGCGCCGCGCGAAGTCGGCTCGCGCACGGCAACGCGCGCACCGCGACGCGCGCTCGCGTCGCCGCGGCTCAGCGCGCGGCTTCGAGCGTCGGACGCACGATCGCGTCGACGAACGCTTCGGGCTCGAAGGGCTCGAGCAGTTCGAGCTGCTCGCCGGTGCCGATGTAGCGCACCGGCAAGTTCAACGCCTTCTGGATGCCGAACAACGCGCCGCCGCGCGCGGTGCCGTCGAGCTTCGCGACGACGAGTCCGGTGACCGCCAGCTCCTTGGTGAACTCGCGCGCTTGCTGGATCGCGTTCTGGCCGTTGGTGCCGTCGAGGACGAGCCACACTTCGTGCGGCGCGCCCGGAAGACGCTTTGCGATCACGCGCTGCACCTTGGAGATCTCCGCCATCAGGTTCTTGTGCGTGTGCAGGCGGCCCGCGGTGTCGAGCAGCACGACGTCGGCGCCGCTCGCGATCGCCTTGTCGACCGCGTCGAACGCGACCGACGCCGGATCGGAGCCGTCGGGTCCGCGCACGATCGCGGACTGGTTGCGGCTCGCCCAGATCTCGAGCTGTTCCGCTGCAGCGGCGCGGAACGTGTCGCACGCGCCGAGCAGCACTCGCTTGCCCTGCTTTTGGAAGCGATGGGCGAGCTTCGCGATCGACGTCGTCTTCCCGGAGCCGTTGACGCCGACGACCAGGATCACAGTCGGCTTGGTGTCGAAGCGCGGTTCGCCGCGCGCGGCGCCGAGGCGTTCGAGCAAGAGAGCGCGCAGCGTCTTGCGCACGTCGTCCTCGCCCTTGACCTCGCCGCGCTTGTGCGCGCGCGCGAGTTCGGCGCAGACCTCGCCCGCGACCGCGCCGAGGTCGGAGGTGTACAGCAGCTCCTCGAGCTCGTCGAACAGCGCCTGATCGATCGGCCGGCCGCCCTTGAAGAGCCCGGCGATGCCGTCGGAGATCGCTTCGCGGGTCTTCTTGAGACGTTCCTTGAGCCGATCGAAGAGGCCCATGAACTACGTCTCCGAGCGCTCGCTCTGCGCCGCGCCGTCCTTGGCGTGACGAGACTTGATCTTGTCGAGGATCCCGTTGATGAACGCGCCGGAGTTCTGCGTCGAGTAGCGCTTGCCGAGCTCGATCGCTTCGTTGATCGCGACTTTCGGCGGGATGTCCTCGCAGTGGAGGAGCTCCCAGCTCGCGAGCCGCAGCACGTTGCGGTCGATCACCGCCATGCGCGCGATGTCCCAGTTCTGCGCGACCGATTGGATCGTCTTGTCGAGCTCGACGCGGCACTCCTGCACGCCGAGCAGGAGTTTCTTCGCGAACTCGCGCGACTCGCGGTCGGGCTCTTCCTCGCGCAGGAAGTCGTCGATCTCGGCGAGGATCTCGTCGCCGCGCAGATCGAGCTGGTAGAGCAGCTGCAGGGCGAGCTCGCGGCCGCGTGTGCGCTTCTTCACGGCTTCGACTCCTGGCGCGCTTGGAATCCGATCGCCGGGCGGCCGGAGCCGATCGACGCCGCGCGCTCGAGCGCCGCGAGCACCTCGACCGCCGCGCGCGCGACCTCGCGACCCTTGTCCTGCTTGCCGCCGCGCTCGGGAGGCAACGCGCGCGAACGCGCTTGCTCCAGCGTCTCGCACGTCAGCACGCCGAAGAGCACCGGGCGCCCGGTCGACAGCGCGAGGTCCTGCAGCGCGTGCGCGACCGAACTCGCGAGGTACTCGTCGTGCCGCGTCTCACCTTTCAGCACCAGGCCGAAGCAGAGCACCGCGTCGATGTCCTCGCGCAGCGCGAGGCGGCGCGCGATCACCGGCAGCTCGAACGAGCCCGGCGCGTCGACGACGAGCCAGTCCTCGGGCGCGAGGCCGGCGGCTTCGAGCTCGCGGCGCGCCGATTCGGCCATCGCGACGCAGAGTTCGCGGTGATAGCCCGAGACCACGGCGGCGACGCGCGTCCCGGGTTCCAGACGGAGTGCGATGGGGGCTTGTGCGGCGTCGCGGGACATGGCTTGCGAAGGAGCTTCCGAACGGAAAGCGAAGGCGGGGAGCATACCGCGCCGACCGTCCGCGCGCACGCCGATCGAGGCGCGGCGCGGCGAGCTGAAGGCCGGCGGGAGCGGTCAGGTGCTTCCTGGTGTCGCGGCGCGCGGAAGCCCCGGCGCGCTCGGTCGCCTCCGCGCTCGCGTTCCGGGTGACCCGCGCTTCAGGTGACTGGGGCCGTGCGTCACCCTCGCCGCGCGGATGCGGGCCAGGGCGCCGGGCGCGTGGAAACGCGGGAACTCAGCTTTGCTCAGCCACGGGCGCGACCGCAGCCGGCGCCTGCTTCGGCCGCAGGCCGCGCAGCCCGAAGGCCCAGCTCGCGCGCTTGCGCAGCGCGACCGCGAAGTCGTCGACGAACGTGTAGGCGAGCGGCACGACCCACAGCGTGAAGAACGTCGAGATCGTCAGTCCGCCGGCGACGCAGGTCGACAGCGCGCGGTAGTCGATGCCCTGCGCCGGCGGGTCCGCGACGATCGTCGGGACCAGGCCGAACACGGTGGTCAGCGCGGTCATCAAGACGGGCCGCACGCGGTTCGAGCAACCTTCGAGCACCGCGGCGCTGCGCTCCCAGCCCTCGCCGCGCAGTTGGTGGATGCGGTCGATCAGCACGATGCCGTTGTTCACCACGACGCCGACCAGCACGATGATCCCGATCCAGCCGACCGAGTCCATCGTGATCCCGGTCAGGTAGAGCGCCCAGAACGAGCCGACGACCGCGAACGGGATGGTGAACATCACCGAGATCGGCAGCAGCGCCGACTCGAACAGGATGCCCATCAAGAGGAACACGAGCACGAGCGAGAGCAGGAACGCGTCCTCGAGCTCGGCCAGCTCGGACTCGGCGCGCAGCGTGACCGAGTTCTCGTCGCCGATCGAGAAGCCGCGCGGCAAGTCGAGCTCGCGGCGCAGCGCGTCGTAGCCCGCGCGCGACAGGCGCTCTTGATCGAGCGCGTTGTCGACGCGCGCGAGCACCGTGTACGTGATCTCGCCGTTGATGCGCTCGATCGTCGGGCTCGCCTTGGCGTACTCGAGCGAGCTGATCGACGACAGCGGCACGCCGGACGTGTTCGCGAACACCTGCATGTTCTGCAGCGTCGACAAGCCTTCGACCGCGGCGTCGTCGTACTCGATGAAGAGCGGGACCTCGCGACCGGGCTCCTGGAAGCGCGGCAGTTGCCAACCGCGCAGCGCCCAAGCGATCGACTGGAACGCGGTGTTCGGCGTCAGGCCGAAGCTCTGCGTCAGGTCGGAGTCGAAGCGCACGCGCACTTCGCGCGACGCTTCCTCGCGCTCGGTGCCGACGCTGGAGAGCCCCGGCACGCGCTCCAGCACCGAGACGGCGCGCGCGCCGAGCTCCTCGAGCTCGTCCGCGTCCGGGCCCTTGATGCGGAACGTGACTTGGCTGCGGCTGCGGCTGTCGGCGCCTTCGTCGCCGCGCATGCTGAGCTTGTGACCCGGCAGCCGCGGCGCTTCGGCGAGCACGCGCCGACGGAGCTCTTCCATCCGGTTCGGCGGCACCGCGCTCTCCCAGTAGAGCGTGAAGCGGCCGCTGTGTCGGTCGAAGCGATTCGCGACGTGTTCGAACCCGAACTCGGCCTTGCGCGCATTGAAGAACTGCTCGTAGGCGAGCAGCTCCTGTTCCGCTTCGCCCAGGTCGAAGTTGTCCTCGAGCTCGACGTTGAGGCTGATCCGCGCGTTGTCCTCGTCCTCGCCGAACGCCGCGACCGACATCTTCGACCGCGGGATCACCACCGTGCAAAACGCGAGCACCGCGAGCACCGTCGCAACGATTCGGTGCTGGAGCGTCCACTCGACCAGGCGGTGGTTCGACTGCACGAAGAGGTCGAGGAACGAGGTCGAGCGCTCGCCGACGACGCGGACCCGCTGCGGCGCGACCGGACTGCGGCGGCGCCAACGCGGCACGCCGAAGAGCAGGATCGCCACCGCCGCGAGCGCTGGGATGAGCAACGCGAGCAGGCCCTGGGCGGAAGCGTGCCGCGCGCCGCGGGTCGCGCCTTCGAGCGCGTCCGCGACGCGCAACGCGGGCAGCGCCTCGCGCATTCGCCAAGCGCACAGCCCGAGGATGCCGAGCGCGAGCGGCCAGCGCAGCGCGCCGAGAACCGTCAGCGCCGCGCGCAAGGCGACGAAGAGCACCCGGGCGAACCCCGCGAAGCCCGCGCCGACCGCGTCGGTGAAGAGGTAGGCGCCGCGAGCCGGCAGCTCGCCGACGATGGTCAGCCGGTCCGCGCACCCTTGGACCCACTTCGGCCGCGGCCCGAGGATCCGCGCGGCGATCACCGGCAGCAGGATCAGCGCGACCGCGAGCGAGAACAAGAGCGACGTGCAAAGCGGCAGCCCGAGCTCGCCGAAGATGATCGCGAGCTGCGGATTCTTCGTCATGAAGATCAGCGGCATGAAGACCACGACCGTGGTCAACGTCGACAGCAGCACCGCCAGTCCGACCTCCTGCGTGCCTCCCGCGGCCGAGTCGCGATCGGTGTGGCCGAGCTGCTTCCAGCGCACCACGTTCTCGATCACGACGATCGCGTTGTCGACGAGCATCCCGAGCGCCAGGGTGATGCCGGTCATCGTCAGCACGTTGAACGTGCCTCCGGTGAGGAACTGCCACGCGATCGCGAACAGCACCGAGATCGGGATCGCGAGCGCGACCGCGATCGTCATGCGGATGCGCTTCAGGAACGCGAACAGCACGATCACCGCGAACAGGCCGCCCCAGTACGCGGTCTCGACGAGCTGCGAGATCGACGACTCGATGAACTCGCCCTGGTCGAACAGCGGCAGGAAGTGGAACTTGCCGGCGAGGCGCGGATTCTTCTCGAGCTCGGCGAAAGCGGCCTTCAAGCGCTTGCACGTCGCGACCGCGTTGGCCTGCGAGTCCTTGCGGACCTCGCCGTAGTACGAGTAGCTGCCGTCGATCCGGAAGAGGCGATTGCGGACGCTCTTCGCCGTGATCACGCGGCCGACGTCCTTGATCGCGAGCCCGTTGCCGATCGGGTAGTTCTCGATCTCCTCGGGCGTCTTGAAGCGCATGTCGGAGCGCAAGAGCACGCGCCTGCCGCCGTCGGTGACCTCGCCGAGCGGCAGGGCGAAGTTGTCGGCCGACAGGCGCTGGATCAGGTTGCCGAGCTCGAGGTTCGCCGCGATCACGCGCTCTTCGTCGAGCAGGATGCGCAGCGAGTCGTCGAGCACGCCCCAGATCTCGAGCTGCGCGACGCCGTCGACGGCTTCGAGCTGACGCTGGATCACGTTGTCGATCAGCGCGTCGGTCTCGTCGGAGTCCCCCGGGTGGAGGATCGCGAAGAACATCACCGGCAGGTCGGATTGGCTCCACGAGAAGAGCTGCACCTCGCGCACGGTGTCCGGCAGCTTCGCGCGGGCTCGCTCGATCCGATCGCGCACCTCGGCCTTCGCGAGGTCCATCGACACACGGGCGTTGAACTCGACCTGCAGGTTGACGAAACCGTCGCGCGAGCTGCTGTAGAGGTTCTCGACGCCCGCGAGCGTGCGGATCTCCTCCTCCAGGACGCGGGCGACCTTCTCCTCGTTCTCCTTCGCGCTCGCGCCCGGATTCGCGGCGGAGATCCAGAGCCCGGGCTCGGTGATGCCCTCGGGCATCATCTGCACCGGGATGCGCTGGTAGCAGATCAGCCCGATGACGATCAGCGATACGAAGAGCACGATCAACGTGATCGGCCGGCGCACCAGCGCGCCGAAGAAGCCGGACGCGCGGTCGAGATTCGTGCTGGTCGAGTTCATGCCGCACGCTCCGGCGCGCTGCGCCGATAGACCACGAAATACACCACCGGGATCACGACGAGCGTCAGCAGCGTCGACACGGTCAGGCCGGAGATCACCGTGATCGCGAGCGGCCGGTTGAGCTCGGCGCCCTCGCCGGTGCCGAGGCTGCCGAGCCCCGGGATCCACGCGAGCCAACCGGTCATCGGCAAGAGCCCGATCACGGTCGTCGCGGCGGTCATGTAGATCGGGCGCAAGCGCGTCTGCCCGGCCTCCAGCAATGCGTCGCGGACGCCGACGCCTGCCGCGCGCTGTTGGTTGACGCGATCGATCAACACGATCGCGTTGTTGACCACGATGCCCGCGAGCAGGATCAGGCCGAGGAAGACGACCACCGACAACGGCACGTCGAGCAGGTCGAGCGTGAACATCACGCCGACCGCCGCGAGCGGAACCGACACCAGGATGATCAGCGGCTGCACGATCGACTCGAACTGCACCGCCATGACGACGTAGACGAGGAAGAGCGCGAGCGCGAGCGCGAAGATCATGTTCTGCTTCGCGTCGTCCATCTCGCGCTTCTTGCCGCCGAGTTGCAGCACGACGTCGTTCGGCACCTCGACGCTCGCGAGCGCCGCCTCGATCTTGCGGTTGACGCCGCCGAGGTCGAGCCCGCTGGTCGCCGCGCTGACGACGACCGCGCGCGTGTTGCCGATGCGGCGGATCTCCGCCGGTCCGTCGGCGCGGATGACCCGCGCGACCGCGTGCAGCGGCACCGGCGTCGCGCCGGCGGGATTGACGACGAGCTCGAGCACGCGCTCGACGTTGCCGAGCATGATTTCATCGCCCATCACGCGCACGTCGATCCGATCGTCGCCTTCGTTGAAGCGCGTCGAGACGTTGCCGAGCACCTGGTCGCGCACGAGGTTCGAGACCTGCTGCAGGTCGAGGCCGTACTCGAGCGTCTTGTCGCGATCGAAGACGATCAGCGCCTCCGGGTGGCCCGGCCGCACGCTCGAGCGCACGTCGGTCAGGCCCTGGATGCCGGAGATCGCGTCGACGACGCGCGCGCCGACGCTCTGGAGCTTCGCGAGGTCGTGGCCGAGCACCTCGATCTGCACCGGCGCCTCGAGCGCGAACGGCGTCGGCCGCGTGACCTCGACCGAGCGCACGGCGGCGTTCGCGGCGACGAGCTCGCGCACGCGCACGAGCAACGCATCCTCGGACTCGGGCGTGAACGTCTCGGGCTTCATGCGCACCGTCAGGCGCGCGGTGTGCTTGCCTTCGATCTCGCGCGTCAGCGTGTCCTTCTCGACGCCGACCGTCAGCGCGGTCAACGCGACCCCGTCGAGCGCGCGCACGCTGCGCTCGAGCTCGGTGAGCACGCGATCGGTGTTCTCGAGCGGGCTGCCGACGGCGAGCCCGACGTGGACCGTGAATTCGCCTTGGTGGATGTCGGGCAAGAGCTCTAACCCGAGCGTCTTCGCGCGTTCGTACGAAAACCAGGCGAGTCCTGTGACCGCCAGCAGCACGACCCATGGCGCCGCGAGCGCGCCGCGCAGCAGACCGGGGTAGACCCGCGCGATCGCGCCCCACGCCTTGTCGTGCATCCAACCGAACGGCGCGGTGATCCAGTAGAAGACGAGGTAGAGCACGTACCCGACGAACGCGACGACGCGCAGCAGCCCCGCGATGGTCGCGAGCGGCAGCCCGAGCGATCCGCGGCCGACGCCGCGAACGGTCCCGTCGAAGAAGTGTCGATACCACGCCGTCGCGTGCCCCGTGCCGTCACCCCCGAGCGCGGCGCCCGCGAGCATCGGTCGCGCCGCGAGCATCGGGATGTAGATCACGGCGACCAAGAGCGACGCGGAGAGCGAGACGACGACCGTCATCGCTTGGTCGCCGAAGATGCGCCCGGCGACCCCGTGCACGAAGACGATCGGCGCGAACACGCAGATCGAAGTCGCGGTCGAGGCCGTGATCGCGCCCAAGACCTCGCGCGTGCCGCGCACCGCGGCCGCCGCGAGCCCGTCGCCTTCGTCCCGACAACGGGTGATCGACTCGAGCACGACGATCGCGTTGTCGACCACCATGCCGACGCCGAGCGCGAGGCCGCCGAGCGACATGATGTTCAGCGAGACGCCCCAGAGGTACATCGGCGCGAACGTGACGATCACCGACAGCGGCAGAGTCACGCCGATGATCACCGTCGGCGGGAGCCGGCGCAGCGCGAGCCAAATGATGCCGATCGCGAGTACCCCGCCGATCAGGCCGGACTGCTTGACGGCCTCGATCGACGAGCGGATGAACGTCGACTGGTCCGAAAGCACGTCGAAGCGCGCGTCGTCGCGGAAGCGATTGGAGAGGAACGCGGTCTGCTCGCGCTCCATGAAGTTCAGCGTCGGGTTCTTGCCGCGCTTCTCGATCTCCCTGGCCGCCTTCTGCTGCGCCTCGTCGCCGAAGACCTTGTGGCGGACCTTGTCGGCGAGATCGACGATGTTGGCGCCCGCCTCGCGGTACACCGCGATCTCGACCATCTCGGCGCCGGAGAGCCGCGCGACGACCTCGCGCTCGCGGTGCGTGCGCTCGACGGTCGCGATGTCGCGGACGCGGATCACCGCGTCGCCGCGGCGCACGATCGCGAGGTTCTCGATCTCCGCGATGTCCTGGAACTCGTTCAGCGTGCGCACGAGGTACTCGGTCGAGCCCTCGCGCACCGAGCCGCCGCTCGCGTTGATGTTCTCGGCGGCGAGGCGTTGTTGCAGCGCCTGCGGGTCGAGGTTCTGCGCCGCCATCTTGAACGGGTCGACGCGGACGCGGATCTCCTCCTCGAGTCCGCCGCGCACTTGCACGGCGGCGACGCCGGGGATCGACTCGAGTTCGCGCTTCACGCGGTTCTCCGCGATCCAGCGCAGTTGCATCAGAGCCTTCTCGGGCCCGAGCTTGCGCGCCGACGACAGCCCGATGCGCAGGATCGGATCGCGGTTCGGGTCGTAGCGCAGGATCAACGGCCGTTCCGCGCCCAGCGGCAGGAACACGCCGTCGAGCTTGTCGCGCACGTCCTGGACCGCGAACGTCATGTTCGTGCCCCAGTCGAAGTCGAGCACGATGTCGGACGTCTCGGCGCGGCTGATCGACGTCGACCGCACGAGGTGGGGGAGCGTCGAGAGTTGCTCCTGGATGCGCTCGGAGATCCGATCCTCGACGTCCTCCGGCGCGGCGCCGGGGAACGTCGTCCGCACCGTGAGCGTCGGATAGCTGATCTCCGGCAACAGGTCCATCGGCAGCTTGCCGAACGAGACCACCCCGAAGACGGCGAGCGAGATCATGAACATGGTGATCGCGACCGGTCGCGAGACCACCGTTCCGATCACTCCGCCGCCCGTGCGCGCTTGCGTCGAGCCCATGGCGTCAGCGACCTACTTCGCCGACGCGCTCGACGCGTCGATCTCGACCTCGGCGCCCTCTTCGAGGTCGCGGTTGCCGACGACCACCACGGGCTCGCCGAGCTTCAACGTCGCTTCACCCTGCGCGCGGATCTCGACGAACTCCTCGTCGGAGAGCCCTTCCTCGACCGCGACGCGCCGCGCGAGGCCGTCGCGGACGACGATCACGTGGCCGACCTCGCCTTCGCGCAGCACCGCGCGCTTCGGCACGACCATCGCGTTCGGATGGCGCTCGGTGACGATCTCGAGCCGCACCAGCATCCCGGGCAAGAGCTTCGCGCCCGGGTCGTTCTCCGCGGCGACCTGCATCGCCGCGGTGACGCGGAACGCGCCCGATTGGGCGTCGATCGTCGGCGAGACGCGCTCGATCGCGCCGCGGAACTTCGCGTTCGGCATCGCCTCGGTCGTCGCGGTCAGCTCGAGGCCGCCCGCGTGGCCCGGTTCGCCGTTGGCCGTCTCGCGGGGCCGGAACAGCGCGAGTTCGCGCTGCGGCCGGTAGAACACGACGCGCAGCTTCTCGGTGTCGACCAGCGTGAACCCGGCGACGCCCGCGCGCGCCGAGAACGAGGTCGTCGCGGCGACGCTGTCGCCGACCTTGAGCGAGCGCAGCGCGATCACGCCGCGCGCCGGCGCGAGGATCTCCATGTAGGAGAACATCAGCCGCGCCTGCTCGAGCTGCAGCTCCGCGCGCGCGACGGCGTTCTTCGCGGACTCGTGTTCGACGCGCGTGCGCTCGAGCGCGAGCTTTGCCGTGTCGTGGTCGGAGACCGCTTGGTCGCGCTGGAGCCGGCTCTGCTCGAGCTCCTTCGCCGAAAGCAGCCCGGGACGCTCGTTGCCCGCGACCGCGATCATCTCGTTGCGCTCGAAGTCGCGCTGGGCTTGTTCGGAGGAGCGGCGGGCGCTCTCGGCGCGCGATTCCGACTCCTTGATCGCGATCGCGAGCTTCGGGACGTTGTCGCGCGCTTCCTTCAGCGCGACCTCGGCCTCGCCGACGGCGATCTTCGCCTCGCGATCGTCGAGGCGAGCGAGCACCTGCCCGGCCTCGACGCGATCGCCTTCCTCGACCAGCACCTCGGTGACCAGCCCGCTCGCTCGCGGCACGATCTCGTGCTGGAACTCGCTCTCGACCTTGGTGGTCGTGTCGAGCGTCTTCAGCATCTCGCGCTCGGCGACCGGCTCGACCAGGACCCGCGAACGCTCGCGCGGCTTCAGGCCGGTGTCGTTCGTGCTCGCGGCCGCGGAATCGGTCGGTTGGCAGGCCGCGACGAACAATGCACAGAGCAGGAGCGCTCGGACGGAAATCGATCGATGCATCTTGGGGGGAAAGGCTCGGGGGACCGGGCGGATGCGAAGCTCGCTACACTGCCGCCTGCATGCGCAGCCCCAAGGAGGCCATTGCCGAGATTCTAGGTTGCGTGACGGGCGTCCGCGACGACGAGCTCGTCTCGGTGGAGCAGTCTGACGGTCGCGTGCTCTCGCGTCGCGCTTCGTCCGACTTGGATTTGCCGCCGTTCGAAAAGAGTGCCGTCGACGGGTTCGCCGTGCGCGCGGTCGATTTCGCGGAGTCGAGCGCGCCGAGCGGGGAGCGAAGCCTGCCCATCCTGGGCGAATCCCGCGCTGGCGAGCCTTTCCCCGGCGAACTCTTGGCGGGAGCGTGCGTCGCGATCTACACCGGCGCCGAGCTGCCGCCGGGCGCCGACGCGGTGGTGATGGTCGAAGACTCGCGCTCCGACGGCGCGAACGTGGTGCTTCGCGACCGTGTTCGACTCGGGCAAAACGTTTGCCATCGCGGTCAGGACCTGCGCGACGGACAGCTCGTGTTCGAACCCGGCCGTCTGCTGCGTCCCGCGGATCTCGCGGTGCTCGCGTCGATCGGCTGCGATCCGGTGCCGGTCTGGCGACGCGTCAAGGTGTGCGTGGTCACCACCGGCGACGAGCTCGTCCCGCCGAGCGCGCGCCCCGGCCCCGGTCAGATCCGCGAGAGCAACACGTTGGAGCTCGCGGCGCTCGCGCGGCGCACCGGGGCCGACGTCACGAACCTCGGAGTCGTGCGCGACGTGCCCGCGGAGCTCGCGCGGCGTCTCGCGGACGCGCTCGCGCGCTGCGACGTGCTCGTGACCACCGGCGGCGTCTCGGTCGGCAAGTACGACTTCGTCGGCGCGGCGCTCGAAGCGCTCGGCGTGCGACCGGTCTTCCACAAGATTGCGATGAAGCCCGGCAAGCCGCTGTGGTTCGGCATGCACGGCGAGAAGCCGGTGTTCGCGCTGCCCGGCAACCCGGTCTCGTGCTTCGTCGGTTTCGAGCTCTTCGTGCGGCCGGCGCTCGCGAAGCTCTCGAACGCGACGGAGCTCGGCGCGCGCGTGCGCCGCGGACGTTGGTGCGGCGGCGAGCTCGCCGCCAATTCGCGCGAGCAGTACCTGCCGTGCACGACGCGGCCAGGCAGCGACGGCGTCGAGGAGCTCGTGCCCGTCCGCTGGAATGGTTCCGCCGACGTCGTCGGGCTCGCGCGCTCCGAAGCGCTCGCGGTCGCGCCGATCGAGACTCGCATCGCGGCCGGCGAAATGGTCGAGTACCGGCTGCTGCCTTGAAGTCGGTCGACCCGCTCCCGCCGCTCGCTCCCGCGCGCCGCCTCGTCCTCCAGCTCGGCGCGTGGCTGCTGCTCGCGCTCGCGAGCCCGGGCATCCTCGTGCCCGACGGCGCGTGGCTGCTCGCGATCCTCGGCGTCGCGCTGTGGAGCCTCTCGGCGTCGCGGCCCGGCAAGGGCGCGTTCTGGATCGAATGGTTCGCGAGCTCGCTCGGCTGGGCGTGGATCTGCGGGTGGGCGTGGCACGTCTGGCCGGGCTCGCTGCTCTTCATGGGGCCCGCGAACGGGCTCTACGCGTGCGCGGCGATGGGACTGTTGCGCCGCACGGCGCGGGTCGCGCCGCTCGCGCTCGCCGCGCCGCTCGCGTGGCTCGGCGTCGAGACGTTGAAGACGATCCTCGAGCCGCCGTTCGGCTTGCCGTGGATGCGCCTCGGCACGCACCTCCACGCCGCGGACTGGATCCTCGGCAGCGCGCGCGTCTGGGGCGTGATCGGGCTCGGTTGGGTGCTCGCCGCGCTGGGCGGTTGGGTCGCGGACGTGCTCGGCGGCGGCGGCTCGAAGCTCGCGCGCTCCGGCGTGTTCGCGGGCGTTCCGCTGCTCGCCGGGGTCTTGCTCTCCGCGCTGGTGGCGGCTCCGGACACCGTCGACGGACCGAGCGTGCTCCTGGTGCAACCGAACATCGCGCAGGGCCGCAAGATGCGCTCGCGCGGCGGCGACGAGATCTTCAAGGAAGGCCGCGCGCGGACGCTGGAGGGGCTCGCCGCCGCGCGCGCTTCCGCCGAGCCCGCGCCGGACCTCGTGTGTTGGGGCGAGACGATGCTCGGGATGCCGATCATGGACCGCGGGCTCGCCGCGGCGATCGAGCAGGGCGCCGCGAGCGATCCGTGGTCGGGCTACGAAGCGGACGTCGAGTGGGTTCACGGCTGGCTCGACGTCGAGGACAACTGGATCGGCCAAGGTCTCTTCGGCGAGGCGCGGACCGGCGCGGTGTTGCCCGAGGGCACGAGCTTCCTCGCCGGCGCCGAGACGTTCGTCGCGCACGAGGGGCGCGTCCGACGGCGCAATTCCGTCGTGCTCTGGAACTCGGACGGCCTGCGCGACGGCGTCGCGTCCAAACTCCACCTCGTGCCCGGCGCCGAGACGTTGACCGGGCTCGAGCGCTTCGCCTGGGCCCGCGGCGCGATCGGCGCGCTCGCGGGCTACGTGCCCGACCTGCTCGCCGACGACCGGACGGGGATCCTCGAGCTCTCGACCCGCGACGGCCGCCGTTTCCGGTTCGGCGCGAGCGTCTGCTTCGACAACGCGTTCGACGACCCGTACACCGAGCCCGCGCGAGCCGCCGACCTCGCGTTCCACCTGATCGTCAGCAACGAGGCCTGGTACCTGCAGAGCCACGAGGTCGATCAGATGATGGCGTTCTCGCACCTGGAGGCCGCGCTGACCGGCCGCTCGGTCGTGCGCGCGACCAACTCGGGCGCGAGCGCGGTCGTCGGGCCCGATGGGCTCGAGCTCGCGCGCCTCGCGGTCGACGGTTCGGACCGCGAGGTGGGGGGCAGCCTGCTGGTGACCGTCCCGGTCCCCGCGCCCGGCGTCGGCGTCACCCCTTATGTACGTAGCGAGCGCCTGTGGCAGCTCGCGGTGCTGCTCGCGCCACTCGCGGCGCTGTTCGTCGCCCTACGCCGGCGCGACCGAGCGGCGTAGGTGGGCGTGGCGAGCGAGCGCTGCAGGCGAGCGACGCGGGCGAGCGACACAGCTTGGCTGCCGCAGCTTGGCGCCGTAACCGGACGGCCGAGCCAGGTAATCACGCCGATGTCGACGACAGACGGGTCAACGTCCCTTGACCCTCGCTCGACACCCTCCCTATACTCCCCGCCCTCTCCAGTTCGACTCCGGCCCACCCAGACTCGATCCGCGCCCGGTGCTAGCCCCTGCGCTCCGCACCCCGCGCGCGTCCCCAAAGCCGAAGCCAGCCGAAGTTGAACGGGTCCCCATCCGACTCTCGACACCCCGCCCTTCTCATCGACGTATGAGCACGATCGGCAAGATCTTCATCATCCTCAACGCGCTCCTCGCCGCGGCCTTCTTGGGCTACGCGGTCCACTCGCTCGGGAAGACCAAGCAAGTGATGGAGGATCACAAGAAGGTCCTGGCGGAACGCGACGCGAAGGTCGCGGATCAGGACAAGCAGATCGCTGACCTCAGCACCCGCCTGAACGGCGAAGCCGGTGCGAAGGCCGAGGCTCGCGCCGAAGCGGTCAACAACAAGGACCTCGCCGATCGCAACCAACGCGACCTCGACGCGTCGAAGGACGAGGCCTCGAAGCTCAAGTCGCAGCTCGACAAGATCAGCGAGAGTCTCGGCGGCTTCAACACGACCAACCAGGACCTGATCGCCGCCAAGGACAAGGCCTTCACGGAAGCCCGCGACGCCGAGAAGGCGCGCGACCAGGCGCTGGAAGAGAAGATGGCCGCCGAGACGGCGCGCCGTGACGCGGAAGACGCGCTCGCCGCCGCGAACGTCGAGATCGAAGGCCTGAAGACCGAGGTCGCCTCGGCCGGCCAGAGCATCGACGACCTGAACACCAAGCTCAGCACGGTGGTCGCGGTCACCGGCGTCGACATCGGCAAGATCGCCGCGCAGCCGCAGATCGACGGCGCGGTGATGGGGATCTCCTACGACATCAAGCCGGGCCTCCTGACGCTGAACGTCGGCTCCGACGCGGGCGTCACCGCCGGCATGACCTTCGAGATCTACCGCGGCAGCACCTACAAGGGCCAGGCGCGCGTCCAAAAGGTCCTGAACAACATGTGCTCGGCGCTGATCACGCGCCCGGTCGCCGGTCAAACGATCGGCCAAGGCGACAGCGCCTCGACCCGCCTCTGATCCCGGCCCACCCCCGAAGGGACTACGAACCATGGCCAAGAGCACTCGGATGAGCAAGCGTGCGGCGTCCGCGCCGACGCCGGTCCAACAAGCGCAAGTCGTCGAGGCGTCGGCTTCCAGCGAAGCCAGCGTCTACGCCGGGGTCGCGATCGTCGCGACGCTGGTGTTCCTAGTCGCCTGCATCATGATGGATCACGAGCTCGGGCCGCTCGGCAGCGGCCTCTTCTTCAAGGGCTGAGCTCCCGCTTCGAATCACGCGCGGCCGTCGTCCTCTCCGGACGGTGGCCGCGCTGCTTTTTTGGCCGGGCGCTTGCCCGGAGCCTCGGCGGTGCGCGAGGGCGGGGCGTCGACGCGCGGCCGGCGAGCGGCGGGCGTGCGGCGCGGCCAACGCTCGCGCGGCCGAAGCTCGGGCGGGAGTCGCGGGCCGCCGGCGCGAGCTTCGACGAGCGAGCTCTCCGCTCACATCGCGTCGCTCGCCGCGAGCGCGCCAACCTCGCGAGCACGCCGGTAGGGACGCGCATTTCGCGCGATCCACGCTAGACTCCGTGCGTTCTGCGGGGCGGAAGCTCGACGCGCGCGCGACGCGCCGGATGCCCGCCCGCGCACGCCGCGCGTCGGCGTGCGAAAGCGAGAGAGGGACACACGAGCGCGCTCGGGCGAGTCTCAGTGAGAAGGGTACGGGGTCTTGGAATCCAATCCGTGGCAATGGGTGCTGGGTCGATTCTCCGTCGACATGGGGATCGATCTGGGTACCGCCAATACGCTGGTCACGGTGCGCGGACGCGGCATCATCTTGAATGAGCCCAGCGTCGTCGCCGTGAAGAAGGGCACCAACGAGGTGCTGCTCGACGGCATGGCGGTCGGCAAGGCCGCGAAGGACATGCTCGGCAAGGCGCCGTCCGGCATCGAGGTCATCCGCCCGCTGCGCAACGGCGTGATCGCGGACTTCGAGGTCACCGAGCGCATGCTGCGCTACTTCATCACCAAGGTCCATGAAGGCCGCACGTGGGTGAAGCCCCAGGTCGTGATCTCGGTGCCGGTCGGCATCACTGCGGTCGAGCGTCGCGCGGTGATCCACTCGGCGGAACGCGCCGGCGCGCGCCGCGTGTTCCTGATCGACGAGCCGATGGCCGCCGGCATCGGCGTGCAATTGCCGGTGACCGAACCGCGCGGCTCGCTGATCGTCGACATCGGCGGCGGCACGAGCGAAATCGCGGTGATCGCGCTCGCCGGCCTGGTTTGCGCGACCAGCTTGCGCATCGCGGGCGACGAGCTCGACGACGCGATCATCAATCACCTGCGCCGTCACCACAACCTGGCGATCGGCGAGCAGAGCGCGGAGCGCATCAAGCTGACGATCGGCTCGGCGTGGCCGCTCGAGCAAGAGCTCTCGATGATCGTCGCCGGCCGCGACACCGTGCACGGCCTGCCGCGGCGCACGTCTGTGACCTCGATCGAGATCCGTGAAGCACTCTCGGGCCCGGTGCGCCAGATCTGCGAGGCGACGCGCTCGATCCTCGAGGAAGCGCCGCCCGAAATCTCCGCGGACATCGTCGAGACCGGCGTGACGCTGGTCGGCGGTGGCGCGCTGCTCCCGGGCCTCGCGAACGCGATGAGCGAGCTGCTCGGCATCCCGGCGCGCGTCGCCGAGGATCCCCTGACCGCGGTCGCGCGCGGCACCGGTGTGTTCCTCGAGCGCCTGGACGACTTCTCGTCGGTGCTCTCGACCGACGACGAAGGCTGAACGACCCGCGTTCGCGAACGGCTGGGAGGCGATCGCCGTGCGTCTGACCTATGCACGCGCGCTCTACCTGATCCTCTTCGTCGCGGCGTTGGTCTGCTCGCTCGAGCCGATGCCGTCGGTCGACGCAGCGCTCGAGCGCGCGAGCTCGCCGCTGCGCGTGCTCGCGGAGCTCGCCGGTCCGGCCGAGTGGGCGCGCTCGGCGCGCGTCGAGGCCGCCGTTTCGCATCTCGCGAGCACCGCGGAGCGCGAGCAGACGCTGCGGCGCGAGCTCTACGCCGACGAGTGGCGCTTCACGCTGCCGCAGAGCCAAGCGCTCGCCGCCGGGCGCCGGTTCGTCCGCGGCGATGTCGTCGGGCGCGGCGAGACGTCGCGCGACCGACTCGAAGTGCACCTCGAGAGCGCGGACGCCGCCGGGATCGAGGTCGGCATGCCGGTGATCTCCGGCGACGCGTACGTCGGCCGGGTCGCGGAGCTCGAGCGCGCGCGCCCCGGCGTCGCGTGGATCGAGCTCGTCACCGCGCGCGGCGCGTACGTCGGCGCGCGCGTCGAGGTCGAGCGCACGAAGCAGAGCGCGTCGCTGGTGGTCGGCGGCGTCAGCGGCGCGTCCGCGAGCACCGCGCACGCCTACCTCGCGGTGCACCACCCCGAGGATCCCGAGCTCTTCGAAGGCCGCGTCGTCGTCGACGAGACCTGGTCGCACTTCGAGCGCTTCGCGGAGCAGTCGCGCGGCTTCGAGCTCGGCTACCTCGAGCGCGATCCGTCCGGCGCCGCGGGCGTGCGGCCGACG
Source organism: Planctomycetota bacterium (assembly GCA_016220085.1). Taxonomy (GTDB): domain Bacteria; phylum Planctomycetota; class UBA1135; order UBA1135; genus JACRIN01. The sequence goes on from JACRIN010000006.1 coordinate 18,062, forward strand.
CTCGACTACCAGAACGGGCTCTTCCACGTCGCGGTGGTCTGCCCGGCGGACGTCTCGCGCGGCGAGGAGTGCGCGCACGTCGACGAGCTCGAGAGCGGACGCTGGGTGCGAGCGCGCGTGCTCTCGTCGCGCGACCCGGCGCGGCCGTGGGGCGGCATCGTGCTCGCCGCGGGCTCGAGCGACGGCGTGCGCACGGGTTCCGCGGTCGTGTTCGGCACGCGGTTGGTCGGCCGCGTCGAGGCGGTGTCGCGTTGGAGCGCCAAAGTTGCGTTGCTCGCGTCGCGGGGCTTCGCGCTCGGCGCGGTCGCGCGCGTCGCGAGCGACGAGCGGCCCGCCGCGCTCGGCGAGCTCCGCGCGCTCGGCCGCCGCGACGAGCACGGCGCCGCGCTGTTCGTCTGGAGCGCGCCCCGCGAACTCGCGGGCGAGGCCGGCGCGACCTCCGACGCGATCCTGTTCACCGGCTCCGGCGACCGTGGCGTGCCGCGCGGCTTGATCGTCGGGCGCGCGGCGCTGCCCGCGCACGCCCGCGCGAGCGTCGAGTTCGGCCTGACCGAGTTCGCCGACGGCGCCGCGCTCGGCGAGGTCTGGGTGTTCGCGCCCGAAGAACCGTCCGCGGAGCGCGCGCCGTGACCAAGAGCCCGTGGGTCGCTTGGTTCCTGCTCTGCGTGTGGTCGCTGTGGGCGTCCGCGGTCGAAGCGCGACTTTCCGACCCGTTCGGTCCGTTCGCGCCGGCGCTCGGGTTGATGTTGGTGCTCGGACTCGCCGCGCGGCTCTCGACCGGGCAATCGCTCGGTCTCGCGCTGGTCGGCACGTGCGGCTGCGCGGCGCTCTGCACGCAGCCGATCGCCGCGGTGTTCGCGACGTTCCTTGGCGCGCTGTTCTTCCTCCGCGTCGTGCGGTCGGCGCTCGACGTGACGTCGCCGCTGGTGCTCGCGGTCGCGACCGGAGTCGCCGTCTTCGGCGCGGAAGCGTGGGGCGAGCTCGTCCGCGAGACGCGCTTGGTCCACGGGCTCGCGCTCGCCGACGGCGCTCTCTGGCGCTCGCTCGCGACCGCGGTTTCGAGCGGCGTCGCGATGCTTCTCGTCGGGCCCGCGATCGCCTACCTTCCGGGAGTGACGCCGCTGAAGAGGAACTCCCCGTGGTCCAACGTCGCGTCGGTCCGCTGATCGCGCTCGTGGTCCTGGGGCTCGGCGTGCTCGTCGCGCGCCTGTTCCAGATCCAGGTCGTCCAGCACCGCACGTGGGCCGCGGAGGCCGCGAACCTGGTCCGTTCGGGCAGCGTCGTGCCGTTCCAGCGCGGCGCGATCCTCGACGCGCGAGGCCGGCAGCTCGCGCACGATCGCCGCGCGTTCCAGGTCGAGTTCTGCTACCGCGACTTCCGCCGCGTCCATCCGCTCGGCGCGGTCGTCCACGCGCGGTCGGCGCTGTTCGCGCGGCCGGTCGGCTACGCGGAGACGCTCGGCGAGCTCGCGTCCGCCGCCCGGACGCTCGCACTGCTCTCGCCGCGCGCGCTCGCGGCGTTCGCGCGCGGCGAAGGGCTCGCGCTCGGCGGCGGCAGCGCCGTCGCGCCGAGTTCCGCTCCCGCGGAGGATCAATGCGCCGCGCGCGCCGCCGACGTGCGCTTCTACGTCGGCGCGTTGCTCGAGTTCACGCTGAAGGAGCGCCGCGCGCTGCGCGACGCGATCGCGAACGAGCGCGAGATCGAGTCGTACGCCGCGTTCGCGGCCGCCGCGCGCGGCGTGACGGTCGAGGAGGTGCTCGCGGCGCTCGAGCGGCGCGTCGGCGAGTCCGTCGACGACCTCGGGCGGCTCGCGGCGCTGCTCTCGCGCGAAGGCGAGTCGCGCGCGGCCCGTTCGGACCCCGCGACGGCGCTCGCCGGGCTCTTCAGCGAGCTCGAAGGTTGGCGCGCCGAGGTCGAGGACGAGGTCGCGAGCGAGCTCTTCGCGCGCGCCGCCGGCTTCCGCGTCGGCCGACTCGACGCGCGCACCGTCGAAGCGGGCTTCGACCTGACGTGGCTCGCGCGCGTGCTTTGCTGGGACGACGCGCGCGTCGCGGAGTGGATCCGGAGCGAGCGAGCGACGTGGCTCGAGAGCATCGCGCGGTGGGGCGTGCCGACGGTGCTCGCGGAGGTGCAGCTCGCGCCCGAGGACGAGCGCCGCGCGCTCGCGCTGGTCGGCGAGCTCGCCGCGCAGTTCGCGCCCGCCGAAGACGTCGGCGCCGAGCGTCGGCGCGCGTGGGCCGAGGACCGGCCGCTCGACTTCACCGCGTTCGAGCAGTGGCTCGTGCTCGGCGAACTCGACCACCTGACCGTCGCGGCGTGTCCGGGCGGACTCGGCGACGAACGCGAGCACACGTTTCCGTTCCAAGAGCTGCGCGGCGACGCCGGGGCGGGCGTCGATCCGTGGCAACGCGCGGCCGCGCTGGAGCTCGCGCTGCGCGGCGAGAACGCCGCCGATTCCGCCGCGGTGCAGAAGCGCGCCGCGGAGTGGTATCAGCGGTGCGTCGACGACTGGGACTCGAGCTGGATCGCCGCGAACGTAGAGGCGCTGATCGTCGCGTGCGACGCGCGCTTGCAGCGCGAAGCGGCACGCGAGCTCGACTCGCTCTTCGCGTGCGCGGAGCCCGACGAGCTCGGCGCGAGCAAGCGCCTGCTCTGGAACCCCGCGCGCATCGCGCTCGCGGGCGAACAGGTCGCGTACGTGCAAAAGGACCGCGGCAATCGGCCGTTCGTCGTCGAGGAGGAGCCGCCGTACGAACTCGTCGAGACGCTTTCGCGCTACCGTGCGCGCTTCGCCGGCTTCTCGGTGCGCGGGCGGCAGGAGCGCGTCCGCGAGGTCGATCCGTCGACCGGCCGCACCGCGGCGGCGGGCTTGATCGGCGGGCTCGGCGAGCCCGGGATGGTCGAGCTGCGGCGCCAACGGCGCGACGCGCACGAGCTCGCGGCGCTCCTGCGGCAGGGTTCGCGCAACGAAGCGGAGGCGCAGCGGCTCGCCGAGCTCGTCGCGAGCGTCGATCGACCCGGCGAGAAGCGCGGGACCAGCGGGCTCGAAGGCTATTTCGATCCCGAGCTCTCCGGTCACAACGGGTATCGGGAGAGCCGCGGCTTGCAGGAGCTCTCCGAGCGCGACGCCGGCCGGCGCGACGTCGATCTCGACGCGCGCGACGGCAACGACGTCGTGCTGACGCTCGATCTCGACCTGCAGCGCGCCGCGGAGTGGGTGCTGCAGCATCCCGTCGGCGATCCCGATCCCGATCGACGCGACGAGCGTTGGCTCGCCGCGCCGGTCGGCGCGATCGTGCTGATGACCGTCGACGGCGACGTGCTCGCCGCGGCGTCGGTGCCGCTCGACGATCGCGGCGAGGCGGCGACCGCGAACCACCGCGACCTCGCGGTCGATCGCACGCTGCGCATCTTCGATCACCAGCCGCCGGGCTCGGTCTTCAAGCCGTTCGTCGCCGCGTGGGCGCTCGATCACCTCGGGCTCGATCCGACGCGCACGGTGCTCTGCCAAGGCGCGGCCGGCGACGGCGCGAACTACAAGGGCCTGCACTGCGCGAGCACGTACGGCCACGGCACGGTCGATCTCGCGGAAGCGCTGAAGGTGTCGTGCAACTGCTACTTCGCATGGCTCGGCGAGCAGTTCGACGACGCGGCGGCGGTCGCGTGCCTCGAAGCGTTCGGCTTCGGGGCGCCGACCGGGATCAAGACGTTCGGCACGCGCTCGGCGTGGCGCGAGGACACGTGGCGGAGCTACTCCAAGCTGCGCTTCACCAACGTCCGCCAACGGCTGTCGTTCGGCAACGGGCTCTCGGTCGTGCAGTCGACGCCGATGCAGGTCGGGCGCGCGCTGTGCGGGCTCGCGACCGGCGAGTTGCCCGATCTGCGGCTCGCCGCCGAGATCGGCGGCTCCGCGGTGCCGAAGTCCGCGCGACCGCTGGAGATCTCCGAGTCGGCGCGCGCGCGCATCCGCGCCGCGTTGCTGACCGTCGCGAGCGACACGCGCGGAACGGCGCACGCGGCGCTCAGCGTCGCCGACCTCGGCTTCGCCGTCGCGGTGAAGACCGGCAGCGCGGACTACAAGGCGTTGCCGAAGGGCGCGAGTGCCGACGGCTCGAACAAGGTGCGCAAGCACACGTGGATCGGCGGTTGGCTGCCGGAGGAGGATCCGAAACTCGTCTTCGTCGTCTTCGAGTTCGACACGCTCGCGACCGCGAGCCACGGCGCCGTCTGGCTCACGCAGGAGCTCCTGCAGCGCGACGAAGTGCGCGCGTGGCTCGCGGCGCGAGCCTCGGCCGACGCCGCGCGCGCGGTCGAGGCGTCGTCGCCGACGTCCGGGACCGGCGACGATGCCGTGGAGCCGAAGCAATGAGCTCGTCGCCGTTCGCCCGCGAGCGCGGCTCTTCGCTCGAGCGCGCGCTGTCGCTGCGCCACGTGCGCTGGCTCGAGGTCGATTGGCACGTGCTGGTGGTCGCGCTCGCGCTCTGCGCGCTCGGCTTGGTCTTCGTGCACGCGATGGACCAAGCCGACGAGTACTTCCTGCGCGGCGACATCGATTTCGCCAAGCAAGCGGAGCGCGTCGTGTTGACGTTGCCCGCGCTGCTCTTCGGTCTCTTGGTGCGGCCGCGCTGGCTGCGGCGCAGCGCGTGGCTGGTGTTCGTCGTCGCGTTGATCCTGCTGCTGCTCGTGCCGCTCGTCGGCGAGGTGCGCAACGGCGCGCGGCGTTGGATCCAGCTCCCGCGCTTCGACCTGCAGCCGTCGGAGTTGGCGAAGCTCGGCGTGATCGTGATCCTCGCCCGGGCGCTCTACACGACGCGCTTGAAGCGCTGGCGCGATTGGCTGTTGCCGCTCGGGCTCGCGATCCTGCCGATGGGGCTCGTCGCGCTCCAGCCCGACCTCGGCACGGCGATGACGCTCGTGCCGATCACGCTCGGGATGCTGTACGCGGCGGGCGCTCGGTTGCGCGTGCTCGCCGGCGGCGTGCTGCTGGTCATCTCGCTCGGCGTCGGCGCGGTGCGCTTCGGCATCGTGCACGAGTACCAAGCTCAGCGCGTCGAGACGTGGCTCGATTCGCTGACCCCCGACGACCTGATCGCCAACCGCAACGGCGCCGGGTTCCACACGTACCAAGCGCGGGTCGCGATCGGCAACGGAGGCTGGCTCGGCACCGGGCTCGGCCAAGGCGTCGCCAACGAAGCGGCGCACTTGCCCGAGCGCGAGACCGACTCGATTTTCGCCGTGATCGCGGAGGAGACCGGTTTCGTCGGCACGGCGGGGTTGCTCGCGCTCTACACGCTGCTCGTGATCCTGCTGTTCAGCACCGCCGGGCACGTCCGAGAGCGTTTCTCGCGCCTCGTGGTCACCGGCGTCGGGCTCTACTTCGCCTCGCACCTCTTCATCAACGTCAGCGTGAACCTCGGTCTCGTGCCGATGACCGGCGTGCCGTTGCCGTTGTTTTCGACCGGCGGTTCGTCGCTGCTCGTCACGTTCCTCGCGCTCGGCCTCGCGGTCGGACTCGCCGCGCACCGCGAACCGAGCCTCGACGAGGACGCGTTCCGCGAATGAGCGGGCGCGAGCGCCGGACCGGCGCTCGCTCTCCGTCGTCGACGTCCGTCGCGCTTCGTCTTGCGGGGCGAGCGCTGGGGCGACCCAGCCGCCTTCGTCGGCGTGAGTGGGCGGCAAGTTCACGGCGAGTCCAGCCGATCTTCCGCGCGCACTCCGACGATTGCGCTCGCTCCGCGACGCTCGTACACTCCGCGCCTCTTTCCGTGCGCGCGCGAGCCCTCGGGAGCTCGCGCGCGCCCGGTGCGAACCAGCAGAGGATCCATGGACAACAACGCTTTGGGAATGGTCGAGACCAAGGGTCTCGTGGGCTCGATCGAGGCGGCGGACGCGATGGTCAAGGCGGCCCAGGTCCAGCTCTTCGGCAAGGAGAAAGTGACCGCCGGCCTGGTGACGATGTTCGTCATCGGCGAGGTCGGCGCGGTCAAGGCCGCGACCGACGCCGGAGCCGCGGCCGCGCGCCGCGTCGGCGAGCTCGTCAGCGTGCACGTCATCCCGCGCCCGCACGAGCAGCTGAAGCGCATCCTGCCGGCGATGGTTCCGATCCAGCCCCAGAAGGGCAAGGACGGCAAGGACAAGAACCCCGACTGAGCGGCGCGCGCCTAGCCGCCCGTTCCGAACGCCGTGTCGAACCTCGATCCGGACCTGCGCGCTCTCCAGGAGGTGCGCGACTACGTCGAACGCTCGAAGAAGGCGTGCGAGGCGGTCGCGCATTACTCGCAAGGCGAGATCGACAACGTCTGCCGCGCGATGGCGGAAGCCGGCGCGGCGGCGGCGTACGACCTCGGGCGCCTCGCGGTCGAAGAGACCGGCATCGGGCGCGTGCACTACAAGGTGCTCAAGAACCTGTTCGGCTCGCTCGGCATCTGGGAGTCGATCAAGGGCGAGAAGTCGGTCGGCATCCTCTCGCGCGACGAGAAGACCGGCATCGTCGAGGTGGGGACGCCGAGCGGCGTGATCGCCGGCATCATCCCGACGACCAATCCGACCTCGACGGCGCTCGGCAAGGCGCTGATCTCCGTCAAGGGCCGCAACTCGATCGTCATCAGCCCGCACCCGCGCGCCAAGCGCTGCATCGGCGAGACGGTCGAGGTGATGCGCCGCGCGATCGAGCGCGTCGGCGCGCCCGCGGATCTCGTGCTCTCGCTCTCGAATCCGACGATCGAGTCGACCGGCGCGCTGATGAAGCACAAGAAGGTCGCGATCATCCTCGCGACCGGCGGCTCGGGGCTGGTCGAAGCCGCGTACTCGTCGGGCAAGCCGGCGTACGGCGTCGGTCCGGGCAACGTGCCGTGCTTCGTCGATCGCTCCGCCGACGTCGCGCTGGCCGCGCGCGCGGTGGTCACCAGCCAGAGCTTCGACAACGGCACGCTCTGCTGCTCCGAGCAAGCGTTGGTGCTCGACAAGCCGATCGCCGAGCGCTTCCTCGCCGAAATGACCAAGCGCGGCGCCTACCTCTGCAACGCGGAGGAGACCGACAAGCTCGCGAAGTACTGCAACCGCCGCGGGCACATGAACCCCGACGTCGTCGGGCTCGATCCGTGGCGCATCGCCGAGAACGCGGGCTTCCGCGTGCCGCGCGAGACCAGCGTCCTGCTCGCGCACCAAGGCGGCGTCGGTCCCGAGTGGCCGCTTTCGATCGAGATCCTCGCGCCGGTGCTCTCGGTGCACGTCGTCGACGATTGGAAGCACGGCTGCAAGGTCTCGATGGAGCTCCTGCAGTACGGCGGCCTCGGCCACACGTGTGCGGTGCACGCGAAGGACGAGCGTGTGCTCGACGCGTGGTTCCTCGAAAAGCCCGCGAGCCGCATCATCGTCAACGGTCCTTCGTCGCAAGGCGCCGTCGGCTACTCGACGTGGCTGATGCCGTCGATGTCGCTCGGTTGCAGTCCGCTCGCCGGCAACATCACCAGCGACAACATCACGTTCAAGCACCTCCTGAACGTCAAGCGAGCCGCCTACCCGCGCAAGGACTGGGACGCGGTCGAGCGTCGCGACCACGAGCGCGTCGCCAAGTTCACGCGCGACCTCGCGCCGCGCGGTTCCGGTCTGCAAGGCGATCCCGCGATCTCCGGCGGCACGTTCTCGCCCGACGTGCGCAGCGCGCTCAAGAACGAGCGCGTGCAGTCGAACTGGCAAGGCAACCCGGTGACCGCGTCGTCGCCGAAGGCGGCGTCCGCGCCGAGCACCACCGGCGTGCCGCGCTCGTTCAGCGACACTGCTTCGAGCTCCGCGCGCGTGCACGCGGCGCCGAAAGCTCCGGCTGCGCCCGCCCCGGCGAGCTCGCCGATCTACTCGACCTCCGTGTCGCCGATCGGTGGCGCGAGCCAGGTGTACTCGGGCTCCGCGCTCTCGGTCCCCGAGATCCAATCGATCATGTCGCACGCCGGCTCGGGCTGCCCGCTCGGTCCGTGCAAGGGCTGCGGCCACCAAGAAGTCCAGACCGGCGCGTGCAAGGCCTGAACGCCTCGCCGTCGGTCGAAGCCACTCCACCCAACCTCTTCGCGAGATAACCCAGCATGGAAACCATGATCGCTCTCGGTCTCATCGAGACCAAAGGGCTCGTCGGCGCGGTCGAAGCCGCCGACGCGATGTGCAAGGCAGCCAAGGTGACGTTGCTCGGCCGCGAGCAAGTCGGCGGCGGTCTCGTGACGGTGATGATCCGCGGCGAGGTCGGCGCGGTGAAGGCGGCTGTCGAAGCGGGCGCCGCGGGCGCGAAGCGCGTCGGCGAGCTCGTCAGCGTCCACGTGATCCCGCGCCCCGCGGGCGATCTCGACAAGTACCTGCCGCCGCTGCCGCCGGAAGGCAAGTGACGTCCGCGAGGCGCGCGCGCGTCGCTTGACGCGCCGTTCGCCTCTCGACCGACATGGCCACCCGCTCCTCGAGCCCGATCGACCTGCGCGGCGCGCTGGTGATCGACCACATGCAGCCCCAGTTCGCCGCGACGATCGCCGCGAACTCGGACGGCTACTTCCCCGTGGTCGGCGAGAGCGCGTTCTGGCTCGAAGTGCGTCCGGGCATCGTGATCAATCGCTTGATGGACGTCGCGCTCAAGCGCTGCCGCGTCACGCCGGGCGCGCTGGTGACCGAACGTTCGTATGGCACGCTCGAGGTGCACGGCGACGACCAGGGCCAAGTGCGCGAGGCGGGCCGCTTGATCCTCGCCGCGGCGAACGTGACCGAAGCGGATCAGCTCCGGCCGAACCTGATGACCAACGAGGTCATCCGCCAGGTCGACAGCCACCACGCGATGCTGATCAACCGCACGCGCAGCGGGATGCTGTTGCTCGCGAAGGACTCTCTCTACACGCTCGAGGTCAACCCGGCGATCTGGGTGCTGCTCGCCGCGAACGAGGCCGAGAAGGCCGCGCCGATCCGCATCGTCGGCCTCGGCAACAACGGCGCGGTCGGACGGCTGCGCCTCGCGGGCACCGACGCGGCGATCGACGCCGCGGTCGAGGCGGTGCAACGCGTGCTCGCGAACGTGCAAGGCCGCAAGAACGAGGGCGTCGACTGATGTTCCTCGGGCGCGTCGTCGGCGAAGTGTGGATGACCAAGAAGGTCGCGGACCTCGCGGGCAAGCGCTTGCTCGTGATCGAAGCGCTCGACGAGCGCCGCGAGCCCGGCGCGCCGAAGGTGACGCCGGTGGTCGCGGCCGATCCGCTCGGCGCCGGCATCGGCGAGCACGTCGTCGTCGCGTTCGGCAAGGCCGCGCGCGTCGCGTTCGGCGGCGACGGCGATTTCGCATTCGAGGCGGCGGTCGTCGGCATCGTCGACGACTTCGACGTGCCGGGCGCGCCGAAGGAGTGGCGTCTGAGCGAGTTGCCGCCCCCGAATGGCTCGCCAGAGGGCTCGCCAAAGGGCGCGTCGAAGTCCCCATCGACATCGTCGGCGGGAGGCGCCTGATGTTGCTCGGCACCGTCGTCGGCAACGTGTGGGCGACCGTGAAGGACCCGACGTTGACCGGCCTGCGCTTGCTCGTCATCCAACCGTACACGCTCGACGGCAAGCCGTCGGCGGAGACGTTGATCGCGGTCGATCCGCTCGGCGCCGGGATCGGCGAGCGCGTGCTCGTCGTCTTCGGCCGCGCCGCGCGTCACGCGATCGGCCGCGGCCACGACATCGGGTTCCAAACCGCGGTCGCGGGCATCATCGACCGCATGGAGCTCGGCGACGGCCGCACGGTCGGTCCGGTGAAGGCCCAAGACACGGCACCCTGAAGGATCCAAGCATGGAACGCAACGACTACAACCCGGAGATGCGCGCGGACGTCAAGCTCGCGCACTGCATCGGACTGCTCGAGCTGTGCTCGGTCGCGCGCGGCGTCGAGGTCGCCGACGCCGTGCTGTGGCAAGCGCGGATCGAGCTCCTCTTCGCGACGCCGGTCCACCCGGGCAAGTACGTGCTGCTCTTCACCGGCTCGGTCGACGACGTGCGCGCCGGCGTGCGTCGCGGCGCGGAGATCGCGGGCTCGGATCTCGTCGATCAACTGATGATCCCGCAGATCCACGAGCAGGTGGTTCCGATCCTCAAGCGCAACGGCGGCCGCATCAAGGGCGAGCTCGACGCGATCGGTTTGATCGAGACGACGACGGTCGCGTCGGCGATCGTCGCGGCCGACATCGCGTTGAAGACGGCGACGGTCGACTTGATCGACCTACGGATCGCGAACGGCCTCGGCGGGAAGAGTTTCCTGACGCTGACCGGCGAAGTGTCCGACGTGCGCTCGTCGATCGCTGCGGGCGCGCGCTCGGCCCAGGAGAAGGGACTGCTCGCGCGCGAAGTCGTCATCGCGCGTCCGCACCCCGACCTCGTCCACCACCTTTGAGATCGAGCTAGAGCACGTCCGTGGCGCAGAAGCGTCTGATCGTCGAGTCCGAGGTGCACGCGCTCGCGCGCGGCTCCGAGCTCGTGATCTCGAAGGACGTGATCATCACTCCGGCGGCGCTCGACGCCGCGTTCGCGCGCCAGATCCGCGTCGTGCGCATCGACAAGAGCCCGGACTCCGCGCCGAGCGTCGTCGCCGCGCCGACGAATCTGTGGCAGCGCATGCACCAAGGCGAAGGCACGTACGTCGTGCAAGTGAAGAACGGCCGCGCGACCGTCTCGCGCCTGACCGACCAAGGGCCGATCCACTTCGGCTCCGAGTGAGGAGCTCTCGATGGCCCGCCGCTTCCTGACCGCCGACGACGTGCGCCGCGAGCATTCGGGCTCGATCGTCGTCGAGGCCGACACGATCGTGACGCCGCAAGCGCAGGAGACCGCGCGCGAGCTCGGCAAGGTGATCAGCACCACCAAGGGCCCGTACGTCCAACCGACGCCCGATCGCGGCCCGGACGCGGACAAGGCGCGGCGCTCGCTGCCGAACCTGCCCGAGCCGGCAGACGGCGACATGGCGCCGACATCGATGATCGTGACCGCGGTCGGCAAGAACCGGCCGGGCGTGCTCGCGGAATTGACCAGCGCGCTCGCCGAGTTCCACGCGAGCGTGCACGACATCAGCCAGCGCGTGGTCGACGGCTACTTCCACCTGATCCTGGTGGTCGAGACGCCGCAGGGCGTCGGCTTCGGCACCTTGAAGCAACGGATGGAGTGCCTCGGAGGCGCCGACGACTACGCAGTGCGCGTGATGCACGAGCGCGTGTTCCGGTTCATGCATCGCGTGTAGGGGAGTCGTCCAGTGTTTCTCTCCGTGCGGGATCTTCCGGAGATGGTGAAGCTCCAAACCGCGCCAGAGAGTGTTGTGTTCCTCGGCGCTGGGGCGTCGTTCGCTAGCGACTTCTCGAAACCGACCATGCGGTCGTTCTTCGACGCGGAGCACGAGAAGTACGGGAATCTCGCGAGGTTACTGACAGACTTCTACGGCACCCGCCCTCGCACGGAATGGAATCTCGAGGAGATCCTCGGGTACATCGACCTGAGCTCCACTCGTCTGGCTCGATGGGATCCGCGGCGGGTTCTGCTAACCGACGACCGCCATGCGCGCGCGTATGGCGAATGCCTTGCGTACGTCGATGAGCGTCTCGGCGTGGATCCTGACTCCGTCTGTGAGCGGCACGCACGGTTGTTCCGATCGCTGGCGCCTCGCGACAGCGTCGTGAGCCTCAACTACGATCTGATCGCTGACCAGGCTCTGCTACGCGTTGACGCGGATCGGGTAGGCGCAACGAACCCAAAGCGTCGATCGCGTGCGATGAAACCGGCGAGTCTGTTGGCGGCTCCGAACCTCATGGCTGGGTTCGTTCCTGGGTTTATCGGAGACGAGTTCGAAGAGGGTTTCCTGCTCAAGCTTCATGGCTCGTTGGACTGGATTACCTGTTCGAATGAGCAGTGCCCGGCGGCCAGCGACATCTTCAGGCGGACGGGCAGCGAGATTCCCGGCCAGATCGCAGGGAGTCCGTGTCGACGATGCGGTAGCGCATTGCGGACCGTACTCGTTCCTCCGGTGGCGTCGAAACGCGCGCTCGAGCACCACCAGTTGCAGCTGCAGTGGTCGATCGCGTATCGGGAGTTGTCGCGCGCGAGGACTTGGGTTGTGGTGGGAGTTTCGCTCGCCCCGTCGGACTTCGACGTACGCTGGCTTCTGCGCGTCTCGGCAGCTAGGGAATTCGACTCGGGCCTCGTGGTGCACGTTGTCAATCCAAGTCGCGACGCCAGGCAGCAGTTCCGCGAGTTGCTCGGGCCGGCGGGTGTCTCGCTTGTGGAGCACGATGGGATGGACTCCTTTCTTGTCGCAAAGTGATCGTCGGTCCAAGGCATCCACCGGATCGACAGTTCGCCGCAGCGCGCAGAACCGGAATCGGAACGGGTGAAACCGAGCGCCCGATTGCCGGTCTAGTCGATGGAGGTGATCATCATGCTCACCATGGAGTTCAGTTCGGATCAGCTTCGCAAGCTCTCGCCCTCGCAGCGCTTCCAGCTCGCGCAAGATCTCTGGGACACCGTCGCGCACGACGGTTACGAGCCGGCGCTCACGGCCGAGCAGCGCAAGTTGCTCGAAGCTCGTCTCGCTACGCTGGACGAGGACTGCGCGACCGCCCGGTCATGGGAGGACATTAAGCGGAGCCTTGGGTACTCGGGATAGCGTCTCACGCCGTGACGGAGAGGACTGGGTCGCATGCTTTGGAGTTGGGATGAGTTGCGGAAGCTGTCGATCGAGGACCGCCTGCGGTTGATCGAGACGATCTGGGAGAGCATCGAGGAAGACCGTGCCCCGACCGAGATCTCCGACGAGCTGAAGCAGGAACTCCACGCACGGTGGGCGGAGCACCTGCGCGATCCTTCGAAGGCGATCGACTGGGAGTTCTTGCGCCGCTCGTACCGCCTGGAGCCGTGACGCGAGTCCCGTCGGGTCTCTCCGGTGCCTCCGCTTCACGCCGCCCGGCCTTCCTAATCGATCGATCTCGATGGAGGCCAAACTTCCGCGCCCACGCAGAACCGCGAGTCAGTGTCCTTCACCCAACGCGAGACCTTCGAGCCGTCCGCATGAACGAGCTCGAGACGTCGACATCCGCACGACAGCGCTCGGCATCAGCGTGTTCGATTGCGTCGAGCCGGACAACGCGTCGGCCTGCCGGAAGGTCCGCTCGAAGATCGTCGAAGCAGCACCGGACCTCTTGAGGAGATTCGCCGCTCCGCGATCGCGCTGAGTGTTGCGCTTCAGGGCGCCGAGCAGCGAAACGAGTCCCCGACGGCGGCGAGTTGCGTCCAGACCGTGTGGCCGGGCGGCCGCGGCGAGACCAAGAACATGGCGACGGTGCGGTCTCGAGCTTCGCAGCGGAAGGACTCGACCTCGACATGGAGCTCGATGCGCGCGTGCGTCGCGAACGCATCGTAGGACGAGACGGTGCCGTGCCAACGCGTGCGCTTCGCGTCGTCGGAGGGCGCGGGCGCGAGCCTCGAGACGACCTTCGCGCGCTCTGCGTCGAAGTCCGGACCCTCGACGGCCGCGGACAGGCCTTCGAAGTAGATCGCGAGCTCTTCGTTCAGCTTGCTCGCGTCCAACGCGACCTCGCCTTCGAGCCACCAGACGAACGCATAGGTCCAGAAGTCTTCGCTCTCCGCCTTGAACATCCCCGGCGCGAAACGCAGCTCCTCGAGTCCGCTGTAGTTCAGGCTCGGCGCGAAGCCGAGCGGGAACGGGATCGTCTCAGCGATCCAACCGGGCGGGAGCGGCCAGGGGAACGGGAGCGGCTCACGCGGCGCCGGTTCGTTCGCGGGTTCGACCGATGGCTCGATCGCCGGCGCGACCGCCGGTTCGTTCGGCGGTTGGTTCGGCGGTTCGAGTGCGGGCTCGACCGCGGGCGTCGCGACGACCTCCGTTCGCGCCGCCTCTCGGTCGCCGGCCCGCGGGCCCGCGCAAGCCGACGACACCGCGAGGAACATCACGGGCCACAGCGCGCCGACCGGGCTCGCGCGTCGCGTTCGTCTGCTGTCGATCCGTCTCCAGAGCATGGCGCCTCCGAGCGGGAGGGTAGCCGGCCTGCGCGGTGCACTCCACGAACTCCACGGAGTCCTCGGAGTCCGAACTGCGGTCACGTCGCCGTTCGGCGGAGTGACCTATCGGGTCCACTAGCTCCACGCAGTCCACGGAGTCCGAACCGCGGCCCGAGCCCACCTCGCACGGGATCCGGCGTCGATCGCCGCCGACGGACGCTAAGCTCTCGCGCCCGCGCGGAGCCCCGAACCCGTGTCCTTCACCGAACAAGAGATCCTCGAAACCGTCCGGATGTTCGAGCTCGAGACGCTCGACATCCGCACGACCACGCTCGGCATCAACCTGCTCGACTGCGCCGATCCGGACATCGAGTCGGCCTGCGAGAAGGTCTACGCCAAGATCGTCCACCAAGCGCGCGACCTGGTCCGAGTCGGCCAGTCGATCACCGCCGACTACGGGATCCCGATCGTCAACAAGCGCATCGCGGTCACGCCGATCTCGCTGGTCGCGGCAGCGTGCGGGAGCGACGACCTCGTGCCGTTCGCGCGAGCGATGGACGCCGCGGCGAAAGCGGTCGGCGTCGACTTCATCGGCGGTTTCACCGCCTACGTCCACAAAGGCTACACCAACGCCGACCGCGCGCTGATCGAGTCGATCCCGCGCGCGCTCGCCGAGACCGATCACGTCTGCTCGTCGATCTCGCTCGCGTCGACGCGCGCCGGCATCAACATGGACGCGGTCGGGCACTTCAGCCGCATCGTGCTCGCGACCGCGGCGCTGACCGCTGACCGCGGCGGGCTCGGCTGCGCGAAGCTCGTCTGCTTCTGCAACACGGTCGAGGACAACCCGTTCGTCGCCGGCGCGCACATCGGGATCGGCGAGGGCGAAACCGTGCTCAACGTCGGCGTCTCCGGCCCCGGCGTCGTCCGTTCCGCGCTCGCGCGCCTCGGGCCCGATGCCGACCTGCTCGCGGTCGCCGAAACGATCAAGCGCACCGCGTTCAAGATCACACGCATGGGCGAGCTCGTCGGTCGCGAAGCCGCGCGTCGCCTCGGCACGACGTTCGGCATCGTCGACGTGTCGCTCGCGCCGACGCCGGCGATCGGCGACTCGGTCTCCGACATCCTCGAGCTGATCGGCACCGAGCGCACCGGCGCGCCCGGCACCACCGCGGCGCTCGCGCTCTTGACCGACGCGGTCAAGAAGGGCGGCGCGATGGCGAGCTCGTCGGTCGGCGGCCTCTCCGGCGCGTTCATCCCGGTCAGCGAGGACGCCGGCATGATCGCGGCGGTGCGCGACAACGCGCTCAGCCTCGCCAAGCTCGAAGCGATGACCGCGGTGTGCTCGGTCGGCCTCGACATGGTCGCGGTGCCCGGTGACACGCCGCCGGCGACGATCGCCGGCATCATCGCGGACGAGATGGCGATCGGCATGATCAACAACAAGACGACCGCCGTCCGGATCATCCCTGTCCCGGGCAAGGGGCCGGGGGAGACGGTCGAGTGGGGTGGCTTGCTCGGGACCGCGATCGTCCAGGACCCCGGCAAGTACTCGTGCGAGCGCTTCTACCTGCGCGGCGGCCGGATCCCGGCACCCTTGCAAGGCTACAAGAACTGACGCGTCGCCGGTGCGGCGCGGATCGCCTGGCCTTCGCGGAAGCTCTCAGGCCGGAACTATCCGCGGTCGTCCCGATCGGAGTTCCGTTTCACGCAGGAAACGAACGACCTCAAGCGCAGGGCCGCCGTGGTCGAAGTGGGGGGTGTCGCGCGCGCCCCGTGCGCGCTCTTCCGCGTCCTCCCGACCGACCGAACCGCCTTGGCCGATCGCATCCTCATCGTCGACGACTCCCGCGAGGTGCTCGCGAGCTTCGAGCGCTTGCTCGGTAGGAATTTCGACGTCGTCACCGCTTCGAGCGGCGAGAGGGCGCTCGAACTCTGTCTGGAGCAAGGCCCCTTCGCCGTCGTGGTCGCCGACTACGAGATGCCGGGCATGAAGGGGATCGAGCTCCTGATGCGTGTGCGCGAATGTTGGCCGGACACCGTGCCGATCATGATCACCGGCGTCGTCGACGTCGACGTCGCGATCGATGCTCTGCACAACGGACGGATCTTCCGCTTCCTCGAAAAGCCTTGTCCGCCGGGGCTGCTGACCTCGGCGATCGAGGACGCGCTCGCCGAACACCGGCGCATCGCACACGAACACGAGCTCGCCAACACGCTGCGCTTTTCGCGCGAGACCTTGGTGCGGTTCAATCAGACGCTGAACGGCTTGGTCGACGAGCAGACCGAGGCGTTGCTGCGCCTCAATCGGTTCGTCAGCGACCTCAACGCCGCCGATTCGCTGCAGGAGATCGGCGAACTCGCCGCGCGTGCCGCGCGCGACCTGGTCGGCGAACGCGCGGTGACCGCCGAGATCTGCTCCCGGCCGGGCGGAGACGTCGAATGCCGCTCGTCGGTCGGTCCGAGTCCGTGCGGCGAGCAGCGGCGCGAGCCCGCGCGTTCGCCCGACGGCGAGATCGGGTGCATCCGCGTCGACGAGCACGATCGAGCCGGGCGACCGCTGAGCTCGCTGCAAGCGAGTCTGCTCGCCGCGATCGCAGGCTCGACCGCCGTCGCCGCGCACAACCAGGTTCGCAGACGCGAGCGCGACGAGGCGCAGCACGCGACGATTCTCGCGCTCGCGAAGCTTGCGGAGCAGCGGGACAACGAGACCGGCAAGCACCTCGAGCGTGTCAGCCTCTTCTGCACGCTGATCGCGGAGGGGCTGCGCGAGGACGGCTGCTACCGCGACGTGATCACCGACGATTTCGTCCGCGACCTCTACCGTTCCGCGCCGTTGCACGACATCGGCAAGGTCGGGATCCCCGATTCGATCCTGCTGAAGCCCGGGAAGCTGACGCCGGACGAGTGGGTCATCATGAAGACGCACACCGAGATCGGCGCGGACACGCTGCGCACGGTGATGGCGCACAACGGCACGCAGGGCTTCCTGCGGATGAGCCTCGACATCGCGTGGTGTCACCACGAGTACTGGAACGGCCTCGGCTACCCGCGCGGGCTCGCCGGCGAAGCGATCCCGCTCTCCGCTCGCATCCTCGCGTTGGCGGACGTGTACGACGCGCTGACGAGCGTGCGGATCTACAAGTCCGCGTGGACGCACCAAGCCGCGCTCGAGTGGATCCGCAAGGAATCGGGGACGCACTTCGATCCTCTCTGCGTCGAGAGCTTCGTGAAGCGCGAGCAGCTCGCCGAGCGAATCCGAGCGCAGCTCGCCGACACCCGCGACGAAGTGCTCGCGCACCTCGGCGGCTCCGGCGCGAACTCGCACGCGGCGTGAGCGCGTCTTGCGCCCGAGCGGCGTGAGCGAGACTCGGACGCGGGTCTGATCCGAGCTCCGCGCGCGCCCGGACGGAGCCCGACCGTTCCGCGTACCGGCGGCTCGCGGTTTCGCGCGCGTTTCGTGCCGCGGCGTGAGCCCGGTGCCCGCGCACTCGCGGCGCGCCGGTACACGGAGTGAAGGCGCACGGAGCGAGGGCTGACGGTGCACGACGTGAGGCGTAGTCGTTTGAGGCGTGAGTGGCGTGAGTGGCGTGAGTGGCGTGAGTGGCGTGAGTGGCGTGAGTGGCGTGAGTGGCGTGAGTGGCGTGAGTGGCGTGAGTGGCGTGAGTGGGTGAGTGGGTGAGTGGGTGAGTGGGTGAGTGGGTGACAGGGTGACAGGGTGACAGGGTGACAGGGTGACAGGGTGGCCGCGTGGCCGTGGCTGCGTGACTGAGTAGCCGTGTGACTGCGTGACGGCGCGCGCGACGAATTCCACTCGGCGACGATGTGCGGGCGTGGCTGCGGTGTCATCCTGCTCGGCTCGATGGAAGCCTGGCGTCGAACGCAGCGCGCGGTGTGGCTCGCGAACCTGGTCACCGCGGCGGGGATGATGAGCTTCCTGCCGTTCTTCCCGAGCCATCTGCAGGCGCTCGGCCTCGAGGATCGCAGCGAGATCGCGACGTGGGCGGGCGTGCTCTACGGCGCCGCGCCCCTTTCCGCGGCGGTGATGAGTCCGATCTGGGGCGCGGTCGGCGATCGCGTCGGCCGCAAGGTGATGGTGCTGCGCTCGATGCTCGCGATCGCGCTGTTCGTCGGCGCGATGGCGTTCGCGACGTCGCCGTGGCAAGTCCTCGTACTCCGGCTCTTGCAGGGCGCGTTCTCGGGTTTCGTCGCGCCGAGTCTGACGTTGGTCAGCGTCTCCGCGCCCGCCGATCGGCAAGGTTCGATCTCCGCGTCGCTGCAGCAAGCGATGACGCTCGGCGCGGTCGCCGGGCCTGCGCTTGGCGAGTCCGCGCGCGCGCACGGCGGCATCCGCGCGGCGTACCTCGTCGTCGCCGCGCTCGCGTTGCTCTCCGCCGGTTGCGTCGCCGTGTTCGCGGAGGAGCACGACGGCCATCGCCGCGGCGCTTCGGCCGAGGGCGGCGCGCTTGGCGACTCACACGGCGACTCTCACGGCGCCGCGCGCGGCCGAACGAGCTGGCGCAGCGCTTTGCGCGCGAGCTTCGGCGATCTCGCGGAGCTGCGGACGAACCGCGCGCTGCGCGCCGCGGTCGTGCTGACGTTCTGGCTGCAGTTCGGAATGGGCGCGACCACGCCGATGCTCGAGCTCGTCGTGCAGGACTTCCCGAGCGACGCGCCGCACATCCTGCCGCTCTCCACGGGAGCGCTCTTCAGCGCGGTCGCGATCGCGAACCTGGTGTTCCTGCCGTGGTGGGGACGCTTCGGTGATCGCCATGGGCACGCGCGCGCGTTGCTCGCGTGCTCGGGGCTCTCGGGCGCCGTGCTCGCATTGCATGCGCTGCCGCTCACGTTCGACGGGTGGATGGCGATGCGCTTCGCGCTCGGTGCGGTGATGGCGGGCGCCGGTCCGCTCGCGTTCGGCGTCGTGTTCGCGGCGCGCTGCCTCGCGGTCGCGATCGCCGCGGCGCTCGGCGGCACCGGTTTCGGCTGGCTGGGCGCGCGCGGGCTCTTCCTGGTCGCCGGCGGGCTGGTGCTCGCCTCGGTCGGGTGGTGCGGCGCGCGCACCCGCCGCGTGCGGTCGGTCGGGGTTCCGTGACTTGTCCACCGGCTCTCCACAATCCGTAGGGGGGGATTGTCAGGTCTGGCCCCGGCGGTAGGGTGTCGCGCCGACCCCAAGTCCGCGGAGGAAGCGATGCGCAAACCGGTTCGGATCTACTTCGTCGGCGCCCACTCGACCGGCAAGACCACGCTCGCCCGGTGGGTTCGCGATCAGTACGAGCTGCCGATGATCTCCGAGGTCGCGCGCGGCGTGCTCGCGGAGATGGAGGAGCGGCTCGATCAAATTCGTTCGAACCTGGACGTCGTCGACCGCTACCAGAAGCAGGTCTTCGAGCGGCAGATCGCTGCCGAGGCCGATCACCAAGGCGCATTCGTCAGCGACCGCGCGTTTTGCAACCTCGCGTATGCCGCGCATCACTCGACGGTGCTCGCCGACCTCGCGCGCGATCGGCGCCTCGCCGACTACATGGCGTCGGTTCGCGAAGGCATCGTGTTCTTCCTGCGGCCGCACGCGGAGCTGCTCTCCCACGACGGAGTGCGCGCCGGCGTCGCGTGGGAGGAGGTCGTGCGCATCGACGGCATGGTCAAGTTCATGCTCGAGATGTTCGCGGTGCCGTACATCCCGGTCGAATCGCTCGCGATGCAGGAGCGCGTGCGCTTGATCGAGCGCGTGCTCTCGCTCGCTGGAGTGGATCGCGCGCACGACGTCCATGCGCCGATGGAATCGCTGCCGGCGCGGCGAGCGACGTTGCGCCCGACTCGCCGCGACGGCGACGGCGAGAATTCGGGTCTTCGCAACTCCGAATCGGCCAGCCTCTGAGCGGAGCTTCGCGGCCCCCGCGGACGTGACTTCGTCCATTCGCTGCCCCCGTGCTCCGCATCCTTGCGGATAACGGGCGCGATAGTCGCGTAGGGCCGTCCCTTGCGAGCCGCAGACGAGCGGATACCCTCCTTCGCTCTCCGAACGTCCCCGACCTTTCCAATCATCGAGCCATGCTGATTCTCCCGATCTTCCTCCTCAGCGTTCCGACCGAATCCTCCGCGACGACCCGTGCGACCGATACCGCGCCGGTCTCCGTGCAAGACGCCGCGCAACCGATCGAGCCCAAGTGGACCGGCGCCATCAGTCTCGGGCTGTCGCTCTTCGACGGCGACACCGACACGCGCAGCGCGACGGCGACCGCCGACGCCGAGTACCGCCGCGAGCACGACCGCACGACGGTCGGCTTCTACTGGAACTACCAACAAGACAAGAACGCGACGCCGTCGATCACGCAGCGTCGCACCGGCCTCAAGGCGAAGTACGACTACTTCTTCTCGAAGCGCACGTACGGTCTGGTCCAAGCCAGCGCGGAAGCCGACAAGGCCGCCGACGTCAAGCTGCGCACGACGCTGGGCGTCGGCGCCGGTCACCAGTTCCTCGAGGACGAGGCGTGGATCGGCTCGGGCACGTGGAAGGTCTCGGCGGAAGCCGGCGTCGCGCAATTCGATGAGGACTTCAACGTCGCGAAGGACAGCGACTACATCACGGCTCGCGCGGCGTACTCCGCCGAATGGAAGGCGAGCGAGAAGTGGAGCCTCTCGCAGAACTGCGAAATCTTCCCGTCGCTCGAGGACTCGAGCGACCTGTTCATCAAGCTCGACACGCGCGGCAAGATCGCGCTGACGGAGAAGATGTTCGGCCAGATCCAATGGCTGTGGACGTACGACAACACGCCGGCCGCCGGACTGTCGCGCACGAACGATCTCTACGCGTTGACGCTCGGTTGGAGCTTCTGATCCCGACTTCCAGTGCGGGCATCCGTGCGCGAGGCGCCGGGTGCCCGCGGCACTTCCCTCTGAACGGTCCCATTCCCACCCAGCAGGAGTTCAAGTCATGGGCATGATGCAAGAGTTCAAAGAGTTCGCCATGAAGGGCAACGTCGTCGACATGGCGGTCGGCGTCGTGATCGGCGCTGCCTTCGGTAAGATCGTGTCGTCGATGGTGAACGACATCATCATGCCGTTGGTCGGCCTGATCCTCGGCGGCATCGACTTCACGAAGCACGCGGTGTCGATCGACAAAGCGAGCGCCACGCTGCAATCGCTCGCGGGCGACGCCGCGATCAAGGCCGCGACCGATGCGGGTCAGTCGGTCGTGAAGTATGGCGCGTTCATCCAGAACGTCATCGACTTCGTGATCGTCGCGTTCGCGATCTTCATCGCGGTTCGGATGATGAACAAGATGCGCAAGCAAGCGCCGCCCGCGAAGTAGTCAGTCCGGAAGGACCAGGGCGCCCCGCAGCGCCGCGGCCAGTTCGCGTCTGACCACGGTCGGCGAGAGCGAGCTCGCAGCGAGGCAGCGGTTGTGCTCTTCGAACGCATCGAGCCCCTCGGCTCCGAACCAGAGTTCGGGAGAGGGGCTCGAGCTGTCTTCCGCGCGCCACGCGAGCGCCGCGGCAGGGGCAACGCCTTCGAGCGCATTCAAGCGCGCCGCGAGCGCCGCGAGGTCCGGACGCGGGAGCCGCGCCGGCTCCGCGCCGTCGAACCAAGAGCGGGTGCCGATCACGAACCGGTACAGCGTCCCCTTGGGCCGCGGCGCGATGGTGAGGATCCGATCGCGCGGTGTCGATCCGAAGAGCGCATGTCGGCCGGGCGCGAACGGCGCGCGAGCATCCTTCGCGGTCCAGATCGACCAATCGAGGTGCACCAGGTCGTCGTGCGTCGCGCGCTCGAGCTCGGCGCGACCTCGCGCGAGCGACGAGAGCGCGTCTTGCCAGAGCTCGCGATGGAGCTCGAGCTCGCCGCCGAGCAGCGCGGGGAGCCGTTCGACGAGTTCGCGCGCCGCGAGCTCCCACCGCGCCCACGCATCGAGCCCGACGAAGCGCGCGGCGAGCGGCGAGCGCGCGCGATCGGCGAACGCGGCGACCAACGCGTCGAGCGCGACCGCGGCGTCGCTCGGCGCTTCGAAGAAGTCGCCGGCGGCCGCGGCATCGAGCAGCGCGCGCTCGTGCGCCAGCGCCTCGTCCGGGCGCAGGAACGCGAACAACGCGAGCACGCCGTCGGTGTCGTAGTGGTTGTTGACGACCAGGCGCGCGCCGCCGATCCGTCGCGCGCGCTCGGCGGCCGGGAGTCGCGCGAACGCGAGCACGATGCCGGTCGAAAGCGGCCGCTTCAGCTCCGCCGGCGTGCGATTGCCGGGCCAGTGGCTCAGGTTCAGGCCGGGCGCATCCCACGCACCATCGACGCTGACCACCGGCTCCGAACCGAACGACGGCCCGAGGCGGAGCTCGAACGCGGCGCTCACTGCTTGCCGTCGCCGCCCTTGCGCTCCAGCTGCTTCTTCAAGAGCGCGAGGTTGTTCTTCGAGTCGCGGCGCGCGAGCTCGATCGCCGCGCGATCGTCGGGCGAGAGATCCGTGCGCGCGAGCTCCTTCTCGGCGCACGCGAAGGCCTTCGCGTAGAGCTCCAGCGCGCGCTCGAAGTCGCGTTCGAGGTTGTAGTGCAGGATCACCGCGGTGTCGTTCAGGTAGTTCGGGTTCTCCGGCGCGATCGAGAGCGCGGTCTCGTACGCGGCGAGCGCGCGCTCCCAGAACCCGACCAGCGTCTCGTGCGGCGTGTCCCTAGTTGTGCGCTTCAGCGTGTCGGCATGGTCGCGCAGGAACAGCCCGAGGTTGTTCCAGTGGCGGCCGACCTCGGGGCTGACGCGCGTGCAGATCTCGCAGAGCAACGCGGCGTCGAGGTTCAGCGCCTCGCCCTGGTGCTTGTCCGGATTCGCGCACCAACCGACCAGGAACTCGATCTCGGCGAGCGTCATCTCCTTCGCCGCGGCGATCGCGGCGGTGAGGCCGTTCGGATCGGCTTCCGAGAACGTGCGCAGCGCCGCGATGCCCTCGGGATACTTCTGCTGCGAGTAGCAGGCCTTGTAGACGTAGAACCACGAGTTGACGAACTCCGGGTTCTTCGCGAGCGTCGCTCGGAACGCCTCCTCGGCCTCGGGGTACTTCTTGCGATCGAAGCGCGTCCAACCGAGCCACCACAAGAGCGTCGCTTCGCCCCACGCGTCGTCGGGGTGCGCGACGAACGCCGTCTTCGCGGCTTCGAGCACCGCGAGCAGCTCGTCCGCGCCGAGCGCTTGGTACGCCGCGAGATAGTCGACGGTGCTCGGCGACGCGACGATCGCCGTCGTGTAGGCGAGGCTCGCCTTGTCCTTCGCCTGTTTCCAGAGCTGCGCGTTGCCGAGCTCCTTCGCGGCGTCGGCGCGTTTCGCGCGCGAGCCGAGGTCGTCCCGGCCCGCGAGTTCGGCGAGCGCGCGCTCGAGCGACTCGACCGCGACGGTCCAATGGGCGTCGGCTTCCGCCTTGGTCTTCTCATCGGCTTGCGCGGCGACGAACTGCGACATCGCGATGCGTCCGCGCAGCGTCAACGCGTCGGCGCTCTTCGGCGCGACGGTCACCGCGCGTTCGACCGCCTTGCGCGCGCGCGGCAGGTCCGGCGCGAACCACGCGGCTTCGGCGAGCGGTAGGAACGCGTCGCGATAGCGCTCGCCGTTCGCGGCGGTCGCGCGCTCGAGGAACGTGACCGCGTCCGCGAACTGCTGGCCGACGAAGCCGCCGGGGTTGCCGCCGGCGACCGCCTGCTTCGCGAGCTCGACGAGGCCGACACCCATCACGTAGTCGACGTCGGGGCCCTTCGCGCCGGCGGCTTGCGCTTGGTCGGCCGCGGCCAGCGCGTCCTCGACCTGCCCGAGCGCGATCTGCGTGCGCAGCACCCACACGCGCGTGCGGAACTGGTCGCCGTCGCGTTTCGCGGCGTCCTCGAACAGCGGCAGCGCCTCGTCGGTCTTGCCGGCGTCGAGCAACGCGCGTCCGCGCGCGATCAGCGCGTCGAGCGACTCCTGTTCGACGAACGAAACGGCGGCGGGCGGCAGGACCGGAGCGGGAACGCAGAACACGAGGAAGGGAACGAACATGGCGGTCTCGTCGGAAAGGGAGGAGTTGGAGAGCTGGCTAGCGTCGCGCTTCGAGCCCGTCGCACTGCTTCAGCCAGACATCGGTCACTTTCGGCCGCGGGTCGGGGCCGATCTCGACGGCGCGTTGGAACCACTTGCGGGCGGCGGCGACGTCGTGATCGTGCTCGAGCGCGAGCACGCCGAGGTTCTCGTGCGCGTCGCCCCACGCGTTCTCGAGCTCGAAGCGTCTGTCCTTCGCGAGCGTCGTGTCGGCGAGCTGCCGTTCGCCGAGCTCGACTGCGCGCAGCAACCACCCGCGCGCGCGATCCCAGTCGCGCTTCAGGTAGTAGACCTGGATCAGCGCGACGTCGTTCAGGATCCGGACGTCCTCGGGGGCGAGCTCCGCGGCTTTCTCGTACGCGGCGAAGCTCTGCTCGAAGAGACGCGTCGCGTTCGCGCGCAATGCGTCGGCCGCGCGCGCGAGCGCTCGGCGCGAAGCTTCGTCGTCGGCGCCGGAGCGCGGGAGTTCCGCCGCCGCTCGCAGTTCCGCGAGCCTCGCTGGATCGCGAATGTCGCCGCGCGAGGCGCGCGCGAGATCGTCGGCGGTGCCCGCGAGCTTGTCCGCGAGGTCGCGAGCGAAGAGCCCGGCGTTGTTCGCGAAGTCGAGGTTGCCGGGCTCGTACTCGAAGAGGCGCTGGAACGTCGCCGCGGCGTCCTCGAGCGCACCGGCGCGCTGGAAGCCCGCGCCGACGTACGTCAGGCCCTCGACACCGGAGCGCATGCGGCCCTCGATCGTGCAGCGCAGGCCGCCGGGATAGAGCGTTTCCATCGACTCGAACGCCGCGCGCGCACCGACGAGGTCGTTCGCCGCGAGCCGGGTCCATCCGACGCCCGCGCGGCACATCGCTTCCCAGCCGAGCGCCGCGGATTCGAGGCTCGGGTCCGCGCGGCGTGCGGCGGCGAGGTCGGCCTCGGCGCGCGCGTATTCGGCGACGCTCGACGCGTCGTTCTTCGCGAGCGCGAGCTCGAAGCGCGTGACGCCGAGGTCGAAGCGCGCGCGAGCGAGCTCGGGATGCGAGCCGAGCACGCGCGTCAGCGCCGCGGCGGCGGCGTCGAAGCCGCCGAGCTCGCGCGCGGCGCGCCAGAGGCCGTCGAGCAGCGCGGTTTCGGAGCTCGCGCGGTGCAACCCGCGCTCGTAAGCACTGCGCGCTTCCTCGAAGCGGCCGTCGCTCTCCGCCAGCGCGCCGAGCTGCACCCAGATCCAGCCGTCGGGCGCGTTCGTGCCGAGGTAGCGAGCGAGCGCGTCCTCGCATTCGACGCGCAGCGCGTCGGCTTCCGCGGATTGATTGGCGCGCGCGAGGTAGTACGAGGCGAGCGCGGCTCGCGCCCACGTGCGCTCGCCGGGCTCGGCGAGCGGGCTGGTCGTGCCGCGTGCGTCGAGGCGGCGCAGGCCTTCGCGTGCGAAGCGCAGCGCCTCGTCGGTCCGGCCGAGCGCGGCGGCCGCGCGGCTCGCGCCGAACGCCGCGGCCGGCTCGCCGTCGAGCTGCGTGAACGCGCCGAGCGCGCGCTCGATCAACGCGGACTCACCGAGCTGTCGGCCCGCGTGCAAGCTCGCTTCCGCGAACGGCAGCAGCGTGTCCTGACGACCGGGCGCTTCGTGGCGGACGTCCTCGAGCAGCGCGACCGCTTCGAGCGCTTGGCCCGCGGCGAGCAGGCGGACGCCTTCCTGGAGGCGCGAGCCGACGATCAACTCCTCGAGCAGGTCGCGCGCGCTCGCGAAATCGCCGTCCTCGATCGCTCGGATCGCCGCCGCGCGTTGGTCTTCGATCGCCGCCGGGTCGGTCGGCGTCTGGGCCACGGACTCGGAGGGCGCGGGCTCGCCGAGCGCGGCCGGCGCGGGGGGACCGGTCGGTCCGGAGAGTTCGGAGCTCCCGGCGTCCGGGTCGCGCGGCATCGCGTCGGCGTCGTTCCGCGCCGCGCTCGCCGAGTCGGGAGGTTTCGCGGCGTCCGCGGCCGCGGTTTCCGCATGCCCGGCGGGACCGGGGGCCTCCGCGGGGGGCTCGTTCGGCGTCGCGCGGCACGCCGCGAGCGCGGCGAGACCGACCAGACCGAAGCGCGCGACGTTCATGCGGGGAGGGCGGGCCGCGGCGTGCGGACCCGGGATGGAGGGGGAGTGTAGCCGACGCGCGCGGGCCGTTCACTCGCTTCACCGGCTCGGGCGCGCGCTCTAGCTCCGGCGAACTCGCCGGTCACGCGACCGAAACGCGACCGAGTGGAACCGGACGCGACCGCGTGGCACGGGTCGCGATCGCGCGGCGCGCGCCGCGACCGCACGCGGCGTGACGGGATCGCGATCCGCGCGGAAGAAGCTCGGCGCTCGCGCGTCCTGCAGCTCCCCGTCGCGTTCGCTATCCTGCTTCGTCCCGCGGGGGAACCTGCGCCCCGTTCTCCAGCCCGCGAGCGTTCCCGTGATCCCGATTCTCCGCCCGTCCGCCCGCCTCGCCTCCCTCGCTGCGCTCGCCGCCTCCGTCCTGATCGCCGGCGCGCTGCTTCCGGGTTGTGACAACCCCGCGTGCATCTTCGGGCCCAACGGCTGCCAGTCGGGCGGCGGCACCGGGGCGATCGGTTCCGAGCCCGCGACCGCGCCTTCGAATCACACGTGGTTGCGCACCGGCTCGCCGACGTTGACCGCGAAATTCCCGTCGACCAACACCGCGCACCCCGACTCGCCGATCGTGCTGGTGTTCAGCGAGTCGATGGCGGCCTCGAAGCTCCAGAGTTCGTTCCGACTCGACGTCGAAGGCAGCCTGGGACAACCGGTGCCGATCGGGGCGGTCGCGTTGGTTGGCGACGGACGGATGTTGGTGCTCTTCCCGGCGGTCGCGCTGACCCCGGCGACCGGGTACACGCTCAGTTACGCCGAGCAAGCGGTGGTCGCCGACCTGCAGGGCACGCCGATCGATCAGACCGCGGACAAGGTGATCTTCAGCTTCAAGACCGCCGACACCGCGCCCGCGACGCCGAAGGTGCTCGCGACGTGGCCGCCGGACAACGCGACCAACCAGAGCCCGTTCGGCGAGATCGTGGTCGTGTTCGATCGCCGCGTCAACGCGAGCACGGTCGACACCGATTCGTTCGACATCCAGGTCGACGGCGCGCCGCCGCCGTTCGATCCGCTGCCGCAGGCGCTGCTGACCGTGACCAACGGCATCCCGGTCTCCGACACACGCGTCTACCGTTTTCGCAGCGTCGACGACGAGAACGAGGCGGTCGATCTCGGCGCCGACGCCGACGTCGCGGTGACGCTCTCGCCGAGCGGCCATCGCATCCGCATGGCGGACGGCTCGCAGCTCGCGGAGACCAAGTTCGACTACACGACCGCGTCGTTCGCGCCGCCGTCCTCCGCCGAAATGGTGTCGCTGCCGTTCGACGGCATCGGGATCGCGCACCTCACCGGGGGCAGCACGAAGGTCGGCGAGCTCGAGATCGCGTTGACGCTCGACGACGGCCAAGCGACCGACCTGATCGGCGTCTTCGTGTTCGGCTACGAGAAAGCGTCGTCGCCGCCGACGCTCGCCGCGCTCTATCGCGAGTTCGAGCTCGGCGACGTCCCGTACGACGCGAACACGCACGTCGCGACGATTCGCGAGGCACAGCTCGAGCTCACGGGCTCGACGTCGCCGCTTTCGACGCGCTTCTCCGACGGGCCGCTGTACTTCGCCTTTCGTCGTCAACGCGGCTCGGTCGCGAGCACCGTGCGCCTGCTCGACGCAGACGTCGACGCCCAGGGCACGCAGACGCCGACGCAGGACACCAAGGTGCCGACGCTGACCGGTTTCGGCCTGAGCGGCAGCGACAAGACCAAGTTCCGCGGCGACCTGCGCAACTTCGCCCTGGTCGGCCGCGCGAACGAGCCGATCGAGTCGGTCGAGATCACGACGGCGCTCGGCGACAACGGCACGTTGCCGTCGGTCGTCGCGTCGAACTCGAGCGGGCTCTTCGTCGCGCAGCCGTTCACGCAGCCCGAGTTCCTCTCGGCGCTCGATCCGCTCGCGGGCAACAACCCGCTCGACTTCAGCGTCGTGCTCTACGACCGCGCGCTCAACGACTCGACGCAGATCGACGCGGCGTACACGCAGGTCGGCGCGGTCGGCACCGGCTCGGCGCTCGGCGCGACCGTCACCGTCGAGGTGTTCGACGCGAACACGCTCGCGTTCATCGCCGACGCGAACGTGTTCACGCACGAGGACTTCCTGCTGACCGTCGATCCGCTCGACCAGGACGTCACCGACGCGAGCGGGCTCGCGACGCTCGACGCCGCGACGCTCGGCGACACACTGGTCACCATCGACGCGCCGGGCTACGACCTGGTGACGGTGCACGCGGTCGCCGTCGACCGCATCTCGATCGGTCTCGAGCCGAGCGGACTCTTGCTCGGCTCGGTCGACGGTCTGCTCTCGAGCGGCGACGGCGACATCGCCGACTTCGAGCGCGTGTTCGCCGACTCGCGCAAGCTCGAGGACGACGAGCCGATCGATGCGGTGCAGGTCTGCTCGATCAACCCGACGACCGCGAGCTACGAGTGCGCCTTCGGGCCGTACGATGCGCGTCCGAATCGGATCGGCGCGGTCGCGGTCGGCGTCACCGACACGCCGGCGAGCGAGTTCAATTACACCGCCGCGGGCTTCCTGAAGGGCTACGCGGTCGAAGTGCCGGTCAAGCAGGTCGCGGTCGACGGCTCGCAAGACGTCGACGTCGATCTCGACGTGTTGCTCGACGATCCGTCGACGACGCTCGAAGACGCGCCGATCGACGGACCGGCGACGCTGTTCGACGCGTCCGCGGTGACCGGGCTCGACGTCAACGATCTCTCCGGCGCTCCGCGCGTCTACCTCGAGAGTCCGATCCCGGCGCTCGCGCGACCGGGCGTCGTCGGGTTCGGCCTGGCGTTCGACCAGGGTGCGAGCGTCTGGAAGCTGCGCAGCGCGTACCCCGGCGTCGCCGATCCGACCGACACCAAGTACCCGGGCGACAAGAAGGGCGAACTCGTGCTCGACGGCACGATCGATCCCGATTTGATGCTCCATTGCGAGCTGCGCGACGTGTACGGCGCCCGCGTCGGCCGTCGGCCGCGGATGTCGGTCGTCGGCGCGAACCTCGCCGCGCCGAGCGCGCCGCAGCTCTTGCTGCCCGCGCCGTCGGGCTCGACCGGCGGTGAGGGCTTCGACCTCGAGTTCGAAAACACGCTGACCGACGCGCTCGGCGTGCCCGGGCTCTACCGCGTGACGCTCTCGGACGACTCCGGCCGCGCTTGGCGGCTGTACGTCGCCGACCCGGACGACGCGTCGCCGACCGTTCGCGTGCACGCGCCCGATTTGCTGGTGTCGACCGGCGTCGGGCTCTCCGACGGGACGATCCACGCGACGATCGAGGCCTTCGCTTGGTCGGGCTTCGCCTGGGACGCCTTCTTCTGGACCGACATCGCGCGCGAGCACGACGTCTTCGCCCAGAGCGCGCCCTTCACGTTCAGCAAGCCCTGAACGAACTCGCGCGGCGTCGCGGTTTTCCGTTAGGCCCCGTGCCACCCGGCTCCGTAGAATCCGCGCCGTCTTCCGACGCGAGAGGTGACCGTGAAGCTCCGAATCGTTGCGATTTCCTCGTTCCTCGGCCTGGCGGCCCTCCTTTCTTCCCTGAGCGGCTGCGACTCGCCGCGCACGGCCCCGCGTGGCGCCGACAACCTCGAGCTGCACACCGGACGGCTGCGTCAGGCGAACCCGCTCGACATCGCGGTCCTGCCGGTGCAGAACAACTCAGGGAAGGAGAACGTGCCGCTCGACCTCGTGCGCGCCGCGTTCCACCGCGGGCTCGTTCACCAGCGCTACACGCCGCTCGCGCTCGCGTACGTCGACTCGAAGATCGTCGAAGCCGCGTACACGCCCGGCGACACCGACGAGAACGCGATCCTCCAGGTCTTCGTCACGCACTGGGACGACGCGCGCTGGAAGTCGAGCGCCGAGTTGCGCATCGACGGCGAGGTCTATCTGCTCGACGTCGGCAATCCGGATCCGACCAAGGCGCTGTGGGGCGGCAAGGTGTCGCGCACGGTGTCGATGCTCGCGCGTCGTCAGGTCGTCGCCTCCGATGGCGAGCTCCTCGACGAAGCGGTGCAGCAGTTCGCCGCCGACGTGTTGGCCTCGTTGCCGGCGCGCAACCCCGAGCAAACGCCGTAGTGCCGCGCGGAGCGCGCCGCGGTCCGTTCCCGCCGCGCCCCGCTCGCCACGGCCCGCCGGTGCTCGCGATGTCGCTCCTCGGCACGAGTCCGCCGCGCTTGCGTCGCGCGGGCCGCGCAAGTCGGGCAAGCCGCGCAAGTCGGGCAGGTCGGGCAAGTCGGGCAAGTCGGGCAAGTCGGGCAGGTCGCGCAGGTCGCGCACTAACGGCGCTCGCGACGCTGCTGCTCCTCTGCGCATCGCTTTCGTTCGCGCCCGTCGGCGAGGGCGAGCGCAAGCCGAACATCGTCCTGATCGTCGCCGACGATCTCGGGTACGCGGATCTCGGCGTCCAAGGCGCGCGCGACGTTCGCACGCCGCACCTCGATCGACTCGCGGCGGAGGGCGTTCGCTTCACCGCCGGCTACGCGACCGCGCCGCTGTGCGCGCCGAGCCGCGCGGCGCTCTTGACCGGCCGCTACGGGCAGCGTTTCGGGCTGGAGACCAACCCGGGTTCCGAGCGCGACGCCGCCGCCGGCTTCGGCGTGCCGCGCGACGAACCGATGCTCGCCGAGCGCCTGAAGGCCGCCGGCTACGCGACCGCGATCGTCGGCAAGTGGCACGTCGGTTACGAGGCCGAGTTGCGGCCACAGCGCCGCGGCTTCGACAGCTTCTTCGGCTTCCTCTCCGGCTCGAGCCGCTACGTCGCGCGCAACCTGCGCAACCCGATCCTGCGCGGCGACGAGCCGACCCAGGTCGAGGGCTACCTGACCGACGCGTTCACGCGCGAAGCGGTCGAGTTCATCGGCGCGCATGCCGAGCAACCGTTCTTCCTCTACGTGCCGTTCAACGCGGTGCACGTACCTCTCGAAGCGCCCGAGCCCGAGCGCGAGAGGTTCGCCGGCATCGCCGACGAGAAGCGGCGCACGTTCGCCGCGATGCTCGCGAAGCTCGATTCGGGCGTCGGCGCGATCCTCGCCGCGTTGGACGAGAAGAAGCTCGCCGAGGACACGCTGGTGATCTTCCTCTCCGACAACGGCGGCGCGACGGCTGAAAACACGTCGCGGAACGAGCCGTTGCGCGGCGAGAAACCCGAGCTCTACGAAGGCGGCGTGCGCGTGCCGTTTCTCGTCCGGTGGACCGGCAAGCTGAAGCCCGGCGCGGTCGAGGCGCGGCCGGTGAGTTCGCTCGACGTCGTGCCGACGGTGCTCGCGGCGGCGGGGCTCGCGAAGTCAGGCGCCCGGCCCGACGGCAAGACCGACGACAAGCCGCTCGACGGCGTCGACCTCGTGCCGTTCCTGACCGGCAAGTCGAAGGCGCGGCCGCACGACGCGCTCTTCTGGCGAATCGGCAAGGACTCCGCGGCGCGCATGGGGGACTGGAAACTCGTCGTGCACGGCGAGCAGGTCGAGCTCTACGACTTGTCCGAGGACCTCGCGGAGAAGACGAACCTCGCGAAGCGCCGGCCCGAGGTCGTCGCGAAGCTGCGCGCGGCGTACGCGGCGTGGGAGCGTCAGCTCGTCGCGCCTCGTTGGGTTCCGACGCGCGGCGCGGGTGACGAATAGGCGCCGTCCGCCGCGGCGAGTCCGCGGGTCGCGCCGGTTAGGATGGGCGTTCCGCCGCCGAGGCGGGAGCCATGCAGCTCGAAAGCGCGACCCCCGTTCTCCGCGACGCCCGACGCGGCCGCACCGCGACGGTCGTCGCGAGCGTGATCGCCGCGGCGCTGCTCTGCGTCGTCGTGGCCGGCGCGTTTTGGTGGCAACGCCAGAGCGAGCCCGCGCGTCGCCCCGACGTCGTGTTCCTGCTGATCGACACGCTGCGCGCCGATCGGCTGTCGTGCTACGGCTATCCGCGGCCTACGTCGCCGTTCCTCGACTCGCTGGCGGCCGACGGCGTGCTCTTCGAGGACGTCACGTGCCAGTTCTCGTGGACGCGACCGTCGATGGTGTCGCTGATGGAAGGCCGCTACCTGACCGCGTACCGCGACGCGATCGAGGACGGCGTGCCGACGCTGCCCGACGCATTCCAGCGCGCGGGCTACCGAACGGTCGGGATGGTCGCGAACGCGTCGGTCGACGCGGAGACCGGTTTCGCGCGCGGCTTCGACCACTACGACTCCGGCGACCTGAAGGCGAGCGGTCCGATCTACGCGGACTTCTTGCGCGACGTCGACGAGCTCTCGTCTTCGCTCTGGCAACCGCTCGCGACCGCGCTCGCGCGCGACGAGCACGGCGCGCGTCCGCCGCTCTTCCTCTACCTGCACGTGATGGACGTGCACGATCCCTACGATCCGTATCCGGAGTTCGACGCGGCGCTGCCGAACACGAGCAGCGCGCCGGTGCTGCCGCTCGACTGGCAGCTCGAGACCCTGCGCGCGAAAGGCGCGGCCGCGGCCGATCCGATGGCGCACGATCGAGCGCTCGGCGAGCTCGCGGGCGAGCGCGGTCTCTACGACCAAGGCGTGCGCCACACCGACCAAGCGCTGCAGCGGCTCTTCGGGCGCCTGCGCGAGCTCGGCGTGCTCGACCACACCGTGCTCGCGATCGCCGCGGATCACGGCGAGGGTCTGTGGGAGCACCTGACGCCGAGCTCGGACGCGGAGCTCGCGACGTTGCCGCCGGCCGAGTTCTTCTACCAGAAGCACGGCGCGTCGCAGTTCCAAGAGGTGCTCGCGACGCCGTTGATCGTCTCCGGGCCCGGCGTCGAGCGCGGCGTGCGCGTGCGCGAAGCGGTCGAGAACGTCGACCTCTTCCCGACGCTGCTCGAGCTCTGCGACTTGCCGCGACCGAATGGACTGCACGGCCGTTCGCTCGCGCCCGTGCTGCGCGGCGACGGCGAGCCCGCTTCGCGCCCGCGCGACTTCGTCTACAGCTTCGGCGTGCACGGCAACGCGCTGCGCGAGGTCGCGACCGGGCTCAAGCTGATCATGCCGCGCGGCAAGGCGTTGGCGGCGGGGCACGAGCTCCAGCTCTACGACCTGAAATCGGACCCCGAGGAACGCCACGACCTCGCGCTCGCTCGCCCGGCCGACGTCAAGCGACTGGTCGCCGCGTTCCTCGCGTGGGAGCAGGCGTACCCGACCGACGCGAGCCTGCGCGACCGCACGGTCGAGCGCTTGAAGGCCGAGCAAGGCGAGCTCTTGCGCGGGCTCGGCTACACCGGGCTCGACGTCGGCGGCGATCAGTAGCTCTCACCCGGCGCGGAACCGCGCGACGGGCACCGCGAGGCTCTCAGAGCGTCCCGTGCCGCGCGGGGAGCCGCGCCGCCGGACCGACGCGGCTGCGTGCGGCGCTCGAGGCACCGGCCGAGTGTGCCGGCCGAGCGAGTGGGCCGAGTGAGCCGGCCGAGTGTGCCGCCGAGTGAGTCGAGGGCGGGCTCGGAACCGCGCTCGCGGGGCGCCGCGAGCGCTTCGCGCGCCGTTCGGGCGGTCGATTTGGTTCCGCCGGGGAGCTCGCTATACTCCTCGGCCCCTTCGCTGGGTTTGGGGCGGGTGCCTACCCGCGCCAAGGGCCGGTCGATCGCACCGTCGGTGCGAGCCGGCGCACCCGTTACCTGGAGTTCCAACCCTGGGTTCCGGGCAAGTTCCAGGATCGCCGACCGTGTCGACGCGCTGTCGACGCACAACGGCCGACGATCAGTCGCCAGCCATTTGGAGATTGCCATGGCAATCACTGCCGAACGCAAGGCTCAGGTCATCAAGGAGTTCGCCCGGATCCCGGGCGACACCGGTTCCCCGGAAGTTCAGGTCGCCGTCCTCACCGAGGAGATCAAGGCGCTGACGGAGCACCTGCGGACGCACCGCAAGGACTACACCTCTCGCCGGGGCCTCCTCATGATGGTCGGCGGGCGCAGCAAGCTCTTGAAGTACCTGCGCACGAAGGCTCCCGAGCGCTATCAGCTCGTGGTCAACAAGCTCGGCCTCCGTCGCTGAGCCGAGCCTGAAGGAGGACTCCTCGACGTGAGCGCGTGCAGCCGAGCCAAGACGAAGCTGACGCGGTCGACACGCGAGGTGATTTGGAGGAGCGTTCGCCTGGCGCGAACGCTCCGCGTGGTAAGGGAATTCAACGCAACGATTCGAGACAAAAGGACATTGGTTTCATGACCAGCACGTACGCGAGTGTGACGCGCGAGATCGCCGGACACACGATCACATTGGAGACGGGCCAGATGGCTCGTCAGGCGCTCGGAAGCGTCATCGCCACGGTCGACGGCACGAAGTGCTTCGCCGCCGTTTGCGCAGGCCCGGGCCGCGAAGATCAAGACTTCTTCCCGCTCACCGTCGACTATCGCGAGAAGACCGAAGCCGCGGGCAAGATCCCAGGCGGCTTCTTCAAGCGCGAGGGTCGTCCGACGACGAAGGAGATCCTCACGATGCGCCTGATCGATCGCGCGATCCGGCCGCTCTTCGCCGACGGGTTCAAGCAAGAGGTGCAGTTGATGAGCCACTGCCTCTGCTACGACGGAGTCACCAACTCCGACGTCACCGCGATGATCGCGGGCTTCGCCGCGGTGCGCATCAGCGGCATGCCGTTCCACGGTTCGCTCGGCGCGGTGCGCGTCGGCCAGATCGACGGCAAGTTCGTCGCGTTCCCGAGCGACGAGGAACGTCGCACGAACTCCGCGCTCGACCTCGTCGTCGCCGGCCACGCGGACGCGGTGTGCATGGTCGAAGCGAGCGCCAAGCAGCTCAAGGAACGCGAGATGGTCGACGCGCTCGAGTTCGCGCACGACGTCATTCGCCAGATCGCGGAGCTCATCGACGAGCTCAACGCGAAGGTCGGCAAGCCCGCCTACCCGTGGACGCCGCCGACGGTCGACGAGGCGCTCGCGAAGTCGGTGTCGGCCTACCGGCCGCGCGTCAAGGACGTGCTGTTCACGCCGGGCAAGCACGACCGCGCCGACGCGATCGACGCGATCCGCGACGAAGCGGTCGCCGCCCTGGTCGCCGGCATCACCGACGAGAAGGAGCTCGCGAAGCGCACCAAGGCCGCGAAGGGCGCGTTCGACGAACTCGCCTCGAGCGTCGAGCGTGAAGCGATCGTCGACGGCAAGCGCGCCGACGGCCGCGCGTTCGATCAGATCCGCGAGATCACGATCGTCCCGAACTTCATCCCGCGTCAGCACGGCTCCGTGCTGTTCACGCGCGGTGAAACGCAGGCGTTGGTCAGCGTCACGCTCGGCACCGCCGACGACGAGCAGATCATCGACGGTCTCGACGACGAGTACCGCAAGAACTTCTACTTGCACTACAACTTCCCGCCGTACTCGGTCGGTGAGACGCGCCGCATCATGGGCCCGGGTCGCCGCGAGATCGGACACGGCATGCTCGCCGAACGCGCGCTCGGCAATGTCACGCCGCCGAAGGATCGCTTCCCGTACACGATCCGCATCGTCTCCGACATCATGGAGTCGAACGGCAGCTCGTCGATGGCGAGCGTGTGCGGCGGTTGCCTCGCGATGATGCTCGCCGGCGTCCCGTTGATGCAGCCGGTCGCGGGCATCGCGATGGGCCTCGTCGAGGAAGGCGGCAAGCAGGCCGTGCTCTCCGACATCCTCGGCTCGGAAGACCACCACGGCGACATGGACTTCAAGGTCGCGGGCTCCGGTCTCGGCATCACCGCGCTGCAGATGGACATCAAGATCAAGGGCGTCACCCGCGAGCTCCTCGAGCGTGCGCTCGAGCAAGCCCGTCGCGGCCGCATCGAGATCCTGAAGAAGATGCTCGACGCCGTGCCGCGTCCGGCGAAGGAGATCTCTCCGTACGCGCCGCGCATGGAAGTGATCCGCATCCCGTCCGACAAGATCGGTTACCTGATCGGGCCCGGCGGTCGCAACATCAAGGCGATGCAGGAGCAGTACAAGGTCAAGATCGCGATCCTCGACGACACCGGCACCGTGCAGGTCGCGGGCGTCGAGCGCGACAACGTGGCCGCCTGCATCCAAGCGATCCAAGCGATGTGCGAGACGCCGAAGATCGGCACTCGCTACAAGGGCACCGTCAAGTCGATCAAGGACTTCGGCGCGTTCATCGAGATCCTGCCGGGCGTCGAAGGCCTGTGCCACATCTCCGAGCTCGACGAAGGCTACGTCGACCGCGTCACCGACATCGTCCAGATCGGTGAAGAGGTCGAGGTCGAGATCATCAACGTCGACGACCGCGGCAAGATCAAGCTCTCGCGCAAGGCGGTGCTGGTCGGCAGCGGCGCGGGCCCGGAAGAGCCCGAGGGCGACGTGAATGAAGGTCAACCGAACGACGAGTGATCGTCGACGGCGATCGAAGCCGCGGGCCGCTAGGGGACTGACCCCGCGCGGCCCGCGGTGTTTCGGCGCGGCGTGGCTCGGCCCTACTTCGCCGGGCTCGCCGAGCTATCTTGGAGCCGCGTGAGCCTCCTTGTCGTCGGTCTGCTCGCCGCCGCGCTCCAAGGCGCGGACCTCGCGCCGTCGACTTCGCCGCCGCGCCCGAGGGTCCACGCGGTGTGGATCGCGCCCGCGACGCTGGTCGTCGACGGCGATTCGACCGAGTGGCAGCCCGATACTCCCTCCGAGGTCGTCGTCGACGACCTGCGGCAGTTCATCGCGCTCGGCCGACCGATCACCGATCTGTGGTCGGGACTCGACGATGCGTCGCTCGAGCTCTGGGTCGGTTGGAACCGCGACGACCTGGTGCTCGGCGGCGTCGTGCTCGACTCCGTCGCGGACCACAACGCGCAGCGTTGGTACCAGGGCGACAGCCTCGAGCTCTTCCTCGATCTCGGCGAACGCCGCGCGCAGTGGGGCCGCGACGACTACCAAGTGATGCTCGCGCCCAATTGGGAGGAGCGTCCGTGGGGCGTGTACCTGCACGAAGGCCAGGGCGGGCCCGCCGGTCCGTCCGACGGCGGCTTCGGCGGCGTCGAAGTCGCGTCGAAGCGCATCGACGGCGGCTATCGGTTCGAGGCCCGCCTGCCGTGGCGCAACTTCCACGGCTTCGTGCCGCGGGCGGGCGCCGAGCTCGGCTTCAACTTCGCGCTCTGCGATCGCGACAGCATCGGGCCGCTTGAGAGCTACGCGAATTGGACCGGCGAGACCGACATC
Source organism: Planctomycetota bacterium (assembly GCA_016220085.1). GTDB lineage: Bacteria > Planctomycetota > UBA1135 > UBA1135 > JACRIN01. The sequence continues at coordinate 55,324 of JACRIN010000006.1, forward strand.
GCGTTCCACGCGGATCGGCGCGGCACGCTCTCGCTCGTCGCGCCTCCGCTCGAGGCCGCGGCGTCGACCGACAGCGCGGGCGAGTTCGAGGTGCTGCCGAACTTGCGTTGGATCGAGCTCGTCGCGCTCGCGGGGCTGTACGTGCTCGCGCTGTGGACGTGCGGGCTGTGGAGTCGGCCTCGCGCTCGGCGCGCGGCGGCCGCGTTCGCGCTGTTCGCGTTGCTCGGCGCGGTCGCCGCCGCGTTCGTCGCCGGCGCGATCGACCAGCGGGAGCGCGCCGGGCGCCGCGACGCGCTCGACGAGTACTGGGCACGCTTCCAGGCGTTGCTCGACTCCGGCGCGCTCGGGCATCCGGAGCCCGACGAGCTCGCCACCCGCGTCGAAGCGTTGCTCGCGGGCAAGTCGATCCCGGCGAAGCGCCCGTCGGCGTTCGTCAGCGTCGCGCCCGAGGGCTCGGAGCTCGGCGCGGTCGAGCGCACGCTGCGACGCGGCATTCCGTACCGACCGATCGTGTCGCCGGGCGCTGCCGATCCGCTGCGCGGTGTGAAGCTCGCACCGGGCGAGACGCGGACGCTGAAGCTCGACCCGCCGATCGAGATCGACGCCGTCGAGCTGGTCGCTCGCGTATCGGATCCGCGCTACGTGCAGTTCGGCGTCGCGCAGACCAGCGTCCTGTCGCTCTCGTTCCTGCGCGGCGGCGAAGCGGTCGGCATCGCGCGCGAGGTGCGCCACCGTCAGGACCTGCACTTCGAGGAAGACGTCCACCGCGACCACCCGGGCCTCGAACCCGCGTTCTACCGCGCCGGCGGTCGCGTCGGGCGCGTGCACGCCGACGCGCTGTTGCTCGATCTCGGGCCGCCGAGGGCGGTCGACGAAATCGTCGTGCGGCACGTCGGCGGCGAGCGCGGGTACCTCGTCGAACTCGTCGCGTTCGCGGTGCGCGCGCCCGCGGTCGGCGCGGAGCTGCCGGAGGGCTTGCGCGCCAACGCCGCGGGCGAATGGGAATGGAGCTCTTGGACGCGCGTGATCGCCGCCGAGGTCGCCGCGCCCGCGCGCGCGCCGAAGACCAGCGCCGAGCTCGAGATCGTGCGCGAGCTCTCGATCGGCGGCGAGCCGATCGGCACCGTCTACCTGCGCGACACGCGCGCCGTGCCGTCGCTCGCGCGTTGGCGGTGGCTGCCGATCTTCGTCGCCGCCGGCCTCGCGCCGTTCGCGGTCGCTTTCTTCGCCGAGTGGCTCTCCGCTCGTCGTCGCATCCGCAACAAGCTCGCGGTCGGCTTCGCGATCTCGTCCGCGGTGCCGCTGCTCGCGTTGACGTTGCTGCTCGAGAAGTCGCTGGAGCAGGAGCACGTCCAATACGAGGGCGAGCGCGTCTCCCTCGAACTCGCCGACGCCGAGCGCGCGCTCGACGCCGAGCAGCGCGAACTCGCGCGCGAGGCCGAACGGCTCTTGCGCGTCGCCGCGGTGCGGTGGGAGCTCTCGCGTGAAGTGCCGGCGATCAGCGAGACGCTCGCGAGCGACGCGTGGTGGGGCCCGGGCGAAACCGGCGTCCTGCGGATGCTGATGCGCGTCGCGCCGGACGGACGGTGGCTGCGCGTCGGCACCGGTCCGGGCTGGCAGAGCTTGCCGGCGTCGTTCCAACCGAGCTCCGGCGTGTGGCGGCCGTGGGGGCGCACGCTCGTCTGCGGTGTCGCGCAGACCGCGAGCGGCGCGGAGCAGCCGCTCTTGGTGCTAGTCGCGCGCGAACCGCGCTTCGAAGTCGCGACGCGCGCGGGACGGGAGGAGCGCGCGGCCTCGTCGCTCGCCGTGCTCGGCGTCGGTCGCGATCCCGCGCCGCGCTTGGAGGACCTGCGGCCCGCGCGCGCCGGCGAGACGCGCCGCGGCGTGTTCACGCCCGACGGCGAGCTCGCGCTCGTGCTGGTCGCGTCGCGCCGCGAGCGCGGCGTGCCGGTGTTCGGCACGTGGACGCTGACCGAGTTGCTCTTCGCCGCCGGTCTCTCCGCCGTCTTCACGGCGTTGCTCTTCGCGGGCATCCTCACCGGGCACTTGGTCGGTCCGATCGAGCGACTCGACCGCGCCGTGCGCGCGGGGCAGGGCTCCGACGCGAACGTCGAGGTCGAGGACGAGGTCGGGCACCTCGCCGGCGCGGTGCAATCGTTCGCACGCGAGGTCGCGCACCGCGTCCGTCAGCTCGAGTCGTTGCGCGACGTGCAGGAGGACCTTGCGAAGCACCTGGACACCGAGCTCGCGCGCGAAGCGGCGCTGACTTTCGTCGCCCGCGAGGTCGGCGCCGATTCGGTCTGGATGGCATGGCGCGGCGAGCCCGGCGAGGAGGCGCGCGTCTTTGCTCTCGGCGGCCGCTCGTTCCCGATCGCCGACGACGCGCAGTGGCTCCGGCGCGCGCTGCGTTGCGATCAGCTCCAGGAGTACCGCGACGAGCGCGGCTTGCCCGGGCTCTCGGCGTCCGAACGCACGTTGTTCGGTTCGGTCGAGCGCATGCTCGCGTTGCCTTTGGTCGCCGGCGGCGACGCGCGCGGAGCGTTGCTCGTCGGTACGTCGAACGAGCGCCAGCTCGACCTGACGTTCCTGCGCGCGGCGTCGGCGCAGGCGGCGATCGCGCTCGAGAACGCTCGCCTCTACGCGCGTGCCGTCACCGACGCGGTCACCGGCTTCCTGTTCGAGCCGGGGTTCCGCCAGCGCCTGGGCGAGGAGATCCAGCGCGCCGAAACCCAGCCCGAGGCGGGCGTGCGCGTCTTCCAAGTGCGTTTCCGCGACCTACCGCCGATCGAGGCCGTCGCGGCGGAGCGCATCCGCGAAGCGTCGCGTCGGATGCGCAACGCGCTGCGCGGGATGGCGATCTATGGGCGCTCCGGTGCGACCGATCTCTTGGTCGCGCTTCCATGGAGCGGCCACAAGCCGAACATCGAGGCGCTGGAGGCGCGGCTGGTCGAGCAGCTGACCGCCGCACCCTGGCCCGACGGCAGCGCGGTCGGAAACCCGCTGGTCTCGACCGCCGCGTGGCCGGACGACGGCCCGAGCGCGCGCTTCGTGCTCCAGGTGCTCTCCGAGCGCCTCGCCGAAGTGCAGTCCGCGCAGCCGGTCGCCGCGCTCGAGTTCCTGGAGCGCAACCTGCCGACGGACTTCGTCGCCGGATCCCCGTTGATGGTCGAGCTGCTCGACACGGTGCGGCGCGTCGCCGAGCAGGACGTCACCGTCGTCGTCACCGGCGAGACCGGCACCGGCAAGGACCGGGTCGCCGAGCTGATCCATCGCTGGAGTGCGCGGACCGAGGGACCGATGGTCCACGTGCACTGCCCGTCGCTCTCCGGCGCCCTGATCGAGGACGAGCTCTTCGGCCACGAAGTGGGGGCCTTCACCGGCGCGGATTCGAGGCGGATGGGTCCGTTCGAGTACGCCGCCGGCGGCACCGTCGTGCTCGACGAGGTCGCAGGGCTTTCCCCCGAAGGCCAGGTCGCCCTGCTGCGCTTGGTCGAGACCCGCCAGGTGCTGCCGCTCGGCTCGACTCGGCCTGTGCAGCTCGACGTCCGCCTCGTGGCGACCAGCTCCAAGGACCTTTCCAGGGAAGTCCAAAGCGGGACGTTCCGCAGCGACCTCTACTTCCGCCTCAACGTCGCCCAGCTGACCCTGCCGCCGCTGCGCCTGCGCAAGCAGGCGATCCCCGAGTTGGTCGACGCCGCGCTGCGCCGGTTCAACGCCGCGGCGCCCAAGCCGGTGACCGGAGTCGCGCCGGGCGTGCTCGACCGGCTGTTCGACCACGACTGGCCGGGCAACCTCCGCGAGCTCTTCAACGTGCTGTCGGGCGGCTTCATCGTCGCCCAGGGCGGGGAGCTCCGCCTCGAGCATGTGACGCTGGAGCCCGCCGAGGAACCGGCGCCGACCGGCACCGCCGCGCTCAACGAGCGCCAGCGGGCGGTGCTCTCCGACCTCGGAGCCGGCGGCCAGATCACCTCGACCCAGTACGCCGACCGGCATGGCATCTCGAGCCGCACCGGCCTGCGCGATCTGCTCGACCTGGTGGAGCAGGGCTACCTCGCCAAGGAGGGGGAGCGTCGGGGCACCCGCTTTCGTCGCACCGCCAAGGCCGGACCAGCCTAGAAAACGGGCAGAAACTGCACGCCTCTGACGGATAATGTCGAATAGGTCGGCGTGGCGCTATCGCAGCTCGAGCCCGTCCGCAGCCGTTGCACGCCCCGATTGGCGGAGCTAAGTCGATTCTCGGCAGTGACTTGGGGGGATGGCGAACGAACGATTTCGTTATCCGTGGGCACTCGGACTACGCGTTGCGCTGCCCCCGGCGCGCCCAGCGACGTGTCGCTCGGCCAAGGAAGGACCCCCAGTCATGAAGCTCACCCCCCCCGACCTTCGGCCCGCCCGTCAGCCCGCCTGCTCGCCCGCCCGCTGGTTCCAGGCCCTCGCGGCGCTGGTCTTGGTGGTAGGTGCGCTGGCGCATGCCGACCCGCTGGTGGACGCCGCAGCGCCCGTGTCGCCCGAGACGGCGGCGGTGCCGGCCGAGGCCTCGAGCCGGGCAGCGTCGCTCGTGATGGGGAAGGACTGGATCATCAAAGCCGCCGACAACATCTGCGGTCTGAAGGACGCCAGCCAGCTCAGCAATCCGGCGGTGGTCGACTACGACGCGCTGCTGGCGGCGACTCCGGAGATGAAGTCGATGCGCGATCAGAAGATCGACGCGAACACCCCGGAGGGGATCCGACTGACCAACGCGGCGGTCGACCGGGTGACGAAGGCCTGTGAGGAGATCCGGACCCAGCTTGGCCACTGCAGCGTCTGGAAGGAAGTCCGCCACCGCGACGGTCGGACCCTCACCGACATCACCAGCAAGGTCAAGGCGCAGTTCTGACCCGCCCCCGCCCGGCCCAGGTCCATCGCCTGACCGCGGCAGTCGAAATGACCTGCATCGGGCAGTCCCACCCCCTCGTTCGAATGACGGTTTCGACCCCCCGACGCGCGCTGCTCTCCGCCTGCCTGGCCACGATGTTGGGCGCGGGAGCCCTCAACGGCTGCGCTGGCCCGCGGGAAGTCTCCGAGCCCGGCGAGAAACCCGCGCTGACCGCCGAGGAGTTGCGCGCGTTGCTCCAACAGCACACGATCCAGCCGGTCAACGCCGTCGAGGGCGACGACCCGAATGCGCCGGTCGACCCGACGATGCAGGACTACGCCGACCCGGCGAAAGCGGCGGCGCTGGCCTCGGATCCCCAAGGGTCTGGAGCGGAGCCCGACGCTCCGAAGCCGGCCCCCGAGCTGCCGGCGGAGAACCCGTACCTCGTCTTCGGCGAGCGCATCAAGGTCAATCCGGACGGGACGATCACCAAACCCTTCCCGCTGCGCAACGGCACCGGCGACAAGCTGCGCGACCTGATCGTCAACTACGGCAACTTCCCGCTGTGGAGCGAGACGCTCGGGCCGGGTCCGTCGACGCCGAACACGGTCAAGCTCGATCTGCTCGCGGGCTGGGACGTCGAGCTCTACCAGGACCTGCGCGCGCCCGGCGCCGCCGCGACGCCCGCGGCGCTCGCGGACTGGCTGGTGGTGACCGCGGGCGCCGACCTGCTCTCGGAGGTCGAGGACTTCATCAACCTGTTCGCCGCCGGCGTGCCGCAGATCGAGATCGAGGCCAAGGTGGTCGAGATCGCGCTCTCCGACATCCTCGACATCGGAATCAAGCCGGTCACCGGCAAGCCGATCTTCGACGCGCCGGGCTCGAACACGTTCATCCGCGGGCTGGACTACGCGCTGCCGAACTCCGCCGACGGCGTCGAAGCGCTGTTGACCCTCGGGTCGATCCAAGACGGGCTCGCGTTCAACGCGATCATCGAAGCGGTCCAAGGCCGACAGAACGTCTCGATCATCAACCAGCCCAAGATCGCCGTGCGCGAGGGGAATCGAGCCGAAATCAGCTCGATCACCAAAGTGCCGTACCTGCAGGTCACCGGCATCAACGCGACGGGCGGGTATGGCGCGCAGATCGGCTACCAGGAAGTCGGCGTCAAGCTCTACGTGATCCCGCGCGTCGTCGGGACGCAGACCGTAGCGCTGAACATCGACATCGAGGCTTCCCAGCAAACCGGATCGGCCGTCGCCCTGGTCGCCTCGACCGGTGAGGAAGTGCAGGTGCCGGTGCTGTCGACGCGCGCGGCGAAGACGATCGTCTACCTGCAACCGGGCCAGGCGGTGATCCTCGGCGGCTTGATCACCGAGCGCACCGTCGACCGCGTCAACAAGGTCCCGTTGCTCGGCGACATCCCGATCCTCCAGTACCTGTTCCGTTCGACGACGAAGAGCAAGGAGCAGACGAACGTGCTCTTCTTCATCCGCCCGCGGATCCTGCAGGGCGTCGACCTCCACCGTCAGTTCTGAGCGCCTCGGCCGGCGCGTGCGACTTCGGCCGGTCGGCGCGCTCGCTCCCGACGCGAGCCAAGACCGCGCGTCCGCCCGATTTCGGCCGGCGTCGGGGAGTGAGCGTGGCGGGGGTCCGAGGGCGGGTCTAGACTCGCGGCTCGCCGCGCGCATCGGGAAGATCGGCCAACGCCGCGCGTCGACTTCCTCCATGCATCCGTCGTCGTTCCGTTCGAGGCGCCGCGGCTCGGCGCTGTTGCTCGCGCTGCTGGTGCTCCTGATCCTGCTCGCGATCATGGCGCAGCTCGTATTCGGCACGAAGAGCGACGCGGACGTCGCGCGCAACGACATCGCGCTGACGACGATGGACCTGGCGATCGAGTCGTCCTTGCTCGAGGTGTTCGATCGGTTGAAGACCGACGGCGAGAGCGCGGGCGCCAGCTCCGGTTCCGGCGCGGCGCCGACCGATACCGGCGCGGCGGCGGCCCCCGGCGCGACCTCCAACGCGGCGGGAGGTGCAGGCGGCGAGCAACAGGGCTCGGTCGACTCCCGCGAGGATCCGTGGGGGCGTCCGCAGCGCACGTCGATCAACGAGATCGAGCTGCGGGTCGTCGTGCAGGACGAGGACAGCAAGCTCAACGTCCTCGGCATGCTCGCCGCGAACCAGGCCGAGGCCGAGAAGTGCTTCGACCGCGTGCAGCGCACGATCGACGCGTTCCGCGAAGGCACCGACTCGGACATCGATCCGTCGAGCGCGCGCACGATGGCCGAAGCGATGCGCGACTACATGAAAGACCGCTCGCGGCAGGTGCTGCCGAAGCCGCACTTGCTCTCGGACGACGAGAAGGTGCCCGATCAAGGGCTCGCGATCTCGCTCGACGAGTTCGCGGTGCTCGAACCGTTCGACGAGTCGATGTTCCGCGACTTCCGCGAGCCCGATGGACGGATCGTGCACTCGCTCGGCTCGTTCCTGACGACGTGGACGTCGTTGTCCGCCGGCGGCGCCGCGAGCGGCGGGGCGAGCGGCTCCGGTGGCGCGGCGCCCAGCGGTGGTGCGAACGATCCGGCCGCGGGCGACGCGAACACCGATGGCCAAGGCGGCGAGGGCGGCGACCAACCGCCGGGCGAGGGCGGCGACGTCGGCGACGCGGGCAGCGGCGCGAACTCCGGCCAATCGGGCGACCAAGGCAGCGGTGCGCAAGGTGGCGCGAACCAAGTCGGCGGCCAGACGAGCGCGGCGAGCAAGTACGGAGTCGCGGTCAACGTCAACACCGCTCCGCCGGCGCTCTTGAAGTCGCTGATCGACGACCGCGACATCCCCAGTCGCTTCTGGGACAAGGTGATCGAGTACCGCAACCTCGAGGAGGAGTCCGAGGAGACCGACACCAGCACCACCGCGTCGGAGCCCGAGCCGGTGTACGACGAGTACGGCGAGGAAGTGATCCAGCGGCAGGTCTTCGATTCGCTCGACGAGCTCCGTGAGGTCGACGGTTATGAGAACCTCGACGGCGCGGCGCGGGCGCAGCTCGATCAGTTGTTGACCACCGAGAGCCAAGTCTTCACGATCATGATCACCGCGCGCAAGTCGACCGGGCTCGAGGATCCGACGCGCGGCGGCATGCGCGATCCCGAGGAGCGCGAGGATCTGATCGCGAACACGCTGACGCGCACGGTTCGCTGCGTCGTCTGGCGTCGCAAGTCGGGCGAAAACCTCACGATCGTGCCGTTGGTGCGCTGGGAAGTCGTCGACTACATGCCGCTCGTCGTCGAGGACTTCCCCGACGATCGTCGCTGATGGCTGCGAAGCGCGGGCGAGCGAACGGCGCGGTGCGCGCGGCGCGGCTCGAGGTCTTCGACCAGCTCTTCGCCTCGGTCGCGGAGGAGATGGGGGCGGCGCTCTCGCGCGCGGCGTTCTCGCCGAACATCAAGGAGCGCCGCGACTTCTCGTGCGCGCTGTTCGACGCGCGCGGCCGCATGGTCGCGCAGGCGGCGCACATCCCGATCCACCTCGGCTCGATCCCGGCGTGCGTCGCCGCGGCGCGCGAGGACGTCGAGATGCGGCCGGGCGACGCGGTGCTGCTCAACGATCCGTACCGAGGCGGCACGCACTTGCCCGACGTGACCCTGGTGTCGCCGATCTTCCTCTCGGGGAAGAGCAAGCCCGACTTCTACGCGGCGAATCGCGCGCACCACGCGGACGTCGGCGGCGCGCATCCGGGCTCGATGGCGCCGGCGCACGACCTGCACGGCGAGGGGTTGGTGATCCCGCCGATCCGGTGGATCGTCGGCGGCGAGCCCGATCGAGCGCTGACGAGGCTCCTGCTCGCGAACATGCGCATCCCGCGCGAGCGCGAAGGCGACTTGTTCGCGCAGTGGGCCGCGAATCGCACCGCGGAGCGCCGCCTCGTCGAGCTCGCGCGCGAGCTCCGGACCCGCGGGCTCGCGCGCGCGTGCGACGACCTGCGCGGCTGGACGGCGAACCTGGCGCGCGCGTTCGTGCGCTCGTTGCCGCGGCGCGAGGTGAGCTTCGAGGACGTGCTCGAGGTCGGCGCGCGCGACGTCGCGTTGCGCGTGACGCTGGCGCGCCGCGGCGACGAGCTCGTCGTCGATTTCCGCGCGAGCGACGCGCAGTCCGACGCGCCGATCAACACGCCGCGCGCGGTCGCGGTGTCGGCGGTGTTCTACGTGCTCCGGCTCTTGCTCGCCGAGCGCGCGCCGACCAACGACGGCCTGCTCGCGCCGGCGCGCATCTTGACGCGACCGAAGAGCCTGGTCGACGCGCGCTACCCGGCGCCGGTCGCCGCAGGAAACGTCGAGACGAGTCAGCGACTGGTCGACGTGCTGCTCGGCGCGTTCGCGCGACTCTTGCCGGGTCGGATGCCGGCCGCGAGCTCCGGCACGATGAGCAACCTGAGCTTCGGCGGCTCGCGCGCGGACGGCGAGGGCTTCACGTATTACGAGACGATCGCCGGCGGGGCGGGCGCATCGCGAGCCGGCGACGGTGCGAGCGGCGTCCACACGCACATGACCAACACGCGCAACACGCCGATCGAGGCGTTCGAGCTCGGCTTTCCAGCGCGCGTGCTGTGGTACGCACTTCGACCGAACAGCGGCGGCTCCGGCGAACATCGCGGTGGCGACGGGTTGGTGAAGCGCGTGCACTTCTTGGCGCCCGTCCAGGCGGGCTGGATCGCCGATCGCTCGCGGCGCGGGCCGTGGGGGCTCGGCGGCCAACGCGGGGCCGCGAGTCGCGCGGCGCGCGTCGATCGCCGCGGCGGGGTTCAGGAACTCGGCTCGAAGGTCTCGCTAGCGCTCGCCGCCGGCGAGGGCCTCGCGCTCGCGACTCCCGGCGGCGGCGGATTCGGCCGACCGCGTCGGTAGGGCCCGCACGTTTTCCTTGTCGGGTGCCGCGTCGATCAGGACAATCCGCGCCTTTGGCACGAGCCCCGACGAACGAGCGACACGCATGCCCTCCTTGAGTGTTTTTGGTGCCCAGTGGGGTGACGAGGGCAAAGGCAAGATCATCGACCTGCTCGCGCGCGGCGCGGACGTGGTCGTGCGCTACCAGGGCGGCGCGAACGCGGGCCACACCGTGGTCGTTGGCGGGACGAAGTACGTGATGCACCTGATCCCGTCCGGGATCCTGCACTCCGAGAAGATCAACGTCATCGGCAACGGGGTCGCGCTCGACCCGCTTGCGCTGTTCGCGGAGATCGACGAGCTCACCGGTCGCGGCGTGAAGATCGACGGAACCAACCTGCGGCTCTCGTCCGGCGCGCACGTGATCTTCGAGCACCACCGGCGCATCGATCACGCCGCCGAGCGCTGGCGCGGCGTCGGGCGGATCGGCACGACCGGTCGCGGCATCGGACCGTGCTACGCGGACAAGGCGGCGCGCACCGGGCTGCGACTCGCAGACCTGCTCGAGCCCGAGCGTTGCCGCGTGCGCCTGACCGCCGCGCTTGCCGAGAAGAACGCGCTCTTGCGCGACGTGCACGGCGAGGAGCCGCTCGATCTCGATCAACAACTTTCGCGCTACATGGCGCTCGGCGAGCGGTTGAAGCCCTACGTCGGCGACACCGGCGCGGAAGTGCGCTCCGCGTATCGCGAGGGCAAGCTGGTGCTTTTCGAGGGAGCCCAGGGCGCGATGCTCGACCTCGATCACGGCACGTACCCGTACGTGACTTCGTCGAGCACCGGCACCGACGGCATCGCACCCGGCGCCGGCTTCCCCGCGCGCTGGATCGAGCGCGTGCTCGGCATCGCGAAGGCGTACTGCACCCGCGTCGGCGAAGGTCCGTTCCCTTCCGAGGACAAGGGCCCCGAAGGCGACCGCATCCGCGAGCAAGGCCGCGAGTTCGGCGCGACGACAGGTCGGCCGCGGCGCTGCGGCTGGTTCGACGCGCCGCAGATGCGGTACACGCTCGAACTGAACGGCGCCGACGGTTGGATCATGACCAACCTCGACGTTCTGTCGGGCTTCGAGCGCATCAAGGTCGGCGTCGGCTATCGCATGGGCTCGAAGCGCTACCGCGAGTGGCCGGCTTCGCTCGCCTCGTTCGAGGGCCTGGAGGTCGACTTCGAGGAACTCCAGGGCTGGAACGACGACATCACGGCCGTGCGCGAATACGCTGAGCTACCGCGCGCAGCCCGCGAGTACGTCGAATGGGTCGAGGACCGCGTCGGCGTTCCGATCGTGATGCTCTCGGTCGGGCCTGAGCGCGACCAAATCATCCCGCGCCGCGACGCGCCCCAATTCCACGTCCTCGCCTGAATCGCTGAGCCATGGTCCCCCGTCCGCCTCGCACGATCGCGCGCCCGGATTTCGGAGGCTCGTTTCCCGAGCACATCGCGATCATCATGGACGGCAACGGGCGTTGGGCGGAGCAGCAGGGGCTGCGCCGCGTGCTCGGCCACCGCGAAGGCATCAACTCGGTGCGCGAGATCACGACCGAGTGCGCGCGGATGGGCGTCAAATCGCTGACGCTCTACGCGTTCTCGGTCGAGAACTGGAAGCGTCCGCGGATGGAGGTGCGCTACCTGATGCGCCTCCTGCGACAGTTCCTGGTCGCCGAACGCGGCACGCTGATGGACAACGGCGTGCGGCTGCGCGCGATCGGACGCCTCGACACGCTGCCGGACAACGCGCTGCGCGAGTTGCGCGCGACCGAGAACATGACCGCGCAGAACGACGGCATGCTGCTGCGCCTCGCGCTGTCCTACGGCTCGCGCGCCGAGCTCGCCGACGCGCTGCGCGCCGCCATCGCCGACGTTCGGTCGGGCCGCCTCGATCCGGCGACGATCGACGACGAGACGTTTCGTCGCTACCTCTACGACCCGACGACGCCGGATCCCGATCTGCTGATCCGCACGGCGGGGGAGAAGCGCATCTCCAACTTCCTCCTGTGGCAGATCTCGTACTCGGAGATCTACGTCGCGACGGAATGCTGGCCGCAGTTCCGCAAGGCGCAGTTGCTCGCGGCGATCGCCGACTACGCGCGACGCGTGCGCAAGTTCGGCGGCTTGGTCGCCGACGCGCCGCCGCTCGAGCGCCGCGGCCGTCGCGGGATGGAAGCCTGATCCGTTCGCGATGACCGCTTCCAAGCGCGCCAAGATCCTGCAGCGCACGTGGGTCGGCGGCTCGATCGCCGCGGCGTTGACGCTCACGCTCTACGGCGCGCACGCCGTCGGCAGCGGTTGGCCGATCCTGATCGCCGGCGCGGTGGTCACGCTCGTGTGCGTGTTCGAGCTCGGGCGCATGGGCCGGCTCGCGCAGCGCGACTTCGCGTGGGTGCTGACGCCCGCGGCGCTCGCCGTCATCCTGTCGACCGCCGACGCGACGCGCGCGTTCTACGGCGAGAGCGTCGCCGATCGAGAGCGTTGGCTCGGCTACTGGCAGGGCACGCTCGCGTCCGAATACCTCTGGGCGATCGTCGTCGCGGCGATCCTGCACGCGATCCATTCGACGCTTCGACCGCTGGGGCGTTGGAGGCCGTGGCCGCAGATCGCGGTGCTCGCGCTCGCGAGCGCGTGGCTCTGGCGGCTCTTCGTGCGACCGAGCACGCCGCCCGAGGAGAACTACCTCGTCTTCGCCGCCGCCGGCTTGGTCGCGTTGCGTTCGCTCGCGCGCGGCGCGTACTGGCGCACCGACTTCCTGATCGCGATCGGGCTCGCGGCGTGGGCGAGCGTTCCGTTGCCGGCGCTGACGAAGGTCTGGTACCTGTTCGGCGAGCAAGGGCTGATCGCGCTCGTCCTGCTCTCGAAGATCGGCGACATCGCGGGCTACTACGCGGGCAGCGCGCTCGGAAAGCACCATCCGTTCAAGTCGATCAGCCCCGGCAAGACGACGGAAGGGTGCGTCGCGTCGCTGGTCGCGGGCACGCTCGCCGGCATGGCGGTCGTCGGGACCGGACTCGTCCACTCGAGCTCGCTCGGTGTGCTCGGCGGCGCGCTCGCCGGCGCTGCGATCAACCTCGCGGCGCAGGCGGGCGACCTGTTCGAGAGCTGGGTCAAGCGCCGCTCCGGCGTGAAGGACTCGAGCACGTGGTTCGGGCCGTCGGGCGGGATGCTCGACCTCGTCGACAGCCTGCTATTCTCCATCCCGGTCGCGTTGTGGGTCTGGCCGCACGTTTTCGACCTCGCTCAGGTTTGACAGATCGGCCGCGCGGCGCGCATCGTTAGGCCTTCCCGCAACCCACCACCACGCACGAGCCCCCGCACACCCGCTTTGATCGAAGTCACGATTCCGCTGAAGAGCCACGAGGAAGCGATCCTCGTCCTCGGGCCGTACGATCGACACGCGAAGCTGCTGGAGCAGGCGCTCGCGATCGAGATCTACACGCAGAACGGCAACCTGCGCCTGCGCGGACCGGATCAGAACGTCTTCGAAGCCCAGCGGCGCGTCGAGCACCTGCTCGGCAAGGTGCGCAAGGGCCGCGAGGTCGACGCTCGTGACGCGGAGGTGATCTTGCTCGGCACGTCTTCTTCCGGCGCGCAACCCGCGTCCGAGCGCTCGAACGGCGGCGTTGCGAACGCCGGCATGCACTCGGCGGCGCCGCGCTCGGCGAAGCTCGTGCGCGCGGGTCCGATCGCCGTCCGGCCGTTCGAAGGGCGCACGGAACACCAGCGCAAGTACCTCGACGTGATCCAGAAGCGCTCGCTGACGTTCGGGCTCGGCACCGCGGGCACCGGCAAGACGTTTCTCGCGGTCGCGTCCGCGGTGCGCGCGCTGCGCAACGGCGAAGTCAAGAAGCTGGTCGTCACGCGCCCGGTCGTCGAAGCCGGCGAGCACCTCGGCTTCTTGCCCGGCGACGTGCAAGCGAAGCTCAATCCGTACATGCGGCCGGTGTACGACGCGCTCTCGGAGCTGATCGACATCGAGGACGTGCAGCGCCTCGAGGAGCAGAACGTCCTCGAGATCGCGCCGCTCGCGTACATGCGGGGTCGCACGCTCGCTCATGCCTTCGTCATCCTCGACGAAGGCCAGAACACCACCGTTCCCCAGATGAAGATGTTCCTCACCCGTCTGGGTGAGGGGTCGAAGATGGTCGTCACCGGCGATCCGACGCAGAGCGATCTGCCGCGAGGGACGCGCAGCGGTCTCCTCGACGCGGTCGCGCGCCTGCAGGGCTTCGCCGACATCGGCGTGGTCGAGTTCGACGTGCGCGACATCGTGCGCCACCCCTTGGTCGAGCAGATCGTGCGCGCCTACGAGGCGCCCAATCGCGTTGGCGGCGCGCCGGAAGACGCACCGTAAGCCCGCGCCGACGCGCGTCGACGTCGCGTGGCGGGTCCGGCGCCGCCCGCTCGCCGACGCGCTCGTGCGCAGGGCGGTTCGTGCGGCCGCGGTGGCCGGCGGGCGCGGTTCGGCGTGGTTCTCGGTCGTCTTCGTGTCCGACCTCGAACTCGCGCGACTGCACGCGGAGTGGCTCGACGACCCGACGGTCACCGACGTGATCACGTTCGACCTCGGCGACGAGCCGGGCGGCCCGGTGGGGGAGCTCTTCGTCAGCGTCGACCGCGCGCGAGCGATCGCCGCGGAGCGAGGCGGGTCCGAGGCGCGTGAGCTCGCGCTCTACGTCGTGCACGGCGTGCTGCATCTCTGCGGTCACGACGATCATGCCGATGGTGCGCGGCGTCGGATGCGCCGCGAGGAACGACGCGTGCTCGCCGAGCTCGGCTACGCGCACGAAGGCGAGCTGTACTTCTGAGGTCGTCGACGTGTTCGCGAGCTGGTCGAGCACGGCGAGTTCGCGGGTGCGAGTCGGTGTCGAGCGGCGACTCGCGCGACCTTCGACGCGTACGAGCGTGCAACTCGGGACTTGAACGGCACGCAGGATTCCGTATGCCAAGGGGGTCAGCGAGCTCGCGGCGACGCGAGTTCGACGCTCGAGAAGCCGTGCACGACCCCATCCGAACGACCGCTCCACGCCGAGGCGGGCCATCGCGCGTCGGCGTGGCCGCGCGCTGACCCATGACACCGATCGCGAAGGACGCTCGCAGTCGGACGTCGCGCGTCGCGCAATCGCCGGAACGTGATCGGGAGCGTCGGGCACGCACGCTGTGGCGCGCGTATGCGCGCAAGCCGGGCGACGCTCCGCGCAATCTGCTGGTCGAGCATTACCAGCGTTTCGTGCGCGAAGTCGTGCGCCGTTTCGGTTCTCGGCTTCCGCGCAGCGTCGAACGCGGCGACCTGGAAACGGCGGCCAACGTCGGCCTGATCGGCGCGATCGAGAGCTTCGACGCGGCGCGCGGCGTGCGCTTCGAGTCGTACTGCGAGCTGCGCGTCCGCGGCGCGTTGCTCGACGAGCTGCGCACTCAGGATTGGCTGCCGCGTCCGTGGCGCACGCGCATCGAGCGGCACAAGCGCGTGTGCGAGGAGTTGCGCGCCGGGCTCGGCCGCGAGCCGACCGACGACGAGATCGCGCGGGGCATGGACCTCGATCCCGCGGAGTATCGACAACTTTTTTCGACCGGGGTCCCGTTGCAGCCGACCGGGTCCGGCGGCGAATCCGATGGCCACGACGACGAGGCGCACGGGATCGACGTCGTAGCCGACACGCACAGCGACGCTCCCGGTGAGAAGCTCTCGCGCGAGGAGCTGCTCCGGCTGGTCGCGCAGAAGCTCTCCGACCAGGAGTACCGCATCGTGTACTTGCGCTACTGGGAGGAACTCCCGATGCGCGAGATCGGTCAGCTCGAAGGTCTCTCGGAGTCGCGGGTCTGCAAGATCCACCAGCGCTTGATCGAGCGACTCAAGGATCGCTTGCGCGCCAACGCGAGCGAGTGAGGGAAAAGAGCGAGGGCCCGAAGCGCGGCTTCAGGCCCTCGCAGTTTCCGTCGAGGCGGATCGCTACCCGGACCTTGCGGCTCGGGCATTCCCCGTTGCGATCGCCGCGGCACGAAGCCGCACGACGGAAAACGCCGCCGACGAAGAGCGTCCCCACACTCTCGCGGCAGGCGCACCTCCTTCTGCAGCGCGAGCTCGTCCCGTCCCCACAAGACGAGACCCACGCTGGCTCCCCCTTCGCGAACACGCCGGTGTCCCCATCCGGCGCGCCCGTTCTGCTTCCTTCCCCGTGGCGAACGACTCGCGTCCCTCGCCGTGGCCCCGGTTCGCGCGGTGCGCACGAACCGTAGTAAGGACGAACGCCGCGTCGCTTCGCGCTCGAGCTGTCGCGGGAGCGCCGGGCCCAAGGGCACGGTGGACGCTCGGCGCGCGAATCAGGAACTCTGAGGTGGAAGGCATGGTGTGGCGTTCGCTCGAGACCATGCCGCCAAGGTGCGCAGACCTTCGGTCCGGTCCGCGCCGCGGGTGTCGACCCGCGCCGGTGGGACCGTGCGCTCCGAGGCGGGGGATGGCCCCGTCTGCCCCTCGGATGCGATCTCCCTTTCAGGAGCGACGACGTTCGGCAGTCCGGCAGTCCCCGGTTTCCCGTGGATCCGCGACTTTGCGCCCCCGCCTCGCGACGGGTTTGCCTGGTCGGGTCATCGTTGGAGCCCCACAGGATAGCTTGAAAATCGCATTGGGGCAAATCGCGGGCCGCGGGCGTCTCTCCTGTGCGCGTGAGCCACGTCGCAAGCTGTTGGTTGACATAGGTTTGTGGTCTGGATTACACTTCTGTCCGGAGCGCGAAATGGCCAGGCTTCCTCCCAAACTTCAAGCCCATTTCCTAGCGCCGCGCCACGCACGGACGCCGGTCGGTGCCGACGGGCTCGGCCGCAGCACCAACCCGGCGTGCGGCGACGCGCTTGAGGTCGGTGTCTGGCTCGCGGAGGGCCGAGTGCGCGAGCTCGCGTGGGCCGGAAGGGGCTGCGCAGCGTCGCTGGCGTGCGCTTCCCTCGCCGCGGAGCGACTGAGCGGGCTCGCGCTCGCCGACGCGCGCGCGTTCGACCTCGCCGGCGCCGTCCAGGAGTTGGGCGGATTGGGCCCGACGCAGCAGCACGCCGTGCAGCTTGTGGCACGCGCGATTGCCAACGCCCTTTCGAAAGCGGCCGATTCGTGCCAAAGTTAGCCAGTCGTGTCCGGGATGGGCACGGCTTGCACAGAAGGCACGCCTTGTTTCGCTTCCTCAAACGCAATCCGCAAGCTCCTGGCGTCGCCGCCGAGGACGCCACTCGCCACGCGCTGCTGCGCATCCTCGAGCTCAACAAGGAGATGGCGCGCGCGACGCGGCCGGAGACGCTCCCCGATCGGATCCTCGATGCAGCGATCGAACTCGTCGGAGCCGAGCGCGGATTCTTGATCCAGCGCGTCGCCACGCAAGCCGCGGCGCCGGTCGTCGACGCGGACTCGAACGACGGCGTGCCGCCCGGTTGGGAGGTGATCGCTGCGCGCAACATCGACAAGGAGAACGTCAAGAAGGCGCTGCGCAAGGTCAGTCGTTCGATCACGAAGACGGTGCTCGAGAGCGGTCAGGCGTTCCGCTCCGACGACGCGGTCAACGACGATGCGCTCGCGCCCGCGGCGTCGGTCGCCGAGATGAAGCTCCGCAGCGTCCTATGCGTGCCGATGCGCGTCGGCGACGAAGTGCGCGGCTGCTTGTACGTCGACAACCGCTTCGCGCAAGGTCAGTTCGACGCGACCGCGCAGGACCTGCTCGAAGCGTTCGCCGACCAAGCGTCGCTCGCGCTCGAGCGGGTCCGTTTGCTCGAAGAGAACGAGCGCGCGAGGAAGCGCCTCGAAGTCGTCAACGAGGAACTGAAGAGCGCGCTGCACGATCAAGCGCAAGCGCTCGACTCGCTCTCCGAGGGCTTCGTGCCGAGCGGACTGGAGCTGCGCCATTCCTACGCCGCGATCATCGGACGCGGCCGCGCGATGATGGCGATGCTCTCGGTGCTCGATCGCGTTACCGAGGGGGACTTCCCGGTGCTGCTGCTCGGCGAGAGCGGCACGGGCAAGGAGCTCGTCGCGCAGTCGCTCCACCAGAACGGTCCGCGTCGCCACAAGCCGTTCGTCGGCGTCAACTGCGGCGCGATCGCGGAAGGTCTGCTCGAGAGCGAGCTGTTCGGCGTCGTCAAAGGCGCCTACACCGGCGCGATCCGCGACCGCGTCGGCCTGGTCGAAGCGGCGAACGGCGGCGTGCTCTTCCTCGACGAAATCGGCGAGATGAGCCTCGCGCTCCAGTCGAAGCTCTTGCGCGTGCTCCAGGAGCGTCGCTTGCGCCGGGTCGGCGGCAACGAGGAGCTGCCGGTCGACGTGCGCGTGATCTCGGCGACCAACCGCGATCTCGCGCGCGAAGTCCAGGCAGGGCGCTTCCGCGAGGATCTCTACTATCGCCTGAAGGTGGTGCAGATCGAAATCCCGCCGCTGCGCGAGCGGCGCGAGGACATCCCGGTGTTGATCGAGTGCTTCCTCACGCGGCTCGCGACCGAGGGCAACCGACCGAAGCCGACGGTGACCCGCGAGGCGCTCGAGCGCCTGATGGCGCACGACTGGCCCGGCAACGTGCGCGAGCTGCAGAACGAGATCACGCGCATGTTCGCGCTCGGCGGTGACGCGCTCGGCGCCGACTTGACGAGCCACCTTTCTTCCGCGCCGCGCACCGGCGCGACCGGGATCAAGGCGATGGTCGGCCGGCGGATGGAGGAGGTCGAGTCCGAGCTGATCCGCGCGACGCTCGAGGCGACCGGCGGCCGGCGCGGCGAAGCGGCTCGCGTGCTCGGGATCCCGCGGCGGACGTTCTACAATCGCCTCAAGGCGCTCGGGATCCAGTAGCGCCATGTTGACCGCGTTGGCGTTCGTGCTCGGCGCGCTCCAAGCGCCCGAGCTTCCGTCCGAGACGGCCGTCGAGCGTCCGAAGCTCGTGGTGATCTTCGTCGTCGATCAGATGATCCCCGAGCACCTCGATCGACTGCGCGCGCACTGGACCGGCGGCTTCAAGCGCTTCGTCGAGCAAGGCCGGCGCTTCAGCGAGGCGCACTACGACTACGCGGGCACCGAGACGTGCCCGGGGCACACGACGCTCGGTACCGGGCGGATGCCTTGGAAGCACGGCATCGTCGCGAACGACTGGCTCGCCCGCGAGGAGAACGCCGACATCTACTGCGTCGCCGACGCGGCGGTCGAGCCGGTGCGGCAGCTCGCGCGGCCCTATGCCGACGGCCGCTCGCCGCGCGCCATCCGAGGGCCCGGGCTCGCCGACTTCCTCGAAGCGGCCGACCCGAAGTAGCACACGGTGACGATCAGCACCAAGGACCGCGCGGCGATCGGGCTCGGCGGCCAGCATCCCGACCTCGCGCTCTGGTGGGACCTCGCGGGAAGCGGCTTCATGACGTCGACGTGGTTCACCGGCGAGTTGCCGGCGTTCGTGCGCGCGTGGAACGAGGGTTGGGTCGAGCGAGCGCGCGCGAGCGATCTCGGCGCGAGTTGGGCGAGCTCGCTGCCGGAATCGCTCGACGGCACCCTGACCGCCGCCGACGACCGCGTCGGCGAAGCCAACTTCCTCGACAAGCGCCACACCTTCCCGTACGACGCGCCCGACCTGTCGAAGCCTCCCGAGGACAAGCAGCGCGCGCAGTGGGCGAGTTTCGTCTACCACTCGCCGCTCTCGGATCGCTGGGTGCTCGAACTCGCCGGCCGCGCGGTCGAAAGCCTCGCGCTCGGCTCCGACGAGCACGTCGACTACCTCGGCGTGTCGTGCTCGGCGTGCGACATCGTCGGGCACGCGACGGGTCCGTACTCGCGCGAGGTGACCGACCTGCTCCTGCGCGACGATCGCGAGCTCGGAAAGTTCTTCGCGCTGCTCGACGAGCGCGTCGGCGCGGGTCGGTGGCTCGCGGTGCTCAGCGCCGACCACGGCGTGCTCGAACTCCCCGAAGCGCTGCTCGCGCAGGGCGTCGACGCGGGCCGCGTCTCGTCCAAGGAGCTTTCGGCCGCGGTCAAGGGCGCGCGCGCCGCGGTGAAGGCGCGCTTCGGCGACGATTTCTTCGTCGATTCCGATGCGAGCGGGATCCGTTTCTCGGCCGAGCGCTTGCGCGCGGCCGGAGTGGCTCCGAAGGATGTCCGCGCCGAAGCCAAAGCCGCGTTCGCGGCCGCGGCGCCGTGGTGTGAGCGGGTGTTCACGTGGGACGAGCTCGCGGAGCTCGATCCCGCGAAACCGTGGCCCGAGGACCTTCGACTGCAGCGACACTCGTTCGAAGCGGAGCGCTCCGCCGACGTCCTCTTCCAGCCGCGGCGCGGTTGGCTGGTGTCCGTCGGTGTCGGCACGAGCCACGGAACCCCGCACCCGTACGACCGGCGAGTGCCGTTGGTCTTCCTGGGCGGTCGCGTCGTCGCGGGCGGCGATCCGCGCGCGGCTTCGCCGGCGGACGTGGTGCCGACGCTGCTCGGAGAGTTGGGGCTCGCGCTGCCTGCGGAGCTCGACGGCCGACCGCTGCCGCTGCGGTGATGGACGTCGGCGGGTGCTTGTCGACTCCGCGGCCCTCGACTAACCTATCCCGCCTCGAATTTCGGCCCGACGGTCGCCGACCTCGCGCTCGCGTAGCGCGGGACCGACGACCCCCGGTCTGGTTCGAGGTTCTCGTCGAATGGGTCAGGTACCGCGAGGTGCCGCCGCCGGTGGGGGAAGTGAAGGACGCGCTCCGATCGCTTCGCCCCTGTGTGAAACCGAACACCGGTGAGCGGGTAGGTCGCTCGGTCCTGCCTTACTCGACGCGAGCGATGCACGGCGGTCACCGTCTTCACCGTCGTCCTCACCTGCCCGCGGCCCCCCCTCTCGTCCACCCCGACGGAAGCGAACCATGGCGTTCAATCCGGTTGACTACGTCAAACAGGCCTACCAGAACTCTCCCTGGGTAGTCATCTCGATTGCCTTCCACGTCGTGCTCGGTGCGGGCGTGGTCGTGTTCGCGGTCTCCGAGAACAAGAAGGAGATCGAGATCCCTGTCACGGTGAACATGGCGAAGCGCCCCGACCCGCCGCCGGTCGTGGAGCAGCCCGAGGAGGCGATCGAGCGCAAGGCCGTGCCGAAGAACGAAGAGGCGGAGATCGTCACGTTCGAAGAGGACGCTTACATCCCGACGAACGATCCGCAGGAAGACCTGCACATGAAGCGCGGCGACCCGACCGCGGCCGAGAACCTGCCCCCCGGCGCGACCGGCGGCACGTCGATCGGCGTCGGTATCGGACCCGGCCACTACGGCACCGGCGTCCCGTCGACCTACGCTTCGCGCCGACCGGGCGGCGGCGGCAAGGGTCGCGGCGGCGGCGCGACGCAGGGCACGGAAGCCGCGGTGCTCGAAGGCTTGCGCTGGCTGATCCGCCACCAGCAAGAGGACGGCTACTGGAGCGCCGCGGAGGTGCTCGCGAAGTGCTCCGAGCTCGGTCCGAAGTGCGTTCCGATGGACCAAGCGGACTCGTACCAGCGGAACTTCGACGAGGGTCTGACCGCGCTGTCGCTGCTCGCCTTCCTCGGCGCCGGCTACGACAACACGTCGAAGCAGACACTCGTCGACGAGGCGATGGCGAAGCGCCACGGCATCGGCGACGTGATCAAGAACGGCTTGAAGTGGCTGAAGGAGCGTCAGAACGAAGAAGACGGCTCGTTCACCAGCCCGCGCGCGTTCATGTACAACGAAGCGCTCGCGGCGCTGGCGCTGTCCGAGGCGTACGGCATGACCAACAGCCGTGCGTGGAAGGAACCTGCTCAGAAGGCGATCAACTTCCTGGTCAACGCCCAGAAGCCGAACCCCCAGAACTCGACAGGCTTGTGGGGCTGGCGCTACGCCTCGAAGCAGGACGTCATCGATCGTCGCGACCGCGGCGAGCTCGACCAGAACTCGTTCGAGGTCGAGATGCGCGACGCCGACACGTCGGTGACGACGTGGGTGGTGATGGCGCTGAAGTCCGCGTCGCTCGCGGGCCTCGAGGTGCCCGAGGATTCGATGAAGGGCGCGCAGGACTTCATCACCTACGTCACCGCGAAGGACGGCCGCGTCGGTTATCTGATGCCCGACCAAGCGGGCGCCGATCTCGGCGGCCACGGCGACCAGTACAAGTACCACCCGGCGGTGATGTCGGCGCTCGGCATGCTCACCCGGACGTTCGTGTCCCACGACATCGACGATCCGGTGCTCGAACTCGGCGCGAAGTGGCTGGTCAAGGACCCGCCCGACATCGGCAAGGAGCGCCTGTCGATCGACTACTACTACTGGTACTACGGCTCGCTCGCGCTGAACCAGTTCGATGGTCCGGACAGCCCGCGCAAGTCGCAGACGTACTGGAACCAGTGGAACGAGCGGATGAAGGACTGCGTCCTCCAGCTCCAGGACAAGAGCACGGAGAACGACGTCTGCACCCGCGGCGGCTGGCTGACGCCGGACCGTTGGTCGCTCTCGGGCGGCCCGATCTACGCGACGGCGATCAACGTGCTGACGCTCGAGGTGTACTACCGCTACGGCAACGCGTTCACGGGTCACGAGAAGGCCAAGAAGGCCGCGCCCTCCGATTCGCGCAAGAAAGACGCCAAGGGTGACAAGCCCAGCGAGCCCGCCAAGGAAGACGGCAAGGGCGAGTGAGCCGGCCCCCTCGAGCGACCTCCATGAAGCAACGCTGGATCTCCCTGGCTTTCCTCGTCGCCACGACGAATGCCGCGCTCGGTCAGTCCGACGCCGTGTTCGGCAAGGACGACGCCGATTTCGTCCAGCGCCTCACCGAGCGGGGCTACGGTGACCTGGCCGAGTCGTTCACCGCGGCGATGCGCAAGCGCGGTCCCATCGACAGCGCGGAGACGCTGAAGCTGATGGTGATCGACATCGCGCTGCGCTTGCAGAAGGTGCGCGACGAAGCCGACCTCCAGAAGCGCCGCGACGAGCTCGACTCGATCTTGAAGGCCAAGCTCGATCTGATCTCGGCGTATCCGCGCCGCGAAGAGGCGGCGGGCGAGCGCAACAGCTTGCCCGAGGTCTATCGCCTGCTCGGCGAAACGTACTCGTCGATGGTCGGCCAGGAAGAGAACCCCGACCGGAAGCGCGCGCTCAAGGACAAGGCTCAGGAGACCTTCACCGAGGCGAAGTCCGGCCTCGAGGCACGCCTCGAGGAGTTCCAGCGACTGCTCTCCGACCCCGGTGCGACCAACGTCGAGTACCTGAACGACCAGTTCATGCAGGCGCGGTACAACCTCGCCAAGACGTACTACTTCAACTCGAAGATCTACGCGCCGGACGAAGCCAGCCGCAAGGATCGCCTGAACAAGGCGGTCGCGGCGTTCGAGGACTTCACGCTCGACTATCAGAACACGAGCTTCCTCGGCTACGAAGCCTTCATCTACATGGGCTTCTGTCACCGCGATCTCGGGAAGATCGACGATGCGCTCGCCGACTACGACGAAGCGATCGGCCTGGCGTCGTCCTGGGACGACCCGAACAACCCGACCGATCCGAGCGAGCTGTACCCGATCCCGGAGGAGCTCCACGACGTAGTCGCCGACCTCACCGGCAACGCGACGCTCCAAAAGGTCAAGCTGCTCGCCGAGCAGAAGCAGGTCGAGGCCGCGAAGGAGCTCGCCGACTGGTACTTCGCGCGGGTGCCGCGCGCGATCGAAGCGCGCGACGCGATGCCGATCTACGCGGCGCTCGCCGACGCGTACATCGACGCCGGCGAGACCGGCGCCGCGACCGCGGCGGCGAACAAGCTGATCGAGAGCGATCCGGACGGGCCGTGGGGCCGCAAGGGTCGTGACCTGATCTCGCGCCTGGTCGAAGGCGGCGGCAGCACGACGATGTCCGCGGAGAACCTGCTGCGCATCGCCGGCCAGATGGTCGGCAGCCAGAACTGGGATCGCGCGCTCTTCTTCGCCAACCTCGCGCGCGAAACGGCGCGCGGCATGCCGAACGAGACCGCGGTCGGTCCGCAGGCGCTCGAAGTCGTCGCTGCGGTGTACACGCGCCAGGAGCGGTTCCTGGAAGCAACCGTCGCGTACGACGCGGTGTACGAGCTCTATCCGAAGTCCGAGCGCGCGCCCGAGGCGCTCTACTGGGCGAAGGTGTTCTACCAGCGGCTCTACGAGAAAGAGCGCCGCCAGTTCTTCAAGAAGCGCGTCGACGAGCGCAACGAGACGCTCGCTCGCGAGTTCCCCGACAGCCCGCGCGCCGTCGACGCGATCATGGGCGAGGGCGACGGCCTCGAAGCGAACAAGGAGTGGCTGAAGGCCGCGGACTTCTACAAAAAGTTCCGTCCGGGCCAGGCGGGTTACGAGCTCGGCCAGAGCCGCGCCGCGCGCTGCTACTTCGAATACGCCCGCGAGCTTTGGGGCAAGGAGAAGAAGGACGACGCGGTCTCCTACTTCAAGCAAGCGGACGAGCTCGCGAAGGCCTGCCAAGCGGAGCTCGACAAGCAGCGCGCCACGTCGCTCGACACCAACGTCACTCGCGTCGCATCGGATCTCGCGTTCACCGTCCGGGTGTTGCGCGCGACGATCGCTCTCCACGAAGCCGTCAACCGACCGCAGGACGTCTTCACGTTGCTCGGCGACGCCGAGAACGACCTCGCGAACACCCCGAAGAAGGTTTCGGCGGTCTGGAACCTGCGCATCACCGCGCTGCAGAGCCAGGGCAAGCTCGAGGAAGCCTGCGCGAAGCTCGACACGTTGATCGCCCAGGATCCGAACTCGGAGACGGTCGCCGCCGCCGCGGGCCAGGTCGCGCGCGCGCTCGACCGCGCGGGGCTCGAGCTCTTCGAGAAGGACGCGAAGTCGCGCGACGGCTTCACGCTATGGAAGCGCGCCGCCGACTACTACTGGCTCAGCGTCGCGCCCGAGTTGACCAAGACCGAGGGCGCGCCGGACGACCAGGAAATCGACAAGGTCGCGAAGCGCCTCTACCTGTTCGCGCTGGTCTTCAACGAAGTGCCCGAGAGGGTCGAGACCTTCGTCGGCGGCGACGAGCGCGCCGCGCGTCAGCCCGAGTACTTCGAGAAGGCCGTGCAGCTCTTCGACCTGCTCGCTTCGGTCAGCGCTTCCGAGGAGCGCACGGTGCTCCGCGCGCGTTGCTACGGCTTCCTCGCCAAGTTCGACGAAGCCGCATCCGCGCTCGATGGCCTGTTCGCCGAAGCGCGCTTCGTCGACACGTCGAGCGGCGCGCCGCGCATCAATTCGAAGGTCGCTCAAGCGCGTCCGCGCCTGATCTACGCGTTCCTCGACTGGGCGGTCGCCGACCTGCTCGCCGGGGCCGCCGCCAAGGACCAGCCGCGGATGGATCGAGCGCTCGACCGCTTCCGCGTCCTGCTCGCCGGCACCTCGCCCGAATCGGGCCTCTGGTGGGGCGCGAAGTACTACCAACTGCGCGGGCTCTTCGAAGCCGGCAAGTTCCAAGACACGACGCTGGTGCTGAACGACCTCGAGCGCAACAGCAACGAGGCGGACTGGTCCAAGTTCGGCTACGGCGACAAGCTCGTGAAGCTGCGCGACAAGCTGGTCGAGCTCGGTCACAAGCCCAAGAAGTGAAAAGAACGCCTCCGACTCGATCTCCGAGCGTCCTCTCCAGATGCAGAACTCCACGATGAAGACCTGGTTCGTCAGCCTCGCTGCGCTGCTCCTCGGCGCGTTTCTCTTCGCTCCTTCCGCCTTCGCGCAGAAGAAGGAGAAGGACGTCGTGCAGATCAAGGGCGG
This sequence comes from Planctomycetota bacterium, assembly GCA_016220085.1. Taxonomy (GTDB): domain Bacteria; phylum Planctomycetota; class UBA1135; order UBA1135; genus JACRIN01. The sequence goes on from JACRIN010000006.1 coordinate 80,805, forward strand.
CAAGTCCGAGATCGGCAAGGTGACCGCCGAGGACTTCGCCGGCGTGTCGATCGAGATCAAGGCCGGCCAGACCAAGGTGATTCCCTGGGCGGAGGTCGCCAGCATCGACTACAATAACCCGAGCGGCCTCAACGAGGCGCTCGAGGCGCTGAATTCGGGCAAGCTCGACGACGCGTTCACGCAGTTCGAAGCCCTCAAGAACGGCGCGGGTAAGACCCGTCCGGTGCTGCAACAGCATGCGCTCTACAACCGCGCGCTCGTGCTGCAGCGCCAGGGCAAGCTCGACGAAGCCGCCGCCGGCTACAAGGAGCTCTTTGCGGCGTTCCCGCGCGGTCGCTACCTGCGCATGGCGGGGGAGAACTGGATCAACGCGCTCTTGACCAAGGGCGACGCGAACGCGGCCGAATCGGCGGTCGCGACGATCAACCTCGCCGCGCAGGGCGCGACCGGGGTCGAAGCGGACCTCGCGATGCTCAAGGGCCGGGTGTCCGAGAGCAAGAAGGGCTGGGCCGAGGCGCGCGCCGCGTATGAGGCCGCCGAGAAGGCCGCCGCCGCGGGGTCGAGCATCGCCCAGGAGGCGCAACTGGGTCGCGCCCGCTGTTTGATCGGCGAAGGTAAGCGCGCGGAAGCCGAGACGATCTTGAACGACCTCAAGAAGTCCGGCTCGTCGAACGTGGTGCTCGCCGGCGCTTGGAATGCGCTCGGTGAATTGCTGACGGAAGACGGCAAGTCGAAGCGCAATACCGAAGTGCTGCTCGACGCGCTGTACGCGCACCTACGCGGCGTCGTGCAGTACCAACCGCTTCCGGGCGAGCCGACGGTCGAGTACGAGCGTGCGCTCTTCGATGCCTCGGTGGTCTGCAAGTACATCTCCGAGGTCGAATCCAACGGCGACAAGAAGCGCACCTACAAGGCGCGCTCGGAAGAGAACCTCGCCCGTCTCAAGCGCGAGTTTCCGAACTCGCGTTTCCTCCCGAAGTGAAATACCTCTGATCGCGCCTCGGCCCCCGCCGCGGCGACCAGGGTCCCCCTGCTCCATCCCCAACTCGAACCCACACGACTGAGAGAAGAATGAAGTCCTTCAAGCGACCCCTGATGTTCGGACTGGCGGCGGTGGCCGTCGTCTTGGTGGCCAACACCGCCCTCGCCCAAGAGGCGGATCCGCACGGCGGCGGCAAGAGCTGGCTCGAACTGTTCGAGACGACCGGCTTCGTCGGTTACTTGATGCTCGCGGTGTCGATCATCGGCGTGTCGCTCGTGGTCGAGCACTTGGTCAACATCCGTCGCGAGAAGCTCGCGCCGGCCTCGCTCGCGCAGGAGCTCGAAGCCCTGATCGACGAAGAGCAGTACGACGACGCGGTCGAGCTCTGCGACGAGGAAGGCGGCTACCTGTCGCACCTCATCGGTTCGGCGTTGCGCATGCGCGCGGCCGGCTACGAGGAAATGATCCAGGGTCTCGAAGCGGCGGCGAACGAAGAAGCGTTCAAGCTGCAACAGAAGATCTCCTACCTGTCGCTGCTCGGCAACGTCGCGCCTCTGCTCGGCCTGCTCGGCACGGTGACCGGCATGATCAGCTCGTTCCAGGCGATCGAGAAGCTCAAGTCGCCGACGCCTGGTGACCTCGCGAAGGGCGTGTACGAGTCGCTCGTGAACACGACCATGGGTCTGTTCCTCGCGATCGTGTTCTTGACGGCCTACTTCCTGTTCAAGAACAAGGTCACCAAGATGACCCTGTCGATCAACCTGCAAGCGGTCGACATGCTGAAGCACCTCGCGGTCAACGCCAAGGGCCACTGATCTCGTCCCGTCCCGAACCGCTCCTTGAGTCCATCCACCTCCGGTACGAAGCATGAAGAAGCGCAAGAAGGCAGAGTGCGGCGAGCCGCCGATGTGCAACCTGATCGCGATGGTCGACATCATGTTCCTGTTGCTCTTGTTCTTCATGCTCGGCGCGGACATGGGTCGGCGCGAGTTGGCCGAGCTGGTCCTGCCGAAGGCGGATCAGGTCAAGCCGGAAGACAAGAAGGACGACGTGAAGGACGTTTACACGACGATCAACGTCCACCACAGGTACCCCGAGGGCGGCTTCCGCTGCGCGGTCAACGAGGAGGGCGGGGTTTGCCGCGAGTCGGATCACTGGCTCTACGCGATCCGCGGACGCGAGTACACGGCGGCCGACATCAAGCCGCGCCTCGACGAAGAGGCGGCGGAAGCGATGGAGACCGAGATCGACCCCGCGGCCGGACAGCTTCTCTCCCGGCGCAAGGTGTTGATCCGCGCCGACCTCGCGGCTCCGTTCGGAGACGTGAACAAGCTGATCGAGCTCTGCGGCACGGCCAAGCTCTACAAGATCGAAGTGGCGGCGGCGCAACCGCCGCCCGAAGAGATGGGCCAGTGAGCCCCGTTCTCGTCGCCCAACTCAACCCCTGATAGCAAGAAGGAGCTTCTCATGGCCGGCGGTGGCATGGATGAAGACAACCCAGTCGCGATCAACGTAACGCCTCTGATCGACGTCATTTTCTGTCTCTGTGTGTTCTTCATGTGCTCCTTCCGCTTCAAGCAGTTGGAGGGCAAGTTCGACACCTGGTTGCCCAAGGGGAAGGGCAATCAGGGCGTCAGCGCGGCGACCGACATCCTCAAGGAAGTCCGCATCGCGATGTTCTGGGACAAGGACACGCAGAAGACGATTCGTCGCATGGGCACCCGCGAAGTGCGCAGCAACGACGAGCTTCAGACGCTGATCCGCGATTCCTACCGAGACCTCGTGCTAGCGAACAACCCCGACGCGCCGGTGACGATCGACGCGCAGGCGGCGGTGCCGTGGAACGAAGTGATCACGGTGGTGAACATCTGCAAGCGCGAGAAGATCGAGAAGATCGAGTTCGCGCTCGGGGCGCCGCCTCCGCAGTAGGCGCGCCGCTCCGGCGGCGTGGGTCCGAGAGCGCAGGGGGCGCCGAACCACGCCGCAGAACCCACAGCTCGCGGCGCTCCGCACGGAGCCCCGCGAGCTTTTCATGTAGAACGCTCGTTTCGTTAGACTAAGCCTCCGGATGACCTCCCAACCGCCTCTCGGCCTGCGTTCCACCGCGCTCGCGCTCGCGCTCGCTCTCGTGTCGAGCGCGTTCGCCACGCGGACGCTCGCGTCGCCGGCGCTCGCGACGGGCTCGTCCGCGCCGAGTTCGACCGCACTGAGTTCGATCGCGCCGAGCTCGACCACGCCGAGGTCGACCACGCTGAGTTCGACCACGCAGACGAACGGCTCCAGCGAGGCGCCGGCGCCCCAAGCGCCCCAAGTGCCCCCGGCACCCGCGGACGCCACGGTCGAGGCCGCGCCCGCGGCCTCGACGGCGCTTGCACCCACGCCCCAGGGCCCGGCGCCGACCCCGGCCGGGGGGCGCCCGCG